>NZ_CP170578.1:3000000-3600000 GCF_042756445.1 Oryzobacter terrae
GAGGCCAACTCCGCCGGTGTCGGCGACCGCGTCCTCATCATGGAGACCCGCCCGCTCAGCGCCACCAAGCGCTGGCGCCTGGTGGAGATCCTCGAGAAGGCCAAGTAAGCCCCAGTTCGGCCAGGCTCCGCCCCGCGGCGGAGAACCAGCACGACGTATAGGAGACAGATAAGTGATCCAGCAGGAGTCGCGAGTTCGCGTCGCCGACAACACCGGTGCCAAGGAGATCTTGTGCATCCGTGTTCTCGGCGGCTCGGGTCGCCGGTATGCCGGCATCGGCGACACCATCGTCGCCACCGTCAAGGACGCGATCCCCGGCGGCAACGTCAAGAAGGGCGACGTCGTCAAGGCGGTCATCGTCCGCACCAAGAAGGAGCGCCGTCGCGCTGACGGTTCCTACATCAAGTTCGACGAGAACGCCGCCGTCATCCTCAAGAACGACGGCGACCCGCGTGGGACCCGCATCTTCGGCCCCGTCGGCCGCGAGCTGCGCGAGAAGCGCTTCATGAAGATCATCAGCCTTGCCCCGGAGGTGCTCTGAGCCATGGCGTCGATGAAGATCAAGAAGGGTGACACCGTCCAGGTGCTCACCGGCAAGGACAAGGGCCAGACCGGCAAGGTCATCTCGGTGAACCGCGAGACCGGCCGCGTCACGGTCGAGGGCGTCAACCGGGTCACCCGGCACACCAAGGCCGGCCAGTCGTCCCGGGGCAGCCGCACCGGTGGCCTCGTCGTCCAGGAGGCGCCGATCCA
Organism: Oryzobacter terrae; assembly: GCF_042756445.1. Lineage (GTDB taxonomy): Bacteria > Actinomycetota > Actinomycetes > Actinomycetales > Dermatophilaceae > Oryzobacter > Oryzobacter terrae. The sequence goes on from NZ_CP170578.1 coordinate 3,000,754, forward strand.
CGTGAGCAACGTGGCCGTCGTCGACCCGTCCGACAACAAGCCCACCCGGATCAAGACCCGCGTCGAGACCGTCGAGCGTGACGGGCGCCAGAAGGCGACCCGCGTCCGCGTCGGCACCCGCTCGGGCAAGGACCTGTGAGAGAGATGGCTGAGACCGCAACCACGCCGCGCCTGAAGGCGCGCTACCACGACGAGATCAAGGGCTCCCTGTTCGAGCAGTTCGGCTACGCGAACGTCATGCAGGTCCCCGGTGTCGTCAAGGTCGTCGTCAACATGGGTGTCGGTGACGCCGCGAAGGACAGCAAGCTCATCGAGGGTGCTGTCCGCGACCTCACCGCCATCACCGGCCAGAAGCCGGTGGTCACCAAGGCCCGCAAGTCGATCGCCCAGTTCAAGCTGCGTGAGGGCATGCCCATCGGCACGCACACCACGCTGCGCGGCGACCGCATGTGGGAGTTCCTCGACCGCCTCGTCAGCACCGCGCTCCCGCGCATCCGTGACTTCCGCGGCCTGTCGCCGAAGCAGTTCGACGGCCGGGGCAACTACACGTTCGGTCTCACCGAGCAGTCGATGTTCCACGAGATCGACCAGGACAAGATCGACCGCGTCCGCGGCATGGACATCACGGTCGTCACGACCGCGACGAACGACGACGAGGGGCGCGCGCTGCTCAAGGCGCTCGGCTTCCCGTTCAAGGAGAACTGAGCAATGGCCAAGACTGCCCTCGTCAACAAGGCGAACAAGAAGCCGAAGTTCGCGGTCCGCGGCTACACGCGCTGCCAGCGCTGCGGCCGTCCGCACTCGGTCTACCGCAAGTTCGGCCTGTGCCGGATCTGCCTGCGGGAGATGGCCCACCGCGGCGAGCTCCCCGGCGTGACCAAGTCCAGCTGGTGACTCGCGGGGACGACCGGCCACCAGGTCGCCGTCCCCACCCCGCCGCACTCCCGCGGCACCCCCACGAAACAGACCATCTACAGCGCAGGTCCGCCCGGCCCGTGAAGGGCCGGGAGGAAACCGTGCTGAGAGAGGGCGGAGAAGCCCAATGACCATGACCGACCCGATCGCGGACATGTTGACCCGCGTCCGCAACGCCAACTCGGCGCACAAGGACGCAGTCTCCATGCCGTTCTCGAAGCTCAAGAGCCACATCGCCGAGATCCTCGAGGCCGAGGGCTACATCGCCGGCTGGGCCGTCGAGGACGCCGAGGTGGGCAAGACCCTCACGGTGAACCTCAAGTACGGGCCCAACCGCGAGCGCTCCATCGCCGGAGTGCGCCGCGTCTCCAAGCCCGGCCTGCGCGTGTACGCCAAGTCCACCAACCTGCCCAAGGTTCTCGGTGGCCTCGGTGTCGCGATCATCTCGACGTCCTCCGGCCTGCTGACCGATCGTCAGGCCGCCAACAAGGGTGTGGGTGGGGAAGTCCTCGCCTACATCTGGTAAGGGGTAGCTGCCATGTCCCGCATCGGACGTCTCCCCGTCAGCGTGCCCTCCGGCGTCGATGTCGCCATCGACGGCCAGACCGTGAAGGTCAAGGGCCCCAAGGGCGAGCTCAGCGTCGTCGTCGCCGAGCCGATCACGGTCGAGCAGGCCGACGGCTCGCTCGAGGTCAAGCGCCCGGACGACGCGCGCGGTTCGCGCTCGCTCCACGGCCTGACCCGCTCGCTCATCAACAACATGGTGCTCGGTGTCACCGAGGGCTACGAGAAGAAGCTCGAGATCCACGGCACCGGCTACCGCGTGCTGGCCAAGGGCTCCAACCTCGAGTTCGCCCTCGGCTACTCGCACTCCATCACCGTCGAGCCCCCCGCGGGGATCACCTTCGCGGTCGAGAACCAGACCCGGTTCTCGGTCCAGGGCATCGACAAGCAGCTCGTCGGCGAGGTCGCCGCGAACATCCGCAAGCTCCGCAAGCCCGACCCGTACAAGGGCAAGGGCGTCCGCTACGCGGGCGAGCAGATCCGCCGCAAGGTCGGAAAGGCTGGTAAGTAAGCCATGGCACTGATCGTCAAGCGCGCCAAGAGCAAGAGCGCCGCGCGCGGTCGTCGTCACTTCCGCGTGCGCAAGAACGTCACCGGTACCGCCGGGCGTCCGCGCCTGGTCGTGTCGCGCTCCGCGCGCCACGTCTTCGTCCAGGTCGTCGACGACACCGTCGGCAAGACGGTCGCGTCCGCCTCGACGATGGAGGCCGACGTGCGCACCATCGAGGGTGACAAGACCGCCAAGGCCAAGAAGGTCGGCGAGCTCGTCGCCGAGCGGGCCAAGGCTGCCGGCGTCGAGGCGGTCGTCTTCGACCGCGGCGGCAACAAGTACCACGGTCGCGTCGCCGCCATCGCGGACGGCGCACGGGAAGGCGGGCTGTCCCTGTGACCACCGCCAACCAGACCACCACTGTCGAGATGAGGAACATCTGATGCCCGGACCCCAGCGTCGAGGCACCGGCGGACCCGCCACCGCCGAGCGCGGCGACCGCCGTGGCGGCCAGGGCCGTGACGGAGACCGTCGCGGCCGTGACGGCCGCGAGCCCGAGAAGAGCCAGTACGTCGAGCGCGTGGTGACCATCAACCGCGTCGCCAAGGTCGTCAAGGGTGGCCGCCGCTTCAGCTTCACCGCGCTCGTCGTCGTCGGTGACGGCGACGGCACCGTCGGTGTCGGCTACGGCAAGGCCAAGGAGGTGCCCGCGGCGATCGCCAAGGGTGTCGAGGAGGCCAAGAAGGAGTTCTTCAAGGTCCCGCGCATCCAGGGCACCATCCCCCACCCCGTCCAGGGTGAGGCCGCCGCCGGTGTCGTCATGCTCCGCCCCGCCAGCCCCGGTACCGGTGTCATCGCCGGTGGTCCGGTCCGCGCGGTGCTCGAGTGCGCCGGCATCCACGACGTGCTGTCCAAGAGCCTCGGCTCGAGCAACGCGATCAACATCGTCCACGCGACGGTCGAGGCCCTCAAGGGTCTCGAGCGCCCCGAGGAGGTCGCGGCGCGCCGTGGCCTGCCCGTGGACCGGGTCGCCCCCGCCGCGATGCTGCGGGCCCAGGCCGCCGGCATCGCCGAGGCCAAGGCCGGTGCATGATGGCGCGACTGAAGGTGACCCAGACCCGTTCCGAGATCGGTGGCAAGCAGAACCAGCGTGACACGCTGCGCAGCCTCGGTCTGAAGCGCATCGGCGACGTCGTCGTCAAGGAGGACCGTCCCGAGATCCGCGGGATGGTCAAGACCGTGACCCACCTGGTCGCGGTCGAGGAGGTGGAGTGATCATGGCTGACACCACGAAGGCCGCGAAGGCGGCCGGCGAGGGTGCCGCGGCGCTGAAGGTGCACCACCTTCGCCCGGCTCCCGGTGCCAAGTCCCCCAAGATCCGCGTGGGTCGTGGTGAGGGTGGCAAGCGTGGCAAGACCGCCGGCCGCGGGACCAAGGGCACCAAGGCCCGGTACCAGGTCTCGGTGGGCTTCCAGGGCGGGACCACCCCGCTGCACATGCGGTTCCCGAAGCTGCGTGGCTTCAAGAACCCGTTCAAGACCGAGTACCAGGTCGTGAACCTCGACAAGCTGAACGCGCTCTACCCGCAGGGTGGGGACGTCTCGGTCGAGGACCTCGTGGCCAAGGGTGCGGTCCGCGACGGGCAGCTCGTCAAGGTGCTCGGCACCGGCGAGATCGCCGTGGCCGTCAACGTGACGGCCGACGCGTTCTCCGCGAGCGCCAAGCAGAAGATCGAGGCGGCGGGCGGCTCGGCGACGACCGCCTGACCCCTCTGTGTCGACCACACGCCGCAGGGTCGGGACCCGGGAGACCCCGGGAACCGACCCTGCGGCGTCACGTCGTTCCGCCCTCGGTACCGGCCATCCCGGCGCCGACGGGTATCTTGTGACGGTTCATTGACGACGCGGCCCCTACCCATCGGGCCGCACCCCCTGGAGGACCTGTGCTCACCGCATTCGGCCGCGCGTTCAAGACGCCCGACCTGCGCAGGAAGCTGCTGTTCACGCTCGCGATCATCGTGATCTACCGCCTCGGCGCGCACGTGCCGGCTCCCGGCGTGAGCTACCCGCTGGTCCAGCGCTGCATCGACGGCGCCGACAACAGCAACGGGCTCCTCGGGCTGGTGAACCTCTTCAGCGGCGGAGCACTGCTCCAGCTGTCGATCTTCGCGCTCGGGATCATGCCGTACATCACGGCGAGCATCATCGTCCAGCTGCTCACCGTGGTGATCCCACGGTTCGAGGCCCTCAAGAAGGAGGGCCAGGCCGGTCAGACGAAGATGACGCAGTACACGCGCTACCTCACCATCGGTCTCGCGGTGCTCCAGTCCTCGACGCTCATCACCTTCGCGCAGAACCCGCAGACGCTCTTCGGGAACCCCGCGTGCACGAACATCCTCATCAACGACTCCGTCGTCACGATCCTCATCATGGTCCTCACGATGACCGCCGGCACCGGCGTCATCATGTGGATGGGTGAGCTGGTCACCGACAAGGGCGTGGGCAACGGGATGTCGCTCATGATCTTCGTGTCGATCGCGGCCAGCTTCCCCGGCTCGCTGTGGGCCATCCAGCAGCGCTCGGGCTGGACGATCTTCCTCGGCATCATCCTCATGGGCTTCGTCGTCATCTCGCTCGTCGTCTTCGTCGAGCAGAGCCAGCGGCGCATCCCCGTGCAGTACGCCAAGCGGATGGTGGGGCGCAGGGTCTACGGCGGGACCTCCACCTACATCCCGCTCAAGGTCAACATGGCCGGTGTCATCCCGGTCATCTTCGCCAGCTCGCTCATCGCCCTGCCGACCCTCGTGGCGCAGTTCAACACCCGCCCCGACGGCAACAACGCGGGCTGGGTCGACTGGATCAACGCCCACCTCGTGCGGGGCGACCACCCGTACTACATGGCGCTGTACATCGGCCTCATCCTGTTCTTCACGTTCTTCTACGTGTCGATCACGTTCAACCCGACCGAGGTCGCCGACAACATGAAGAAGTACGGCGGCTTCATCCCAGGTATCCGCGCCGGGCGACCCACGGCCGAGTACCTCAACTACGTCCTGACCCGGATCACCGTGCCCGGCGCGATCTACCTCGCGCTGATCTCGCTCATCCCGCTCATCGCGCTGGTCCTCGTCGACGCGAACCAGAACTTCCCCTTCGGCGGCACCTCGATCCTCATCATCGTGGGTGTCGGCCTGGAGACGGTCAAGCAGATCGAGGCGCAGCTGCAGCAGCGGCACTACGAAGGGTTCCTCCGCTGATGCGACTCCTCATCCTCGGACCACCGGGTGCCGGCAAGGGCACCCAGGCGGCCCGGATCGCCGAGAACCTCGCGATCCCCGCCATCTCCACCGGTGACATCTTCCGCGCGAACATCAAGAACGAGACCGAGCTCGGACTCCAGGTCAAGGAGATCCTCGCCTCGGGCGGCTACGTCAGCGACGAGGTCACCAACGCCATCGTCCAGGACCGGCTCGCGCAGGACGACTGCGCCGGCGGCTTCCTCCTCGACGGCTACCCGCGCACCCTCGCCCAGGTCGACGCCCTCGACGCGATGCTCGACGGCACCCCGCTCGACCACGTCCTCGAGCTGACCGTCGACGAGGACGCCGTCGTCGGCCGCCTGCTCAAGCGGGCCGAGACCGACGGCCGGTCCGACGACACCGAGGAGGTCATCCGGGAGCGGATGGCCATCTACCACCGCGAGACCAAGCCGCTGTCGGACACCTACCGGGAGCGCGGCCTCCTCGTCGAGGTCGACGGCCTCGGCGAGGTCGACGAGGTGACGGCGCGCATCCTCGCCGCCCTCGCCTGAGCGCGCCTCGCACCCACCGGCAACGGCCCTCGTCGCAGCACGCGACGGGGGCCGTTCCGCATCCCGGCAGGGGGACGACGGGGCGGGGCCGCGCCCGGGGGAGCGGATTTGGAGCAGGTGCGGGTCGTCGTCTACTGTTCTCGACGTCAGCCCGCGAGGGCGGAACGGACGCCAAGCGACCGGGTTCTCACGAGCTCTCGGTCCCAAGCAGGCCGGGCCCCAGGTTGGCACCCACCGCCCGTTTTGGGGCCGGCCCACCAGGCTGGTAGAGTGGGGCACCCGCGAAGAACCAAGCGCGATCGAGCCGGACACCGTGAGAGCGGCACCGGATTTGACGCCCAAGTGTGGACGCGGGTACGTTCGTCCGGTTGCCTTCTGGGAAGCCGGAGGGACATCCAAGCGGTACAAGCCCCGACGATGCAGCTCGGAAACGAGCGGGTCGTTGGTGCGCGTCCGATCCTTGAGAACTCAACAGCGTGTCAAAAATCGATGCCAAGTTTTACCTCGTCGCGTCGTTCTCGTCTTGTCGCCGTTGTGGTGGTGGGGTGGGGGTGGTGCACGATTTTATCCTTTGGTTGATGACGGACAAGCAGTGAATTTTTTTGCTGGTTGTTTGTGCTCAGCCGGGGTTTGAACCCTTTACGGGGTGTAGTTGTTTTCCCTGCTTTCGGGTGGGGGATTGAATACATCAACGGAGAGTTTGATCCTGGCTCAGGACGAACGCTGGCGGCGTGCTTAACACATGCAAGTCGAACGGTGATCTTGAGAGCTTGCTCTTGGGTGATCAGTGGCGAACGGGTGAGTAACACGTGAGTAACCTGCCCCAGACTCTGGAATAACCCCGGGAAACCGGAGCTAATACCGGATACGACACCGAGCCGCATGGTTATGGTGTGGAAAGTTTTTCGGTCTGGGATGGGCTCGCGGCCTATCAGCTTGTTGGTGAGGTAGTGGCTCACCAAGGCGACGACGGGTAGCCGGCCTGAGAGGGCGACCGGCCACACTGGGACTGAGACACGGCCCAGACTCCTACGGGAGGCAGCAGTGGGGAATATTGCACAATGGGCGAAAGCCTGATGCAGCGACGCCGCGTGAGGGATGACGGCCTTCGGGTTGTAAACCTCTTTCAGCAGGGAAGAAGCGAAAGTGACGGTACCTGCAGAAGAAGCACCGGCTAACTACGTGCCAGCAGCCGCGGTAATACGTAGGGTGCGAGCGTTGTCCGGAATTATTGGGCGTAAAGAGCTTGTAGGCGGTTTGTCGCGTCTGCTGTGAAAATCCGGGGCTCAACCCCGGACTTGCAGTGGGTACGGGCAGACTAGAGTGTGGTAGGGGAGACTGGAATTCCTGGTGTAGCGGTGAAATGCGCAGATATCAGGAGGAACACCGATGGCGAAGGCAGGTCTCTGGGCCACTACTGACGCTGAGAAGCGAAAGCGTGGGGAGCGAACAGGATTAGATACCCTGGTAGTCCACGCCGTAAACGTTGGGAACTAGGTGTGGGTCTCATTCCACGAGATCTGTGCCGCAGCTAACGCATTAAGTTCCCCGCCTGGGGAGTACGGCCGCAAGGCTAAAACTCAAAGGAATTGACGGGGGCCCCGCACAAGCGGCGGAGCATGTGGATTAATTCGATGCAACGCGAAGAACCTTACCAAGGCTTGACATGTACCGGAAACATCCAGAGATGGGTGCCCCGCAAGGTCGGTACACAGGTGGTGCATGGTTGTCGTCAGCTCGTGTCGTGAGATGTTGGGTTAAGTCCCGCAACGAGCGCAACCCTCGTTCCATGTTGCCAGCAGGCCCTTTTAGGGTGCTGGGGACTCATGGGAGACTGCCGGGGTCAACTCGGAGGAAGGTGGGGATGACGTCAAATCATCATGCCCCTTATGTCTTGGGCTTCACACATGCTACAATGGCCGGTACAAAGGGCTGCGAAACCGCGAGGTGGAGCGAATCCCAAAAAACCGGTCTCAGTTCGGATTGGGGTCTGCAACTCGACCCCATGAAGTCGGAGTCGCTAGTAATCGCAGATCAGCAACGCTGCGGTGAATACGTTCCCGGGCCTTGTACACACCGCCCGTCAAGTCACGAAAGTCGGTAACACCCGAAGCCGGTGGCCCAACCCCTTGTGGGAGGGAGCCGTCGAAGGTGGGACTGGCGATTGGGACTAAGTCGTAACAAGGTAGCCGTACCGGAAGGTGCGGCTGGATCACCTCCTTTCTAAGGAGCGCTGGCCGACCCTCTTGGGGTCGGTCCAGGCCCTGGTTTGTCCCCGTTCGTGGGGCACCGGGTGCTCAAGGGTGGAACATCGATTATTTGGCACCGCTTGGTCTTGCCGGCACCTAGTACAGCTCCTCTTCGGGGGGTGTGGAACGGGGTCGGGGAGGGTGGCGGTGCCTGACACGTTGTTGGGTCCTGAGGGCTCGGCCGGCCGCTCCTGCCTTGTGGGTGGGGGTGGTTGCCGTTGCTTTTCAGGCCGTGCCGGCCGGCTCCCCGTGTGGGGGTGGGGTGGTGTGGTTGGGACCTTTGCCTCGTGCGAACCGTCGAGCTGTTGGGCTCGGTAGGCGCCGGTGTGGGCGAAGGTGCCGCCCGTATGTTGAGAACTACACAGTGGACGCGAGCATCTTAAAATCTTTGTGCATCAAGTTTTTAAGGGCACACGGTGGATGCCTTGGCACCAGGAACCGAAGAAGGACGTAGGAATCTGCGATAAGCCTCGGGGAGTCGATAACCAGACTGTGATCCGAGGATTTCCGAATGGGGAAACCCGGCTGGAGGCAAGTCCAGTCACTCCCACCTGAACACATAGGGTGGGTAGAGGGAACGTGGGGAAGTGAAACATCTCAGTACCCACAGGAAGAGAAAGCAACCGCGATTCCGTGAGTAGTGGCGAGCGAAAGCGGATCAGGCTAAACCGTATCTGTGTGATACCTGTCAGGGGTTGCAGATGCGGGGTCGTGGGACTTCTCAGTCAGTGCTGACACGCTGGCATGGAGTCAGAAATGTGCGTCATAGTCGAAGGGCATTGAAAGGCCCGGCACAGAGGGTGCGACCCCCGTAGACGAAATGGCGTGCACTCCAGAGAACCATCCCAAGTAGCACGGGGCCCGAGAAATCCCGTGTGAATCCGGCGGGACCACCCGCTAAGCCTAAATATTCCCTGGTGACCGATAGCGGACAAGTACCGTGAGGGAAAGGTGAAAAGTACCCCGGGAGGGGAGTGAAATAGATCCTGAAACCGTGTGCCTACAATCCGTCGGAGCCTCCTTGTGGGGTGACGGCGTGCCTTTTGAAGAATGAGCCTGCGAGTTAGTGCTCAGTGGCGAGGTTAACCCGTGTGGGGAAGCCGTAGCGAAAGCGAGTCCGAACAGGGCGACAGAGTCGCTGGGTCTAGACCCGAAGCGGAGTGATCTACCCATGGCCAGGCTGAAGCGACGGTAAGACGTCGTGGAGGGCCGAACCCACTTAGGTTGAAAACTGAGGGGATGAGCTGTGGGTAGGGGTGAAAGGCCAATCAAACTCCGTGATAGCTGGTTCTCCCCGAAATGCATTTAGGTGCAGCGTCACGTGTTTCTTACCGGAGGTAGAGCTACTGGATAGCCGATGGGCCTCACCAGGTTACTGACGTTAGCCAAACTCCGAATGCCGGTAAGTGAGAGCGTGGCAGTGAGACTGCGGGGGATAAGCTCCGTAGTCGAGAGGGAAACAGCCCAGACCACCATCTAAGGTCCCTAAGCGTGTGCTAAGTGGGAAAGGATGTGGAGTTGCATTGACAACCAGGAGGTTGGCTTAGAAGCAGCCACCCTTTAAAGAGTGCGTAATAGCTCACTGGTCAAGTGATTCCGCGCCGACAATGTAGCGGGGCTCAAGCACACCACCGAAGCTGTGGCATTGACACATTGCCCGGCCACGACTCCTGAGGGATCGTGGTCCAAGCGTGTTGATGGGTAGGGGAGCGTCGTGTGGCCAGGGAAGCGGCGGAGTGATCCAGCCGTGGAGGCCACACGAGTGAGAATGCAGGCATGAGTAGCGAATGACGGGCGAGAAACCCGTCCGCCGAATAACCAAGGGTTCCAGGGTCAAGCTAATCTGCCCTGGGTAAGTCGGGACCTAAGGCGAGGCCGACAGGCGTAGTCGATGGACATCCGGTTGATATTCCGGAACCGGCGAAGAACCGCCCATGACGAACCTCGTGATGCTAAGCGCCTGAAGCCGGCACTTCGTTGCCTCCTTTCGAGGGGGTGACATCGCCGGTGGAGCGCGCGACCCGAGCTGGTAGTAGTCAAGCGATGGAGAGACGCAGGAAGGTAGCCTCCGCGTGGCGATGGTTGTCCACGTCCAAGGGTGTAGGGAGTGACATAGGCAAATCCGTGTCACACATATCCTGAGACCTGATAGTGACCGCGTATGCGGGAAGCAGGGTGATCCTATGCTGCCAAGAAAATCTTCTAGCGAGGTTCGAGCCGCCCGTACCCCAAACCGACTCAGGTGGTTAGGTAGAGAATACCAAGGCGATCGAGTGAATCGTGGTTAAGGAACTCGGCAAAATGCCCCCGTAACTTCGGGAGAAGGGGGGCCCAGACCTTGAAGGACTTCACGTCCTAGGGGAAAGGGCCGCAGAGACCAGGGAGAAGCGACTGTTTACTAAAAACACAGGTCCGTGCGAAGTCGCAAGACGATGTATACGGACTGACGCCTGCCCGGTGCTGGAAGGTTAAGAGGACCGGTTAGACCTTCGGGTCGAAGCTGAGAATTTAAGCCCCAGTAAACGGCGGTGGTAACTATAACCATCCTAAGGTAGCGAAATTCCTTGTCGGGTAAGTTCCGACCTGCACGAATGGCGTAACGACTTCTCCACTGTCTCAACCGCGAACTCGGCGAAATTGCACTACGAGTAAAGATGCTCGTTACGCGCAGCAGGACGGAAAGACCCCGGGACCTTTACTATAGCTTGGTATTGGTGTTCGGTACGGCTTGTGTAGGATAGGTGGGAGACTGTGAAGCCGGCACGCCAGTGTCGGTGGAGTCAACGTTGAAATACCACTCTGGTCGTTCTGGATATCTAACCTCGGTCCGTGATCCGGATCAGGGACAGTGCCTGGTGGGTAGTTTAACTGGGGCGGTTGCCTCCTAAAAGGTAACGGAGGCGCTCAAAGGTTCCCTCAGCCTGGTTGGCAATCAGGTGTCGAGTGTAAGTGCACAAGGGAGCTTGACTGCGAGAGAGACATCTCGAGCAGGGACGAAAGTCGGAACTAGTGACCCGGCGGTGGCTTGTGGAAGCGCCGTCGCTCAACGGATAAAAGGTACCCCGGGGATAACAGGCTGATCTTGCCCAAGAGTCCATATCGACGGCATGGTTTGGCACCTCGATGTCGGCTCGTCGCATCCTGGGGGTGGAGTTGCTCCCAAGGGTTGGGCTGTTCGCCCATTAAAGCGGTACGCGAGCTGGGTTTAGAACGTCGTGAGACAGTTCGGTCCCTATCCGCTGTGCGCGTAGGAAACTTGAGAAGGGCTGACCCTAGTACGAGAGGACCGGGTTGGACGAACCTCTGGTGTGTCAGTTGTCCTGCCAAGGGCACCGCTGATTAGCTACGTTCGGAAGTGATAACCGCTGAAAGCATCTAAGCGGGAAGCACGCTTCAAGATGAGGTTTCCATGCACCATCAGGTGTGAGAGGCTCCCGGCTAGACTACCGGGTTGATAGGCCAGACGTGGAAGTGCAGCAATGCATGCAGCTGACTGGTACTAATAAGCCGACAACTTGATACACACCCAAAGAATTCAAAGCGTGTTCGCGTCCACTGTGCAGTTCCCGAGATACGGACGGGAACCACCCCCCACCCGGGGTGAGACACACCCACATATCTCCATAGAGTTTCGGCTGTCATAGCGAAGGGGAAACGCCCGGTCCCATTCCGAACCCGGAAGCTAAGCCCTTCAGCGCCGATGGTACTGCACTGGTGACGGTGTGGGAGAGTAGGACGCAGCCGGACAAACATTCCCAAAAGGGGAGGGCCCACACGCCCTCCCCTTTTGCGTTCCATGAATGTCGACGAGGCATTCCACCGTGACCAGGACGAGAAGTAGGGTTCACCACCATGGGTCTGTTCAACCGCGACCGCTGCGAGGGCAAGGACGCCGAGCAGCTCGCCGGCATGCGTACCGCCGGCCTCCTCGTGGGCCGCACCCTCGAGCTCCTCGTCGCCGCGGTGCGGCCGGGGATGACGACCCTCGAGCTCGACGCCCTCGCCGAGGCGCACATCCGCGAGCACGGTGGCGTCCCCAACTTCCAGCTCGTCCCGGGGTACCGCCACACGCTGTGCACGTCGGTGAACGAGCAGATCGTCCACGGCATCCCGGGTGAGCGGGTGCTGGTCGAGGGCGACCTGCTCTCCATCGACTGCGGCGCCCAGGTGGGCCGGTGGAACGGCGACGCCGCCGTGAGCCTCGTCGTCGGCGGACCCGCGGCCGCGCGTGCCGAGGACCTCGAGCTCATCGAGGACACCGAGGCCTCGCTGTGGGCCGGCATCCTCGCGCTCCAGGTCGGGTCGAGCCTCTACGACGTGGGGGCCGCGGTCGAGGACAGCCTGACCGACGCCGGCGCCCGGCGGGGCCGCGAGTACGGCATCGTCGAGGACTACGTCGGCCACGGCATCGGCACCTCGATGCACATGGACCCGCAGGTCCCCAACTACCGCGTCTCGGGCAAGGGCCCCAAGGTCGTCGACGGCACGACGATCTGCATCGAGCCGATGGTCGTCCTCGGTGACCAGGACAGCACCGTCCTCGACGACGACTGGACCGTGGCCACGCGCGACGGCTCGCGTGCCGCCCACTGGGAGCACTCCGTCGCCGCGACGGAGGGCGGTCTCACGGTCCTCACCGCCGTCGACGGTGGCGAGGAGCGGCTGCGCGCCCTCGGGGCGCCCTACGTCGCCATCGACCCCGCCTGACCTGCGACGACGTCGTCCCGCCGGTCCGCGGCCGGCCCAACAGCAGCGTGCCCGCGGTGTGCTCGATCTCTCGCCGGTGACCTCCGTGCGCGCGGCTAGGGTGGGTCCGGCGCACGGTCGGCACGAGGCGGTGCGCGACCGAAAGGGAGCACGATGACGGACGGGTCGGTGGCGAACGGTCCCGAGGCCCTCGCCTCGGGGTTCGCGGTGCAGGACCGCGAGGCGTGGCAGGAGCTCGCGGCGGCGGTCCTCAACAAGACCCGCGCCGAGGACGACCGCCTCGACGGGCCGGCCGCGGAGCTGGCCCTCCACCGCACCCTGGCGGGCGGGCTCGACGTCGCCCCGCTGTACCTGCGCGAGGAGCGCGCCCTCGGGGTCCCCGGCGCCATGCCGTTCACCCGTGGGGTCGCCCTGCGCGACGGGACGCTGCCGTGGGACGTGCGCCAGCTCCACGACGACCCCGACCCCGCCCGCTCCCGCGCCGCCGTCCTCGACGACCTCGAGCACGGCGTCACCTCGGTGTGGGTCCACGTCGGTGACGACGGCATCGCGGCCGCGGACCTCGGGGAGGTCCTCGCCGACGTCCGCCTCGACCTCGCGCCCGTCGTCGTCTCGGCGACCGCCGACCAGGCGGCGGCCGCCCTGGCCCTCCACGAGCACGTCGGCGACTCCCCCTCGGTGGGCGGCAACCTCGGCATCGACCCGGTGGGGGCGGCGATCCGCACCGGAGCCACCGCCGACCTGTCGAGCCTCGCGGCGCTCGTCCACCTCGCCGAGCAGCGCGAGGGCTGGCGGGCCGTCACCGTCGACGCCCGGGTCCTCCACGAGGCGGGCGCCACCGAGGTGGACGCCCTGGCCGTCGCCGTGGCCACCGGGATCGCCTACCTGCGCCACCTCGAGTCCGCGGGGGTCGCGCCGGCGGCCGCCTTCGCGCACCTCGAGTTCCGCGTGCCCACCACCGCCGACCAGTTCCTCACGGCCGCGGCCCTGCGGGCGCTGCGGCGCGTGTGGGCCCGGGTCGGGGAGGCGTGCGGCGTGCCCGAGGAACGGCGGGGCGCCCGCACCCATGCGGTGACGAGCCTGCGGATGTTCAGCCGCGAGGACCCGTGGGTCAACGTCCTGCGCTCGACCCTCGCGACCTTCGGGGCCAGCGTCGGGGGAGCGGACGCCGTCACCGTGCTGCCCTACGACACCGTCGCCGGGCTCCCCGAGCGGTTCAGTCGCCGCCTCGCGCGCAACACCCAGATCCTCCTCGCCGACGAGTCGAACGTCGGGCGGGTCACCGACCCCGGTGGGGGCTCCTGGTACCTCGAGGCGCTCACCGACGAGGTCGCCGCGGCCGTCTGGACCCGCTTCCGCGAGGTCGAGGCCGCCGGTGGCGTCGTCGCCGCCCTCGAGGACGGGCTCCTCCACTCCTGGGTCTCCGCCGCGACGGCCGAGCGCGCCGTCGAGCTGTCGACCCGGCGCACCCCGCTCACCGGGGTGTCGACGTTCCCTCTCGCCGCGGAGTCGCCGCTGGAGCGGCGTCCACGTCGGGTCGCCGCCCCCTCCGGGCAGGCACTGCCGCCCCTGCGCGACGCCGCGGTCTTCGAGCAGCTGCGCGACCGGGCCCGCGCCCTCGGCGCGCACGCCACGGTCGTGGTCCGCACCCTCGGCACCCAGCGCGACTTCGGCCCCCGCCAGACCTTCGTCGACAACCTCCTCGCCGCCGGCGGTCTCGCCTCGGGCGAGTCCGGCTCGACCGTGGCCGTCATCGCCTCGAGCCGGGCGGGCTACGCCGAGCACGCCGCCCGGGCGGTCGCCGACCTGCGCGACTCCGGCGCCACGCACGTCCTCGTCGCCGGCCGTTCCCGCGAGCTCGGTGACGACGCCGGCCTCGTCGACGGCGAGCTCCACGACGGGATGGACGTCGTCGCCGTCCTCGACGACCTGCTGACCCGACTCGAGACGGAGGGAGCGCGATGAGCGCCGTCCCCGACTTCACGACCCTCGACCTCGGCGACGGTCGCCCGGCGAGCAGCGAACCGGCCGGTGAGGCGCAGGAGTGGCTGACGCCGGAACAGATCCCGGTCAAGCCGCTCTACACCGAGGCCGACCTCGCCGACCTCGACTTCCTCGACACCGTCCCGGGAGCCCCGCCGTACCTGCGCGGCCCGTACCCGACGATGTACACGACCCAGCCGTGGACGATCCGCCAGTACGCCGGCTTCTCGACGGCCGAGGAGTCCAACGCGTTCTACCGGCGCAACCTGGCCGCCGGGCAGAAGGGCCTCAGCGTCGCCTTCGACCTCGCGACCCACCGCGGCTACGACTCCGACCACCCCCGGGTGACCGGTGACGTCGGGATGGCCGGCGTCGCCATCGACTCGATCTACGACATGCGCACGCTCTTCGACGGCATCCCGCTCGACCGGATGTCGGTGTCGATGACGATGAACGGCGCGGTCATCCCCGTGCTCGCGCTCTTCGTCGTCGCGGCCGAGGAGCAGGGCGTCGCACCGGACCAGCTGACCGGGACCATCCAGAACGACATCCTCAAGGAGTTCATGGTCCGCAACACCTACATCTACCCGCCCGAGCCCTCGATGCGGATCATCAGCGACATCTTCGCGTTCACCAGCCAGCGGATGCCGCGGTTCAACTCGATCTCGATCTCCGGGTACCACATGCAGGAGGCCGGGGCGACGCAGGACCTCGAGCTCGCGTACACCCTCGCCGACGGCGTCGAGTACCTGCGGGCGGGCCAGGCCGTCGGCCTCGACGTCGACCGGTTCGCCCCGCGGCTGTCGTTCTTCTGGGCCATCGGGATGAACTTCTACATGGAGGTCGCCAAGATGCGGGCCGCGCGCCTGCTCTGGGCCCGGCTCGTGCGCGACCAGGGGGCGAGGAACGACAAGTCGCTCTCGCTGCGCACCCACTGCCAGACCTCGGGGTGGTCGCTCACCGCACAGGACGTCTTCAACAACGTCGTGCGCACCTGCATCGAGGCGATGGCCTCGACCCAGGGCCACACCCAGAGCCTGCACACCAACGCCCTCGACGAGGCGATCGCGCTGCCCACCGACTTCTCGGCGCGGATCGCCCGCAACACCCAGCTCGTCCTCCAGCAGGAGTCGGGCACGACGCGCGTCATCGACCCGTGGGCCGGCTCGGCCTACGTCGAGCGGCTCACCCACGACCTCGCCCGCCGGGCGTGGGCCCACATCGAGGAGGTCGAGGCCGCCGGCGGCATGGCCGCGGCCATCGAGGCCGGCATCCCCAAGATGCGCATCGAGGAGGCCGCGGCCCGCACCCAGGCGCGCATCGACTCGGGACAGCAGCCCGTCATCGGCGTCAACCGCTACCCCGTCGACGAGGACGAGCCGATCGAGGTGCTGCGGGTCGACAACGCGGCGGTGCGCGCCAGCCAGGTCGCCAAGCTCGAGCGGCTGCGGGCCGAGCGTGACGAGGACGCCACCCGCGCCGCCCTCCAGCGGCTCACCGACGCCGCGCGCAGCGGGTCCGACGGCTCGCCCGACACCAACCTCCTCGCGCTGGCGATCGACGCGGCCCGGGTCAAGGCCACCGTGGGCGAGATGTCCGCCGCGATGGAGGAGGTCTTCGGCCGGTACACCGCGCAGATCCGTACGATCGGGGGCGTGTACAGCGCCGAGGCGGGGGAGGACGCCACCGTCCGCGCGGCCCAGGACGCCGTCGAGGCCTTCGAGCGCGAGGAGGGCCGCCGCCCGCGCATCCTCGTCGCGAAGATGGGCCAGGACGGGCACGACCGCGGCCAGAAGGTCATCGCCACCGCGTTCGCCGACCTCGGCTTCGACGTCGACGTCGGCCCGCTCTTCCAGACCCCGGCCGAGGTGGCTCGGCAGGCCGTCGAGGCCGATGTCCACGTCGTCGGGGTCAGCTCGCTCGCGGCGGGGCACCTCACGCTCGTGCCGGCCCTGCGCGCCGAGCTCGACGCCCTCGGGCGCCAGGACCTCATGATCGTCGTCGGCGGCGTCATCCCGAACCAGGACTTCGAGGCGCTGCGCGCCGCCGGGGCCGACGCCATCTACCCGCCGGGGACGGTCATCAGCCGGGCCGCGGTCGAGCTCGTCGCCGACCTGCGCGAGCGGCTCGGGTGAGGTCGGTCGACGTCGCCGACCTCGCGGCCGGCGTGCGCGCCGGCTCGCGGCAGCACGTCGCCCGCGCCATCACCCTGCTCGAGTCGACCCGTCCGGAGCACCGCGACCTCGCGGGCGAGCTGCTCGCCGACCTCGCCGACCTCACCGGACGGGCCGTGCGCGTCGGGGTCAGCGGGGTTCCGGGCGCCGGCAAGTCGACCTTCATCAACGCCCTCGGGACGCGGCTCGTCGAGCAGGGGCACCGGGTCGCCGTCGTCGCCGTGGACCCGAGCTCGCGCCGCACCGGTGGGTCGATCCTCGGCGACCGCACCCGGATGGCCGAGCTCACCGCGAGCGACGCGGCCTTCGTCCGTCCCAGCCCGTCGGGGCGCCACCTCGGCGGGGTGGCCCGCGCCACCCGCGAGTCGATGCTCGTCCTCGAGGCCGCGGGGCACGACGTGGTCGTCGTCGAGACCGTGGGGGTCGGGCAGAACGAGATCGCGGTCTCGGAGATGGTCGACACCTTCCTCCTGCTCACCCTGGCCCGCGCCGGCGACCAGCTCCAGGGGATCAAGCGCGGCATCCTCGAGCTCGCCGACGTCATCGCGGTCAACAAGGCCGACGGCGACGGGGCGGCAGCGGCCCGCGTGGCGGCCCGCGAGCTCTCCGGCGCGATGCGGCTGATGATGCCCGGCCCCTCCGCCCGCCGGCCCCCCGTCCTCACCTGCTCGGCCCTCACCGGCGACGGGCTGGACGAGGTGTGGGCGGCGGTCCTGGCGCACCGCGAGCACCTCGAGAGCGAGGGCTCCCTCGAGGTGCGACGGGCCCGCCAGCAGCAGGACTGGATGTGGGCGATGGTCGACGCGCACCTCACCGACGTCGTGCGCGACAGCGCGGCGGTGCGCGAGCAGCGCGCCGAGCTCGAGCGGGCCGTGCGCGACGGCGAGGTGAGCGCCGTCGACGGGGCGGCGCGCATCCTGGCCCTGTTCGAGGACGACGTGCGCGCCCGCGGCACGGGGGAGCCCGGCTGAGCGGGGACGATTTCGTGCTCAGGTGCCTCGTCCCGTACCATTGAACGTCGGTCACGTGTGCGTCCTCCGCATGGGTGCGTCCCAGGCGTGGAACTCCACGGGGCCGATTTCCATGGGCGGATCGACACACGAAGAGTCGCCCAACAGCGGATTGAGAGGGTATGGCCAAGAAGGACGGCGTCATCGAGATCGAGGGCACGATCGTCGAGGCTCTCCCGAACGCGATGTTCAGGGTTGAGCTCACGAACGGTCACAAGGTGCTCGCGCACATCTCCGGGAAGATGCGTCAGCACTACATCCGGATCCTCCCCGAGGACCGTGTGGTGGTGGAGCTCAGCCCCTACGACCTGACCCGCGGCCGCATCGTCTTCCGCTACCGCTAGAACACAGTCATCGACGAGACAGCAAAGGCGACATGAAGGTTCAGCCGAGCGTCAAGAAGATCTGTGACAAGTGCAAGGTGATCCGCCGCAACGGGCGGGTCATGGTGATCTGCGAGAACCTGCGCCACAAGCAGCGCCAGGGCTGACGCGAGTCAGACGCAGCACCGCCCCGTGAGGGGCCGCACGAGTCCGCAGGACTTCGAGCACACGCACACGTGAATGCAGCACGCAGCACCCGACCCCCGACGGGTCACCTGGACATCGCAGGTGGGCGCGGGACGTCACCCTCGGCCCGGAGGCCGAGGACCGGACCAGGATGGGCCGGATCGGTGGCTGCTCCAGACCTCCGGACCACAGAAAAGGAACCATCCACAGATGGCACGTCTTGTTGGAGTGGACCTCCCGCGCGAGAAGCGCGTCGAGGTCGCACTGACCTACATCTTCGGAGTCGGTCGCACCAGCGCGCAGAAGGCCCTCGCGGCCACCGGGGTCAACCCCGACACCCGCGTCAAGGACCTCGGTGACGAGCAGCTCGTCGCCCTGCGTGACTGGATCGACGACAACCTCAAGGTCGAGGGAGACCTGCGCCGCGAGGTGCAGTCGGACATCCGCCGCAAGGTGGAGATCGGGTCCTACGAGGGCCTGCGTCACCGTCGCGGCCTCCCGGTGCGCGGTCAGCGCACCAAGACCAACGCGCGCACCCGCAAGGGTCCCAAGCGCACCGTGGCCGGCAAGAAGAAGGCCGGTAAGTGACGCGCGCCCCGCGCGAGTCACTGCTGCCCCCGCTTCCGAAGACTTCGTAGGAAAGAGAACACATGCCTCCCAAGGGCCGTACCGCGGGCGCCAAGAAGGTGCGCCGCAAGGAGAAGAAGAACGTCGCTGTGGGCCAGGCCCACATCAAGAGCACGTTCAACAACACGATCATCTCGATCACCGACCCCGCCGGGGCCGTCATCGCCTGGGCCTCCGCCGGCCAGGTCGGCTTCAAGGGGTCGCGCAAGTCGACGCCGTTCGCCGCGCAGACCGCCGCCGAGGCCGCCGCGCGTCGTGCCATGGAGCACGGCATGCGCAAGGTCGACGTCTTCGTCAAGGGCCCGGGTTCCGGTCGTGAGACCGCCATCCGCTCCCTGACCGCCGCCGGCCTCGAGGTCGGCTCGATCCAGGACGTCACCCCCAGCCCGCACAACGGCGTCCGCCCGCCCAAGCGCCGCCGCGTCTGAGCGCCACGAGACTTCGCGAAAGGTAAGAGAGACCAATGGCCCGTTACACCGGACCCATCACCAAGAAGTCGCGTCGCCTCAAGACCGACCTCGTCGGCGGTGACAAGAACTTCGAGCTCCGTCCCTTCCCGCCCGGCCAGCACGGCCGTCGCCGGATCCAGGAGAAGGAGTACCTCACCCAGCTGCAGGAGAAGCAGAAGGCCCGCTTCACCTACGGCGTCATGGAGAAGCAGTTCCGTCGGTACTACAAGGAGGCGGCCAACCGCCCCGGCAAGACCGGCGAGAACATCCTGACGATCCTCGAGTCCCGTCTCGACAACGTCATCTACCGCGCCGGCCTGGCCCGCACCCGTCGTCACTCGCGCCAGCTGGTGTCGCACGGCCACTTCGAGGTCAACGGCGTGCGCGTCGACGTCCCGAGCTACCGGGTCGAGCAGTACGACATCATCACGGTGCGCAAGCAGTCGGTCGAGAGCTTCCCGATCCAGCTGGCCCGCGAGACCTTCGGCGACCGCCCGGTCCCGGCCTGGCTCCAGGTCGTCCCCGGCACGCTGCAGATCCTCGTCCACCAGCTCCCGGTGCGCGCGCAGATCGACACCGTGCTGACCGAGCAGCTCATCGTCGAGTTCTACTCGAAGAACTGACCGGGGAGGGGTGTCGCGCGCCGTCGGCGCGCGGCACCCCGAACCGAGGGTGGCCCCACGGACCGATGTGAGGCCGCCGGCGGGAGGAGACTCCCGCGTTTCACTGGGCGTCATATAGCGGTCGCCCGTGGGAAGGAAGAATCACCGTGCTCATCGCACAGCGTCCCGTCCTCTCCGAGGACGTCGTCTCCGAGTCCCGGAGCCGTTTCGTCATCGAGCCCCTCGAGCCCGGCTTCGGCTACACGCTCGGCAACTCCATGCGCCGCACCCTGCTCTCGAGCATCCCGGGTGCCGCCGTCACGAGCCTGCGCATCGACGGCGTCCTCCACGAGTTCTCCACGATCCCCGGGGTCAAGGAGGACGTCACCGAGATCATCCTCAACATCAAGGGCCTGGTCGTCTCCTCGGAGCACGACGAGCCCGTCGTGATGTACCTGCGCAAGCAGGGCGCCGGCGCGGTCACCGCTGCCGACATCGCCCCGCCGGCCGGGGTCGAGATCCACAACACCGACCTGCACATCGCGACGCTCAACGACAAGGGCACCGTCGAGATGGAGCTGACCGTCGAGCGTGGCCGTGGCTACGTCTCGGCGCAGCAGAACAAGTCCGGTGACCAGGAGATCGGCCGCATCCCGGTCGACTCGATCTACAGCCCGGTCCTCACCGTGACCTACAAGGTCGAGGCCACCCGCGTCGAGCAGCGCACCGACTTCGACCGCCTCGTCGTCGACGTCGAGACGAAGAACTCGATGGCCCCGCGTGACGCGCTCGCCTCGGCGGGCAAGACCCTCGTCGAGCTCTTCGGCCTGGCCCGTGAGCTCAACGTCGAGGCCGAGGGCATCGACATGGGCCCCTCGCCGACCGACGCCGCCCTCGCAGCCGACCTCGCGCTGCCGATCGAGGACCTCGACCTCACCGTCCGGTCCTACAACTGCCTCAAGCGCGAGGGCATCCACACCGTGGGTGAGCTCGTGGGGCGCAGCGAGGCCGACCTGCTCGACATCCGCAACTTCGGTGCGAAGTCGATCGACGAGGTCAAGGCCAAGCTCGCCGGCATGGGCCTGGCGCTCAAGGACAGCCCTCCCGGGTTCGACCCGAGCCTCATCGCCGACCGGTACGACGACTTCACCTTCGGTGAGGGCGAGGACGACGCGGCGTACGCCGAGGACGAGCAGCTCTGACCACGCCCCCCGGCGTACTGACCAAGGAGAACAGCAATGCCCACCCCCACCAAGGGTCCCCGTCTCGGAGGCGGCCCCGCTCACGAGCGGCTCATCCTCGCGAACCTCGCGACCTCCCTCTTCGAGCACGACTCGATCACCACGACCGAGGCCAAGGCCAAGCGCCTGCGCCCGCTCGCGGAGCGTCTGGTCACCTTCGCCAAGCGCGGTGACCTCCACGCCCGTCGTCGGGTCATGACCGTCGTGCGCGACAAGGGTGTCGTCCACCGTCTCTTCGTCGAGATCGCGCCCGACATGGCCGAGCGCAACGGCGGCTACACCCGCATCACGAAGATCGGCGCCCGCAAGGGCGACAACGCCCCCATGGCGGTCATCGAGCTCGTCCGCGAGCCCGTCGCCAAGAAGGCCACCGTCAAGGAGGCCGAGGCGGCGACCAAGCGTGCGTCCAAGGACGACGCGAAGCGCAAGGCCGCCCAGGAGGAGGCCAAGGAGGCCGCCGCCGAGACCAAGGCCGCCGAGGAGACGACCGCCGTCGAGGAGTCGACCGTCGTCGAGCTCCCCGCGGGCGCCGTCGCCGCGAACGAGGACGGCTCGGCCCCCGAGGGCTACACCGTCAAGGGCAACGCCGACTCGGGCAAGTACCACGTCGAGGGCTCGCAGTGGTTCGACCAGACCATCGCCGAGTTCTGGTTCGCCGACGCCGAGGCCGCCGAGGCCGCCGGCTTCGAGCCGGCCGGTGGTGCCGCCAAGCAGCAGGTCGAGGACGACGAGGCCTGAGCCTCCCTCACCGACCGACGCGACGGCCCCCCTCCCTCACGGGAGGGGGGCCGTCGTGCGTTCCGGTGGCGCGCGCCCTCAGACGTCGGTCGTGCCGCCGGCCCGCCAGTACTCGCCGTCGCGACGCTCGAGGAACCCGTTCTCGACGAGGTAGCGGCGCAGGGCGGCGTGGTCGGGGTGGAAGCGGTGCATCACCGCGTTGACCTCCGGCTCGGTGTAGCGCCGGCCGATCTCGAACTCCTGGCTGACGTGGTCGAGGACGACGAGGCGCTTCGACAGCTTCGTCGGGATGCTCGACAGGCGCCCGTGGGCGTCGATGAAGGCGCGCAGCACGGTGTCGCGGTGGGCGAGGGCGTCGTGGAGGGCAGGTCGGTCCATGCCCCGACGCTACGGAGCGCCGGCCCGGGGTGCGAGCGAGTTCTCGGAGCGGGTGGCCATGGGGGAGCCCGCGAAGTGGCGTGCGAGCGGGACGAGCCCGAGGACGAGGACCATCGGGAGAGCGAAGCCGACCCGCAGGGTGGTGGTCCCGATCGCCCCGGTGAGGACCGACCCGAGGAGCGCCCCGGCGTAGTTGAACTGGTTGAACCGCGCGATCGTCGCGTCGACCCGACGGCGCCGGGCGGCCTCGTCACCGGCGGCGCCGGCGACGCGGGCGGCCGCCGAGAAGGCCAGGGGCGCCACGACGGCGACGCCGAGCCCGACGACGAAGAACCCGGCGACGGCCACCGGCCAGGTCGCGGCGGGGGCGAACACGACGACGGCGAGCCCGACGAACGCCGTGAGGGCGCCGGCCCGCACGACCGTCGGGGCCCCGAGGCGTGCGGTGGCCGCGTCACCGACGGAGCGGGCGAGCAGGGTGGCGACGAGGTAGGGAAGGGTCGCGAGGGCGTAGAGGTCGGGGGACGTCGGGGGGTCGGTGAAGACGGCGTCGCTGCTGAGGTAGACCGGTCCCCATGCGGTGACGGCGGTGTCGACCGAGTAGAAGAGGACGAGGCCGAGGCCGACGAGGGCGATGGTGCGCCACGGCACACCCAGCGAGGTGGGGTCGTGCGCCTCCGCGCCGTGGTCGCGCGGCAGGAAGGGAGCCGCGAGCAGCGCGACGGGCAGCGCGGTGAGGGCGACGTGCGCGGCCGGGTGGGTCAGCCCGGCGAGGGCGAGGACGCCGAGGGTGGCGAGGAGCCCTCCGGCGGTCCACGCGGCGTGGAAGGAGGGCAGGACCGGGCGCCCGACCCGGTGCTCGACGGCCACCGCCTGCATGTTCGACGCGGCGTCGTTCGCCCCGACGCCGAGGCCGTAGAGCGCGACCGCGAGGACGAGGACCGCCAGGGTCCCCTCGCCGGCGGTGGCGACCCCGACGAGGGCGGTGCCGACCGCGAGCAGCACGAGGGCGGTGCGCACGGCGGCGGCGCTGTCGCGGCGCCGGGCCAGGCCCTCGGCGACGACGGAGCCGACCCCGGCGAGCAGGACGAGCATGAGCATGAGCCCGGACAGCTCGAGCTCATCGAGGTCGAACTGCTCCTTGAGCTGGGGCAGGCGCAGGGTCAGCGCGATGAACAGCAGCCCCTGGACGGCGAAGGCCCCCGCCGCCGCGAGACGGTGGTCGCGCACGGGCCGGCTCGTGGTCGTCGGGGGGCGCGTGCTCACCCGGCCAGTGTGCCCCGGTCGCCCCCGGCGCACCCGGCGGACACCCGGGCCGGGGCTACGCTGTCGCGGTGACGCTGCGGATCCGGGTCGACCTGTCGTACGACGGGACGCACTTCTCCGGATGGGCGGCGCAGCCGGGGCGGCGCACGGTCGAGGGGGCCCTGACGGAGGCCCTGACGACGATGCTGCGCGCCACCGAGCCGGTCCGCCTCACCGTCGCCGGCCGGACCGACGCCGGCGTCCACGCCCGCGGCCAGGTGGTCCATCTCGACGTCGAGGACGAGGCGTGGCAGCGGGTCCGGGGGCGCTCGGGCCGCACCCCCGAGGAGGCCGCCGCCGCGCGGCTGCGCGGGATCCTGCCGGCCGACATCGGGGTCCGCGCCGTGAGCCGCGCCCCCGAGGGCTTCGACGCCCGCTTCTCGGCCGTGCGCCGCCGCTACCTCTACCGGATCTGCGACGACCCCGCGCTCGCCGACCCGCTCCGCCGCCACGACACCGTCGCCGTCCGCGGACCGCTCGACGTGGCCGCCATGGACACGGCCGCCGGGCGGCTCCTCGGCCTCCACGACTTCGCGGCCTTCTGCCGCCGCCGTGAGGGCGCGACGACGGTGCGCACCCTCCTGCGCTACGGCTGGACCCGCGCCGCCGACGGCACCGTCGAGGGCAGTGTCGAGGCGGACGCGTTCTGCCACAGCATGGTCCGCGCGCTGGTGGGTGCCGTCGTGCCGGTGGGGGAGGGCCGGTTCGCCGACGACCTGCCGCTGCGCGTCCTCACGGGCGGCGAGCGCGACCCCAGGGTCACGGTGATGCCGGCCCACGGGCTGTCCCTGGAGGAGGTCGTCTACCCGGACGACGCCGACCTCGCCACGCGCGCCGAGGAGGCCCGCGCCACGCGGACCCTGCCGCAATTGGGGTGAACCCGAGGGCCTGCTCGGGGGAGGATGCATCCTCGTGGGCCACCTCGACGTCAATGCCGTCAGCTTCTCGCTGCCCGACGGGCGGCGCCTCCTGCGCGAGGTCAACCTCCGCGTCGGCGAGGGCGCCAAGGTCGCGCTCATCGGCCCGAACGGCACCGGGAAGACGACCCTCCTGCGCATCCTCGCCGGCGACCTCACGGCCTCCGACGGCGCGCTCACCCGCAGCGGCGGCCTGGGGGTCATGCGCCAGTTCATCGGCAAGGTCCGCGACGACACGACCGTGCGCGACCTCCTCGTGTCGGTGGCCCCCGAGGCGATCCGGTCGGCCGCTGCCGAGGTCGAGCGGACCGAGCTGCTGATGATGGAGCGCGAGTCCGAGAAGGACCAGCTCGACTACGCGCAGGCCCTCTCGGACTGGGGCGAGGTCGGCGGGTACGACTGGGAGACCTTCTGGGACGTGTGCACCGTCGCCGCCCTCGGCACCCCGTTCGAGAAGGCGCAGTGGCGCCCGGTCTCGACCCTGTCGGGGGGCGAGCAGAAGCGCGTCGTCCTCGAGGCGCTCCTGCGCGGCCCGGACGAGGTGCTGCTCCTCGACGAGCCCGACAACTACCTCGACGTCCCCGGCAAGCGCTGGCTCGAGGCACGGCTCGTCGAGTCGCCGAAGACCGTGCTGTTCGTCAGCCACGACCGCGAGCTGCTCGACCACGTCGCGACCCGGATCGCGACCCTCGAGCCGAGCCGGGGCGGCAACACCGTCTGGGTCCACCCCGGCCGGTTCTCCACCTACGAGGACGCCCGCGCGGCCCGCAACGCCAAGCTCGAGGAGCTGCTCCGGCGGTGGGACGAGGAGCACGTCAAGCTCAAGGAGCTCGTCGTCATGTACCGCCTGAAGGCGACCTACAACGACGGCATGGCCTCCCGCCTGCGGGCCGCCGAGACCCGGCTGCGGCGGTTCGAGGAGGCCGGCCCACCCGAGGCGGTCCCGCTGCGCCAGAAGGTGTCGATGCGCCTCACCGGCGGCCGCACCGCCAAGCGGGCGGCCGTCGCCACCGGGCTCGAGCTGCGCGTCGACGGCGGCCAGCTGATGGCGCCCTTCGACGCCGAGATCTGGTTCGGCGAGCGGGTCGGCATCCTCGGCAGCAACGGGTCGGGGAAGTCGCACTTCCTCCGGCTCCTCGCCGCCGGGGGGTCCGACCCCGACAAGGAGCACGAGCCGGTGGGCGAGATCCGGCCGGCGCCCGTCGAGCACACGGGTCGGGTCGTCCTCGGCTCCCGGGTGCGCCCGGGGTGGTTCGCCCAGACCCACGACCACGCCGCCCTCCACGGGCGCTCGCTGCTCGAGATCCTCCACCGCGGCGACGACCACCGCGTCGGGATGCCCCGTGAGGTCGCGGCCCGCGCCCTCGACCGGTACGGCCTGGCGCGGGCGTCGGAGCAGACCTTCGACTCGCTCTCGGGCGGCCAGCAGGCCCGGCTGCAGATCCTCCTCCTCGAGCTCTCGGGGGCGACGATGCTCCTCCTCGACGAGCCGACCGACAACCTCGACCTCCACTCGGCCGAGGCCCTCGAGGACGCGCTCGCGGCCTTCGAGGGGACGGTGCTTGCCGTGACCCACGACCGCTGGTTCGCCCGCGGCCTCGACCGCTTCCTCGTCTTCCGGGCGGACGGCAGGGTCGTCGCCTCCGACGAGCCGGTCTGGGACGAGGGGCGCGTGGCGCGACCACGCTGAGCCGTGCGCGGGCGGCCCGGTGGCCGCCGTCGAAGGTTCTTCGGATCTGGGCTCGATGTAAAGCGTTTTCGCAGATAGCGTCCAGCCTCGACACAGGTTGCGCGCCGCCGTGGTCGCGCGACGAGCACGAGGAGTGACGATGCCCGGTCCCCGACGACTGTCAGCCATCGTGGTGGGAGCGGTGCTCGCCGCGGTTCCCGCCCTGGCCACCGCCCTTCCCGCCGCCGCGGACCACACACCGCTCCCGTCCCGGGTGACGCTCATGGGCGACCTCATGAGCGAGCTCGGGTGCGAGTCCGACTGGAACGAGTCGTGCACCGCCACCGACCTGCTCCCGGTGTCGGGGTCTCCCGGCCTGTTCGCGCGCACGTTCACCGTGCCCGCGGGGAACTACGTGTACAAGGTGCGGCTCAACGGGTCGTGGACCGAGAACTACGGCGACGCCACCTTCGGTGTCCCGGACGGGAACATCCCGCTCCCGGTGAAGACGGCGACCCGGCTGCGCTTCACCTACGACCACGAGACGCACCGCGTGCGCGTCGGGCCGGCCACGCCCGCCGGGGGGCTGACCCGCGCCGACCGCCGCCTCGCCGACGACAGCCTGCGCACGGACCTGACGCGCGAGAACTTCTACTTCGTCATGGCCGACCGCTTCGAGAACGGCAAGCCCGGCAACGACACGGCCGGCATCGCGGGCACCCGGCTCCAGCACGGCTACGACCCCACGAGCCAGGGCTTCTTCCACGGCGGCGACCTCGACGGCATCATCGACCGGCTCGACTACATCCAAGGCCTCGGGACGACCGCGATCTGGATGACCCCCTCGTTCAAGAACAAGCCGGTGCAGGGCGAGCCGGGCACCGAGTCGGCCGGCTACCACGGCTACTGGGTCACCGACTTCACCCAGATCGACCCCCACCTCGGCACCAACGCCGAACTGAAGACCCTCATCGACCTCGCCCACCAGCGCGGCATGAAGGTCTTCTTCGACATCATCACCAACCACACCGCCGACGTCCTGGACTACCCGGCCTCGGCGTACGACGCGACCGGCCAGGTGCCGTACCGCACCAAGGCCGAGGCCCCCTACAAGGACGCCGACGGCAAGGCCTTCGACGACCGCGACTTCACGACGATCGGCGACCCCTTCCCCGAGGTCGACCCGGCGGTGAGCTTCCCCTACGTGCCGACGTTCCGCACCGAGGCCGACAAGACGGCCAAGGTCCCGGGCTGGCTCAACGACCCGACGATGTACCACAACCGGGGGACCTCGACCTTCTCGGGCGAGAACAGCGAGTACGGCGACTTCCCGTCGGGCAACCGCTCCGCGCTCGACGACCTGTGGACCGAGCGGCCCCAGGTCGTGCAGGGGATGATCGACGTCTACAAGACGTGGGTGAAGGACGCGGGCGTCGACGGCTTCCGCATCGACACCGTCAAGCACGTCAACATGGACTTCTGGAAGCAGTTCGGCCCGGCGCTGGAGGGCTACGCCGCCTCCATCGGCAACGAGGACTTCTTCATGTTCGGCGAGGTCTACGACGCCGACCCGCGCTTCATGTCGCAGTACACGACCGAGGGCCGCCTCCAGGCCACCGTCGACTTCGGCTTCCAGGGCAGCGGGGTCAACTTCGCCAAGGGCAAGCCGACGAGCGAGCTGCGCGACTTCTACGCCCTCGACGACTACTTCACCGACGCCGACTCCAACGCGTACTCGTTGCCGACCTTCCTCGGCAACCACGACATGGGCCGCGTCGGGAGCTTCCTGCGGCAGGGCACCAGCTGGAGCGACGCGCAGCTGCTCCAGCGCGACCGGCTCGCCCACTCCCTCATGTACCTGACGCGTGGCCAGCCCGTCGTGTACTACGGCGACGAGCAGGGCTTCTCCGCCCCACCCGACGTCCCCGGCGGCATCGGCGACCAGCGGGCCCGCGAGGACATGTTCCCGAGCAAGGTGGCGCTGCACAACGACACCTACGACCTCATCGGGACGAACGCGACGACCGCCCAGGCGAACTTCGACACCCGTCACCCGCTGTACCGGCACGTCGCCGGCCTCGCGTCCCTGCGCGAGCGGCACCCCGCCCTGGCGGACGGGGCGCAGGTGCACCGGTACGCGTCGAAGGACGCGGGCATCTTCGCCTTCAGCCGGATGGATGCCGACGAGCAGGTCGAGTACGTCGTCGCGGTGAACAACGCCGAGGTCGCCAGGACGGCGACGTTCGCGACCTACCAGCCGGCGCGCAGCACCCTCAAGGCGGTCTGGCCGGCCTCTGCGCCGACGAACCTTCGGACCGACGCGGAGGGTCGCGTCACCGTCACGGTGCCCGCCCTCTCCGCCGTCGTCTACCGGGCCAACAGCAAGCTGCGGGCCGACCGGGAGTCGCCGGAGCCGGTCTTCACCTCCCCGGGCGAGGCCGGGATCGTCAGCGGGCGCGCCGAGGTCGGGGTCACCGTCCCCGGTGGCGACTTCACCCAGGTGACGTTCGCCTGGCGACCCGTCGGCAGCACCGACTGGACCGTCCTCGGGACCGACGACAGCGCGCCCTACCGCGTCTTCCACGACGTCTCCCGCCTGGCCCAGGGCACCCCCGTGGAGTACCGGGCCATCGCCCGCGACCACGACGGGGACCTCGGCGTCGCCTCGACGAGCGCGCTCGTCGGGCAGCCGCAGCCGCCCGCGGAGGACGGCGTCGTCCTCGGCCCGATCACCCAGCCGGACGCCGTGTCGATCCCCGGGAGCCACGGGAGCGAGATCGGCTGTGCGGCGGACTGGGACCCGCCGTGCGACGCCATCCAGCTGACCCTCGGCGCCGACCAGGTGTGGAAGGGCACGTTCAGCCCGCAGGCCGGCCAGTACGCCTTCAAGGCGGCGGTCAACAGGTCGTGGGACGAGAACTACGGCGCGAACGGCAAGCGCAACGGCTCCGACATCGCGTACTCCACGGACGGTGGCGAGGTGAGGTTCTACTTCGACTACAGGACGAAGTGGGTGACGAACACCGAGCTCGACCCGATCCTCGTGGCCACCGGTGACTTCCAGTCCGAGCTGGGCTGCCCCACCGACGGGGACGCCGAGTGCATGCGCTCGTGGCTGCAGGACCCGGACCGCGACGGGACGTACTCGTTCTCGACGATCGACATCCCGGCGGGGACCTACTCGGTGTCGGTCGGCTCGACCGGACCGGTGTCCTTCACCGTCGAGGAGGGCCTGGCGACGACGATCTCGTTCCAGCGGGCGAGCTCCACGCTGTCGGTCGACACCTTCGCGCCGGACTTCGGCCCCGACCTGTCGACGTCGCGCGCGTCGTGGCTCACCCCGGAGATCGTGTCCTGGAACCTGCCCGACACCCGGGGCAGCTGGACCTACCGGCTCCACTGGGGTCCGGCCGGGTCGCTCTCGCTCGACACCGAGACCGTCGGCGGCTCCTCGCTGCCCCTGACGCTCGACCCGAGGGGGCTGCCGGCCTCGCTGGCCGCGACCTACCCCGACCTCGCCGACGCGGAGGTGCTCCGGCTCAGCCGCAAGGACGCGAGGGACGCCGGCCGGATCTCCCGGGCCGGTCAGGTCGCCGTCGTCGCCTACGACGAGCTCGGACGGGTGGTCCAGGCCACCGGGGTCGAGGTGGTCGGGCGGATCCGGTAGCACGGTGGTGCGCCGGCGTCCGCGCTGACGACGCGCCGAGGGGACCGGGGGTGGCCGCCCCCGGTCCCCTCGGCGCGTGCCACTAGGGTCGTCCGCGGTGAAGGGAGGGACGACGGTGGCTGCACGAGCGTGGTCGGTGCCGGTGGGCACGGTCGTCGTCGTCCTCGCGGGCTGCCTCGCGCTCCTCGGGTCGGGTGTCGCCGCCCCCGACGTGGCCCTGTGGACGGGGCTCGTCGCGTCCGGCGTCGTCCTGCCCGGGTTCGTCGCCGTGCGCACCCTGCGCGGTGCGGGGGGTGTGGCCGAGGACGTCGCCTGGTCGATGCCCCTCGGAGCCGTCCTCGCCCTCGCGACCTGGGCCCTCGGCCTCGCCGTGGACGTGGCGATCGCCCCCCCGTGGACCGGGGTCGCGGCCCTGGCAGCGCTCGCGATCCCGCCCGTCCGTCGACGGGTGCTCGGGCGCGGCGCCCCGGGCTGGGGGGGCGGCAGCGGGGCCGCGGTCGTCGGCGCCCTCGTCGTGACGAGCGCGTGGGCGTGGGGGGCCGCCCTGTCGGCGTTCCCGCTGAACGGCGACCGGCCGCTGCGTTGGGCGCCCGACGTCATGTTCCACACCGCGCTCTCGGCCGAGCTCGGCCGGACCTGGTCCCCCCAGTACCCGATGGTCCCCGAGCCGTACCCGTACCACTGGTTCTTCCACGCCCTCGCCGCACACCTCGGGCGCGGCATCGAGCCCCTCGTCGTCGTCACCCACCTGCTGCCGCTCACCCTCCTCCTCGGGGTCGTCGCGATGGCGGCCGTCGCCGCCCGCGCCGTCGCCGGGCACCGGTGGGGTGCCGCCGCCGGCGCGGTGGCGGTGGGGGTGCTCGGCGTGACGCAGCCGGCCGCCTGGGTCGGTGCCAGCGGCATCACCGGCCGGTCCGACACCGACGGCACCGGCCTGGACCCCATCCGCCTGTACTGGCAGCACTCGGCCACCACGACGCTGGGGTGGCTCGCCGCGCTCGGGGTGGTCGCCGTCGCGGCCACCGTGCTCCGTCGTGGCGCCTCGAGGCGTGACGTCGTGCTGCTCGTCGTCCTCGGGGTGCTGTCCGCGGGAGCCAAGTCCTCGCAGACCCCGGTGCTCATGTGCGGCGTCGGGGCCGTCCTCGCGCTCGCGGTCGTCACCCGCCGGTGGGACCTGCTGCGTCGGGCCGGCGTCCTCGGGGGCGCGCTCGTCGCCCCGTGGCTCCTGGCACTCGTGACGATCTACGCGGGGTCGACCCCCGCGGTCTTCATCGCCCCGGGAGCCCGCGCGGTCCTGCTCGCCAACGAGATCGCCGCCCCGGTGGAGGGCCAGGGCCCGCGCCCCACCGTCGTCGTCGTGGCCCTGGCCCTGTGGCTGCTCCCGATGGCGCCCCGGTTGCTCGGCCTCCTGTGGTGGCTGCGCCGCCCGGTCGACCCCGTCGGCGTGCTGTGCGGGGCGACCGTGGCGGCCGGTCTGGTGGTCAGCTTCCTCACCACCCACCCCGGTCGCAGCGACATCTTCTTCCTCGTCAGCGCGTACCCCGTCGGGGTCGTCGGGTCGGCCGGCGGACTCGTCCTCGCCGGTGCCGCCCTCGTCGAGCGCTTCGGCGGGCGCCCGGTCCTGCTGGCCACGGCGTCGACCGCGGCCGCCGGCGCCGCCGCGACGGCCGTCGTCGCCGGCCGCGCCGGGACCGCGTTCCCCGAGGGCGAGCGGCTGGCGGCGTGGGCGTGGCCGGCGGCGGTCCTCGGCGCGGTCCTCCTCCTCGTGGTGCTCGTGGTGGTCGTCGTCCTCGGCCGGGCGGCGGGGGTGCCGCTGCGCCGGTGGGGAGCGATCGCGTTCGTCCTCGCCACGGTGGCCGGGCTCGGCGGGGGAGTCGTCGCCACCGGGCGCGACGTCCTCGCCGGTCGGCCGGAGGCGGTGCAGGCCCGGCTCGACGCCCTCGTGGCGGCCTCGGCGGGGGGCAGGCGCCTCGTCATCAGCCCGGCCCTGTGGGACGCCGCGAACGTGGTCCGGCGCTCCGGTGGCCCCGACGACGTCGTCGTGACGAACCGCCGCTGCCTCCAGACCGCGACGGCGCTGGAGCGGCAGACCTGCGACCCGCGGGAGTACACCGTGGCCGCGCTCACCGGACGACGGACCGGGGTCTCGGGGTGGGCGTACGCCCCGACCTCCATCGCCCGCTCCGCCGAGGTCCCCGGCGGCTACGCCCGGATGCCGTTCTGGGACCCCCCGCGCCTCGCCGCGCAGCTCGACCTGGTCGAGCGCCCCACCCCGGAGCGCGCGGCCGCGGCCTGGGCGCGCGGCGAGCGCTGGGTCCTCGCCGACCGCGCGGCCGGTCCGGTGTCGCCGCGCCTGGCCGACATCGGCGAGGTGCTGCTCGACCGCGACGGGATCGTCCTCGTGAGGCTCTCCCGGCCCTGACGCCGCGGGTCAGCGCCCGATCGTGACGTCGGTGCCGGTGAGGCGGGCCGCGAAGCCGTCGTCGACGACCCGTACGGCCGTCAGGGACATGCCGTCGGGCACCCCGGCCACGGGCTGGCGGATGGTCACGAGCACACGCGCCAGGGCGCTGGCCGCGGCGTCGAGGAACGACGGTCCGCCGAGGTCGACGGTCTCGGGCTCGATGAGCAGCTCTCCACCGTCGGCCTGCACGGTGCCCGTGGCGGTCACGGTGACGTCCCGGCCGAGGATCGTGACCCGCCGCTCGACGCCCGCCAGCCCGCCGCCGGCGGAGTAGACGCGGGTGTCGGCACCGACCTGCCCGGCGACGGTGGCGAACGGGACGGTGGCGTCGACGTCGAGCCGCTGGGCCCGAAGGCCGCTGGGGGAGAAGCGGATGCCCTGGCCCGTGGCGACGACGTCGGAGAGGTCGCCGTCGGCCGCGACGACGTCGTCACTGCGCAGGTCGACCGTGCCGAGCCAGGTCTCGTCGGCGGCGAGGTCGGCGGGGGCGCCGGGCGCCGTCCTCGGCGACGGCCCGGCGGAGGGAGCGGCCCCGGTCCCGTCTCCGTCGCCGAGGGTGAGCAGGACGACGACGACGGAGAGGGCGACCACGACGAGGGTGGAGACGACACCGAGGAGGAAGTGCTTCACCCCGCCAGCCTGCCTCAGGTGGGGACGATCTCCGGCTCGGCCACGCGCTCGAGCTCGCGCCGGCGCGCGGGCACGTAGAGCACGACCCCGAGCACGCTGAAGGTGGCGGCCGTCGTCATCGCGACCTGCAGGCTCGTGCCGTCGGCGAGGGCACCGACCGCCGGCGCGGCCATGGCGAAGGCGAGGAAGGCGACCATCGAGTTCATCGACAGCACGGTCGAGCGGTTGCGCGCCTCGGCCTCA
The DNA here is from genome assembly GCF_042756445.1 of Oryzobacter terrae. GTDB lineage: Bacteria > Actinomycetota > Actinomycetes > Actinomycetales > Dermatophilaceae > Oryzobacter > Oryzobacter terrae. The sequence goes on from NZ_CP170578.1 coordinate 3,034,095, forward strand.
CGATGGAGCAGCGCGGCGTGCGGCGGACCGTTCATCCCGTGCATGGAGTAGGTGAACAGGTAGGCGACGACGAGGCCGACGGGCCCGGTGACCAGGCCCATGACGACGGCGCCCAGGGCGTTGAGCACGCGGCCGAGCATCGCCGCCCGGGCCACGCCGAGGCGGCCCGACGCCACCCCAGCGAGCCAGGAGCCTCCCGCGAAGACGCCCCAGCCCGCCGCCGCCACCGGGCCGACGAGGGCGCCGGCGTCCTTCGCGGAGCCGACGAGCTCCTCGAGGCGCAGCGGCATCAGCGACTCGAAGACGATCATGCCGACCGACCAGAACAGCTCGACGCAGACCAGCGCCAGCAGCACCCGGTTGCGGCCGAGCAGCCGGATGCCGTCGGCGACGACGCGCGGGGACTGGCGCCCCTCGCGCAGCGCGCCGACGAGGCGCTCGCGCCGGGAGCCGCCGTCGTGACGCGGCTCGTGGACGAGGAGGGCCGAGGCGACGAGGTGGACGACGTTGAGGGCGGCGAAGACCCACACGGCCGTGTCGAGGGCGTGCCCCGGGTGGCCGAGCCGGGCGACGGGGTCCCACCAGATCAGCCCACCGGAGAGCAGGGCGCCGACCGCGATCGCCCCGCCGAGCACGGTGGAGGAGCGGGAGAGCTGCTGGTCGACGTCGGCCCCCGGCTCCTCTGCGTGCACGGCGTCGACGAACCACGCCTCGAGCGGGCCGGAGTCCAGGGCCCGGAACGCCCCGGTGAGGACCGCCGCGACCGCGAAGGCCGCGAAGGACTGGCTCACCGCCAGCGCGAGGCCCGCGGCGACGTTGAGCACCGCCGAGGCGAGGTAGACGGGTCGCCGGCCCACGGCGTCGGCGAACCCGCTCGTCGGCAGCTCGAGGAGGAAGATCGTCACGCCGGTGATGGAGGCGAGGGTCGCCGCCTGGGTGATCGACAGGCCGCGCTCCGTCTGGAACAGGATGAGGATGCCGACGACGAGGCCGACGGGGAACCACCGCGTGCAGGTGAGGACGTAGAGGCGGCGCGCCGCCTCGCGGGCGGTCAGGGGGCCGCTCATCAGCGCTCACCGCCCCGGGGGGTCCGGTCGAGGTCGAGGGGGTAGGCGATGTCGTAGACGGCCATCCGGCGCGCGGCGGGGTTGCCCTGGCCCACGCGGCGGTAGCGGGCGACGACCTCGTCGACCTCGCGGCGCAGCTCGGCGAGCTGCTCGGCGGTGACGATGACGAAGCTGTCGTTCATGCCCGCGGCGTCGCGCCACTCGACCGGCCAGGTCTGCTCGACGTCGAGCCACCGCTCGAACTGCTCGGCGAGGTGGCGGACGTAGTCGCGCACGAGCCAGTTGAGGGCGGTCTCGGCGTCCTCGTCGCCGACGACGTCGCTCGGCTCGAACTGGTGACTGTCGGTGGCGGCCTTCCACAGACGGCGCTTGCCCTCGCCGTCGCCCGTGTCGGTGACGAGACCGACCGCCTCGAGGCGCCGAAGGTGGTAGCTCGTCGCCCCCGAGTTGGTCCCCAGCGCCGCGGCGAGGGCGGTGGCGGTCGCGGGGCCGCCGCGCAGGCTGGTCAGCAGGCGCGAGCGCAGCGGGTGGGCGAGGACCTTCAGGGCCGTGGCGTCGAGCCGGATGTTGGTGTAGCCGGGGTCCGGGGCGGCCGCGTCGGGACGGGTCGGGGTGCTCATGCGTGCACAATACCTTTGCACAGTCTGTTTGCACAAGATCTGTGCACGACGAGTGTCGGCGCCATCTCTGCAGGTCAGCCGCCTGCCGAGGGGGGGCGGCCGCAATTTGGGCCCGGGGCCGCACCCCCGTAAACTTGACCACTGTTGTGCCGGGCGCGCTCGACAGGGCCCACTGGTCCCTCTCGGGAGCCCGCGGCACACCAGCCCACCGATCCACCTCGAACCACCAGGACACCTGATGCGTACCTACACCCCGAAGCCGGGCGAGATCACGCGCGTGTGGCACGTGATCGACGCGACCGACGTCGTGCTCGGCCGCCTTGCGAGCCAGACCGCGATCCTCCTGCGCGGCAAGCACAAGCCGACCTTCGCCCCGCACGTCGACATCGGCGACTTCGTCATCATCATCAACGCCGACAAGGTCGCCCTCACCGGCGCCAAGCTCGAGAAGAAGAAGGCCTACCGCCACTCCGGCTTCCCGGGCGGCCTGAAGTCGACCTCGTACACCGAGCTGCTCGCCAAGAGCCCCGAGAAGGCCGTCGAGAAGGCCGTGCGCGGCATGCTCCCGCGGACCACCCTCGGCCGCTCGCAGCTGACCAAGCTCAAGGTCTACGCCGGCGCCGAGCACCCCCACGCTGCCCAGCAGCCCCAGCCCTTCCAGATCACCCAGGTGGCCCAGTGATGTCCGAGAACGCCCAGATCGACGAGACCGCGGGGACCGACGTCAACGACGCCCTCGTCACCGAGTACACCTCCGAGTCGGACACCTCCGTCTCCGGCGAGGCCGCCCCCCGCCCGACCGCGTCGGCGCCGGGTGCCGCGACCGGCCGTCGCAAGCAGGCCGTGGCCCGCGTGCGCATCGTGCCCGGCACCGGTGAGTGGAAGATCAACGGCCGCACCCTCGAGGGGTACTTCCCCAACAAGGTGCACCAGCAGATCGTCAACGAGCCGCTCAAGGTCCTCGAGCTCGACGGCGCCTACGACGTCCTCGTGCGCGTCCACGGCGGTGGCCCCTCCGGCCAGGCCGGTGCGGTCCGCCTCGGCGTCGCCCGTTCGCTCAACGGCGTCGACCCCGAGCTCAACCGCCCGGCGCTGAAGAAGGCCGGCTTCCTCTCGCGCGACGCCCGCGTCCCCGAGCGCAAGAAGGCCGGTCTCAAGAAGGCCCGCAAGGCTCCGCAGTACAGCAAGCGCTGATCCCGCTCCGCGGCACCCTGCACGGGTGCCCGGGCCCACGCCGAAGGCGGCACCATCGACGGTGGTGCCGCCTTCGGCGCGTCCAGGAGTAGGTTCGGTCGTTGCCTCCCGAAAGGATGGTCCCCATGTCTCGACTCTTCGGCACCGACGGAGTGCGCGGCCTCGCCAACGGCCCGCTCATCACGGCCGAGCTGGCGCTGGAGGTGGCCGTCGCGGCGGCCCGGGTCCTCGGACAGGCAGGGGCCGACCCGGGACGCCGGCCGAAGGCCGTCGTCGGCCGCGACCCGCGCGCCTCGGGGGAGTTCCTCGCCGCCGCCGTCGTCGCCGGGCTGGCCTCCGCGGGCGTCGACGTCTACAACGCGGGCGTGCTGCCCACCCCCGCCGTCGCGTACCTCACCGCCGACACCGGCGCCGACTTCGGCGTCATGCTCTCCGCGTCGCACAACGCGATGCCCGACAACGGGATCAAGTTCTTCGCCCGCGGCGGCCACAAGCTCGCCGACGAGGTCGAGGACCGGATCGAGGCCGCCCTGGGCCAGAAGTGGACCCGCCCGATCGGCGCCGACGTCGGCCGCGTCGTGACGATGACCGAGGGCCACACCCGCTACATCGCCCACCTCCTGCGCGTGCTGCCGAACACGCTGGACGGGACGAAGGTCGTCATCGACGGCGCGCACGGCGCCGCGAGCCAGGTCTCGCCCGAGGTGTTCCGGCTCGCCGGGGCCGAGGTCGTCGAGATCGGCACCTCGCCCGACGGGCTCAACATCAACGACGGCGTCGGCTCGACCCACCTCGGCCCCCTCAAGGCGGCCGTCCTCGCCCACGGCGCCGAGATCGGCATCGCCCACGACGGTGACGCCGACCGCTGCCTCGCCGTCGACGCCGACGGCAACGAGGTCGACGGCGACCAGATCATGGGCATCCTCGCCGTGGGGATGAAGGAGCGCGGCACGCTCGTGGCCGACACCCTCGTCGCCACCGTCATGAGCAACCTCGGGCTGCTCCAGGCGATGGAGCGCGAGGGGATCACGGTGCGCCAGACCGCCGTCGGCGACCGCTACGTCCTCGAGGACATGCGCGCCGGCGGGTACTCGCTCGGCGGCGAGCAGTCCGGCCACGTCATCATGCTCGAGCACGGCACGACCGGCGACGGCGTCCTCACCGGGCTCATGCTCGTGGCGCGCCTCGCGTCGACCCAGAAGCCGCTGTCCGAGCTCGCCGCCGTCATGACCCGCCTGCCGCAGGTGCTCGTCAACGTCAAGGGCGTCGACAAGAGCCGCGTCGAGAGCGACGAGGGCCTGCAGGCCGCGGTCGCCGAGGCCGAGGCCGTCCTCGCCGGGTCCGGGCGCGTCCTGCTCCGCAAGTCGGGCACCGAACCGGTCGTGCGCGTCATGGTCGAGGCCGGGACGCACGACGAGGCCCGCGAGACCGCCGACCGCCTCGCCGGCGTCGTCAAGGAGCGTCTGGCGCTCTGACGCCCCGTGAGGGCCGGGTCAGCCCCGGTGCTCGGCGATGATCCGGGCGTACTCGCGCCCCGAGTCCTTGATGGTGCGGACCTGGGTGTCGTAGTCGACGTGGACGATGCCGAAGCGCTGGCTGTAGCCGTAGGCCCACTCGAAGTTGTCGAGGAGCGACCAGGCGAAGTAGCCGCGGACGTCGACGCCGTTCTTGATCGCGTCGGAGACCGCGCCGAGGTGGCCCTGGAGGTAGGCGACGCGGTCGGCGTCGTGGACCTGCCCGTCGGCGTCGACGGTGTCGGGCCACGCCGAGCCGTTCTCGGTGATGTAGAGGGGCAGGCCCGACTCGCGAGCCGACCGCTCGATGATGAGCCGGTGGCTCTCGGGGGACTGCTCCCAGCCGATGCCGGTGAGCGGCGGCCGGGGCGCGACCTCGACGACCCGCTGGCCACCGGGGATCGGGGTGTTCCCCTCCTCGCCGTCGCGCGCGGCCCGCACGCGGGTGGGGAAGTAGTTGTTGACCCCGAGGTTGTCCAGCGGCGCCGAGATCGTCTCGAGGTCGCCGTCGTGGATGAAGGAGTGGTCGGTGAGGTACGCGGTGTCGTCGAGGAACCCCGCGGGGTAGGCGCCGTGGAACACCGGGCCGAAGAAGATCCCGTTGAGGGCGTTGTCGGCCCGACGGACGGCGTCGGCATCGGCCTCGTCGCCGTCGTCGGGGCCCCACACCTGGGTGGGGTTGAGCGTGATCGAGACCTCGGCGTCCGGGGCGTGCTCGCGGATGACGGGGACCGCCGTGCCGTGGGCGAGCATGAGGTGGTGCGCGGCGACGAGGGACTCGGCCCCGTCGCGGTGCCCGGGGGCGTGGGCGCCGATCGCGTAGCTGAGGATCGACGAGCACCACGGCTCGTTGAAGGTCGTCCAGTTCGTCACGCGGTCGCCGAGGGCGGCGACGGTGGCGGCCGCGTACTCGGCGTACCACTGCGCGCTGTCGCGGTTGAGCCAGCCGCCCCGCTGGTCGAGGACCTCCGGGAGGTCCCAGTGGTACAGGGTGACGACGGGCCGGATCCCGTTCTCCAGCAACGTGTCGACGAGGCGTGAGTAGAAGTCGACGCCCTTGGCGTTCACCGCGCCGGTGCCGCCGGGGACGATGCGCGGCCAGGCGACGGAGAAGCGGTAGGCGTCGAGGCCGAGCTCTCGCATCAGCGCGACGTCCTCGGGATACCGGTGGTAGTGGTCGCACGCGACGTCGCCGGTGTCGCCCCCGAGGACCTTGCCCGGGGTGCGGCTGAAGGTGTCCCAGATCGACGGGCTGCGGCCGTCCTCGTCGTGGGCGCCCTCGATCTGGTAGCTCGCCGTGGCGGTGCCCCAGACGAAGCCGTCGGGGAAGGACAGGCCGGAGGTCGTCATGCGGCTCACGCTACCGCTCGACGACGACCTCGTCGCCGACGGAGACCACCCCGCGGACGTCGCCGACCTCGGGCACGAGCTGCATCGCGAACCACGTCGCGCCGTCGCGCTTGCGGTGCCGGGCGAGGGTGCGGATCGGCTCGTGGCCCCGCCGCAGCGAGACCGGGTCGAGCGTCGTCATGACGCAGCGGTCGACTCCCTTGACGACCCTGAAGCGGGTGCCGCCGACCGTGACGGCCGTCCACCCGTCCTCCTCGAACGGCTCGAGGTCACCGTCGACGACGAGGTTCGGCCGGAACCGCTCGATGGGGAGGGGTGCATCGGGTTCCTCGCCGCGCTCCACCGCCGTCTCGGCGACCCACTCGGCGAGCCGGCGCAGGGAGACGGCGCTGGCCAGCGTCACGGGGTAGGCGTCGGCGAAGGCCGTGGCGTCGCCGGGACGCGAGTGCTCGGGGTTGAGCGGGCGGGCGCGGTGGACGTGGACGAGCCGCAGGCCGTCGTGCCCGAGGGCGTCACGCAGCCACGCGGAGGACCCGCCGTCGGCGACGACGCCCTCGAGGGGACGGCCGTGGACCGTGACGGCGACCGGGTCGCCCTGCGGGACGGCGACGTCGAGCGGGTCGAGCCCGGGGGCGCTCAGCCGCAGGGCGGCCTGCTGCCCGGGGTCGGTGGAGGACGTCGAGGCCGTGACGGCGAACAGCCGCTGCTCCTCGCTGGCGGTGAGGCACTCGCCCGTGCCGTCGACGACCATCCACCGGCGGTCGTCGACGAGTCCCCACGGCTCGACCTCGGCGCTCGCGACCGCACGGATCGCCGTGCTCTTCACCGGGTGGACGGCGAGGCCGACGAGCCGAGGGTTCACTCGACCTGCTCGAGCAGGCCGGTGTCGACGTCGTAGAGGAAGCCCCCGACCTCGGCGCGGTCCACGATGAGCGGGTGCGAGCGCACGGCGGCGACGTCGCGGCGCAGGGCGTCGCGCTGGTCCTTGACGACGCCGAACCGCTGCCACGACGCGTCGAGGCCGCTCGACGCCCCGATCCGCTCGCGCAGCTCGGACTCGGTGTTCGAGGCCATGGCGCAGCGGGTGTGCGGGACCACGAGGATGCGCCGGACGTTGAGCAGGTGCACCCCGAGGACGAGCGCCTCCAGCGCCTGCGGCGTGACCCGGCCGCCGGGGTTGCGGAAGATCTTCGCGTCGCCGGGGACGAGCCCGACCATCCCGAGCGGGTCGATGCGCGAGTCCATGCACGTGACCATGGCGACGCCGGCGCGGGCGACCCCGTCGAAGCCGGTCAGCTCGAAGTGCTCGGCGAACCGCCGGTTCGCGTCGAGGAGGTCGTCGAATCCGGCCATCAGAGCAACCCCGTCCGCTTCTCGATGGTGAACGCCACGGGCTTGGTGACCGAGGCGAAGAAGTCGTTCCCCTTGTCGTCGACGACGATGAAGGCGGGGAAGTCCTCGACCTCGATCCTCCAGATCGCCTCCATCCCGAGCTCGGGGTACTCGATGACCTCGACGCTGCGGATGCAGTCCTGGGCGAGCCGCGCGGCGGGTCCGCCGATGGACCCGAGGTAGAAGCCGCCGTGGGCCCGGCAGGCGTCGGTGACCTGCTGGCTGCGGTTGCCCTTGGCGAGCATGACCATCGAGCCACCGGCCGCCTGGAACTGGTCGACGTAGGAGTCCATCCGTCCGGCCGTCGTCGGGCCGAACGAGCCCGACGGCATCCCCTCGGGGGTCTTGGCGGGTCCGGCGTAGTAGACGGGGTGGTCCTTGAGGTACTGCGGCATCTCCTCGCCGGCGTCGAGGCGCTCCTTGATCTTCGCGTGCGCGATGTCGCGGGCGACGACGAGCGGACCCGAGAGCGACAGCCGCGTCTTCACCGGGTGGCGCGACAGCTCGGCGAGCACCTCATCCATCGGGCGGTTGAGGTCGATGGCGACGACGGCTCCCGCTCCGGTCCCCGAGACCCCGGCGGAGTCGTCGAGCCCCTCCGGGGTGTGCTCGGGGAGGAAGCGCGCGGGGTCGGTCTCGAGCTGCTCGATGAACACGCCCTCGGGCGTGATCTTGCCCAGGACCTGGCGGTCGGCCGAGCAGGAGACGGCGATGGCGACGGGCAGCGAGGCGCCGTGTCGCGGGAGGCGCACGACGCGCACGTCGTGGCAGAAGTACTTGCCGCCGAACTGGGCGCCGATGCCGAACTGCCGGGTCAGCTCGAGGACCTTCTCCTCCAGCTCGGTGTCGCGGAAGCCGTGCCCGGTGGCCGGGTCGCCGGCCTTGGGGAGCTGGTCGAGGTACTTCGCGCTCGCGTACTTCGCTGTCTTGAGGGCGAACTCGGCACTCGTGCCACCGATGACGATGGCCAGGTGGTACGGAGGGCAGGCCGCGGTGCCGAGGCTGCGCAGCTTCTCGTCGAGGAAGCGCAGCATCGACGCCTCGTTGAGGATCGCCTTCGTCTCCTGGTAGAGGAAGGACTTGTTGGCGCTCCCGCCGCCCTTGGCCATGAAGAGGAGCTTGTAGGTGCTCTCGTGCCCCGGGGTGGTGTCGGCGTAGATCTCGACCTGCGCCGGGAGGTTGGAGCCGGTGTTCGTCTCGTCCCAGGTCGTGACCGGCGCCATCTGCGAGTAGCGCAGGTTCAGGCGGGTGTAGGCGTCGTAGACCCCGCGGCTCACCGCCTCCTCGTCACGGCCCGGCGTGAGGACGTGCTGGCCGCGCTTGCCCATGACGATCGCGGTGCCGGTGTCCTGGCACATGGGCAGGATCCCGCCGGCCGCGATGTTCGCGTTCTTCAGCAGGTCCAGCGCCACGAACTTGTCGTTGTTGCTCGCCTCGGGGTCGTCGAGGATGTTCGCGAGCTGCTGGAGGTGCGCGGGGCGCAGGTAGTGCGCGATGTCGTGCATCGCGGTGTCGGTGAGCAGCCGCAGCGCCTCGGGCTGGACCTCGAGGAAGCGACGCCCGCCGGGGCCGTCGACGACGGAGACGCCCTCGGTCGTCAGCAGGCGGTACGGCGTCTCGTCGGCCCCGACCGGCAGCAGGTCCTCGTAGGCGAACTCGGCCATCAGATCTCCTCTCGGGTCGGGGCGTAGGCCCCGGCGCGCCGGACGGTCACGCCGCTCGTGGCGAGGGCGCGGTCGATCGCGGGGTGGACGTCGTGCAGGGCCGCCGAACGCAGTCGCTCGCGGGCGTCGGGCCCGCCGAGCAGGCCGAGGTCGAGCAGGCCTGACACGAGGCCGGCCATGAAGGAGTCGCCGGCGCCCACGGTGTCGACGACGTCCTTGACGCGCGCCTGCTCGGTGGCCTCCTCGCCACCGGCGGTGCGCCACGTGACGCCCTTGCCGCCGAGGGTGACGACGGTGAGGGCGGCTCCGAGCCCGACCCAGCGGGCCATGACGGCCGACGGGTCCTCGCCCGGGTAGAGCCAGTGGATGTCGTCCTCGGAGCACTTGACGACATCGGAGAGCGCGACGAGCTCCTCGACCCGGCGGCGCACCGCCTCGGGCTCGCCCATGATCGTGGGGCGCGCGTTCGGGTCGTACGAGACCGTGGCTGCGGGGCGGGCGCGGCGCAGCGCGTCGGTGACCTCGGCCTCGCCGGGCTCGAGGGTCGTGGCGATCGAGCCGCAGTGGACGTGGGAGGTGGCGGCGGGCAGCTGCACCGGGGGGAGGTTCCAGTGGAGGTCGAAGACGTACGACGCGGCCCCGCCCTCGTCGATCGTCGCGACCGCGGTCGAGGTGGGGTGCTCGGCGCTCATGCTCCCGGGCAGGAGGGCGACGCCGCCGGCCTCGACGTGCTCACGACAGCGGATGCCCCGGTCGTCGGTGCCGACGAGGGTCGCGAATCGGGTGTCGTGCCCCAGCCGCGCGATGCCGAGGGCGACGTTGGCGGGGGAGCCGCCGACGTGCTCGGCGGTGTCGCCGTCGGGCGTGTGGACGATGTCGACCAGCAGCTCGCCGATGACGACGACGGGCCCGGGGGTGGCGGTGCCCGGAGTGGGGTCGCTCACGAGACGTCCTCCTTCAGGGGCAGGCCGGCCGTGCGCTCGAGGTCGTGGTGGCTCTCGATGAGGCGGATCGTTCCGGAGCGGCTGCGCATGACGATCGAGTTCGTCGTCGCCCGGCCGCCGCGGTAGCGCACCCCGTGGAGGAGGTCGCCGTCGCTGATGCCGGTGGCGACGAAGAACGAGTGCTCGCTCGTCACGAGGTCGTCGGTGGTGAGGACGCGGTCGAGGTCGTGACCGGCGTCGATGGCCCGCTGGCGCTCGTCGTCGTCGGTCGGCCAGAGCCGGCCCTGGATGACGCCGCCCATGCACTTGATGGCGCAGGCCGTGATGATCCCCTCGGGGGTGCCGCCGACGCCGAGCAGGAGGTCGATCCCCGACGTCTCGCGCGCCGCCGCGATGGCGCCCGCGACGTCGCCGTCGCTGATGAAGCGGATCCGCGCCCCGGCGTCGCGCACCTCCTGCGCCAGGCCCTGGTGGCGCGGACGGTCGAGCATGACGACCGTGACGTCCTCGGGCTGCTCCTTCTTGACCTTGGCGATCCGGCGGACGTTCTCGGCGACGGGGAGGCGGATGTCGACCACGTCGGCGACCTCGGGGCCCGCGACGAGCTTGTCCATGTAGAAGACCGCGCTCGGGTCGTACATCCCCCCGCGGTCGGTGACCGCGAGGACGGCGATCGCCCCGGGCATCCCCTTGGCGCACAGCGTCGTGCCGTCGATGGGATCGACGGCGACGTCGACCTCGGGACCGGTGCCGTCGCCGACCAGCTCGCCGTTGAAGAGCATGGGGGCGTCGTCCTTCTCGCCCTCGCCGATGACGACGGTTCCCCGCATCGAGACGGTGGAGATCAGGGTGCGCATCGCCGTGACGGCAGCGCCGTCGGCGAGGTTCTTCTCGCCCCGCCCGACCCACCGTCCGGCGGCCATCGCCGCGGCCTCGGTGACCCTGACGAGCTCGAGCGCCAGGTTGCGGTCCGGGTAGAGGGCGGTGGTGCTCTCGGGCATCTCGTCCTTCGGTCTTCGATGACGGCGGCGGGCGGCCGCGTGCGGCGGGACAACCCTAGCGCCGGGGGCGAGTGGTCGTCCGAGCCGCCCGTCAGGGACGATGGGGGGGTGAGCCAGCCGACTGCCCCGCCGAGCCGCTACTCCATGGGCTCGACCAAGAACCTCGTCCTGTCCCTGGCGGCGGTCCTCGGGATGGTGGCCGTGCTCGTGCTCATCGTCCCGCGCGTCAACTCGGTGAGCGGCCCGCCGGTCGACGTCCACGCCACCGCGGTCGACGTCAAGGAGCGCAGCGGCTGGCCGATCGTCGAGGCCGTGGGCCTGCCCGAGGGCTGGACGACGACCTCCGCCCGGTACGTGCGCACCACCGACGGGTTCATGACCTGGCACGCCGGCTACCAGACGCCCGACGGCACCTACGTCGCCGTCGAGCAGACGCGCGACCCCAGCCGCGCCTGGATCGACGCCCAGACCAACCGGGCGCCCAGGGCCGGCACCGTCGAGGCCGCCGGGAAGACCTGGACGCGCTACGAGCGCGACACCAAGGTCCAGAACAGCCTCCTGCACGAGACGCAGACCCCTGGCGAGCTGACGACCCTCATCACCGGGACCGCGAGCTTCGAGGTCATGGAGCAGTTCGCGACGTACCTCAGGCCCGTCGAGCCCTGAGGCGTGGGAGCCTGACCCCGACCCACGAGGAAGGGGATCCCATGGCCCGCAGAGTCACCGCCCACCTGTTCCACTCCGTCAACGGCGTCAGCGAGGCGCCCGACCAGTGGCAGTTCGACGCCTTCGGCCCCGAGGAGATGCAGCTGATGGGCAGCGCCATCGGCGGGATCAGCGACGTCGTCATCGGCCGCCGCCTCTGGGAGGAGTGGTCGCAGTACTGGCCGCAGGCGGGGGAGGGCGACCCCTTCGCGGCGTTCATCAACCCGGTGCGCAAGCACGTGGTCTCGAGCACGCTCGGCGACGACCTGCCGTGGAACAGCACCCGCGTCGAGGGCGACCCCGTCGCGCACGTCCGGGAGCTCGCGGCGGGCGAGGGTGGCGACATCAGCGTCGTCGGCGGGGTAGAGACCGTGCGCTCGCTCTTCCTCGGTGGGGTCGTCGACGAGCTGACCCTCACGACGCACCCCGTCATCGGGGCCGGCCGGCGGCTCTTCGACGACTCGGTGCCGGTGACGCGGCTGCGCCTGCTCGACGCGACGCCGACCTCGGCCGGCAACGTCGTCGTGCGGTACGCCCTGCGGGGCGAGTGACCGCCGCCGGTCCGGTCAGTCCTGGCCGGTGACCCGCGCCTCGGCGGCGTCGAGCCAGCGGCCGCAGTGCGTCGCCAGCACCTCGCCGCGCTCCCACAGGCGCATGCTCTCCTCGAGCCCGGCCTGGCCGTTCTCGAGGCGGGCCACGATGTCGACGAGCTCGTCGCGCGCCTGCTCGTAGCCCATCGCGGCGACGTCGGCGTGCTCGGTGGTCGCCTCGACCGCTGCCTCGACGCCCGGGTCGACGTCGGGGGTGGCGTCGGCCTCGGCCCCGGCCGGGTCGGTGGTCTGCGCCTTCTTCGCCATGCCGGGCAGCCTAGCGACGAGCGGGGACGTCGTCGGTGCCGACGGTGCGGACCCCGAAGTCGCCTCGGGCGACGCGCACCCGCAGGAGGTCGCCGACCTCGAGGTCGACCGGGTCGGTGACGACGACCCCGTCGGGCTGCTGGACGATCGCGTAGCCGCGGTCGAGGGTCGACTGGGGCGACAGGGCCCGGACCTGGAAGCGCAGGTGCGCGAGGTGGTCGTGCGCGCGGTGCAGCTGCGCCTCGACCCGGCGGTGCGCCCGGTCGCGCAGGGCCTGCACGACGTCGCGCTGGGTGCGCACGAAGGCGCCGCGGTCGGTGAGGACCGGCCGGCTGCGGAGCTCGACGAGGCGGCGCCGCTCGTGGTGCAGGCGCCCGGAGAGGGCGCGGCGGGCGCGGTCGCGAGCGGCGGAGACGCCGGCCCGCTCGGCCTCGGCGTCGGGGACGATCGCCTTGGCCGCGTCGGTGGGCGTCGAGGCCCGGTGGTCGGCGACGAGGTCGAGGAGCGGGGTGTCGACGTCGTGCCCGATCGCGCTGACGACCGGGGTGCGCGCGGCGGCGACGGCCCGCAGCATCGCCTCGTTGCTGAACGGCAGGAGGTCCTCGACGCTGCCGCCGCCGCGGGCGATGACGACGACGTCGACCTCGGGGTGGGCGTCGAGCTCGGCGAGGGCCGCGGTGACCTCGGTGACCGCGGTGGCGCCCTGGACCGCGACCTGACGGATCTCGAAGCGGGTCGCCGGCCAGCGCCGGAGGGCGTTCTCGACGACGTCGCGCTCGGCCGCGCTGGCCCGGCCGCACACGAGGCCGACCCGGCGCGGGAGGAAGGGCAGCGGCTGCTTGCGGTCGCGGTCGAACAGCCCCTCCTGGGCGAGGTGGCGCTTGAGGTACTCGAGCCGCGCGAGCAGCTCGCCGACGCCCACCGGCCGGATCTGGCGCGCGTCGAGCATGAGGCTGCCGCGCTGGGTCCAGAACGACGGCTTGGCCTGGAGGACGACGCGGGCGCCCTCGCCGAGCGGGCCGGGCATCGCGTCGAGGGCGTTGACGTGGATGGAGACCGACAGGCTCATGTCGACGTCGGGGTCGCGCAGGGTGAGGTACGCGGTGCGGGCGCCGGGGCGGCGGGTCAGCTGGACGACCTGGCCCTCGACCCACAGGACCGACATCTTCTCGACGTACTCGCCGATCTTCATCGACAGCAGGCGCACCGGCCAGGGCTGCTCGGCGGTGGTGTCGACCGCGCGCTCGGGCAGCGGCGGGCGCGACGGGGTGCTCACGGCAGGAACTCTAGGCGCGGGGGCCGTCACCGGCCCCGGTCCGGCGCCGGGCCGCGCGGAGCATCGCGCGCCGCAGGTCGCGGGCGGGTGGCTTCGGCGGATTCGGGACGCTCGGCCCGGCCACCTACGATGGAGGGCATGGCCGACACCACGAAGCGCGTCCTGCTCGCCGCCCCCCGTGGCTACTGCGCGGGCGTCGACCGGGCGGTCGTCACCGTCGAGAAGGCCCTCGAGCTCTACGGTGCGCCGGTCTACGTGCGCAAGGAGATCGTCCACAACAAGCACGTCGTCACCACGCTGCAGCAGCGCGGGGCGATCTTCGTCGACGAGACCGACGAGGTGCCCGAGGGCGCCACCGTCGTCTTCTCGGCGCACGGTGTCGCCCCGGTCGTCCACGAGGAGGCGCGCGCCCTCTCGCTGCGCACCATCGACGCCACCTGCCCGCTCGTGACCAAGGTGCACCGTGAGGCCGTCCGCTTCGCCGACGCCGACTACGACATCCTCCTCATCGGCCACGAGGGCCACGAGGAGGTCGTCGGCACGGCGGGCGAGGCGCCCGAGCACATCCAGCTCGTCGACGGTCCCGACGACGTCGACAACGTCACCGTGCGTGACGCCGACAAGGTCGTCTGGCTCTCGCAGACCACGCTCTCGGTCGACGAGACGATGGAGACCGTGCGCCGGCTGCGCGAGCGCTTCCCCTCGCTGCAGGACCCCCCGAGCGACGACATCTGCTATGCCACCCAGAACCGCCAGCTCGCGGTGAAGCAGATGGCCGCCGAGTGCGACCTCATGATCGTCATCGGCTCGCGGAACTCCTCGAACTCGGTCCGCCTCGTCGAGGTGGCCCTCGAGCACGGCACCACCGCCGGCCACCTCGTCGACTACGCCGCCGAGATCGACGAGTCCTGGCTCGAGGGGGTCGCGACCGTCGGGGTCACCTCCGGCGCGTCGGTGCCCGAGATCCTCGTGCGGGAGGTCCTCGAGTACCTCGCCGCCCGCGGCTACGACGACGTGTCCCCGGTCGTCGCGGCCGAGGAGTCGATCATGTTCAGCCTCCCCACCGAGATCCGGCGCGACCTCAAGGCCGCCGGCAAGTCCGACAAGATGCGGCACGACGCGAGCTTCACCGAGGCCGGGTCCCTCCACTGAGGACAAGGGGCCGCTGAGATGCCGCACGTCGCCGCCACCGTCGAGGACTTCGCCTCGGCCGGACGCCTGCTCCACGACTTCAACACCGAGTTCGACGACCCGTCGCCCGGTCCGGAGGCGCTCGCGGTGCGGATCGCCGACCTCCTCGTGTCCGGGTCGGCCGACGTCCTCCTCGACGGCGCCGACGACGAGGAGCCGTCGGCCGTCTGTGTGCTGCGCTACCGGCCCTCGCTGTGGTCCGAGGCCGACGAGTGCTACCTGGCCGAGCTGTACGTGGCACCCGCGGCCCGCGGGACCGGCATCGGTCGACGCCTGCTGCGCGCGAGCATCGAGCGGGCCCGCGAGCAGGGGTGCGACTTCATCGACCTGTCGACGAGCGAGGACGACGTCGCGGCCCGGCACCTCTACGAGGCAGAGGGCTTCCGCCGCACCGAGGGCGACGGCGGACCACTGACGTTCCACTACGAGATGGACCTCTGACCCGCGAGCAGGTCGGACACGGTGACGAGGCGGTAGCCCCGCGCCGTGAGGGCGGGGAGCAGCCGGGCGAGGAGGTCGACGACCCGCCCACGGCTCGGGTCGCCCTCGTGGAGGACGACGACCGAGCCGGGCTGGACCCGGTCGAGGACGAAACGGACCTCGGCCGCCACGTCGCGGACGGTGGCGTCGCGGACCGCGATCGAGCCGAGGACCGTCGCGAGGCCGCGGCCCGCTGCGTCGCGGACCTGCGCAGGGCGCACCCACCCCGACCCCGGCCTCGTGAGCACCGGGACCGCCCCGGTGGCGTCGAGCACGGTGGTCTGGGTGCGGTCGAGGTCGCGACGGAAGGACTCCCTCGTCGCGAGGACCGCTGCCGTGTCGTCCCAGCCGTGGTTGCCCACCTCGTGGCCGGCCTCGGCGACGGCGCGCGCGAGCTCGGGGTGGGCGGCGACGCGCGCCCCGAGGACGAAGAACGTCGCGGCGGCGCCGTGGGCGGCGAGGACCTCGAGGACCTGCGGGGTCAGCGCCGGGTGGGGACCGTCGTCGAGGGTGAGGGCGACCTCGCGCCTCCCACCGGTTCCGTGGACGACCACGGACCGCTGGCGGGAGAGCTGACGGGCCAGCCACCGCGGCTGCCACCAGAGGACGGCGCCCACGGCCGCGACGGCACCCACGGCGGACGCCGTGGCCGCAGCGGCACGGGTGGCGGGCATCGTCAGCCGACGTCGCGGCGGGGGCGCGGGACCTCGACGTCGAGGAGGAGCTCGCTGCGGGACTCCTCGGCCGTCGCGGCGTCGATGAGCTCGTGCGCGGTGAGCGGTCGGGGCGCCGTCTCGACCGGCGCGAGCACGGGGATCTCGTCGCCGACGAGGTCGAGCTCGGACATCCGCCGCGCCGAGACCATGACCCGCGTCTCGAGCGCCCCGACCATCGCGTTGTAGGCCTCGACGCTGCTCTGCAGGCTCCGGCCGACCTTGGCCGTGTGCGCCCCCAGGGTGCCGAGCCGTCGATGGAGGTCGCGGCCGAGGTCGAGCAGCTCGCGCGCGCTCTCGGACAGCGCGTCCTGCTGCCACGTGAAGGCCACGGTGCGCAGCAGCGCCATGAGCGACCCCGGGCCGACGAGGACGACCCGCTGCCCCAGCGCCCGTTCGTGCAGCCCGGGCTGCGCGGCCAGGGCGGCGCCGAGCATGGCGTCGCTGGGGACGAAGCACACGACCATCTCGGGACCCTGACGGAACGCCGACCAGTACTCCTTGGCCGCGAGGGCGGTGACGTGGCGGGCGAGCCCGCTGGCGTGCTCGCCGAGCAGCGCGGCGCGCTCGTCGTCGTCGAGGTCGTCGCCCTGGGCGTCGAGGAAGGCGACCATCGGGGCCTTGGCGTCGATGACGAGCAGCTTGTCGCCCGGAAGGCGCACGACGACGTCGGGGCGCACCCCGCGGTCGTGGGCCGAGACCGACGACACCTGCTCGTCGAAGTCGCAGCGCGCCATCATCCCGGCGGCCTCGAGCACGCGACGCAGCTGCACCTCGCCCCACGCCCCGCGCACGGTGGAGGAGCGCAGCGAGCCGGCCAGCGAGGCCGTGGTGCGCCCGAGGTGCTGGGTCTCGCCCTCGACGCGGGCGAGCAGCGCGCGCAGCGACCCGAACTGCTCGACGCGGTCGCGCTCGAGCGTGCCGACCTGGCCCTCGACCCGCAGCAGGGCGTCCTTGAGCGGGGCCAGGAGCGCCGCGGTCTCCATGTCCTCGGCCAGTGAGGTCTCGAGGTCGACGACGCGCTCGCGCAGGAGGTCGCGCTCGGTGGCCAGCGACGCCGACCGGGCCGCGAACACCAGGCGCGCCACCGCCACCGCCCCGGTCGCACCGACGACGAGCCCCACCAGCGCCCACACCCATCCGCTCATGCGCCGACCATCCCACGGGGCACCGACAGGCGTCGTCGTCCTCGGCGTCCTCCGCGCCGCCGGGCCGGAGCGGACCCGTAGGGTCGAGCCATGCCCGAGAGCCCTCGCCGACCGGAGTCCGAGCGGGACCGGCTGCGCCGCATCGCGATCCTCAACGCGCGACTGCCGAAGAAGCGGACCATCGCCCAGGGCGTGCTGCGCAACCCGGCCGGTGAGGTCCTCCTGTGCGAGCTCAGCTACAAGCAGGAGTGGGACCTGCCCGGCGGTGTCGTCGACCCGGGGGAGTCGCCCGCCACGTGCGTCGAGCGCGAGGTCCACGAGGAGCTCGCCATCGAGGTGACCGCGGGCCGGCTGCTCGCCGTCAACTGGCTGCCCCCGTGGCGCGGCTGGGAGGACGCCCTCCTGTACCTGTTCGACCTCGGCACCCACGACACCGGCGAGCTCGACCCGTCGCGCTTCCTCCGGCGCGAGATCGCGGGGGCGCACTGGCTCACCGTCGCCGACGCCGCGGCCCACGTCGCGCCGTACACCGCGCGGATGCTCGAGCTCGCGGTCGACGCCGCGCACCCCCTCTACCTCGAGAACAGCGAGCCGAGGACCTGACCACGGTCGGAAGCACCTGGCGGCCCCGGTAGACTCCTGATCCCGTGGCCCTCACCATCGGAATCGTCGGACTCCCGAACGTCGGAAAGTCGACGATGTTCAACGCCCTCACGAAGAACAACGTCCTCGCGGCGAACTACCCGTTCGCGACGATCGACCCCAACGTGGGTGTCGTCCCGCTGCCGGACGAGCGGCTCGCCCGCCTCGCCGAGATCTTCGGGAGCGAGAAGATCCTCCCGGCCACGGTGTCCTTCGTCGACATCGCCGGGATCGTCCGCGGTGCGTCGGAGGGGGAGGGGCTCGGCAACAAGTTCCTCGCGAACATCCGCGAGGCCGACGCCATCTGCCAGGTCGTGCGGGCCTTCGAGGACGGCGACGTCGTCCACGTCGACGGCACCGTCTCTCCCGAGTCCGACATGGAGACGATCCACACCGAGCTCGTGCTCGCCGACCTCCAGACCCTCGAGAAGGCCGTCGTGCGCCTGGAGAAGGAGGCGCGGATCAAGAAGGAGTCCAAGCCGCTGCTCGAGAACGCGCTCGCGGCCCAGAAGGTCCTCGAGGAGGGGCACACCCTCTACGCGCACGGTGCTGCCGCCGGTGTCGACCTCGACCTCGCCTCCGGTCTCGGCCTGCTGACGACCAAGCCGTTCATCTACGTCTTCAACCTCGACGAGGACCAGCTCGCCGACGCCGACCTCCACGCCCGGCTCGCCGCGCTCGTCGCACCGGCCGACGCCGTGTTCCTCAACGCCAAGCTCGAGATGGACCTGATGGAGATGTCGCCCGAGGACGCCCTCGAGATGCTCCAGTCCTTCGGCGCCGAGGAGTCCGGGCTCAACCAGCTGGCCCGCGTCGGCTTCCACACCCTCGGCCTGCAGACCTACCTCACGGCCGGGCCGAAGGAGTCGCGCGCCTGGACGATCCGGCAGGGCTGGACCGCCCCGCAGGCCGCCGGCGTCATCCACACCGACTTCCAGCGCGGCTTCATCAAGGCCGAGACCGTCTCGTTCTCCGACCTCGACGAGCTCGGCTCGATGGCCGCGGCCCGCGCCGCCGGCAAGGTGCGCATGGAGGGCAAGGAGTACGTCATGCAGGACGGCGACGTCGTGGAGTTCCGCTTCAACGTCTGAATGGGCGCGTTTGCGCAGTTCAGATGGGGTGCGCCCTGTCCCAGTCCGCACGCAGTCCGCAAGAGTTTCAGCGCGATGTGCTCGATCTGCCCGTCTGAGTGCCTAGGTCCGGACCCCCTGCGGCCATGTGATCCACGCATGACGTGACCCTTGGGCGGCGGTACGCAGCAGGCCTGAAGGGACGCAGACCCTTCCGGTCATGCCGATGAGCGCGTACCGCCATCGCCCTGTGCCGCGGGCTACTCCGCAGCGGACAGGCTGAGGTCGCCCAGCGCCTCCCTCGCTAGGTTGTGCCAATGGGCGCAGCGCGTGTTGTCGACCGGCCGAGCGCACGCTTGGGGCTGCTCCAGGTCTGTACCGCCGGCGTGCTGTGGGGCACCGGTGGTCTCGTGGTTACCGTCCTGCACGACCGTGATCGCTTGGGGGCGATGACGGTCAGCGCCTGGCGAATGGCACTAGGGGCAGCAGCCCTGATTGCCTTCGCGATGCTGACGGGCCGATCGCGCGTGGCCCTACAGACGATGCGCACCCATCCGGGGCTAGCGACTGCAGTGGGGGTCGGCACGGCTATGTACCAGGGTCTGTACTTCGTGTCGGTGCTCCTCGTCGGGGTCAGCATCTCCACCGTGGTCTCGCTGGGCCTTGCCCCAGTCCTGGCTGCCACGTGGGAACACTTGGCCGCCAAGTCCCCCCCGTCCCGGCGAGAGGTGGCCGTGCTCGCGGCTGCGCTCGTCGGACTGGTCTTGATCAGTCTCACCGCCGGGCACGGACCCGCCAGGGAGGGCAACGACACGACGACGCTAGGACTGGTGCTTTCCGTCGCGGCCGGTGCGACCTACGCCGCGACCACCGTTCTCGGGCATACCTTGGCCCAGCGGGTGGACCCCGTGGCCCTAACCACGTGCGCCACCACGATCGGTGCCGTCGCACTTCTCCCGTTCCTGGTCATCGCTGTGGTGACCAACCAGCCGGTCGCCAGCGCGGACCCAACCTCCCTGCTGCTCCTGGTGTACCTGGGAGTGGCGACGATGGCTGTGTCCTACGGCCTGTTGTACGCGGGGCTGCGAACGACCTCGGGCTCGGCCGCAACAGTGGCCACGCTCGTCGAGCCCTTGTCGGCGGCGCTCCTCGCCGCGGTGCTGCTCGACGAGCGACTGCCCCCAGCGGCGCTGCTGGGTGGCGCGCTGATCCTGGCCGCCGTAGTGGCCCTTCGACCCGTCGAGGAGAATCCCGCGCCCGCTTGAACTGGACCGCCACGCCCGACGAGGTGAGCCCATCGGTGGTCTTCCTCGCCTCGGACGCCGTCAGCTTCATCACCGGGAGCGTCCTGGTCATCGACGGCGGCTACACCGTCTACTGACCCACGCTCCCGCTCACGCGGCGGCGGCGGACTCGCCGGTCAGGGCTTCCCCAAACCAAAGGCGCCAGGTTCGCCCCCGGGTGGGCCGTGTCCGGATAAGGACGTCACCACAGTGGTCAGGTTGGCAGGGGGCGACGGGGGACGACGTCCTTGATGATGATCGTGGAACTGATCCGCTGGACACCCGGCAGGCGGCTGAGTCGCTGCTCGTAGAGCTGCTGGTAGGAGGCGAGGTCCTTGGTGACCACCCGGATCAGGCAGTCGGGTTCTCCGAACAGACGTTGGGCTTCCACGACGTTGGGGATGGCCGCGAGCTGCTCGTCGAACTCGTCAAGGCGGCTGACGTCCTGCAGGGTGACGAACAGCAGGGCCTCGAACCCGACGTCGAGGGCATCGCCGTCCACCTCCGCGCGGTAGCCGAGGATCACGGCGGCAGACTCCAGCTCGCGCAGCCGGCGCAGGCATCGCGAGACGCTGAGGTTCACCTGCCGGGCGAGGTCAGTCACCGTGATCCGCCCATCCGACTGCAGCACAGCAAGAATCTTGCGGTCAATGGCGTCAATGGTCACGAACCTATCTATACACCCAGCCGTTCGCGCCAAGAAGGCAAACACTTGGTCCGAGAATATGCGTACGGTTGCTGAGCATGAGCGAGACCACCACTGCCCCAGCAAGCCCCCTGACCCAGCTGTCCCTGGACGACCTGCGGCAGCGCACCAGCATGAAATGGCGCACTCATCCAGAGGACGTGCTGCCGCTGTGGGTGGCCGAGATGGACGTGCTACTGGCGCCGCAAATCGCCACGGCGTTGGAGGAGGCCATCGGACGTGGCGACACCGGGTACGCGACCGGCACCCGGTACGCCGAGGCCGTCAGCGACTTCGCAGCACGGCGCTGGTCGTGGCGCGGCCTGGACGTGGCGCACACCGCAGTGGTACCCGACGTGATGGCGGGGGTCGTGGAGATCCTGCGCCTGATCACTCAACCGCGCGACGTCGTCGTGGTGTGTCCGCCGGTCTACGCGCCGTTCTTCGCCTTCGTCACCCACGCCGACCGACGGATCGCCGAGGCGCCGCTGACCCCCGACGGGCGCCTGGACATCGACAACCTCGACGTCGCCTTCCGGCGGGCGCGCGTCGCGTGTTCGAACCCCGTCTTCCTCATGTCCAACCCGCACAACCCCACCGGGGTCGCGCACACTCGCACCGAGCTGGAGTGCGTCGCCGCACTGGCCCAGCTGCACGGCGTGCGAGTCATCTCCGACGAGATCCACGCCCCGCTGGTCCTGGACGGCGCCACCTTCACCCCGTACCTCAGCGTCGACGGGTCCGACGACGCCTTCGCGCTGTTCTCCGCAACCAAGGCCTGGAACCTGGCCGGCCTCAAGGCCGCGGTCGTGGTAGCCGGACCCACCGCGGCCACCGACCTGGCGCGGATGCCCGAGGAGATCAGCCACGGACCCAGCCACCTGGGTGTCATCGCCCACACCGCCGCCTTCCGTGACGCGAGCGAGTGGCTGGACGACCTCCTGGTTGACCTCACCGCCAACCGCGACCTCCTCGCCAAACTGCTCCACGAGCACCTCCCTACCGTTGACCACCTGCGACCCGAGAGCACCTACCTGGCCTGGATCGACTGCAGCCCGCTGCGCCTGACCACCGAGCCGGCGCCTCACGGGCCGGCAATCGTGAGCGACCTATCCGGTCCCGCCCGCTACTTCCTCGACCACGCCCGAGTCGCGCTGAGCTCAGGGCATGTCTTCGGAACGGGCGGGCAAGACCATGTCCGCCTGAACTTCGCAACCAACCCGCAGATCCTGACCCAAGCCATCACTCGGCTCGGTCAATCCCTGAGCACCCGATCAACGGCAATGACGCGCCCAGCCGACCGGCCACCACCTGAAACGCCGCCTTAGAAGTCCCGTCATGCGGCGAACCGCGCCGGGGGAACTCAGGCATTGAATCTTGACGGTCAGTCATTGGTTGAGGCCTACCGTGGACGTTGGGTGCGGGCGCCTCGAATGAATTGCATCCGCAGCAGTTCCCATTCTGTGATTCGCGGGCCCCGTTGCGAAAAGCTTCCTCATTTGCCGCGATCCGGGAAGCGCCGGCTCGCGGCGGTGGGGCACTTCTTGGTCGCCGTTGCGGCTGGGGATCGCCACCCGGAGCGTGCCCGTGCGGGGACCCTCACGTGCACGGATCCGCCGCGCCGTCGTTGCGAGTTCAGTCGGTGGCGATTCGCCGGAGGATGTTCGCGAGCAATGTCACCGAGTCGGCGGCAATCCCAGCGTCGCGGCGAGTGCCACCCGGCCGGTGCTTCACCGCCTCCGCCAGTTCTGCCGCTTTGCGGACGAGTGCCCGCACCTCGACGTTCCCGGCGCCCGCCAAGGTGTCCTCGACGTAGCGGGTGATCCGCATATGCGTTTTAGCGACCGGCGGCTCTGTCTCTCCATCGCGCAAGTGCTTAGCCGGGTCATACACGGTGCCGCTCAGCGCCTCCATCACGGCCACGCAACGCCGCCCGACATCCTGGTAGTCGGCAGATGTCACAGCAGAGCGGAAACGGACCTTCACGTCATCGAGCGCGGCATCGACGGCGGGCCAGCCTGTGCCGCTTGCGGGGGACACGCCCTCGGCGACGGCCGACGCGAAGGCGGCGTCCTCCAGACGGTCGAGTTCGGCGAAGACGGGCCCGAAGAACTTCCCTAGGATGTCGCGGCGTGCCTGCCAGCCTCCGCTCCCCGCGGCACCTCGGTTGATCCAGTAGGACCTGAAGCCGCCGAAGTCGCGCCACGGAAGGTTCAGGTGGATTCCGTGGCGAGCCAAGGTCGCTCGTAGTGCACGCTGCGTTGTCGCGATCTGGTCGCCGTTTAGCCGCTGGTTCTGCGCGGCGGTGCCGAATTCCTCCAGTTCGGAGTGCACGAGGCTCGCAAGCGCGACTGCCGTCGCAAGGTCGTCATCACCGGGCAGGGGGCCCGCGATCAGGTTCTGGATGACGTCCATCCGTGGTTCTTCGACCGCGGGCGACCAGGGGTCGGGTCCCGGTGCCGAAGCGGCGAAGAGATCGTCAAGGTGCACGGCGACCCTTCCGCTGCAGTTGCGGGTCGGCGGCGAAGGGCACGGCTGGTTGATGCGATTCTGGGTTCACGAGATCCCCCGATGCTTGGTGGTGCCCCGATCCTGCCTGATGTCGCGGCCGTGACCAGTTGTCCATCGCTTGTACACGCGGCCCGTCCACAAATGCGCAGTCGCGAGGAGTCGAGCGGGACCCCGGTGGCGGTGAATCCCGGCCGACCAATCCGGACGCCGCCGAGACAGGGAAGTCAGCCGGGGACGGCGCCATGGCCGCCCTGACTGGCGTCCCACAGAGGGTGTTGTGACCCGCCACCGGCTCACGTCCTGGAAGGTACGTCTGCGGTCCGAGGCAACGCTCACTCGGCCGGACTCGTCCCCTACTTGGCCAGGGTCGCCGGCTCCCCGAGCGATATGGACATGATCGACTCCGCAGCCTTCCTTGTCCGGTCCTCGGCGGTTGGCCAGAGATGGGCGTACGTGTTGAGGGTCGTCGTCGCCTTCGAGTGACCGAGCGAGCGCTGGACGGTCACAACGTCGCACCCGGCGGCAATGAGGCCGGAGGCGTAGAAGTGCCGCAGGTCGTGGAGCTTGATGCCGGACAGTTCGGCGTCGTGCAGTGTCTTGCGCCACCAGTAGCTGACGGTGTTCTGGTGTGGTGGGCCGTCGCCGTCCCCGGCGAAGAGCCAACGATCAATACCGGTAGTGCCGTGGGCGGCGACGTGCTTGGCGAGGACGGTGACGAGGCTGTCGGCGAGGTAGACGACGCGCTCTGACCCGTACTTCGGCGCCCGCACGTCGATCGCCCCGCCGTTGACACGTTGCACCTGGCGGGAGACCTTGAGTGACTTGCGGAGGAAGTCGACGTCGCCGAGTTGGACGCCGCCGGCCTCGCCCAGCCGAAGGCCGGCGAACGCGCAGAGGGCGATGAATGGCTGGAACCGTTCGTCGGCCACGGCCATGAGCTGCCCCACGTCTTTGGGCGTGGGGATCGACATGGCGATGTCGGGGCGACGGCCGCGGGGGAGGCGTACTGCGTCGGTCGGGTCGGTTCCGATCACCCGATCCTTGACGGCGGCGCGGAACACCGACCTGACGTTGACGTATCGGGTCTTGATCGTGCCGGGGGCGAGGCCGGCGGCGTTCATCTGCTTGATCCAAGTCTCGACGTCCGAGCGCCGGACCTGTTTCATCGGCTTCCCGGCGAAGGGCACGGATCTGGCCGCCAGCGACATCGCGAGCACGGTGCCGGGTGCCCAGACCTGGCGGGCCGACCACTCGCCGAAGAACGCCGCGAACGTGATCCGGCCGGCCTGTGGATCCGCGTAGGTTCCGGTGACGACGGCCGAGGTGACCGCGTCGAGCCACTGCTGGGCGTCGATCTTGCGGTCGAAGTGTCGCGAGTGCTCCTTCCCGGACTCGTCCCGATACCGCGCCCGCCACTTGCCGTTGGCTCGCTTGGCGATGTTTCCCGCCATGGTGATGCTCCTTCCGAGATCGCTCCATCGTCTCTCCGAGATCTGACGGCGGGCAGTCTCAGCGGTGGTTCTGTGGACGGTTGGTCTGCTCGCTGAGCCAGAGGACGAGGTCTGCGCGCCAATAGCGGACGTGGCGGCCGAGCTTGAAGCTGCGCGGCCCGGACCCGAGGTGGCGCCAGTAGCGCAAGGTGCCCTCAGGCACCCGGAGGAAGGCGCAGGCCTCCTGGAGGGTGAGCATCTCGTCCCCGGCGTTCTGTGGGCGAAGAGTGGGGTGGTGTTGTGCGGTCATCGTGGCGCTCCTCGTGATCGGTGGCAGTGAGCGTCGGCTCACGCCGGTCATCATGGGAGGGGGTTGTACCCGCCTTCGTACCCGCCTGAGGCTTCGCGGGGGAGGTACAAAGGGAGGGACGTTGGCATCGCCGCAGGTCAGGGCACGTCCCCAAGAAAGTTCAGAAAAGCTGTCAACGCCCGACCGAGAGGCCCTTCATCCCCGACTGACGTGACGCGCCGTGCTGTTGTTCCCGCTCTCGGTGCCGTCGTTCCCCGGTCGGTGTCGGCGCGTCAGGCCGCAGCGCGGGTCCGTACCGTTCGATGTCCTCGAGGGCGGCGTCGCGGGCGCGGGCGGGGCCGAGGTCGGACCGGTTGCGCGCGAACGCGTCGATCCACTGCTGCTTGGCTTCCTGGAGGGTCTCGGCGACCAGGTGCGCCGTGTTGCCGGCTCGGCCGCGGGTCATGGAGACATACGCCGCTGCGGCGCCGGTGGAGTCGGTCAGGGCGACGTGGGCGCGGGTGACGGTCTCGCCCTGGGCTGCGTGGACGGTCGTGGCGTAGGCGAGCTCGACGTGCTCGCGCACGTACTCGGCGGGGACGATCTGGTCTCGTCCCCGATCGTGGAGGGTCACCGAGCCGTCGCCGCCGACGCCGATCACGGTCCAGGTCTGTCGGTTCGCGACGCGGAGGGCGGGGTCGTTGCGGCGCGTCGCGACCCGGTCGCCGACCGTGAGTGTCTCGCCGCGGCTGGTGGTCACCGTTGGGCGGCCTCCGGAGAGGGGATCGACGTCGGTGCGCTGCACGCGGATGGCCGCGTTGAGGTCGGCGACCTGCTCGCGGGTGTCGGCCATGACGAGGTCGCCGGCCGCGCCGAGGCGCGCGAGCGCCGCTGTGCGCTCGACGTCAGAGGGGTGCACGACGATCTGACCGCGAGCGAGAAGTGCGTCGAACACCTCGTCGCTTCGGTAGCCCTCGCGCATCCGGAGGCTCAGGATGGCGTAGGCCTCGTCGGTGAATCGGCGCACGGTCTCGAGGGTCACGACCGCCGCCGGGTCCGCGTAGGCGACAGCGTGGTCGAGGACGCCGCCCCGGCCGACGGCCGGGAGCTGGTGGCGGTCCCCGATGAACGCGACCCGGGCGCCGGCCTCGTCGGCGAGGGTGAGGAGCGCCCGGGCGGTGTCCTGGTCGAGCATCCCGGCCTCGTCGACCACGAGCAGGTCCCCGGGTCGAAGGGCTGCCGACTCGCAGGGTCCGGGGTCGGACTGCCGGGACCAGTGCCCGTCGTCGTCCCAGCGCCAGCCGTGCTGGTGGATCAGCCACGCGGCGGAGTGTCCCTCGGCGCCGGTCTCACGCGCGGCGACGTCGGCGGCCTTCATGGTCGGGGTCACCAAGACCAGTCGCCGACCGTGGTACGCCAGCTGCTGTCGGACCGATCGCAGAACCGTGGTCTTGCCTGCTCCGGCAGCTCCCTCGACGACCACGAGGGGCGCGGTGCTCGTCAGCGCGCCGACCGCGTGGTCGTGGACGGGCTCTTCCTGATGCGGGTCGAGGCTGTCGGAACGTTGCAGATTGGTGGAGTGGTCGGCGCGTCGGGCGATCCGGGCGATGAGGTCACACTCGACGGCCAGGACCCCAGGCGAGGTGAGAGATCGGACGTGTTCGGGGACGTCGCGTCGGGCCAGCAGCGGGGTGCAGCGCGCGACGGCCCGGGCAGTGACGTCCTCCGCCAGCTCGATCCGGGCGGCGGGGTCCGCGACGAGCGCCGTCTGGGCGAGTAGGACCTCGGTCTTCCCGCGAATGTCAGCCGTGTTCCAGGCCGATCGCCTGGCGCCGAGCATCGAGACGACCAGGTCAGCGGCAGCGTCGCGGGCGATCCACCCCGGCAGCGTCCGCCGGAGGGGGACGGCGTGGGCCGGGTCTCGGTAGCCGACCTCGCGGAGCTCGCCGTTCCATCGGTCGACGAGCTCGCGACCGTCCGTGGGCACGACCTTGTCGGGTCGTGCCTGTGCCCACGCCCACCGGTCCCACACCTCACGCATCCGAGGACCCGGTTCTTGGTCGGGATGCGCGCCTCGCCAGTCGGCCTCGAGCCGGTCCACGTTGCGGCGGATCTGCGCGGCCCTGGCACTGAAGGCGCCGACGTACGGCGCGAGCTCGCGGATCTCGCTCGTCTCGGGGTCGACGGTCAGCCCGTGCGCAGCCAGCACCGCCCGGAACTCCGGGTCGGTCGCGACGGCGGCGTGGCCGATGCCGTTGATCGCCTCGATGCTGTCCCGGACGCCGACGGAGTGGATACCCCGCCAGGCGCCGGCCGCCCAGACGCGGGCGTTGATCTGCAGGTGGAGGTGGCGGTGCGGGTCGCCCGCGCGAGACGTGTAGTGCCGGATGACCGCGGCCTCGATGGACTCGACGGGAACCTGGACCTGGCGCCCGCGAGGGCCGACGCGGGTGGTCGCGTGCGCCGCGATCCAGCTGACGATCTCGATGGCCGCCTTGTCCTGGGCTCGGTCCAGGGCGGCCGAGACCTCAGGATGCAGAGCGGCCGCCAGCGACCAGGTCTTGGGACCGTTGACGACCACCTCGACGAAGCGCAAAGCGTTGTCGTCGGTTCGGATGTGGCCCTTGGGCGTCATCGTCTCCAGGTCGAAGCCGGCGACCCACTGCTCGTACACCTCGCCGGTCATACAGCCCATGCTTCGCACGCCGCCGGGGGTGGCGACCAAGCGCGTCGCGACGCCGTTGCCCTCGGCGAGGTAGTAGTCGTCCGCCCGCGACCGGTCCTGTTCGACGTAGGCCCGGGCAGCCCTCGGTGCTCCGCGGTAGAACTTCACCCCACCGTGCACCCGGATCACCGCCTCCACGATGTCCGTCGACAACCAACGGACCCCTAGAAATGCCGCGTGGACCGCCCGTTCACGGGCGGTCCAACTACGTCCTTCGTAGCATGCGTGCCGCTGTGAATGAAGGTGGTAAGGCGGGGAGGTGAGGGATGCCGGTGAGGGATTTCTGGGAACCGTGAAGAGCCAACGCTTGTAGACGAGCCGAAGGTGGCAGGGGTCGCGAAGAGCGAGCAGATCAGGAGTCGGCAGAACAGGATTCGAGGGCGGAAGCGACGACCTACGGGGCGCCGATGAGCTGGCGGTCGATGAGCACCCGGGCACGCGCCTCCGCGGCCAGGCGGTTGGCGTCGTCCCCGATGTTCATGACGCCTCGTAGGGTTCTGCGCTATGGACTGGTGTGATGGCACTTCCGGAGACTGACCTGCACCGCATCCGCCTGTGGGCGCGAGAGCGGGTGCCCGAGCACTTGTGGGACGAGGTCAGGGTCGAGGCCGACGTCTCCGACCGACACGTCGACATCGTCGAGGTGCGGCCGCCGTGGGACGGCGTCGGTGAGCACACACGCTTCCCGATCGCGCGACTGCGCTACACCAAGGCGACCGGCGTGTGGGCGATCTACTGGCGCGACCGCAACCTCGAGTTTCACGAGTACAAGCGCAAGCGCCCGACGAAGAACGTCCAGGCGCTCCTCGACCACATCGGGACGAGTGGTGACCCGATCTTCTGGGGTTAGTGAGCGGCTCGTTGACTATCGATATGATGGAGGATAACCTCAGTTATATGAGAACGGAGGCGCCCCTCCTCGCTCCGATCTTCCGGTCGGACGGTCAGGCACGTCTCCTGTCCACCTTGTTGCTCACCGGTGACGAGCTGAGTCTCACTGACCTGGCCGAGCGGGCCGGCCTGGCTTACCCGACCGCGCATCGTGAAGTCGCTCGCCTGATTGATGCCGGCATCCTGAGCGAGCGACACGTGGGGCGCACAAGGCTGATCCGCGCCAATGGCGAGAGCCCGCTTGTGGAGCCCTTGCGCGAGATCCTCACGGTCGTGACCGGCCCGGTGGTGATTCTGGCCGAGGAGCTTGCCCGCATCGATGGGATCGAGGCCGCGTTCCTCTACGGCTCCTTCGCCGCTCGGCTGCTCGGTGATGCTGGTCCGGCCCCGCACGACATCGACCTCATGGTGCTCGGTGCGCCCGATGTGGACGCGGTCTACGAGGCGTGCACGCGAGTCGAGTCGGCCGTGCGCCGTCCCGTGAACCCGACGATCCTCACCCTGGAGGAGTTCGCGGCGTCCTCCGGCTTTCTGGACAACGTGCGCAGCGGCTCGGCGGTCGCCGTCATCGGAGCGCTGCCGTGGCACTGACCCCGCTCACCCGCGTCCAACACGCGACCGTCGTTGCGTTGCTGGAGGCGCACCGTCTCGATATCGTGCCCGCAGACCTCGCACGGGCGACCTCATTCCTGCGGCAGGCTCAAGAACGCTTGGACCAGCTGCCGCTGCTCACGAGCGTCACCGTCGCGTACGGCGTCGCCTACGACGCGTGTCACGACACCGGGGAGGCGCTGCTGGCGGCGTACGGCTTCCGCACGTCCAACGGGCCGGGCCAGCACGAGGCGCTCGGCCGTTACCTGCGCGCGGTGTTCGACAAGCCTCCGGCAGAGAAAGCCGCTCGAGAGTTCGACCGCCTGCGACGCGCCCGCAACCAGGACCGCTACGAGGCGAGGCCGGTGGGGGCAGCGGCGACCCAGAAGGCCCAGCAGGTCGCGCGGACGCTGTTCGACTCTGCCCTCGCCAGAGGCCTCTCGACCTGACCTGCGGTCCGCAAACAGTCCGCAAGAAGTCCGGCGGAGACCGATTCTCACCGACGACGGCCAATGGCCCGGTGACCACGTTTCCGCAGGTCAGACCGCATCTTCCGGCGGTTGTCGACGGCCACCGACGAGAGTCGAGAACACCGGTTTTCGTTCCGCTTCAACGTCTGACCCGACGGCGTGGGTGCAGGTCGAGCACCTGCCACCCCTCAGCGGTCGGCGCACGGCCGCCCCTGGTCTGCGTCGGCCGGCGTACGTGTGCGGCGCCCCACGTCGGGGCCCATCACGATCCGATCCCTTCGGCACCCGCCGCAGAGGTGTGAGGTGGGTTGCACGACGTTTCATGAACGCACGGACATGCCGATGGTCGCTGGTTGCCGCAAACTTCCGCGCCATCACCGCGACGGCGCAGAAACTCCGAGATGACGCAGATATACGTGCGCCCTGCGTGAACTTCTGCGTCATCACCGTGGTGGCGCGGTACTTCCTGATCTGCCGCTGGCCGCCCGTAGTCGCTGACCCGTGCAAATCGGCTCGTACGCGTGCTGGTGGTTTGGTGGTGACACTGCAGTAGGCGCCGTGGGAATGTTGGTGCATGTCAAAGGGGGTGTCTCGCGCGAGCTGTAGCGCCCTCCTGGCTGGGGTCGTTCTCACGCTGTTTCCCAGCGCCTGTACCTCAGGCGCGACGCCGATTGACCCTCCAGACCGGTTCCCGGGGCGCCCTGAGGCGACAGCGCGTGAACCTTTGGCGCGCTCCAGCTGGCAGCCCGGTCAGAGCGCGATGGTCGGGTCCATTCCGGGGGTGCTCACGCTGGATCAGTCCGGTTGCATACGGCTGGAGGAGGAAGGCGGCCCGATGCAGTCGCTGGTGTGGCCGGAAGGGTGGACCGCAAAGTTGACCGGTCAGGACGTCGTGATCACCGACCCGACTGGCAAGCGCAGCATCCGGACGGGTGAACAGGTCGAGCTCGGTGGTGGCTTCATCAGCTTGGATAAGTACGAAGCGCAGCGGTGCGCATCTGGTACGCCCTGGCAGGTTGTCGGATTAAACTCCAAGTAGCGGCTGTCGCAGGCCCTGCGCCACGGGATCGCTCATCCGCAAATGCCGCGAGTCGGTGTGCAATGCATGGCGCGGCGGTTGACGTTCTGAGGTCCGACCCGGCTGTCGGTGGGGCGGCGTAGCCTGCGCCGATGGCCGCCGCTCCCGTCCGCCGCCTCACCGACGACGTCCCCGCCGACGTCGAGCGGCGCCTGCGCCGACTGTGCCTCGCCCTGCCGGACGCCTACGAGGAGCACGCCTGGGTCGGCACCCGGTGGCGGGTGCGCACGCGGACCTTCGTGCACGTCCTCGGCGTCGACGACCCCGTCGACGGCGCCCATGTGGTCATGACCTTCCGGGCCGCGGGCGAGGAGCTCGAGGCACTGCGGCACGCGGGCCCGCCCTTCCACGTCCTCGGCTGGGGCCGCGACGCGATGGGTCTCACGCTCGACGACGCCACCGACTGGGACGAGGTCGCCGAGCTCGTCGTCGAGTCGTACTGCGTCCTGGCCCCGAGGAAGCTGGTCGCGCTCGTCGACTGCCCGGACCCCACCTAGACCCGACCCCCGTGGACGGGTGGGCTGACGCCGGGGCCTCTGGCCGACTGTTGACACACGGTGGCTGTCGCGAGCTCCATCGCGCATGCCGCCGAGCGCGGACCGTCGATGGGTCAGCCCGTGAACTGGGCGAGCTGGAGGAGGTTTCCGCAGGTGTCCTCGAAGACGGCGACGATGACCGGACCCATGTCCGTCGGGGGCTGCGTGAAGGTGACGCCGAGTCCGGTGAGGCGCTCGTGTTCGGCGCGGACGTCGTCGACGCTGAGCGCGCAGTAGGGGATGCCGTCTGCAGCGAGCGCATCGGTGAACGGTGCGACGGCGGGGTGGCTCTTGGGCTCGAGCGAGACCTCGGTGGCCTCGGCGCTGCTGCCGAGCCTGACCGTGAGCCAACGGTGCTCCCCCAGGGGGACATCCGCGGTGACCTCGAAGCCGAGCGTCCCGGTGTAGAACTCGAGGGCCTGTTGCTGGTCGTCGACGAAGATGCTGACGGTCTGGAGCTTCACGTGTCTGCCTTCCGGGTGGGCCAGCGCTCGGCGATCTGTGCGAGCGGGCCGGTGTTGATGGTGTGGAACTTGTAGCGCCCTCGCCGTTCTGCGTGGACCAGGCCGGCTGCCTCCAGGATGTCGAGGTGCTGCGAGACGGCTTGGCGGGTCGGGGTGAGGTCGTGCTTGACCGCCAGCCGCGAGCACAGCTCGAAGAGGGTCTGCTCGTCGCGCTCGAGGAGCTCGTCGAGCAGGGCCCGGCGGGTCCCGTCGGCCAGCGCCTTGTAGATGTCGGCCACGGCGAGCGACAATAGGCAAGCATCGACTTGCATGTCAAGGGCAGCTGACATGCAAGTACGTGGTGGGGAGGATCTGTAGCCCGGGCAATCGAGCGGAACCGAGCGATCCGCGATGTCCGCATACGCCGCGCGCAGTCACGTTCCTGAGGGTTGGCCGAACCGGGCGACGTGGTGCCAGACCTTCTTGAGGTCTTGCGGATCCTCGTTCTCGGCGTTCGAGGCGCGGCCGACGATCGCGGCGGTCAGGAGGCCGCCGACCGCGACCCGCAGACCGACCTCGATGGGTCGCGCCCCGCGGTAGTTCGGATGGCGGACGAGCTCGTCGACGTGCAGGACGCGACCTTCGTGCCATTCGACGGGCACGCCGAGGTCTTGGGCGCTGGTCTCGATCGGAGTGCCACGGTGGCTCGGATCCAGGACCAGGGCCTCGACATCGTCCGGGATGAGGACCGGGCCGTGGACGTGTGCCTCGATGTAGTCGTCCAGCAGTCCGAGCAGCTCGCGTTCCTCTGTTTCCGTTGGCGTGCGGGCGTCGAACGCCTCGGTCAACGGCAAGAGCGCGAACCGATCGTGAGTGGCGAAGTCGCTGGGCTCGAGAACGGAGTCAGGAAAGCAGAAGGTCGTCCTGTCAAGGAGGTGCCCCGCCAGGCGTAGGTGGGCTGAGCCGAACCGGGGTGCGCCACCGAGCGAGCGCCGCCGATGGTTGAGCGCCCCGTACTTGGGCCTTTCGTGAGCCGGAGCGTCGTCGTACGCACCTCCGAAGATGCGGTGCTCCCACAGCCAACGGCTTCCGCCGGGGTGTGCGGTGAGCCCACCACTGCTGGTCCCGGTCTCGAACTGGTTGCGGTAGCGCCCGTCCGTGGCGAGGTGTTCCACGACCGATCGGCCGTTCGTTCGTCGGTCCGGATGGAAGTTCAACGTCACCCGAAGGGTTGGGTCCAGCGAACCCCCGCTGGCCCGCTGGCGCACGTGCGCCGCCGCGGCGACTGCCCAGCCTCCTCCCGGGGTCGCGACGCTCACCCGCAGATGATGACATCGCGGCCGATCGCCACCGTGGGCAAGAGGCACTTTGGGAGACAGACGCGTGCCTGCAGCGCTCGCTCGGCGACTCGACGCGGTCGGCTGGTGCGGCCCAGGGGCTAGAGATTCAGGGCGCGCTGGGTGGGCGAGCCGGCACGGCGGTACCGGGTCAGAACGAGGCGTGCCAGCCTGCGTGGAGGGCGTCCAGTGCCTGGTTGATGTGCTCGCCGGCGTCACCGGGGACGGCGGCTGGGACTTGGTCGAGTGCGGCGAGCCGGGAGATGCCATAGACGACTCCCCAGGCGATGGTGCATCGGCGCAGCACGTCGGCCTCACTGGCACCAGGGGGCTGGCACGCCTCGACGGTGTCGTGGAGCAGGTTCCAGTACCGGATCGCGCCGGCCTGCAGCCACGGGTGCTCGCTCTTGTCGATGTGCAGCGCCAGGTCGAGGTCGTGAACGTGCGGCTCCGTGGCCACCCATTCGGTGTAGGCCTGGGCCAGGGCCCGAAGCCGTGCGATCGGTGACTCTCCGGCGGCTGCCACTCGTGCCTCGGCCGCTGCTGCTGCCCGGTCGAGCCCGACGCCGGCGACCGCGGCGAGGAACCGTCGCTTGGAGCCGAAGTGCACGTACGGCGCCTGGTGGCTGACCCCGACCTGCTCGGCGACCCGGCGCAGGCTGAGCTGGTCGACCGGCTGGGCGCGCAGGAACTGCAGCGTCGCCTCGACAAGGCGGATGCCCAGCGACTCCGAAGGGATCTCCGCCGAGGCATTGACAGTGTCAACCATGTGCGTCAGCATACGTGCATTGACAGTGTCAACGAAGGAGACGGGAGCATGGCTGAGCGGAACGTCATCGAGACCGTCGTGGGCCCCCTGAAGGTCACGACGACCGGGAGCGGTGCGCCGGCCGTCCTCTGGCACAGCCTGTTCGCGGACGAACGGAGCTGGGAGCGCGTGACTACAGAGCTGGCGCGGTACCGCCGACTGGTCCTCATCACCGGCCCTGGTCACGGCGAGAGCGGGGATCCCCATCGCCGCTACGACCTCCTCCAGTGCGCGCGGGCTGCCCAGGAGGTGCTCGATGAGCTGGCGATCACCGAGCCCGTGGACTGGGTCGGCAACGCCTGGGGTGGGCACGTCGGCATCCGGTTCGTGACGGCCTACCCGGAGCGGGTCAGGTCACTGGTAGCCATCGGGGCCCCGGTGCAGGCTCTCGCCACGGCCGAGCAGCGAAGGACTCGCGTGCTGCTCCTCGCCCACCGACTGCTGGGCCCGACCCGCCTCGTGGACGCGGTGGTCGACACGCTCCTGTCCGCACCGACCCGAGCGAGCGACCCGGAGGCCGTTGCGCTCATCCGGAGCTCCTTCATCGACGCGGACCCGCGTCGGTTGCGCAACGCGGTGGTCTCCGTCTCGCTGTATCGCGAAGACCTCGCCGCGCTCCTGCCGGACATCACCGCCCCGACCCTGATGATCACCGGCGACCAGCACAGCGGCTGGACCCCCGCCCAGTGTGCCGCCGCGGTCACGTCGATGCCCGACGCCCGCTCGGCCGTCGTCGCGGATGCCGCGTACCTGGTGCCGCTCGAACGGCCCGACGCCGTGGTCGGGCTGATCACTGACTTCTGGGCGTCGGCCCTCGCCAAGTCGCCAAGGAGTCGCCGGTGAGCGGAACACGCACCGTGGCACTCGCAAGGGAAAGCGGTGTCGTGGTGGGCGTGATGGCGGGGGCGCCTCCGTCGCCTGCCCGCCCGCTTGGCGAGATCGTCGCCTTCATCGCTGACCATCGCGCCGGCCTGGCGATCGGGCTGTGACCTGGACGTCTTGCCCCAACCCGTTCGTGGTGGTTCGGCTAGGTCGGTCTCACTCACCGTGGTCTGCGCACACGGATCGGTCCCTTGAACACGCTGGGATCGATGACCTGTCCGCCTTGGGTGATCTCGGCGCGCCCCATGGACACCAGGCGTCGAGCGGCCATCCGCGCCGGCTCCATCAGCTCGCGCCAGTCGTCCGAGCCGACGGCACGCGCCGCCTCTGACGGACACACCGAGGCACGCGCAGACCGCCCGTCCAGCAAGGCCTCCAAGGACGCCTCAAGCTGCCGGTCGACATCGCCGATGCCGTGCTTGCGGCAGTTGTCCGAGCACCAGCGCACCGAGTCCCAGTCACGAGCCCAGACCTTCCGCCAGGTGATGGTTCGACCGCATCGGGCACAAGGTTTGGACGGGAGGACTGGACGCGCCATCCCCGAAGTCTGCCCCGGGCACCTCAAACGAGGCGGCAGAGGCTCCCAAGGCGATGGTGCAGAACATCCGGCAGGGCGACCCAGCAGAGTTCCATTCCCAGTGGCCGTGTACGACGCGATCCGCTCGCGCATCACCTGACGCGTCCCAGCGCGGACTCAGCCCGGCGACACCTCCTGCAGGATCCCGGGGGATGTACCAGTGGTCGTCGCGAAGTCCCGATGGACATCAGCACCGGCGGCACGCCGGGGACTTCGACCGTCCGGTGCCTGGAGAACCCCTCGTCGGCCTAGCGTGACCACGTGACTCGGGTGGAACGGTGGGAGCGGCGCGCTGAGGTGCCCCTCCTGTTGCTCGCGGTGGCCTTCCTCGTCGCGTACGCGTGGCCGGTGCTCGACCCCCGCCTGGACTCAGACCTGCGCAGCTTCCTGACCGTGGCCTCGTGGACGGTGTGGGGCGCGTTCGCGGTCGACTTCGCGGCGCGCGTCTGGCTGGCGGAGCGTCGCGTCGCGTACGCGGCCCGGCACTGGTACGACGTCGCCCTGATCGTGTTGCCGATGCTCCGCCCGCTTCGACTGCTGAGGCTGCTGGCATTCGCTCGCATCCTCAACCGCTCGGCGTCGAGCTCACTGGTGGGGCGGGTCTCCACGTACGTGGCGGGCGTGGCGGTACTGGCCGTCGTCCTCGGCGCGATCGCGGTGCTCGACGCGGAGCAGGACTCTCCCGAGGCGAACATCGCCTCGTTCGGGGACGCCCTCTGGTGGGCGTCGACGACGGTCACGACAGTGGGCTACGGGGACCGGTTCCCGGTGACGACGGAGGGGCGTTTCATCGCAGTCACGCTGATGGTCGTCGGCATCGCAGTGGTCGGAGCGGTGACCGGGTCGATCGCGACGTGGATGGTTGGTCAAGTGCAGCGCGAGAACGACGAAGACGCTCGTTCTCCCGAGTGAGGCGCCAGGCGCGTGCGCTCATGGCGCAGACCGGCCCGGGGGCCAGCGGACGAGGCGACCGTGCGCTCCACCCGGGGGTGAGTCCACGTCGTCTTCAGGCTGTCGAACCTCGGGGCGACCCCATCCGTCAGAGCTGGGCGAGCAGTACCTTGCCGGTTGAGGAGGCGTGCGATGGCGGAGCAGAAGGTTGCGCTCGTGACGGGGTCCGCCGGTGGGCTGGGACGAGAGGTCGGCCGCCAGCTCGTCGCGGCCGGCATCCACGTGATCATCTCGGCTCGACGACCGGAGGCTGCAGCAGTGGCGGCGGCCGACATCGGCGCCACCGCCCTGAGCGTCGGCCTGGACGTGAGCAGCGCAGAGAGTGTCGCCGCGGCCGTTCGCGAGCTGGAGGCCGGTCCCGGGCGGCTGGACATCCTCGTGAACAACGCAGCCGCCGCAGCCACGCGCCGCGGGTGGTGAACGTCAGCAGCGGCGCCGGATCCCACGGCGACCAGTCCTTCGGGCTCACCGTGCGAGGTGGTGCTGCCGCGTCCTACGGCATCAGCAAGGCCGCGTTGAACGCGATGACGAGCACGCTCGCCGCGGAGCTGCGGGGGACGGGGGTGCTCGTCAATGCCGTGTGCCCTGGACTCACCGCGACGTACCCGGGGGCTGAGGCGATGGGGGCGCGACCCGTGGAGGTCAGCGCACAGGGCATCGTCTGGGCGGCCACCCTGTCCGACGACGGACCGACCGGAGGCTTCTTCCGCGACCGCGAGCCGCTGGAGTGGTGACATGAGCACGGGACGTCGGCCGAGGGCGGCGTTCGCCGGGCGCCCGGGCGAGCGCGCGCCCTCGCCCTCGCGCCTGGCGCGTCCGGGTGGTGCTGGTCGCTGACGGTGAGCCGTGGGTGCAATCCCGTTGCTGACACCCGGTGCGCATCCGCATGGTTGTCGACATGAGCTCACCCCCGACCCTGTTCCTCACCGTGGGTCTGCCAGGTGTCGGAAAGACCACGCGAGCCAAGCAACTGGCGTCGGCCCATCGTGTCCTGAGGTTGACACCGGACGAGTGGATGGCGCCCCTGTTCGGTCACAGCGATGCTGACGGCCGGCGCGACATCCTCGAGGGCCGGGTGATCTGGGTCGCGCATCAGGTGCTCCTCAGTGGATCGGGCGTGATCCTGGACTTCGGCTGCTGGTCGGCCGACGAGCGCCATGCCATTCGCGTCATCACCGAGATGACCGGCTCGCACTTCGCCCTCGAGTACGTGCGCGCCAGCGAGGAGGAGCGCCGGCGCCGCGCGCGCCGGAGGTGGCTGGAGGCACCCGAGACCACCTTCGAGATGACCGACGCCGACCATGACCGTTACCTGGCGTCCATCGAGCTCCCCGGCCACGACGAACTGGAGTACGGACCGGTTCCTCCGCCTCCGAAGGGTCACGACACCTGGCCGCAGTGGGCGAGCGCGCGCTGGCCGACCCTTCCGGTGATCACGTCCCGAGTCCACGCCTGATCGCTCTGCCGTCCGGACCACTCCGGTGATGAGGGGCCGGGCCGGTTTCGTGGCTGATCGGACGATTGTCGAGGGGCCGAACCGCCCCCGACGATGGAGCGGTCCGGGAACCAGCCGGGCGCCTCTCCCGAGGCAACGCGGCACCCTGGGCCGGCAGAGGGCAAAGGGTGCCGCTTCATGTCGCCATGGAAGCGAGCAGGGATGCAAGAAGTGCTGCCGTGGACGCCACCGGTGGTGGTCATGATCGTGGGGGCCTGGACGGCCTACCGCGACAGACGCCGCCGTTCGTCCTGAGGACATGAGGCGCCCCCTCCTCGTCGGGAGGGGGCGCTTCTCTCGGTCTCGCGCACCGTCCGGCCCTGCTGCGACGATGCTTCATGTGTCCGAACGTGAGGAGCCGGGAGACCCCGTCGGGGACTGCATCTTCTGCGCCATCGTGAACGGACAGGCTGAGGCGAGCGTCGTCCACGAGGACGACGTCGTGCTGGTGTTCATGGACCTGGCTCCGGTCACGCCGGGGCACCTCCTGGTCGTGCCGCGGGTCCACGCGGTCGGGCTGGAGGACCTCGACGAAGCCACCGGGCGCCACGTGTGGACGATCGGGCACCAGATGGCCAAGGCCCTGCGAAGGTCCGGCCTGCGCTGTGAGGGGATCAACGTGTTCCTGGCCGACGGTGAGGCGGCCTTCCAGGAGGTCCCTCACGTCCACCTCCACGTGTTCCCGAGGTTC
Organism: Oryzobacter terrae; assembly: GCF_042756445.1. GTDB lineage: Bacteria > Actinomycetota > Actinomycetes > Actinomycetales > Dermatophilaceae > Oryzobacter > Oryzobacter terrae. Next base: position 3,072,596 of record NZ_CP170578.1, read on the forward strand.
CCAGGGGACGGATTCACGATCGACGCCCGATGGGCCGTGCGCTCACGTGAGCTCCTGAATGCCGAGGCCACGGCAGTTCAGGGTGCGTTCACGACGTAAGTGTCCCGCGGCTGACGGCACTCAACTGCCGGCTCGGTGTGGCCCGAGACCGACGATGCGACGAGCGGTCTCGCTCCAGAACGGCGCCACGTTCTGGACGAGGAACCGCATGAGCGGCCAGGGGTCGTCTCCACTGGGTGTCACCGAGATCTCCAGCGCGAAGGCCTCACCCGTGTCCCCGATCTGACACTCGATGTCGATCACGAGCTCAGCGGCGCGGTTTCCCCAGGACCACCAGTCGAGGACCTTCTCCGCCTTCTCGCAGAGCCACGGCCCATGAGTGGAGGTCGCCGAGAGTGAAGATGGTGTCGACGGTGCCTGAGAGCGGCTGCGTCGACCGAGATGGCCGTGTCGAACCAGGGGTCGTCGACGACTCCGGCCACGGGATGTGGCGACGTGGTCGCCCTGAGGCTGCACCCCGTCCCCACGACATTGAGCAGCTCGACCGTCCCCGAGTCCATGACCGGACCCTGGCGATCGCCACGAACACGCAAGGCGCCGAAGTCCGCACACGCTGTCGTGCTTATCGCGGCTCGGCACACCACGTGGATGCAGGCCAGCGGGAACGAGCCATGGGCCGCGTTCACCTTTCGCGGGTGGAGCATCTCCCACCCCACCCCACCCCACCTCACCAGAGGTGACGACCACGGAGGACCCCGGCCGATCAGAGGATGTCGCTGCCGCCGGCACGGTGAGGAGGAGGTGCCGGCAGCAGCGACGCGGGTCAGGCCGGTGCAGGGCCCAGCAGCCGAATGCCGTTGGCGTGGGCGACGGCCAGGACGTCGTCCATCGACGGGGTGCCGGTGGCGGCAAGGGCGGCTGCTGCGCGGGTGAAGCCCTCCATCGCGGCGCCAGGGGCGTGCACGCAGAACGCCACGGCCGTGTCCGACGTCTCGTTGCGGATGGTGTGCGGTGTGTCGCCCGCAAGAGTGACCGTCTCGCCCGCTCCGGCGGTGCGGCGCGTCGTTCTGCCATCAGCGTGCGTCACGTAGAACGTGAACTGACCCGACAGGACGCGGTAGACCTCGCTCGGGGCGTGGCTGTGCATGACCGGGGCTCCTCCACCCGGGGCCATGTGGAGCTCGAGCGCGAAGAAGTCACCGTTCGTCTGGGTGCTGGTGCTCAAGACGATCGCCTCGTCGAGGCCGATCTGGAGCTTCTCGGGGACTGGGATGGTTTCGACAGGTAGCATGTCCATATGTCCAAGGTAGACAGGCAGCCTGTCCATGTCAAGCAGCATCATCCCGACGCCGTGGCCGCGAGCGACGGTGCGGACCGGGACAACCTCGTTGCCGAGCTCCGCGAGGCGTACAGCGTGCTCAACGCCTTGGTCCCGGCGCGCCTGGTCGAGCACGGCTTCGACGACTTCCGCCCGTCCCACAGTGCGGTCTTCGAGCACCTCGACGACCGCGGAACCACCGTCAGCGCGCTCGCAGACCGCGCCACGATGACCAAGCAGGCCATGGCCGAACTGGTGGCACACCTCGAGGAGGCGGGGTACGTGAGGCGCGTTCCCGACCCCGAAGACCGACGAGCCAAGCTCGTCCTCCCCACCGAGCGTGGTCGGAAGGTGTATCGCGTCGCCCGCTCCTTGGTGCCCGAGCTGCATGCGCGCGTCGCTGACCTCATCGGCGACCAGCGCCTGAAGGCGCTGCGCGACGACCTCGCCGTCATCCGACGAGAGTTCGACCCTCGGCAGCCGTCACCCGCGTCGCTCGTACCGCCAGCGCGCAAGGGCCGACGGTGAAGAGTGCGGCGAACTGGCGGACCGCGCCAGCGCTTGGACCCGACGTCGTGTCGAGCGGTCAGTGCCAGTTCGCCCTCCGGGCGATGGCGGCCAGTTCGGCGACGTCGGCTCTTGCCTGGGAAGGCTCGTCGGGCCATGACTCGATCTGTTCGCCGGCCCAGTCGGCCCACTGCGCCACCAGTGCGTAGAAGTCCGTGAAGAACGCTCCCGCCAGCATCCCCTGGGCGGCCCGGCCCTGAAAGGGCCCGGCGCCCCCGGCGTACTCCTCTGCGGCACTGAGGTTTTCGGCGTTCTGTTCCACGGCCCAGGCCCGGGCGGCGGCCACAGTCCGCAACGCGTCCTCGCGGGAGCCGTGTTCGGCGAAGCTCAGCTTCACCAGCTGCTCGAACTCCAGGACAGGCCCGTCGCCAGGCTGTGCCAGCCACGCCGCGAGGGCGCGCCGCCCGGCGTCGGTGATCGTGTACACGGTGCGCCCACGGCGTCCGACGGACTCGGTGTCGGCGGTCGCCAGGCCAAGCTCGACGAGCTTCTTGGGCTCCTCGTAGAGCTTGCTCTGGGCGCGTGGCCACATCCGGCGCAGGCTCCGCTCCATCTGTCGCGTGAGCTCGTAGGTGCTCCACGGTCGAACCGCCAGCAACCCGAGGATGGCGAAGGATGTGCTCGTGGGGCGTGGACTTGACACGTTTACTCCCTTAGGGACTATAGTGAGATACTCCCTTTGAGACTATACGAATGAGTGGCCCACATGAGCACGACTCGCGTCGACCCGACGAACGAGGACCAGGCCCGCGCGTGGGACGGACCTGAAGGCGCCTTCTGGGCGACGCACCACCACCAGCTCGAAGCCGTCCTCGGGCACTACCAGCCGGCCTTCGCCGAGGCCTGCGCCATCGGACCGGACGATGACGTGCTCGATGTCGGATGCGGGACGGGGGAGACGTCGAGGGCCGCTGCCGCCGTCGCCGTCCGTGGCACCGTCACGGGGCTCGACCTCTCCTCCGCCATGGTCCGCGTGGGACGGTCGCTCGCCGTGGCACACGGGCTGACGAACGTCCGACTCCTGTGTGCCGACGCACAGGTCCACCCCTTCGTGCCGGAGAGCCACGACGTCGTCATGAGCCGCACGGGGGCCATGTTCTTCGGACGCCCCAGGCAGGCCTTCACCAACATCGCCCGGGCAATGCGACCCGGGGCGCGACTGGCCCTCCTGACGTGGCAGCCTCCCGCGCGGAACGCGTGGTTCTCCGCCTTCACGCAAGCCCTCCTGGGCGCCGTGCCCACGCCCTCCAGCGAGGCGCCGGGACCGTTCTCGATGAGCGACCGCGCCGTCGTGGAGGACCTCCTGGACGGCAGCGGGTTCCGCGACGTCCACATCGCAGGCCTGACCGGCCCGGTGACCTACGGCCGCGACCCCGACCACGCGTACGCCCTCCTCATCGGGCTGCTGGGCTGGATGCTCGAGACACGGGCGCCCGACGACCGAGCCGCCGCGGCCGAGGCGCTGCGCACGACGCTCGGCCTCCACCACGGTTCCCGCGGGGTGCAGTTCGACTCTGCCACCTGGCTCGTGACCGCCACCCGGGCCTGACCCGCACTTCACCGACCCCGTCAACACTCCACCACCGAAAGGTAGTTCCCCATGTCCATCCTCCTCACCGGTGCCACGGGCACCATCGGCCGCCGACTCGTCCACCGCCTCAGCTCCGACGGCGTCCGTCCCCGTGCCGTGGTCCGCGACCCGCGCCGTGCCACCGCTCTGCTCGGGGACCTCGCCGACTACGTCCGCGGCGACCTGTCGGACCCGTCGAGCCTGAGCGCGGCCATGACGGGAGTCGAGACCGTCTTCCTCCTCTCCCCGAACCATCCCGACCAGGTCCGACACGAGCTCGCCGTCATCGACGCCGCTGCGGCAGCCGGTGTGTCGCGGCTGGTGAAGATGTCGGCCCGCGGGGCCCACCACACCGCGTCGAACGCGTTCTGGAGAGGGCACGCGCGCATCGAGGAGCACCTGGCCGCCTTGGGGCTGCCCGCAGTCGTGCTGCGTCCCTCGTTCCTCATGACCAACCTCCTCGCCGGGGCGCAGACCGTGCGGCAGCACGGCGTCCTCATGGCACCGGCAGGACAGGCGCGCATCGCGATGATCGACCCCACGGACGTCGCGGCCGTGGCCACGGTTGCCCTGCTGGACTCCGAGCTCACGCCACAGGTGCTCGAGCTGACCGGTCCGCAGGGCGTCACCCACGACGAGGTCGCCGCGACTCTCGGTTCGGTGACGAGTCGAGCCGTCACGTACGTTCCCGTGGCACCGCAGGACGCGACCGCCGGACTCGTTGGTGCCGGGCTGCCGGAGCAGTTCGCGCAGGAGGTGGTCCGGGTCTACGAGTCGCTCAGACGTGGGGACCAGGAGAGCACGACCGACGTCGTGGCCCGGGTGACCGGACGCCCGGCGCGCTCGTTGGCCGGCTTCCTGCACGACCACGTCGACTCCTTCTCCATGCGGGACGCCGGATGATGTCGCCTCGCCCTGTCGGCCACGTCGCACCCGGGGACGCACTGCTCGGGGTCCGGGGTCTGCGCTGGTTGGGGGTGGCTGGTCGAGCACCACGACAGCGCCACGGGGAGAGCCGATGACGCACCACCAGACGAGCACGGGGCGACTGACGCCGCCACGCAGCGAAGATGCGACCGTGGTCGCGGGTTGGTCAACCTCCGCCCGCGAGACCGCGCAGTGGTGCTCGGTGCCCAGACATCCCGTCGGAGCTGACGTGGTCACCGGGTGGTGGACAGAGCCCGACGTCGAGCCGTGGCTCCTTCTCGACTCGCTCGGCACCCCCGTGGCATACGGCGAGCTGTGGGACGACGCGGACGAGGACGAGACCGAGCTCGCTCGTGTCATCGTCGACCCCTCCCGTCGTCGCACCGGCGCAGGCACCCTCCTGGTGCAGAAGCTGCTGGACCGGGCACACACGCGCGAGCGGGCCGAGTGCCACGTCCGCGTCGCGCCCGACAACCACGGAGCACTGGCGCTCTACCGACAGTGCACCTTCCAGGACGTCGACGACGCCACGGCAGCAGCATGGAACGTGGGCCAACCCACGCGCTACCGCTGGCTACGGTTCCACACGGCACCGACGTCGACGCCATCACCACCCGAGGGTCAAGTCGACCGCCCATGGGCAACCGTCAACAGCTCGTCGTGGGCCTAGAGTCAGCGGGTGGATGACGCGGGGGCTCGCAGCTCGCCGGGGAGGACGCCGTAGAGGGCGAGGTCCTGACGACGCCCGTTCACGAGGAAGGCGGATCGCGCCGTCCCCTCATGGGTGAATCCGCACCGCTCCAGGACAGCCCTGGACGCGTGGTTCTCGACGGCTGCCCGTGCGTGGACCCGCGCCATGGCCATCTCCTCGAAGGCATGGGTCACCAGCGCCGCGACCGTCCGGGTGGCGATGGCCCGGCCGCGGAACGGCGGGCACAGCCAGTACGTGATCTCGGCCACCCGAAGGAACCTCGAGATCCCGTACAGGCTCGCCTGTCCTGCGAACTGCCCGTGGACCTCCACCACCACGGGCACCTGCGCCCCCAGCGAGGCCTGCCTGCACAGGCGGGCCACCTCGGCGTCCGACTCCGCCCGCGTGAGGTCGCGCGGCCAGTCCATCCACTGGCTGAGGTCGGCGCGTCCCGCATCGACGGCCTGCCAGAACGGATCGTGGTGCGCCTCGGAGAGCTCCCTCAGCTGCAGCCCGTCCCCGAGGTCAGCGACCCAGTGCGACGGAAGCCATCTGTCGTCGTGATGGTGCTCGGCAGTCACGGCGCCACGCTAGGCGAGGCGGCACCGGCAGCGGACGCACTACCCACGACCGGGCCCCACCGTTCGAGATCCGACATCGCCGTGGGCGACCGACCGGTGTCACGGGCGCCTCCCACCTCGTCCGGGCACGGTCGCACAGGTGACAGGCTAGGACCGGTACGGGGTGGGCCCGTGCCCCGTGCACCGTGCACGGGCAGCGTGGAGGAGGCCGCCGTGGCGACGACCCGGATCAGCTCGCGCAACGCGCGCTTCCAGCTGCTCCAGGCCCTGCTGACGAACCGCACGAAGCGGCACCGCGCGGGCGAGTTCATCGTGCAGGGCGTGCGCCCCCTCACGCTCGCCGTCGAGCACGAGTGGGAGGTGCGTGCCGTCATCCACGACACCGACCGGTCGCTGTCGACGTGGGCGCGCGACCTCCTCGCCGCCGTCCCCGACGCCGAGCGGATCGCCATGGCCCCGGACCTCCTCGCCGAGCTGAGCGAGAAGGACGAGGGCGCCGCCGAGCTGCTCGCCGTCGTCGGGATGCCGGCCGACGACCTCTCCCGGGTCCCCGTCGGACCCGACCTCCTGGGGGTCGTCTTCGACCGTCCCACGCAGCCGGGCAACATCGGGTCGGTCATCCGCTCCGCCGACGCGTTCGGGGCGCACGGCGTCGTCACCACCGGCCACGCCGCCGACGCCTACGACCCGAAGTCGGTACGGGCCTCCACCGGGTCGTTCTTCTCGGTGCCGGTCGTGCGGTCGGCCGGTCATGCGGAGGTGATGGCCTGGGTCCAGGCCGAACGCGCCTCCGGCACACCGGTGGTCGTCGTCGCCACCGACGAGACCGGCGAGGTCGACGTCTCGGACCTCGACCTGTGCCGACCCGTCCTCCTCCTCGTGGGCAACGAGACGTCGGGCCTGTCGCAGGCGTGGCGCGAGGCCGCCGACGTCACCGTCCGCATCCCGATGACGGGGTCGGCGAGCTCGCTCAACGCGGCGAACGCCGCCACGGTCGTCCTCTACGAGGCACGCCGTCAGCGTCTCGCGGGGACAGGGTGATGGCGGCTCGCGACACGGGCACGGTGACTGAGTCCGGTGCCGGGGCTGCCGACACCACGGCCGTGGTCCTCGCCGGGGGCACCTCCCGCCGCTTCGGGTCCGACAAGCTCGCCGCACCGCTGCGGGGGTCGACCGTCCTCGACGAGGCCCTCGACGGGCTCCCGGCCGACTGGCCGGTCGTCGTCGTCGGGGCCGAGCGCGCGACGCGGCGCACCGTGGTGTGGACCCGGGAGGACCCTCCCGGTGGAGGGCCGCTCGCGGCCGTCGCCGCCGGGCTGGCGCTCGTCGGGACGCACCTCGTCGCGGTCCTGGCCGGTGACATGCCCGACGGCGGGCCGGCGGTGGCGGGCCTCGCGGCCGCGCTCCGCGGGGCCCCCCCGGAGGTGGGCGCCGTCGTCGCCACCGACGCCCACGGTGTCGCGAACCCCCTCCTTGCCGCCTACCGCGTGGCCGAGGTGAGGCGGATGCTCCCTGACCCTGCGCGCGACCGGCCCGCCAAGACGCTCTTCGACGTGCCGCACACCCTGCTCCTGGTCGAGGGGACCGGGGCGTCCGACGTGGACACCCCGGCCGACCTCGCGGGGCTCAGCTCCTCCTCGGAGCCCCCGGACGCGCGTACCGCCACCACGTGAGGCCGACGCACATGACCGCCCAGGCGATGCCGACGGAGTAGAAGGCGACGGGTCCGAGGGTCGTGACGCCGACGCCGAAGAAGAACGGACCGAACGCGGCGATGGCCGCGGTCCACCCGATGACGCCGCCGGCCTGGCGGCGCTCGAAGATCATCGGCATCTGCTTGAAGGTCGAGGCGTTGCCGATGCCGCTGAAGAGGAAGATCGCGAGCATGCCGTAGAGGAACCGGTCGAAGCCGGCGTCGAGCGAGGCGGCCGAGGTGAGGTCGGGGGTCAGCGCGGGGATCGTCCAGGCGATCGAGCCGATGAGGCCGATGCCCGACACCAGGGTCCACATCGCGCCGCCGGTGCGGTCGGTGAGGGGGGCGAAGAGCACGCGGGCCCCGGCGCCGACGAGCGGGCCGAGGAAGACGTACTTGACGACGTCCGGGACGGCGTAGCCCTCGACGAGGACGGTCGCAGTCGCCCCGGCTCCCTGGACGATGCCGGTGTTGCCGCTGCCGTAGAGGTTGGCCATGAGGAGCCCGAACTGCGCGGCCAGGCCGGAGAAGGTGCCGAAGGTCATGATGTAGAGCAGCGTCATCCACCACGTGTCCTGGCTGCGGAAGATGTCGAACTGCTGCCGGATGTCGGCCTTGACCGGCACCGACCGGAGCAGCGTCCACGCGAGGACCGCCCCGACGACCATGAGGGGGATCCAGACGAAGGCCGCGTTCTGGTACCAGACCGTGGCCGGCGGCTTGCCGGGGACGGTCATCTGCTGGCTGCCGCCGAAGAGCGCCAGGGCCGACAGGGCGATGAAGTAGGGCGTCAGGAGCTGGACGAGGGAGACGCCGAAGTTGCCGAGGCCCGCCTGCAGGCCCAGGGCCGTCCCCTGCATCCGCCGGGGGAAGAAGTACGACGTGCTCGGCATGAAGCCCGAGAACGCCCCACCGCCGATGCCCGCGAGGAACGCCAGGACCATGAGCTCCCAGTAGGGGGCCGTCGGCGACTGCACCCGCACGCCCCACCCGAGCGTCGAGGCGATGAGGAGCAGGCTCGTGAGCGAGACCATCTTGCGGGTCCCCATGATCGGGGGCAGCACCATCCACACCAGGCGCAGCAGGCCGGCCGCGAGACCGGGCATGGCAGCCATCCAGTAGAGCTGGTCCTTGGTGAACTCGTAGCCGAGGGCGTTGAGCTTGGGGATGATCGCGCTCGGCAGGAACCACGCCGCGAAGGCGAGGGTGAGGCAGAACGTCGTGATCCACAGGGTGCGCCAGGCGAGCCCCTTGTCCCACGTCGCCTCGTCCTCGGGGTCCCAGGCCTCCAGCCACTCGCCCTTGCGGGCCGCTGCGGGTGCGGTGCTCATGTGGGTCTCCTTCGGACGGGTGGTGAGGGGTGGTGGGTGGTGACGGTCAGCCCGCGACCGGGGCGGCGACGGGTGTCTCGAGGTGGCGGGCGAGGTCGGGGGACCCGGAGTGGAGCATGTGGACGACGGTCCAGTGCATCCACAGCGCGCACCCGGCGGTGAGGAGGAACAGGACGAAGAAGGTCGAGCTCGGGAAGCCGGACCACAGCTTGGTGTAGGCGAACAGGGGCGGGAGGAAGAAGCCCCCGAGGCCGCCGAACATCCCCACGAGACCGCCGACGGAGCCGACGTTGCCGGGGAAGTACTCGGGGATGTGCTTGTAGACCGCGGCCTTGCCAACCCCCATGCCGCACCCGAGGAGGAAGACGAGGAGGACGAAGGGCGCCAGGCCGATCGCGTAGGCGAGGTGCTCGCTCTCGCGGCCGTCCGGGTGGGCGATGACGAGGTGTCCGTTCGGCATCATGAGGATGCCGGTCGTCGCGAGCATGATGCCGAAGGTCCAGTACATGACCCGGCGGGCGCCGAACCGGTCGGAGAACCAGCCGCCGACGGGGCGCAGCAGGGACGCGGGGAAGATGAAGGTCGCGGTGAGCAGCGCCGCGGTGCTCAGCTCGACGCCGAAGTTGTCGACGTAGTACTTGGGCAGCCAGGCCGAGAGCGCGACGTAGGCGCCGAACACCGCCGCGTAGTAGAGGGAGAAGCGCCACACCCGCACGTGCCGGAGGGGCGCGAGCATCTCGCGCACCGGCTTGCCCGCGCCGCCCCGCCGGTCGTGGCGGGGCACGACGGCGAGCGTCACCAGCGCGACGACGACGAGGGCGACGGTGTAGATCGCCGGGAAGATGCGCCAGCCACCGGGGAAGATCCCGAGGTACGTGGCACCGGCCGTGGCCGTGAGGATCGTCGGCACGAGCACGAGCAGGAGCTTGGTGACCGAGGCGCCGACGTTCCCCGCGCCGAACACCCCGAGGGCGAACCCCTGGCGGTCCTTCGGGAACCACGCGGCGTTCCAGGCGACCCCGACGCTGAACAGGTTGCCCGCGAACCCCACGAGGAAGGCGAGGACCAGCAGGGCGCCGTAGCTCGACACCCGGGTGAGGAGGAAGCAGGGCACCGCGGTGACGAGCAGCATGCCGACGGTGACGACCCGCCCGCCCACCCGGTCCGCGAGCATCCCCGCCGGCAGCCGCCAGAGCGACCCGTTGAGGACCGCCACGGCCGAGATCCACGCGAGCTCCGGGTCGCTGAGGCCGAGCTCCTTCTGGATGGGCACGCCGAGGATCCCGAACATCAGCCACACGGCGAACATCAGGGTGAACGCCACCGTCGACATCACGAGCACGCGCCGCGCGCCCGTGGGCACCTCGGCTCGCGCGGCGGTCCGGTGGGGGGTGGTGCGTGTGCTCATCGGGACTCCACGGTGGCGGACTGCGTTCCTCTAAACCTGTGCACGCGCGGTCCGGCGGGCCGTTCCCGGGCGTCTCCGGAGTGGGTACCGGACTACTACGATCATTAGTAGTAGTGCCAAAAGGCCCCGGTGTCAACCGGAAAGGCGTGGGGGTGCGCGTGACGACCGCCACTGCTACGCTGCGTAGCAGTCACGGAGGACCGCGTCCTCCAAACCCGTGGAGGGATGACATGACCACCCGCCAGACCGAGCCTGCCGACCTGCTCGCCTCGCCGGTGCGCCGGCGGCTCGTCGACGCGTTGTCCGAGGTGGGGCCGGGTCCGCGGGGTGGGCCCCGCACCGCGGCGGAGCTCGCCGACGTGGTGGGCCTGCACGTCACGACGGTGCGCTTCCACCTCGACCGGCTCGTCGCCGCGGGCCTCGTGACGACGGACTTCCGCCGTCAGGGGGCCGGCCGCCCGCGCAAGGTCTACGGGGTCGTCGCCCAGGCCGTCGAGGACGTGAGCGGCCGCACCGAGGTCGCGTCGCTGCGCCTCCTCAGTGGCCTCCTCGCCCGCACCCTCGAGCCCGGCCGCGCCGGGCACGCCACCCCGGCCGAGGTGGGGCGCCAATGGGCCCTCGACCACGTCCCGGTCGAGGCCGACGCCCGGCCCGCCGAGAGCCCGGGCCGCTGGCTGTCGAAGCTGGGCCGGGTCGTCGACGTCCTCCGGACCTGGGGGTACTCGCCGGAGGTGGCGACGTCGGACGGCGGGCGGACCGCCGACATCACCCTGTCGGGCTGCCCCTTCCTCGACCTCGCCCGCGACAACGAGGCCGTGGTGTGCGGCATCCACCGTGGCCTCATCGCCGGCTCGCTCGAGCGGCTCGGCGAGGCCGGGGCGCACGTCTCCCTCGAGCCGTTCGTCGGGCCGACGACCTGCCGGGCGCACGTCACGACGACCACCCCGTTCCTCCCCGCCACATCGAAGGAGTCCGCATGAACCCCGGCAGCCTCGACGGACCGCTGACCGACGCGCTCGTCGGCACCCGGCGCTTCTTCACCCGCGCGGAGGTGTCGGACGACAAGCGCTCGATCCACGAGAAGGGCGGCCGCTCGGGTGACTCCTTCTACCGGGACCGCTGGGCCCACGACAAGGTCGTGCGCAGCACGCACGGGGTCAACTGCACGGGGTCGTGCTCGTGGAAGGTGTACGTCAAGGACGGCATCATCACCTGGGAGGCGCAGCAGACCGACTACCCCTCGACCGGTGCCGACCGGCCCGAGTACGAGCCCCGCGGCTGCCCGCGCGGCGCCGCCTTCAGCTGGTACACCTACTCGCCGACCCGGGTCCGCTACCCCTACGTGCGCGGGGTGCTGCTCGAGATGTACCGCGAGGCCAAGCGGGCGGTCGGCGGCGACCCGGTGGTCGCGTGGGCCTCGGTCGTCCAGGACCCCGAGAAGGCGAAGCGCTACAAGTCGGCCCGCGGCAAGGGCGGGCTGGTCCGCTCCTCGTGGGAGGAGGTCGTCGAGATCATCGCGGCGGCCCACGTCTACACCGTCAAGCGCTGGGGCCCCGACCGGATCGCCGGCTTCTCGCCGATCCCGGCGATGTCGCCGGTGTCCTACGCCTCGGGCGCCCGCTTCCTCGAGCTCATCGGGGCGCCGATGCTCTCGTTCTACGACTGGTACGCCGACCTGCCCAACGCCTCGCCGCAGATGTTCGGCGACCAGACCGACGTGCCCGAGTCCGGCGACTGGTGGGACGCCGGGTACCTCATCATGTGGGGCTCGAACGTCCCGATGACGCGCACGCCCGACGCGCACTGGATGACCGAGGCGCGCTACCGGGGCCAGAAGGTCGTCGCGGTATCGCCCGACTACGCCGAGAACGTCAAGTTCGCCGACGAGTGGGTCGCCTCCGCCCCCGGCACCGACGGCGCCCTCGCGATGGCGATGGGGCACGTCATCCTCAAGGAGTTCTTCGTCGACCAGCAGGTCCCCTTCTTCACGGACTACAACCAGAAGTACACCGACCTGCCCTTCCTCGTCGCGCTCGAGCCGGACCCCTCCGATGCGGGGTCGGCGGCCGACGGGCCGGCCCACCGCCCCGGCAAGTACCTCGTCGCCGGCGACCTCGACATCCCGGAGGCCACGTCGGAGAACGCGATGTGGAAGCCGGCCCTCATCGACGGGCGCACTGGCGAGGTCGCCGTGCCGCAGGGCTCGATCGGCTTCCGTTACGGCGAGGAGGGCTGGGGGAAGTGGAACCTCGACCTCGGCGGCATCGAGCCGGTGCTCACGCTGCACGGCACGGCCACCGAGACGGCGCGCGTCGTGCTGCCGCGCTTCGACTCCCACGACGGCAAGGTCGCGCACGTGTCGCGTGGGGTTCCGGTGCGGCGCATCGGAGGTCGTCTCGTCACCACCGTCCTGGACCTGATGCTCGCGCAGTACGGCGTCGAGCGGCCGGGGATGCCGGGCACCTGGCCCGCCGACTACGACGACCCGTCGACACCGGCGACGCCGGCCTGGCAGGAGGAGATCACCTCGGTCCCGGCGGAGCAGGTCGTGCGGCTCGCCCGCGAGTGGGCGCAGAACGCCATCGACACCACGGGTCGCGGGATGATCCTCATGGGCGCCGGCACCAACCACTGGTTCCACTCCGACCAGATCTACCGGGCGATGCTCGTGCTCACGACGATCACCGGCTGCCAGGGACGCAACGGTGGCGGCTGGGCGCACTACGTCGGCCAGGAGAAGGTGCGCCCGATCATGGGCTTCCAGCACATGGCCTTCGCGCTCGACTGGCAGCGCCCGCCGCGGCACATGAACCAGACGGCGTACTGGTACGTGAACACCAGCCAGTACCGGTACGACACGTTCACCGCCGACGACGTCGACGCCGGCACCGGGGTCTTCGCCGGCAAGGGTGTCATGGACCTCCTCGCGCAGTCGGTGCGCCTGGGCTGGACCCCGAGCTACCCGACGTTCAACCGCAGCAGCCTGGCCCTCGCCGACGAGGCCGACGCCGCGGGGATGGCGCCCGCCGACTACGTCGTCGACCAGCTGAGGTCGGGCGCCCTCGCCTTCGCCGTCGAGGACCCCGAGGCCGAGGAGAACCACCCCCGCATCCTCAGCCTGTGGCGGGCCAACCTCCTCGGCTCGAGCGCCAAGGGCAACGAGTACTTCCTCAAGCACCTGCTCGGCACCGACAACGCCGTCACCGCAGAGCAGGCCCCACCCGACAAGCGTCCCGAGGGCATCGCCTGGCCCGACGACGTGCCCGAGGGCAAGCTCGACCTGCTCATGACCATCGACTTCCGGATGACGAGCTCGACGCTGTTCTCCGACGTCGTGCTCCCGGCGGCCACCTGGTACGAGAAGCACGACATCAACACCACCGACATGCACCCGTTCGTCCACTCCTTCAACCCGGCGATCTCCCCGCCCTGGCAGGCCAAGACCGACTGGGAGGCGTGGAAGGCGATCGCGAAGCGGTTCTCCGAGCTCGCCGTGGACCACCTCGGCACCCGCCGTGACGTCGTCGCCAAACCGCTGTGGCACGACACCCCCGAGGCCATGGCCACCGTGCACGGCGTCGTGCGGGACTGGCGCAAGGGCGAGTGCGAGCCGGTGCCCGGGAAGACCCTGCCGGTCCTCGCCGTCGTCGAGCGCGACTTCGCGAGCACCTACGAGAAGATGACGTCGATCGGCCCGTTGATGGAGTCGGTGGGCATGCTGACCAAGGGCGTGCCCTACGACGTCAAGCGGGAGATCGGCATCCTGCGCACGCGCAACGGGGTCGCCCGCGGCGGAGCCGGTGACGGTCAGCCGAAGCTGGAGACCGACATCCACGTCGCCGACGCGATCCTCCACCTGTCCGGGACGACGAACGGCCACCTCGCCACGCACGGGTTCACCAACGTCGAGAAGCGCACCGGCACCATGCTGGCCGACCTCTCGGCCGAGCACGAGGGCAAGCAGATCACCTTCGCCGACACCCAGGTCGCGCCCGTACCCGTGATCACCTCCCCGGAGTGGTCGGGCTCGGAGTCGGGCGGGCGGCGCTACGCCCCGTTCACCATCAACATCGAGCGGCTCAAGCCCTTCCACACCCTCACGGGGCGCCAGCAGTTCTACCTCGACCACGACTGGATCCTCGGGATGGGGGAGGCGCTCCCCGTCTACCGCCCACCGCTCAACATGACCGAGCTGTTCGGCGAGACGGCGCTCGGGGAGCAGAACGCCCTCGGCGTCTCGGTGCGCTACCTCACGCCCCACAACAAGTGGTCGATCCACAGCGAGTACCAGGACAACCTCTTCATGCTCAGCCTCTCCCGGGGCGGGCAGACGATCTGGATGTCCGACCTCGACGCCGAGAAGATCGGGGTCCGGGACAACGACTGGATCGAGGCGGTCAACCGCAACGGCGTCGTCGCGGCACGCGCGATCGTCTCGCACCGGATGCCGGAGGGCACGGTCTACATGCACCACGCCCAGGACCGGCTCATCGACGTCCCCCTCACCGAGCGCGACGGCAAGCGGGGCGGCATCCACAACTCGCTGACCCGGATCATGATGAAGCCGAGCCACATGATCGGCGGGTACGCCCAGTTCGCCTACTTCTTCAACTACATCGGGCCAACGGGAAACAACCGCGACGAGGTCACGATGATCCGGCGCCGCACCGACCAGAAGGTGACGTACTGACATGCGTGTCATGGCCCAGATGGCGATGGTGATGAACCTCGACAAGTGCATCGGCTGCCACACCTGCTCGGTGACCTGCAAGCAGGCGTGGACGAACCGCGCCGGGACCGAGTACGTCTGGTTCAACAACGTCGAGACCCGGCCCGGCCTGGGCTACCCCCGCGGCTACGAGGACCAGGACGAGTGGCTGGGCGGCTGGGTGATGAGGAACGGCCGGCTGCGGCTGCGCGCCGGGGGCCGGCTGAAGAAGCTGCTCACGATCTTCAGCAACCCGAAGATGCCCTCGATCCACGACTACTACGAGCCCTGGACGTACGACTACGAGACCCTGCTCAACGCCCCGGCCCAGAAGAACTTCCCCGTGGCGAGGCCGTACTCGCTGATCTCGGGCAAGCCGGTCAACATCTCGTGGAGCGCCAACTGGGACGACGACCTCGGCGGCTCGCAGGAGCACGCCGTCAAGGACGTCATGCTGCGCGGCATCGAGGACAAGGTGACGTTCGAATTCGAGCAGACCTTCATGTTCTACCTCCCGCGCATCTGCGAGCACTGCCTCAACCCGTCGTGCGCGGCCTCGTGCCCGAGCGGCGCGATCTACAAGCGCGAGGAGGACGGCATCGTCCTCGTCGACCAGGACCGGTGTCGGGGGTGGCGGATGTGCATCACCGGCTGTCCGTACAAGAAGATCTACTTCAACCACAAGACCGGCAAGGCCGAGAAGTGCACCTTCTGCTACCCGCGCATCGAGGTCGGCATCCCCACCGTCTGCTCCGAGACGTGCGTGGGGCGGCTGCGCTACATCGGCCTGGTCCTCTACGACGCGGACAAGGTCCTCGAGGCCGCCGCGGCGCCCGACGACACCGACCTCTACCGCTCCCAGCTCGGCGTCTTCCTCGACCCCGAGGACCCGGAGGTGCGGCGCGAGGCGGAGGCGGCCGGCATCCCCGGTGACTGGGTCGAGGCGGCCCGTCGCAGCCCCGTCAAGAAGCTGATCATGGACTACCGGGTCGCGCTGCCCCTCCACCCGGAGTACCGCACGATGCCGATGGTCTGGTACATCCCACCGCTGTCACCGGTCGTCGACGTCATCAAGGACACCGGGTACGACGCCGAGGACGTCGACAACCTCTTCGGTGCGATCGACACCCTGCGCATCCCGGTCGAGTACCTCGCCAACCTCTTCACCGCCGGCGACGTCGAGCCGGTCGACGGCGTGCTCAAGAAGCTCGCCGCGATGCGGTCGTACATGCGCGACATCAACCTCGGGCGCGACCCGCGCGACGAGATCCCGGCCGCGGTGGGCATGGAGGGCGAGGACATGTACGAGATGTTCCGCCTCCTCGCCCTCGCGAAGTACGAGGAGCGCTACGTCATCCCCACGGCGCACGCCGAGCAGGCCCACGCGCTCGAGGAGCTCGCCACGGACTGCGCGGTGTCGGAGTACGGCGGCGGGCAGGAGATCTTCGGCGAGGGCTCCGGCGCGGCGCCGACGCCGGTGGCCGTCGAGAACTTCCGGGTCCTCCAGCAGACCCAGTCGGCCGACACGATGGAGGCGCTGCCCTCCGACAACCCGCTGCGGGGGCGGGTCAACCTGCTCAACTGGGACGGCCGCGGGGTCCCCGACGGGATCTTCCCCGACGGCGACTCCCGGGCCGGCGACGGGGCCGACCGATGACGTGGCGCCGGCACCGGGGCGCCCGACCCGGCCTGGACGAGCGGGCCCTGGTCGACACCTGGCAGGTGGTCTCGCTGCTGCTCGACTACCCCGACGAGGTGCTCGTGTCGCGCGTGCCGATGCTGCGCGGCGTGGCAGCGGGTCTTCCGGTCGCCCAGCGGGAACCGCTGACCGAGATGCTCGACACCCTCGAGCACGGCGACCTCGGTGCGCTGCAGGCCGAGTACGTCGACACCTTCGACGTCACGCGCAAATGCTCCCTCCACCTGACGTACTTCACCCAGGGCGACACCCGCCGCCGCGGTGTGGCGCTGGTCGAGTTCAAGCAGGCGTACCGCAGGGCCGGCGTCGAGTTCGACTCCGACGCCGAGCTGCCCGACCACCTCTGCGTCGTGCTCGAGTTCGGCGCCGTCCAGGACTGGGCGACGGCCTGGCACCTGATGACTCGCCACCGGGTGGGCATCGAGGTGCTCAAGGCCGGTCTCGCGCAGCGTGGTTCATCGTGGCTGCCGGCGGTCCAGGCCCTGCGCTCCACGCTGCCCGAGCTCGACGGCGACGACCGGACGGCGCTGCTGCGTCTCGTCGCCGAGGGGCCACCCCAGGAGGAGGTCGGCCTCGAGCCCTACGCCATCGACCCCCGGATGAACCCGCGACCCGAACCGGTCGACACCACCGCGATGCTCGGCACCACCATCCCCGTAGGAGCCCCCCGATGACCACGCTGCTCTGGGTGATCGTGCCGTACGTCTGCCTGGCGGTGTTCGTCGTCGGGCACGTCTGGCGCTACCGCTACGACAAGTTCGGCTGGACCACCCGCTCGAGCCAGCTGTACGAGGACCGGCTGCTGCGCATCGGCAGCCCGCTGTTCCACTTCGGGATGCTCGGGGTGGTCGCCGGGCACGTCGTCGGCCTCGTCGTCCCGCAGGTGTGGACCAACGCCCTCGGCCTGAGCCCGCACACGTACCACGTCATCGCGCTGGCGGGCGGCATCCCCGCGGGCATCGCCGCGGTCGTCGGCCTCGCCATCCTCGTCTACCGGCGGCGCACCACCGGGCCCGTCTTCCGCGCCACCACGGTCAACGACAAGGTCATGTACGCGGTGCTCGGCACGGTCATCGTGCTGGGTATGTGGAACACCGTCGCGGGGAGCCTGCTGCAGTTCGGTGGGGAGTACAACTACCGCGAGGGGGTCAGCGTCTGGTTCCGCAGCATCTTCCTGCTCCAGCCGCGGCCCGAGCTGATGGCGCAGGCGCCGCTGGGGTTCCAGGCGCACGCCCTCCTCGCGTTCCTGCTCTTCGCGATGTGGCCCTTCACCCGCCTCGTCCACGTCTTCTCCGCGCCCGTCGGCTACCTGACCCGGCCGTACCTCGTCTACCGGTCCAAGGACGAGCGTCCGGGACGGGGGTCGGGCAGCCGTGCACCCCAGCGCGGTTGGGACAAGCCGGAGCTGACGAAGAAGTGAGCGAGCACGGAGGGCACCCGATGGCCGACCTCGCCGACGCGGAGCGCCGGTGGCACGAGTGGATCGCCGACGCCTGCCGAGCCGTGGACGTCGACCCCTCGGACGTCGACGTCCCCGGCATCCACGACCTGACGAAGGAGATCGCCCACGGGTTCGCCCGTCCGATGGCTCCCGTCGGGTCCTTCATCCTCGGGCTCGCGATCGGCGCCCGGTCGGCGCAGGGCCGGCCCGCCGACCCCGAGGCGCTGGCGCGGGCGATCCGGGAGACCTTCCCCGGCGCCGCCGCCGCCGCCGGCGCCGGCGGCGGCGGCGTCAACCGACGTCGGGGAGCAGCGAGATCTTCTGCCAGATCTTCTGCGACATCTGCGCCGTGAGCGTCTCGATCTCGCTCACCGTCCCGAGGACGACGGGGTCCGACGTCCGTTCGGCGCACAGCGCAGCCGTCTTCGCGACGAGCGAGACGAGCTCGCTGCAGTAGTCGAGGTAGTGGTGCAGCTCCTCGGCGTCCATGATCCGCCGGGCCGGGCTCTCGGCCGTCGGGTGGTAGTCGGCCCGGGCCTGCTCGGGATCCTTGTCGAGCTGGTGCAATGTCGACGACGTGGGCGAGGGAGCGCAGCCGGTGCAGGAGCTCGAGCAGCGTGCGCCGCTCGAGCCGCTCGGGCATCGCCCAGAGGAAGAACACCGCGATGCCCGCGAAGACGAGGTCGTTGACGGTGGTCTCGAGGATGGCGAGCCACTCCACCGAGCTGTCGGTGCCCTCGAGGACCGGGTCGCGCACGGCCAGGACGATCGTCGCGGCCGCGGCGAGGACGACGACCACGCTCACCGAGCGGGTGGCGAACCGGACCCGGCGGCGGCGCGCCTTCGACGCCTCGAAGTCGTCGTGGATCTGGGGCACCGCGGTCCGCAGCGCGCGGGCGGCGTCGCCGAGCCGGCGGTCGGGGAACCGGGCGCGGATGCGGGCCTCGAGGCGCCCGACCGTCTGCTCGACGTAGGCCGAGTCGAGCCGGGGTGCCAGGTCGCCGCTCACCCCGAGACGCTAGTGCCCCCGGGGCCGGCGCGTCTGCCTGTGACCGACGAGACGATGACGCGGGGTGCCTCCCGGGAGGATGATCGAGGCATGGCCGAGCACGAGGTCCCCCGCTCCCCGTCCACCGAGACCACCGGCGCCTCCGAGCACCTCGACGCCACCGGCGCCGTGCTCGCCGCCCTCCACGGGTCGCCTGCCGACGCGTCGGTCGTCGACTGGGCCGCCGACGAGGCCGACCGGCTCGGGGCTCCGCTGCGCCTGGTGTCGGTCGTCGACCCGGGCTTCCAGCTCATGCCGTACGAGGCGCTCGTCACTGCGACACCCAGCCTGGGGCGCAAGCTCGAGGAGGGGGCGCGCGTCGTCCTCGACGCCGCGGCGGCCCGGGCCCGCGCGCGCCACCCCGGCCTCGACGTCGCGGTGGCCGTGGAGTGGGGGTCGCCGGCGGCAGCGGTCCTCGACGTGGCCCGAGGGGCCCGGCGCCTCGTCGTCGGCGCCCCGAACAAGTCCCAGATCGAACGCGCGCTCCTCGGGTCGGTGGCCCTGCCCGTCGTGGCCCACGCCCCGTGCCCGGCCGTCGTCGTACCGGCCGGGACCGGCGTCGGGCCGCTGCGCCGTCTCGTCGTCGGCGTCGACGGCAGCGAGGCGAGCGGGCGCGCCGTCGACCTCGCGCTCGAGACGGCCGCTGCCGCGGGGGCCTCGGTCACCTGCGTCGTCGGCTGGCACGTCGAGGTCCAGGACGGGGTCGTCGTCACCGAGCGCGGGTCCGACCGCTGGGCCGCGGTCGAGGAGCGGCACGCCGCCCGTGCGCACCACGTCGTCGACCCCGCCGCCGCCCGCCACCCGGACGTCCCCGTCGAGGTGGTCGTCCGGCACGGTCCGCCGTCGCGGGTCCTCGTCGAGGCCGCCGCCGAGCTCGAGGCCGACGCGCTGGTCGTCGCGAGCCGGGGCATCGGCGGATTCCGCGGCCTGCTGCTGGGGTCGGTGTCGCGGCGCGTCATCGAGCACGCGGGCCGCGTCGTCATCGTGACGCGCTGACCTCAGGCGCCGAAGGGCCAGCCCCGGACCATGCCGGGCTCGCGGCCCGCCTCGATGTAGTACTCGTGTCCGAAGAACACCGCGAAGACGTCGTCGGGCATCCCGAGCATCATCCCGACGTCGGAGGTCTGGCTCGCGTGCGCCTCGAGCGCCTTGCGACGGGTGGCCAGCCACGGGGTGACGTCGACCTGCCAGTGGATCTCGGCCTCGGGGGTGCCGAGCGGGTTGCCGTCGTCCATCGGCTGGTCGGGGTCGAAGTCCTGGGCCTCGGGGGCGCCCGCGGCGCGCGCCGCGTCGTTGAAGCGGCGCATCGCGTCGCGGTTCATCGTCGACTCGAGGACGCGCGGTCGCCGCGCCGCGAGCCCGGCGCCGCGGTGCAGCACCCGGTGCACCGCGACGTGGTCGGGGTGGCCGTAGCCGCCGTGCCAGTCGTAGCCGACCGCGACGTCGGCGTCCTCCTCGTCGAGGACCGCGGCGAAACGGGCGGCGGCCTCGTCGACGGGGGCCGAGGCGAAGGCGTTCTCGCCGGCGTTCTGCTCCCAGCCGGTCATCCCGGAGTCGGCGTAGCCGAGCCACACGATCCGGTGGGTGCCGATGGCCTCGGCCGAGCGCTCGGCCTCGGACCGGCGCCGGTCGACGACGCTCTCGCCCTCGGCGAGGTCGTCGGGGGACTCGCCGTGGTCGCCGTTCGTCGCGTAGACGACGACGACCCGGCTGCCCTCCTCGACGGCGCGGGCCATGGAGCCGGAGGTCTGCGAGGCCTCGTCGTCGGGGTGGGCGTGGAGGAAGACGATGGTGGGCACCCGCCCATCATGCCCACCGCCCCCGACAGGGACCCACCGGGCGCACGTGACCGGCCCTGAACCCGTCCGCCCCGAAGCCCCACACCGGGTGCTGCGGTCCCTACGGTGTTCCGTGGCCCGGCGGGCGCCGGGGCGCAGGGCAAGGACAGGGAGGTTCAAGCCATGGGATCCCACGACGTCGTGGACCACGGGACCGTCGACCACGACACGGTCCCTCCAGCCCGCAAGGGGCTGCTCGTCGCGGCAGGGGTGCTCCTCGCCCTCCCTGTCGTGGCGCTGATGTGGGTGGGGAGCTACAGCCGGGCCGAACCCCGGCTGTGGGGCTTCCCGTTCTTCATCTGGTACCAGTTCCTCTGGGTGTTCCTCTGCTCGGGGCTGACGTACACCGCGTACCGGCTCGTCCTCGCGGCCCGGCCGCACCGGCCGATGTCCGACCCCGAGAAGGGTGACGAGGCATGAGCGGCGTCAACGGCGTCGCCCTCGCCGTCCTGGTCGTCCTCTTCCTCCTCGTCACCGTCATGGGCTTCCTCGCGACGCGGTGGCGGCGGCCCACGAGCATGGAGTCCCTCGACGAGTGGGGCCTCGGCGGACGCTCGTTCGGCACCTGGGTCACCTGGTTCCTCCTCGGCGGTGACCTCTACACGGCGTACACGTTCGTCGCGGTGCCCGCGGCGATGTTCGCGGCCGGCTCGGTGTCGGGCTTCTTCGCCGTGCCGTACACGATCGTGCTCTACCCGATCATCTTCATCTTCATGGGTCGCCTCTGGTCGGTGAGCCACCGGCACGGCTACGTCACGACCGCCGACTTCGTGCGCGGCCGGTTCGGCTCCCGCTCGCTGTCGCTCGCGGTCGCCGTGACCGGCTTCATCGCGACGATGCCGTACATCGCCCTGCAGCTCGTCGGCATCCAGGCGGTCCTCGAGGTCGTCGGCCTCGGTGGCGGCGACAACATCATCGCCAAGGACCTGCCGCTCTTCATCGCCTTCGCGCTGCTCGCGGCCTACACCTACTCGAGCGGCCTGCGCGCCCCGGCGGTCATCGCGTTCGTCAAGGACACGCTGATCTACCTCGTCATCATCGTCGCGATCGTCTACCTGCCCTCGAAGGTCGGCGGCTGGGACACCGTGTTCAGCGCGGCGGAGCAGAAGATGGCCACCCCGAACCCGGTGGACGGCAAGCCCACCGGTGCCTTCATCCCGGGCGAGATGCAGCACTGGGCGTACGCGAGCCTCGGGCTCGGGTCGGCGCTCGCGCTGTTCATGTACCCGCACTCGATCACGGCGAGCCTGTCGGCGGCGACGCGGAACACGGTGCGCCGCAACGCTGCCATCCTCCCCGCCTACAGCTTCATCCTCGGTCTTCTCGCCCTCCTGGGCTGGGTGGCCATCGCGGCCGGGACCAAGCCGATCGGCCTCGACGGCAAGCCGAACCCGCAGCTCGTCATCCCGCAGCTGTTCGAGGACTCCTTCCCGTCATGGTTCGCCGGGGTGGCCTTCGCGGCCATCGCCATCGGCGCCCTCGTCCCGGCGGCGATCATGTCGATCGCGGCGGCGAACACGTTCACCCGCAACATCTACAAGGAGTGGCTCAAGCCCGACGCGACGCCGGCCCAGGAGGCGAAGGTCTCCAAGCTCGTGTCGCTCGTCGTCAAGGCGTTCGCGCTCGTGTTCGTCCTGGCGCTCGACAAGCAGAACGCGATCAACTTCCAGCTGCTCGGGGGGATCTGGATCCTCCAGACCTTCCCGGCGGTCGTCCTCGGGCTGTACACCCGGTGGCTGCACCGGTGGGCGCTGCTCGCCGGCTGGGCGGTCGGCATGGTCTACGGCACGTGGCAGGCGTGGAACGTCGCCAACCCGCGCGCCGGGATCAACCACTTCGGCGGCTCGCTCGCCGAGACGCCGATCTTCGGCCAGCTCGGCTACATCGCGATGACGGCCTTCGTCATCAACCTCGTCGTCGCCGTCCTCGGGACGCTGCTCCTGCAGGCCACCAAGGCCCCGGCGGGCGAGGACGAGACGATCCGCGGCGACTACTTCGCCGACGCGGGCGACCCGCGGGTCCAGAAGGTGCTCGAGCCGATCCACCAGGAGACGCCGAACCCGTGACGCGGGCGTCCTCGCAGGGATGACGGTCGGGCCGGAGGTTCCTCAGCGGAACCCCGGCCCGACCTCGTCGTGGGCGCGCCGGACCAGGTCGCGCACCGAGTCGTCGAAGTCGGCGAGGGAGGGGAGCGAGAGCCGGTGGGTCACCACCCGGCGCGTCGTCGGGAAGGCCGTGAGCAGCCGGGGGTGCGCGACCTCCTCGGTGAGGTCGACGGCGAGCTCGAGGCGGTGGGCGAGGAGGAACCCCACGGTGAACGTGCGCCGCACCCGGTACCGCAGCTCGGTGCGGTGGACCTCCTCGGCGACGTCGGGCAGCCCGGTGCAGAACTCCCGGAGCACCGTGAGGCGCTCGAGGTCGTCGTCGCGAAGGCCCGCCGTCAGCTCGTCCCAGGTCGTCAGCACCATCCCTCCATCGTGCACCCGCCCGCCGGTTGGCAGGATGGGCCCATGACCACACCTGCGCCGCCGCCCCGGCTCGTCGAGCTCGCGCACGCGTACGGCGTGGCCACCGAGTACTGGGACTGGCTCGGCGAGCACGTCACCGTCTCGGCCGAGGCCATCCGCTCGGTTCTCACCGCGCTGGGCGTCGAGGCCTCCGGCGACGAGTCGGTCGAGGCCGCCCTGCTCGACGTCGAGCTGGCGCCGTGGCGGCGCACCCTGCCGGCCACCGTCGTCTCCCGCGAGGGGTGGACCCCCTGGGTGGCCGCCCACGTCGTCGAGGGCACCGGCGTCACGCTGCACGTCGTGCTCGAGGACGGCACGACGCGCGAGGTCCCGCAGGTCGACCACTGGGTGGAGCCGCGCGAGGTCGACGGCCACCGGGTCGGTGAGGCGACCTTCGAGCTCCCCGCCGACCTCCCGCTCGGCTGGCACCGGATCGTCGCGACGACCGAGGGCGACGCGCTCGACCCGGCGACGACCGAGGCGACGCTCGTCGTGACCCCCCGGCGGCTCGCCCTGCCGCCCGCCGTGGCCGAGGGTCGGGTCGTCGGGCTGCAGACCCAGCTGTACCAGGTCCGCTCGGAGGAGTCCTGGGGGATCGGCGACCTGCGCGACCTCGCCGACCTCGCGACGTGGGCCGCGGCCGCGCACGACGCCGACTTCGTCCTCATCAACCCGCTGCACGCCGCCGAGCCGGTCGTGCCCGTCGAGCCCTCGCCCTACCTGCCGACGACCCGGCGCTTCGTCAGCCCGCTCTACCTGCGGGTCGAGGACATCCCCGAGATGGGGCGGCTCGAGCACGCCGCCCACCGCCAGGTCCTGCGCCTCGCGGCCGAGGCGCGCGCCCTCAACGCCGTCGACCGGATCGACCGCGACGCGGCCTGGCCGCTGAAGAAGGAGGCCCTGCGGGTCGTCTTCGACGCCGGGCTCACGGGCCAGCGCGCGACGTCGTTCGAGGCGTTCTGCGAGCGGGAGGGCGAGGGGCTCACGACGTTCGCGACGTGGTGCGCGATCGGCGAGGTGCACGGGCTGCCGTGGACCGGCTGGTCCGCCGACCTCCACGACCCGGCCGGCCCGGCCGTCGCCGCGTTCCGCCGGTCCCACCCCGACGACGTCGACTTCCACCGCTGGATGCAGTGGCTGCTCGAGCAGCAGCTGGGCGCCACCCAGCAGGAGGCCCGGTCCGCCGGGATGTCGCTGGGGATCGTCCAGGACCTCGCCGTGGGGGTCCACCCGCTCGGCGCCGACGCGTGGGGCCTCGGTGACGCGTTGGCCCGCGGGGTCACCGTGGGGGCGCCGCCCGACCAGTTCAACCAGCTCGGCCAGGACTGGTCCCAGCCGCCGTGGCGCCCCGACCGGCTCGCCGACCTCGGCTACGCGCCGTTCCGCGACATGGTGCGCACGGTGCTGCGCGACTCGGGCGGGATCCGGGTCGACCACATCATCGGCCTCTTCCGGCTGTGGTGGATCCCCGCCGGGGGCACCCCCGCCGACGGGACCTACGTCCACTACGACCACGAGGCGCTCATCGGCATCCTCGTCCTCGAGGCCCAGCGAGCCGGCGCCGTCGTCATCGGCGAGGACCTCGGGGTCGTGGCACCCGAGACGCGCGACTACATGCTCGACCGCGGCCTCGTCGGGACCTCCATCCTCTGGTTCGAGTGGGAGGGCGACCGGCCCAAGCCGCCGGAGCACTACCGCGACCTGTGCCTGTCGACCGTGACGACGCACGACCTGCCGCCCTCGGCGGGCTACCTCTCGCTCGCTCACGTCGACATCCGGGAGGAGCTCGGGCTGCTGACGCGTCCCGTCGAGGAGGAGCGCGCCCACGAGCTCGCCTCCATCGCCACGCTGCGCGACGCCTGCGTCGAGCGCGGGCTGCTCGCGACCGGGGCCGACACCGACGAGGTCGTCGAGGCCCTGCACCGGTGGATGGCGCTGACGCCGAGCCGGATGCTCGCGGTCTCGCTGGCCGACGTCGTGGGCGACCTGCGGGCGGTGAACCAGCCGGGCACGAACGACGAGTACCCGAACTGGAGGGTTCCGCTGTCGGGCCCCGACGGCCGGGTCGTCTCGCTCGAGGAGCTCAAGGGCGCCGAGCTGGCCCCGCTCCTCTTCGCCGCCCTCCGCGGCGAGCGCTGACCGGGGCGCCCGCAGCGGGGTCAGGCGGGGAGGGACGTGCGGGACGCGGCGACGACGCCGGCGAAGCGCTCGGCGAGGACGCGCCAGCCCGACCGCAGGGCCTCGCGCGCGGCCGTGACGGTCGCGAGGAGCTCCTTCTGCTCGGGCGTCAGCCCGTCGGGGGAGTCCCACCGCAGCCAGGCGCCGAACACCTCCGGCGAGGTCTCGGGGTGGAACTGCACGCCCCAGGCCCGCGGCCCGAAGCGCAGCGCCTGCGGGCGGCCGTCGGGCAGCGTGGCGAGGAGCGTCGACCCCGCCGGCGCCTCGACGACGACGTCGTCGTTGTAGTGGACGGCGACGTGCCCGTCGAAGCCGGAGAGCAGGGGGTCGTCGCGCCCGTCGTCGGTCAGCGCCACGGGCACGAGCCCGACGGTGCGGCCCGAGGGGTTGCGCTCGACCCGGCCGCCGAGGGCGACGCCGGCGAGCTGGTGCCCCAGGCACACGCCGAGCGTCGGGACCTCGCGCGCCACGGCATCGGCGACGAGGGCGCGGGTCGGCGCCAGCCAGGGGGCGAGGGCGTCGTCGCGGGCCCCCATCGCGCCGCCGAGGACGACGAGCCCGTCGTGGCGCCCGTCCACGAGGCGGTCGGCGACGTGCTCCCCCAGGTCGCCCCGGACGACGTCGAGGGTGAGGCCGAGGTCGGTCCACCACTCGCCGAGCCAGGCGACGGGGGCGTCGGGCTCGTGCTGGACGACGAGGAGGCGGGGCGCGGGCGCCATCAGACGTGGACCCCGACGAAGGAGCCGATCGCATAGGTGACCGCCATCGCGAGGACGCCGCCCGCGACGACCCGCAGGGTGGCGCGCCGTGCGTCGGACTCGCCGAGCCGCGCGCTGAGGACGCCGGTGACGACGAGGGCGAGGACGACCGCCGCCATCGTCACGGGCACGCGCACGGACACGGGGGGCAGGACGATCGCGAGGAGCGGCAGGAGGGCGCCCACGGTGAACGCCGCCATCGACGCGAAGGCGGCCTGCCACGGGCTCGTCAGGTTGTCGGGGTCGATGCGCAGCTCGGCCTCGGCGTGCGCACCGAGGGCGTCGTGGGCGGTGAGCTCGACGGCCACCCGGTGCGCGAGCTCGGGCGAGAGGCCCTTGCCCTCGTAGATCTCGGCGAGCTCGGCGAGCTCGGCCTCCGGCTCCTCGGCGAGCTCGCGGACCTCCTTGGCGAGCAGCGCCTCCTCGGTGTCGCGCTGGGTGCTCACCGACACGTACTCGCCGACGCCCATGCTCAGGGCGCCGGCGGCCAGCCCGGCGACCCCGGCGGCCAGGACCGGACCGCGCGACGCGGAGGCCGCGGCCACCCCGACGACGAGGCCGGCCGTCGAGACGATGCCGTCGTTCGCACCGAGGACGGCGGCCCGCAGCCAGTTGAGGCGGCTCGCGGAGGAGCCGCCGTGGGTCTCACCGTGCTCCGGGACCACCGTGGCGTTGCCGCCGGCCGAGGTGGGGGCGTCGGCCGTGGGCTCAGCCACCGAGGGAGGCGCCTTCCGCGCGGGCGGCGGCGGAGATCCGGTGGGCGAGCTCGACGTCGAGCTGGGTCAGGCCTCCGGCGTCGTGGCTCGTGAGCAGCCACGACGTCGTGCGCCAGCGGATGTCGATGTCGGGGTGGTGGTTCATCTGCTCGGCCTCGTCGGCCGCGGCGACGACGATGCGCACGGCGGCGGGGAAGTCGGGGGCCTCGATGCTCGCCACGATGGCGTCGCCCTCGCGGGTCCAGCCGGGCAGGCCCTCGAGCTGGGTGGTGACCTCGTCGTCGGACAGGAGTCGGCTCATGGCGCCATCATCCTCCACCGGCCGCGGCCGCGGCAGGTCAGGCGAGCCTCACCGCGGCCGGCGGGGTCAGAGGGCCTCGGTGACCGAGGCCGGACCCATGAGGCTGTCGCCGTCGTCGGTGGTGTCGACCTGCTCGACGACGGTGGCCTCGACGTCGTGCGGCCGCAGCTCGCCGCGGTGGATCTGCTCGGCCCAGTGGCAGGCGACCCGGTGGCCCGGGGCCACGCCGTCGATCTCGAGGACCCGCAGCTGCGGGCGCTCCTCGTCGCAGCGCGTCTCCTGCCGCCACGGGCAGCGCGTGTGGAACCGGCAGCCGGGCGGCGGGTTCGAGGGCGAGGGGAGGTCGCCGGTGAGCAGGATCTGCTCACGGGTGTCCTCGACGGTGGGGTCGGGGACCGGCACGGCCGACAGCAGCGCCCGCGTGTACGGGTGCAGGGGAGTGGCGTAGAGGTCGTCGGCCGTGGCCTCCTCGACGAGCCCGCCGAGGTACATGACCCCGATCCGGTCGCTGATGTGCCGGACGACCGCGAGGTCGTGGGCCACGACGAGGTAGGTGAGCCCGAACTCGTCCTGGAGCTCCTCGAGGAGGTTGATGACCTGCGCCTGCACCGAGACGTCGAGGGCGCTGACCGGCTCGTCGGCGACGATGAGCTTCGGCTCGACCGCGAGCGCCCGGGCGATCCCGATGCGCTGGCGCTGGCCGCCGGAGAACTCGTGGGGGTACTTCGACAGCGCCGCGGCGGGCAGCCCGACGGCGGCCAACAGCTCGCGCAGCCGCTTCTTCGTCGCGGCGTCGTCGTCGGCCAGGCCGTGCGCGCGCATCCCCTCCACGAGGAGCGACTCGACCGACTGGCGCGGATCGAGGCTGCTCATCGGGTCCTGGAAGACCATCTGGAAGTCCTTGCGCCGCCGGCGCAGCTCCTCGCCCTTGAGCGAGGCGACGTCGGTGCCGTCGATGGTCACCGAGCCCTCGGTGGGCGGCTCGAGGTTGAGGATCGCCTTGCCGAGGGTCGACTTCCCGCAGCCCGACTCGCCGACGAGCCCGTAGGTCTCGCCGCGCATGATCTGCAGGTCGACGCCGTCGACGGCGTAGACGTACCCGACGACCTTGTCGAGGATGACGCCGCGCTTGATGGGGAAGTGGACCTTGACGCCCTTGACGTCGACGAGGACCTCGCTGGCGGTCATCGGCTCACCTCCACGGTGGAGTGGTCGGCGGGGGTGTTGTCGACGGGGTTGTGACAGCGCAGCGCGCGCCGGTAGCTCTCCTCGAGCTCGGGCGTGCGCTGGGTGCACACCTCGATCGGCTGCGAGCACCGTGGCGCGAAGGCGCACGCGCTCGCCCACGGCAGGTTGTCGGAGACCGACCCCGGGATGGGTGTCAGCTTCTCGCCGCGCGGCGCGTCGAGCCGGGGGATCGAGCGGAGCAGGCCCGCGGTGTACGGGTGGCGGGGGTCGGCGAAGAGCTCGTGGCGGTCGCCGCGCTCGACGATCCGCCCGCCGTAGAGGACGTTGACCTCGTCGCACAGCCCGGCGACGACGCCGAGGTCGTGGGTGATCATGACGAGCGCGGTGCCCGTCTCCTCGACGAGCTCCTTGAGCAGCGCGAGGATCTGCGCCTGGATCGTCACGTCGAGGGCCGTCGTCGGCTCGTCGGCGATGAGCAGCCGCGGCGCGCACGCCAGGGCCATCGCGATGAGGGCGCGCTGGCGCATGCCGCCCGACATCTGGTGCGGGTAGTCCTTGAGGCGCCGGTCGGGGTCGGGGATGCCGACCCGCTTGAGGAGGTCGCGGGCCATCGGCTGCGCCGCCTTGCGCGACATCCCGCGGTGCCGCTCGAGCACCTCGGTCACCTGGAGCCCGACGGGGACGACGGGGTTCAGCGAGGACAGCGGGTCCTGGAAGATCATCGCGAGGTCGCGGCCGCGGCGGTCGCGCATGTCGTCGGCGCCGAGGCGCAGGAGGTTGGTGCCCTCGTAGCTCGCCTCGCCCTCGACCGTGACACCGCGGTGGGGGAGCAGGCCCATGATGGCGAGCGAGGTGACCGACTTGCCGCAGCCGGACTCGCCGACGAGCCCGACCGTCTGGCCCGGGCGCACGTCGAAGCTGACGCCGTCGACGGCGCGGAAGGGCTCCTCGCCGCGCCGCTGGAAGGTGACCGTGAGGTCGCGGACCGACAGCAGCGGCTCGTCGCCGTGCGCGGTCGTGGGGGGTGGGGTCGCCGTGGCGGTCATCGGCGCGTCACCTCCTGCTCTTGGGATCGAGGGCCTCGCGCAGCGACTCGCCCATGAGGGTGAAGCCGAGGGCGACGACGATGATGCACAGCGCCGGGTAGAAGGCGAGGTGCGGGTGGTCGTAGATGAACTGCTGCGAGGCGCCGAGCATCTGGCCCCACTCGGGCTGGCGGTCGTCGGGGTTGCCGAGGCCGAGGAACGACAGCGCCGCGGCGTCGATGATCGACGTGGCGAGGACGAGGGTCGCCTGGACGATGACCGGTCCGAGCGAGTTCGGCAGCATGTGGCGGAAGACCACGGCGTTGGGGCGCACGCCGAGGGCGCGCGCCGCGAGGACGTGGTCGCTGGACCTCTGGGCCAGCATCGACCCGCGCAGCAGCCGCGCGAAGATCGGGATCTGGACGATGGAGATCGCGAGGATGACCGTCCACTGGCTCGGCCGGCTCGCGAGCGCCGCGATCGAGAACGCGAGGAGGAGCGAGGGGATCGAGAGCAGGACGTCGACGACGCGCATGACGAGCGAGTCGACCCAGCCGCCGAACGCCCCGGCGAGGATGCCGAGGACGAGGCCGCCGGCGAGGCCGATGAGCGTCGCGAGGACGCCGACGATCAGGGTCTGGCGCGAGCCGACGAGCAGGCGCGAGAAGAAGTCGCGGCCCTTGTTGTCGGCGCCGAGGGGGAAGCCCGGCTCGGGCCCGGGGATCGGGTTGCTCTGCTGGCGCACCTTGTCGATGAGGTAGCCGATGCCGGGGTCGTGCGGGGCGATCCACGGCGAGATGACGGCGAGGACGACGAACACCGAGGTGATGCCGAGGCCGAGCAGGAACACCGGGTTGCGCCGCAGCCGGGCCCAGGCGCTCGCGATGAGGGAGACGCCGGGCGACTCGTCGATGGCTCCCGCGTCGGCGACGGCCACGCCCCCGGCGGTGGCCGCGAGGTCGTCGATGCGCTGCTTGCGGCTCTTCATCGGGTTGGTGGGGCTCATCGGGTCCTCACCCTCGGGTCGATGACCGCGTACGAGATGTCGACGAGGAGGTTGACGACGACGTAGATGGCGGCGGCGGCCAGGATCAGCACCTGGAGCACCGGGAAGTCCTTCTGCGAGAACGACTGCGCCAGCGCCGAGCCGATGCCGGGGAAGTTGAACACCGACTCGGTCAGCACCGCCCCCGCCAGCAGGCCACCGACCTGGAGGCCGATCGTCGTGACGACGGGGAGGAGGGCGTTGCGCATGACGTGGCGCGAGCGGATGACCCGCGCGGTCAGGCCCTTGGACTCCGCGGTCCGCACGTAGTCCTCGTCGAGGACGTCGAGGACGGCGGCCCGGGTGATCCGGAAGACCACGGCGAAGGGGATCGTCGCCAGCGTCACGGCCGGCAGGACGAGGTGCTTGAGGGCGTTGGCCGAGCAGTCGAACTCGCGGGTGAACAGCCCGTCGAGGACGAAGAAGCCGGTGACGCGGGTGCAGCCCAGCGCCGGGTCCTGGCGGCCGGACACCGGGAAGATGTTGTGCTCGACGGCGAGCTGGTACTTCAGCACGAAGGCGAGGAAGAAGACGGGGACGGCCACGCCGATGAGCGAGACGACGACGAGCCCGCTGTCGAGCGGGGAGTTGTGCCGCCGCGCCGCGAGGTACCCCAGGGGGATCGCGAGGACGATCGCGATGACGAGGGCCAGCACGCTCAGCTCGATCGTGGCCGGCAGGCGGGTCAGGAAGATCTCGAGGGCGTCGCGCCCCGGCAGGACGGCGGTCGAGGCGCCGAACTCGCCGGAGAGCGCGCGCTGGAGGAACTTGCCGTACTGCACCCAGACGGGCTGGTCGAGGCCGAGGGCCTTCGTCAGGGCCTCGCGCGTCGCCGCGGTCGCCCGCTCCCCGAGCAGGGCCGAGACGGTGCCACCGGGGAGGGCCTTGAGCCACAGGAAGAGGAAGAGGGAGAGGACGAAGACGACCCCCACCATCTGGAAGAGGCGTCGGATGATGAATCTCGCCAAGAGAGGCTCCTCGATTCGTCGGTGAAGCGGCGGTGGCCGCCTCGGACCCTAACGGTCCGAGGCGGCCACCGGGAACTTCTCAGGCTGTGATCAGGAGGAGAGGATCCTCGAGGTCACTTGCCACCCACCGTGACGCCGTCGAACGTCTCGGCGGTCAGCGGGCTCGCCACGAGACCCTGGACGCCACCACCGACGACGAGGGCCGGCGGGGAGTGGCTGATCGGGATGCCCGGCAGGTACTCCTCGGCGATCTGCTGGTTGATCTTCTGGTACGCCGCCTCGCGCTCGGCCTCGTCGACGATCGCGTCGGCCTTCTTGAGGTCGGTCGCGAGGGTCGCACCCCACGGGTACGCCTTGGTGACGAAGTCGTTCGCCTCGACGTTGGCGAAGAACGTGCCGAGGAAGTTGTCGGCGGCGTTGTAGTCACCGGTCCAGCCGAGCAGCCACGCGTCGTACTTGTTCGCGTTGGTGTCGTCGAGGTAGCCACCGTTCCACGGCTTGCTGACGACCTCGACCTTGATGCCGGCGGCCTCGAGGTCCTTCTTGAAGGCGTCGTGGATCTTCTGCGGGTCCGGCATGTACGGACGCGACACCTCGGTGGGGAACGCGAACTGCAGCGTCATCCCCTCGGCGCCGGCCTCCTTGAGGAGCGACTTGGCCTTCTCGACGTCGTACGCGTACGGCTTGAGCGAGGTGTTGTAGCCGGCGACCGTGTCGGGCATGAACTGCGAGGCCACGACGGCACCCTCGGGCAGCTGGGTCTTGACCATCTGGTCGCGGTTGAGCGCCATGGCGATGGCCTGACGGACCCGGAGGTCCTTCAGCTTCGGGTTCTTCTGCGCGTTCAGCCCCAGGTAGAGGATGTTGAACGCGGGGCGGATCTCGACCTTGTTGCCGGCGTCCTCCAGCCCCTTCCAGTCGACGGGGTTCGGCAGGTCGTAGCCGTCGATGGAGCCGGCCTGCAGCTCCTGGCGACGGGTGGACTCGTCGGCGATGATCTTGAAGGTGATCTTGGCCGTCTTGGGCTTCTCGCCGTAGTACGCGTCGTTGGCGACGAGCGTGACGGTCTTGTTGGCCTCGTCGTACTTGTCGAGCTTGTACGGGCCGATGCCGACGGGGGCGGTCGAGTACGCCGGGTAGGTGAAGCCCTCACCGGCGGCCACGACGTTGTTCGCGTCCCCGGCCTCCAGGGCCTTCGGCGACTGCATCGAGAAGCTGTCGAGCGACAGGATCGTCGGGAAGCTCGAGGTGGACCGGGTGATGGTGATCGTCGCGGTCGACTCGTCCTTGGCCGAGCAGCTCTTGTAGAGCGAGTCGGCGGGCTTGTCGCTGAACGAGCCGAAGAAGTACGTCCAGTACTCGCCGGCCGTCTGGCCCGCGCCCTTCTGCTCGAACATGCGCTGCATGTTGTAGCAGACGGCCTCGGCGTTGAAGGGCTCACCGTCGGAGAACTTGACACCCGTGCGGAGCTTGAAGTCCCACGTCAGACCGTCCTCCGAGGGGGTCCAGCTCTCGGCCAGCTCGGGCTGGATGTCGGCGGTGCCGGGCTTGACGCCGAGCAGGCCCTGGTGGATCTGCCGGGTCACCCGGAAGGTCTCGCCGTCCGTCGCGTAGAACGGGTCGAACACCTTGGGGGCGCCCGCGGCGCCGAACGTGAACGTGTCCTTCGTGGTACCGCCGGAACCGGAGGGGTCACTGCCGGAGTCGCGGTCCGACTGGGCACAGGCCGTCACGGTGAGGGCTGCCGCCGCCATGAGGGCGACCGGTACCTTCCGCTGGAGCTTCATCGATAAACCTCGCTTGGGTGTGCGAATTTCTCGTGGCGACCGGGTCGGACGCCCGAGGAACGGTCCGGCGACGGGCGCGGCACGCCGCACCATCCACCGATAACGCGGGACCATAACGGCAAATCGACACCCCGGACCGGCGCCTTGCCATTGGTTATGCAGTTGAGACCCGCGCGAGCGCCGCGTGGCGGGGTCCCGGGCGCGTTACACCCGATTCGGCCGTGGGCGCAAGACCTGAGAGACTGGTGGGCATGTCTGCCTCCCGCCGCGACGACCTCCGCAACGTCGCCATCGTCGCCCACGTCGACCACGGAAAGACCACGCTGGTCGACAAGATGCTCTGGCAGTCCGGAGCGTTCGGCGAGCACGACCACATCGCCGACCGCGCCATGGACTCCGGCGACCTCGAGCGCGAGAAGGGCATCACGATCCTCGCGAAGAACACCGCGGTGCACTACGCCGGGAAGGCGGCCCTGGACGCCGGCCTGCCCGACGGCATGACGATCAACATCATCGACACCCCGGGCCACGCCGACTTCGGTGGTGAGGTCGAGCGCGGCCTGTCGATGGTCGACGGCGTCGTGCTCCTCGTCGACGCGAGCGAGGGTCCGCTCCCGCAGACCCGCTTCGTGCTGCGCAAGGCCCTCGCCCAGCAGATGCCCGTCGTCCTGTGCATCAACAAGGTCGACCGGCCCGACGCCCGCATCGCCGAGGTCGTCGACGAGGTCTACGAGCTCTTCATGGACCTCATGGTCGACGCCGAGCACCACCAGGACCAGCTCGAGTTCCCCATCGTCTACGCGTCGGCCAAGGCCGGCCGCGCCTCGCTGACCCGTCCCACCGACGGCGGCATGCCCGACGGCGAGGACCTCGAGCCGCTCTTCCGCACGATCATCGAGACGATCCCGGCGCCGTCCTACGACTCCGACGCCCCGCTCCAGGCGCACGTGACCAACCTCGACGCCTCGAACTTCCTCGGCCGCCTCGCCCTGCTGCGCGTGCACAACGGCACGATCCGCAAGGGCCAGCAGGTCGCCTGGTGCCGCCGCGACGGCACCGTCGAGAAGGTCAAGATCACCGAGCTGCTCATGACCGAGGCGCTCGAGCGCCGCCCCGCCGAGTCGGCCGGGCCGGGCGACATCATCGCCGTCGCCGGCATCCCCGAGATCACGATCGGCGAGACCCTCGCCGACGCCGACGACCCGCGCCCGCTGCCGCTCATCACCGTCGACGAGCCCGCCATCTCGATGACGATCGGCATCAACACCAGCCCGATGGCCGGGCGCGTCAAGGGCGCCAAGGTCACCGCGCGCCTCGTCAAGGACCGCCTCGACCGCGAGCTCGTCGGCAACGTGTCGATGCGCGTGCTGCCGACCGAGCGCCCCGACGCCTGGGAGGTCCAGGGCCGTGGTGAGCTCGCGCTCGCCATCCTCGTCGAGCAGATGCGGCGCGAGGGCTACGAGCTGACCGTCGGCAAGCCCGTCGTCGTGACCCGCGAGGTCGACGGCAAGGTGCACGAGCCGA
This sequence comes from Oryzobacter terrae, assembly GCF_042756445.1. Taxonomy (GTDB): domain Bacteria; phylum Actinomycetota; class Actinomycetes; order Actinomycetales; family Dermatophilaceae; genus Oryzobacter; species Oryzobacter terrae. Next base: position 3,107,413 of record NZ_CP170578.1, read on the forward strand.
TCGAGCGCGTCACCATCGACACCCCCGAGGAGTACCTCGGCGCCATCACCCAGCTCCTCGCCGCCCGCAAGGGCCGCATGGAGCAGATGACCAACCACGGCACCGGCTGGGTCCGCATGGAGTACCTCGTGCCCTCGCGCGGGCTCATCGGCTTCCGCACCCAGTTCCTCACCGACACCCGCGGTACCGGCATCGCCAACCACGTCTTCGAGGGCTACGAGCCCTGGGTCGGCGACATCTCCACCCGGATCAGCGGCTCGCTCGTCTCCGACCGCTCCGGTGCGGCCACCGCCTACGCGATGGCCAACCTCCAGGAGCGCGGCACCCTCTTCATCCCGCCCACGACCGAGGTCTACGAGGGCATGATCATCGGTGAGAACTCCCGCGTGGACGACATGGACGTCAACATCACCAAGGAGAAGAAGCTGACGAACGTGCGCTCCGCCGGTGCCGACGTCCTCGAGCGTCTGGCGCCGCCGCGCGCCCTCTCCCTCGAGCAGTCGCTCGAGTTCTGCCGTGAGGACGAGTGCGTCGAGGTGACCCCGGAGGCCGTGCGCATCCGCAAGGTCGAGCTCGACCAGACCCTGCGGGCCCGGTCCGCCGCGCGGGCGCGGAGGAGCTGACCCGGACGTGACCGACCCGACGCCCACCCCCTCCCGACCGGAGCGCTCGACCGAGACCGAGGCCGCCGTGACGCGGGCCGGTCGCCGCGCCGCGCGACGCCGCCGGCCGAGCCGCGTGCAGGTCCTGCTCGCCGCGCTCGCCGTCGCCGTCCTGGCCGTCGGTGCGGTGCTCGGCACGCGCTACCTCGGCACCGAGGAGGCGCCGCCCGAGACCGCGGCCGCGACGTCGGCCGTCGGCGACCGGGTCGAGACGAACGGCGGGACGCTGCACGCCCTCACCCTGGGGCCGGTCACGACATGGGACCCGCAGCGGATCGCCTCGCGCGACGACATGGCCTTCGCCGGCCGGGTGTTCGCCCGCACCCTGACCGCGTACGCGCCGAGCACCGACCCGGCCGACCAGTCCCGCCTCGTCGGCGACCTCGCCACGGACACCGGCACCCCCGGCAAGGACCTCAAGACGTGGACCTTCACCCTGCGTGACGACGTCAAGTGGCAGGACGGCAGCCCGCTGACCTGCGCCGACGTCGCCTACGGCATCTCGCGGACCTTCGCGACCGACGTCATCGCCGGTGGCCCCACCGACGCCCTCGCCGTCCTCGCGATCCCGCGCCAGATGGACGGCACGAGCACCTACGCCGGCCCCTACGCCACCGGGGCCGCGGCGACCAAGGGCCAGGCGGCCTTCGACAAGGCGGTCGCGTGCGACGGCCAGGACATCACCTTCACCCTCAGCTCCCCGCTCAGCGACTTCAACGAGCTCGTGAGCCAGCCGGCCTTCGGTCCGGTGAAGAAGGACAAGGACCGCCGCGACGCCGGTGGCTACGACGTCTTCTCCGTCGGGCCCTACGTCCTCCAGGGCGAGTGGGCCCCGGGCAAGGGCGGCACCTTCGTCCGCAACCCGCAGTGGAGCCGGGCGTCCGACCCGGTGCGCCGCGCGCACCCCGACGTCATCCGCTTCCAGGAGGGCCTCGACACCCAGGCCGTGGCCCAGCAGGTCATGGCCGACGGCGACACCGGGCGCTACGCCGTCGCGCTCGGCTCGGCGCCCCCCGCCATCCAGCAGCACATCACCGCGGTCCAGTCGCTCCAGGAGCGCTCGGTCAACCCCGCCACCGGGGTCGTCGACTACCTCGTGCCGAACGTGCGCAGCGAGGTCTTCAAGGACGAGAAGGTCCGCCAGGCGCTGGCCGCCGCGACGAACCGCGACGCGTACGTCACCGCCATCGGCGGCGCGACGGCGGCCGACCCCACCCGCTCGCTCATCCCGGCGTCGCTCCCGGCGGCCCACGACGCCGACCCGATCGGCACGGGGACCAAGGGCGACACCGCGCGGGCCACGGCCCTGCTCGCCGAGGCGAAGCGGACCGGGCCGGTGCCGTTCACCGTCGCCTACCGGTCGAACCCGACGTCCGACAAGGCCATGGCGGCGCTCGTCGCCGGCTGGCGCCTCGCCGGCTTCGAACCGACGACCAAGCCGATCACCGAGGACTACTTCTCCCAGATCAGCGACCCCGAGGCGGCCACCGGCATCGACCTGTTCTGGTCGAACTGGGCCCCCGCGTGGGCCTCGGCGTCGACGATCCTGCCCCCGCTGTTCGACAGCTCGATCAACATCACCAAGGCCGGCCCCGGTCGCGACTACGGCTACTGGGAGAGCGCGGAGCTCAACACCGCGATGGGCAAGGTCTCGACGATCGCCGACCGCGGTGAGCGCGAGAAGGCGTGGGCCGCGATCGACGAGAACCTCCTGGCGAGTGGCGCGTACATCGGCCTCGCCGAGCGCCGCGCGCTCTACGTCGCCGGGTCCGACGTCCGCAACCTGTCGGCCAACGCGGTCGGCGGTGGCGTCGTGGAGTTCGCCGACATCGCGGTGTCTCCGTGACCGGGCTCCTCGACGGCCTCGCCGTCGACGACCGGCCCGCCCGGCTGCTCTTCGTCCACGCGCACCCCGACGACGAGACCCTCGCGACCGGCGTCGCGCTCGCGCACCACGTCGCGCGTGGCGACGAGGTCCACGTCCTCACCTGCACCCTCGGTGAGGAGGGCGAGGTCATCCCCGCCGAGCTCGCCCACCTCGAGGGCGCCGACGGCGACCCCCTCGCGGCGCACCGCCTCGGCGAGCTCACCGGGGCGATGGGCGTCCTCGGCGTCACGACCCACCTCCTCGGCCCCGGGCCCGACGGCTCGCCCACGCGCTGGCGCGACTCCGGGATGGAGGGCTCGCCCGCCTCGCGGCACCCGCGGGCCTGGACCGGCGCCGACCTCGCCGACGCCGCGGCCGCCGTGCGCAGCGTCATCGACGAGGTCGACCCCGACGTCGTCGTCACGTACGACGCCACGGGCGGCTACGGCCACCCCGACCACGTCCGCACCCACGCGGCCACCTGTCACGCGGTCGCGACGGCGTCCGAGCCGCCCGTCCTGTTCGGCACGCTCACCCCGGTGTCGTGGGTGCTCGAGGACCGCGCCTGGCTGGCCGAGCACGTGCCCACCGACCTCGGCCTCGTCGTCCCCGCCGCCGACGACCCCTTCGCCACCTCCGTCGTGCCCGACGAGGTCGTCACCCACCACGTCGTCGACCCCGGCGTCGTCGCGGTCCAGGAGGAGGCGCTGCGCCACCACGCGACCCAGGTCGTCGTGGGGGAGCGCTGGTTCGCCCTCTCCAACCACGTCGTGTCCCGGCTCGCGGGGCGCGAGGGCTACGCCCGCCTCGACGCGTCCACCGGCCGGCCGCTGACGGGGGGAGCGGCATGAGCAGCGTGGCCGACGAGTCCCTCGACCCGGCGTACTTCCGCCAGGCGATGGGCCGCCTCGTGAGCGGCGTCAGCGTCCTCACGACCTTCTCGGGCGGGCACGACCACGCGATGACGGCCGACACCCTGACCTCGGTGTCGCTCGACCCGTTGCTCGTCCTCGTCTGCGCCGAGACCGAGAGCCGCTGGCACGGTGCGGTCCTCCAGGCGGGGGTGTTCGGGGTCAGCGTCCTCGCCGCCGACCAGCGGCCCCTCTCGGAGTGGTTCGCCACCCGTGGGCGCCCGCTGCACGGCCAGCTCGACCGCGCGCCGCACCACCGCGGCCCGGCCACCGGCGTCGCCCTCCTCGACGGCGCGCTCATGCACCTCGAGTGCCGCACGACCGACGTGCACCCCGCCGGGGACCACGCGATCGTCGTCGCCGAGGTCCTCGACATCAGCCTGCCCGACACCGTGGGACCGGCCCTGGTCCACTTCCGAGGACGTTACGGGAGCATCGCATGACCCTCGACACCCTGTACGACGAGGTCGAGTGGGAGCAGCCGGCCGAGCCCGCCCGCTCCCGCTGGCCCCTCTGGACGGGCATCGGCCTGGCCGTGCTCGCCCTCGCCTACGTCGTCACCGCGGTGGTCCTCGGCGACCGCGTGCCCCGGGGGACGAGCGTGGCCGGGGTCGCCGTCGGCGGCCAGTCGGCCGGTGCGGCGCGGGCCACCCTCACCACGGCCGTCGACGCGGCCGTCGCCGAGCCGCTCGTCCTCGCGTCGACCGCGGGCCGGATCGAGGTGACGCCGGGCGACGTCGACCTCGGCGTCGACGTCGACGCCACGGTCGACGAGCTCGTGGGCTTCTCGCTCGTGCCCACCGACGTGTGGCGCCACGTCACCGGGGGCGGGGCCGAGCCGGCCGTCGTCACCGTCGACGAGGCGAAGCTGACCAAGGCCGTCGAGGACGCGCGGTCCGAGCTCGACGCCGAGCCCGCCGAGGGCTCGATCTCGCTCGCCGGGGGCAAGGTCGCCGTGAAGCAGCCGGTGCCGGGCACGACCGTCGACCCGCTGGCCACCGTCGGCGAGGTCCGCCGCTGGTGGCCCGCCGAGACGACCATCGAGGTCGCGGCGCGGACGCAGGCGACGAAGGTCTCGGCCGAGGAGCTCGCGCGGGTCCGGACCGAGTTCGCCGACGTCGCCGTCTCTGCGCCCGTCACCGTCACCGCGGGCGGGAAGTCCTTCCCGATCGCCCCGAAGGACTACGCCGGCGCCATCGTGCTCAAGCCCGACGAGGCCGGGACGATCACGCCGCGGGCCGACGACAAGAAGCTGAGCGCGGTGGTCCACGCCGCGGCGAAGAAGGCGAAGGTCGAGGTCGAGGCCAAGGACGCCGTCGTGACGTTCTCCGGCCGGACCCCCACCGTCAGGCCCCACGTGGCGGGCCTCGCCCTCGACGACGCCTCGCTGCGCACCGAGGTCTGGAAGGCCCTGTCGGGCCCCGAGCGCACCGCGACCGTGGCGACGAAGGCGACCGAGCCCTCGTTCACCACCGCCGTCGCGAGGAAGACCCTCCCCAAGGAGCGGATCTCCTCGTTCACCACCTACTTCCAGGCGGGCCAGCCGCGGGTCCACAACATCCGCCTCGCCTCTCGGCTCATCGACGGCACGTACATCCCGCCGGGCGAGAAGTTCAGCATGAACGCGATCCTCGGCCAGCGGACCCCCGAGAAGGGGTACGTCAAGGCGGGCATCATCAGGGGCGGGCGCGCGGCCGAGAACTACGGCGGCGGCATCAGCCAGGTCTCGACGACGATCTTCAACGCGGCGTTCTTCTCCGGGATGAAGCTCGACGCGTGGACGCCGCACTACTACTACATCTCGCGCTACCCCGAGGGGCGCGAGGCGACGATCTCGTGGCCCGACCTCCACAACATCTTCACCAACACCACCGACGGCGGTGTCCTCATGGAGATCGACACGACGAGCACCTCGATCACGGTGAGCTTCCACGGCACGAAGAAGTGGGACATCGACGCGACGAAGAGCCCGCGCCGCAACTTCGTCCAGCCGAAGAAGTACACCGACGACGACCCCGAGTGCCTCAACCAGAGCCCGGTGCCCGGGTTCACCGTCGACGTCGGCCGGATCTTCCGGCAGGGCGGGGCGGTCGTGAAGCGCGAGAGCTACACGACGACCTACCGCCCCGAGGACGACGTCACCTGCACGAACCAGAAGCCCCGGTAAGGGCCTGAACCGGTCCTGACCTGCGCGATCGCGGGACAGGCGGGTACGGCAGGGGGTACCGTTTCGCCCTGGTCGGACGACACGCGAGAGGCAGCAGGTGAGCAGGGGACTGGTGGTGCGCGGGCTCGGGCTCCTCGCGACGACCACCCTCCTCGCGACCGGAGGCCTCGTGACGGCGGTGGCCCCCGCCGTGGCGAGCCCGACCACCACCGCCGCCGCGACCACCCCGGCCGCCCTCGCCGCGGCCCTGCCACCGGCCTCCGTCCCGGCCGCCGGCACCTACCGGGCCGTGTTCCCCACCCGCCTCGTCGACACCCGCACCGTGACCGCGCGGCTGCGCGCCGGCGGACGCCTCGTCGTCCCCGTCCTCGGGCGGGCGGGCGTCCCGCTCACCGGTGTCGGCGCGGTCCAGCTGCACGTCACGGCCGTCGGCGGGGCGAGCTCGAGCCACCTGACCGTGCACGCCTCCGGCGCGGCCGTCCCGGGCACGTCCTCGGTCAACTACGCCCGCACGATCCCCGTCGCGAACACCGTCCTGGCCAGGCCCGGGCCCGACGGCGCGGTCGCCGTGACGAACGGCCCGTCGTCGGTCGACGTCGTCGTCGACCTCGTCGGCTGGTACGCCGCGAGCCCGAAGGCCGGCACCGAGGGCGTCCACGCGGTCGCGCCGACCCGGGTGCTCGACTCGCGCCGGACCGGACGCGCCGTGACGACGACCCCCACCCTGGTGCGCGTCGTCGGTGGACCGGTGCCGTCCGGCGTCAAGGCCGTCGTCGCGAACCTCACGACGGTGGGCGCGAGCGCCAGTGGCCTCCCCGTCCTCTCGTGGGCCTCGGGCGGTCCCCGCCCCACCGCGTCGAACGGGAACACCGTCAAGGGGCAGGCCGTCGCCACCCAGGTCGTCGTCGGGGTCGGCGCCGACGGCCGGATCGCCCTCGCCACCGGCGGCGGCTCGACCCACCTCGTCGCCGACGTCGTCGGCTACGTCGTCGGCACGGGATCGCCCGGCGGCCACCTCCGGTCGGTCGCCCCGCTGCGGCTCGTCGACACGAGGACGGCCGGCGTCCCGCTGGCGTCCGGGCAGCGGCTGCCCCAGCGCGTCGTCGGTCGCGGCGGCGTCCCGGCGGGTGCCTCCGCGGCGCTGCTGACGATCACCGCCGTCCCCGGGCCGAAGTCCACCGGCACCCTCGTCACCGTGGGCAACGGCGAGCGCCGCCCCTCGACCTCCGACCTCAACGCCCGGACCGACGTCCCCGTCGCCCGCCAGGTCGTCGTCCCGCTCGGCGTCGACGGCGGCATCGCCGTCGTCCGCTCCGGGGGGACCGGCCACGTCGTCGTCGACCTCGTCGGCTACGTCACCGCGGTGCCGGTGCCCACCGTCGTCGGACCCGACGCCGCACTGCTCGCCCGTGGCGTGCCCGCCGGGCGGCTGGCCGCCGACGGCGTCTCGGTCCTGCGGACCTCGGTGCGCCACGCCATCGGCACGTGGTGGCCGAAGACCGCCCCGGCGCTGCTGGCCCGGCCGATGGACTCCGCGGCCCAGTCCGACCGCACCGACGCGGTCCGCCGCCTGTCGATGGAGGCCCTCGGCCTGTCGACCGCGCTCTCGACCGGCACCTACGACGCCGGTTCCGCCGGCGCCTCCCGCAGCCAGGCCCTGGCCGTCGTCGAGACGATCGTGCGCACCGTGTCGTGCCGCCACCGGGCGAGCGTCGTCGGTGGCTGGGGACACTCGTGGCAGAGCCCGATGTGGTCCTCGCTCGCGGCCCGTGCGGCGTGGCTGTCGTGGGCCGACCTGTCGCCGGCCGCTCGGGCCTGCGTGCGCTCGATGGTGCTCTCCGAGGCCGACTTCGCGACGACGGTCGAGCCCTACGTCATGGTCTCGAGGTCCGGTGTGGTGCTGCGCCCCGGCAACTCCGGGTCCGAGGAGAACTCGTGGTTCGCCCTCGCGCCCTCGACGGCCGTGTCGATGATGCCGGCCGCCGAGCGCCGTGACGCCTGGCGCTCCACCGAGGTCCGCTTCCTCGCCAACGCGTTCAGCCGCGCGGCTCACCTCACCGGCGGCGGCTCCGTCGACGGGGTCCCGCTCGCCGACCTTCTCACGGGCTGGAACGTCATGCCCGACGGGTCGGTCGTCAACCACGGCCGGGTCGCTCCCGACTACTCGACGAACGCCTACCAGAACGTCGACACCGTGCTCCTGGCACTCCTCGCCGGCCATCGCGCGCCGGAGGCCTCGCTCCTCGGCCTGCGCGAGGTCTACGGCGCGCTCGTGCACAACGTCTACCCCGTCGAGGAGGGCTACGCGGCCCCCGGTGGAGCGGTCTACCAGCCGGTCGCGGGCGGCACCCCGCAGGCCCGTGAGTACGGCGTCTACTACCCGCAGGGCTGCGACTGGGGCGAGGGGCAGGTGCTCCCGTTCGCCCTGCTCGACGCCCAGGCCCTGGCCTTCGGCTTCGGCACCGACCCCGCGGACCTCGACCCCGAGGACTCCGCGGCCCGCCACCTCGACCACGCCGTCGAGATGCAGGCCCGCTCCGCCGACGGCCGGATGTACGTCGACCCCGCGGAGTACACCTACGTCGGCCGGGAGGAGCACACCGCGCAGCTCGCGGCGCAGCTCGTCCTCACCCTCGTCCTCGGTCCCGTGGCCGGGCGCACCGACGTCACCGAGCCGGTCGACCCGGAGGTCGTGGCGCCGCCGTCCGAGCTCGACGCCCCGCCGCCGGTGGGCGACGAGTCCCGCCTCATCGACCCCCGGGTCGGGCGCGGCTGACGTTGACGTAGACGTGGTGGCGCTCGAAGCCGTGCCGCTCGTACAGGGCCAGCGCCGCGCCGTTGTCGGCGTCGGTCTGCAGGTGGAGGGACACCACGCCACGGGCCACGGCCTGCGCGGCGAGCGCCCTGAGCACGGCGGTCGCGACCCCGCGACGACGGGCGGGGGGCGGCACCCACATCGCGGCGATGCCGCCCCAGCCGTCGGCGAGTCCGAGGCGCCCGACGCCGAGGACGGTGCCGTCGCCGTCGCGTGCGGTGGCGAGGACCTGGGCCGGTGAGCCCGTGAGGACGGCGCGCGCCGCCTCCTCGTCGACGTCGCGGTACGAGCGGTAGGAGTCCAGCCACTCGTCCGTGAGGTCGGGGGAGAGCTCGAGGCCGAGCCCGGCTGCGGGAGAAGGCAGTCCGGCGACAGTCCGCGCGCTCGCCGTCAGGGTGACGGTCGGCTGCCGGAGGGTGTAGCGACGGGCGAGCGCGGTGACCGTGACGGGGTCGTCGGCGGGGTCGGTGCCGACCGGGACGGCCACGGTGAGGTTCGGCGGGAGGTCGCGCGCGGCGTACCAGGCCTCGACCTCGCCGAGGGCGGCGTCGAGGGGCAGCCCGGGGTCGCCGGCGGTCATGACGGAGTTGGCGCGCTGGGTGAAGCCCCGGGAGGCGCGCAGCAGCCAGTCGCCGAGGCGGGCGGTCTCCATCGCCGGCCAGGCGCCGACCATGACCCGCTGGAGGTCCTCGACGGACAGGGCGCGGTGGGGCGCGCCGCGCCGGGACGGCTTCGGGGGGACGGCCTTGAGGTGGGTGACGGCGGCCCGCTCGACGCGCACGGGCCCGCGCCGGGTGTCGACGACGAACGCGTCCGCGGTGGTCTCGAGGAGCTCTCCGACGACGTCGGTGAGGGTGGCGCCCGACACCGGGTCGGGGGAGGTCAGGCGGTGCCTGACGACGACACGCGAACCCGTCGGCGGGTCACCATCCGGCCCGGCCCTCCGCGTCTCCACCCGGTGCATAGTATGGGCCGCATGACGTACGTGATCGCGCAGCCCTGTGTGGACCTGAAGGACAAGGCCTGCATCGAGGAGTGCCCCGTCGACTGCATCTACGAGGGCGAGCGCAGCCTGTACATCCACCCCGACGAGTGCGTCGACTGCGGGGCGTGCGAGCCGGTCTGCCCGGTGGAGGCCATCTACTACGAGGACGACGTCCCCGAGCAGTGGGCCGAGTACTACAAGGCCAACGTCGAGTTCTTCGACGACCTCGGCAGCCCGGGCGGTGCCGCCAAGCTCGGCATGATCGCCAAGGACCACCCGATCATCGCCGACCTGCCCCCGCAGGAGCACGACGAGTGAGCGAACGCTGACCGGGTGCTCCGGCTCCCCGACTTCCCCTGGGACTCGCTCGCTCCGCTGAAGGAGCGGGCGAGTGCCTTTGTCGACCCCGGCCTGCCCGGGAGGGCCGCCACCGGCATCGTCGACCTGTCGGTCGGCACCCCGGTCGACCCCACCCCCGATGTCGTGCGCGCGGCGCTGGCCGGTGCCTCCGACGCCCCGGGCTACCCGCAGACGTGGGGGACGCCCGACCTCCGCGAGGCCGTGGCGGCCTGGTTCGCCGCGCGGCGAGGCGTGCCCGACGTCGACCCCGCCGGCGTCCTGCCGACGATCGGCTCCAAGGAGCTCGTCGCCTGGCTCCCGCTGCTCCTCGGGCTCGGGCCCGGGGACGTCGTCGGCTTCCCGCGGGTCGCCTACCCGACGTACGACGTCGGGGCGCGCCTCGCCGGGGCGGCACCGCTCGCGCTCGACGCCCTGACCTCGCTCGGCCCACCGACCGCCGCCACGACGCCGAAGCTGTTGTGGCTCAACACTCCCGGCAACCCGACGGGCAAGGTCCTCGGGATCGGGCACCTCGCCAAGGTCGTCGCCTGGGCGCGGCAGCACGGAGTGGTCGTCGCCTCCGACGAGTGCTACGCCGAGCTCGACTGGCGGGAGCGGGAGCCGGGGTCGACCGAGCCGCCGACGACGCCCTCCATCCTCGACCCCCGCGTCACGGGGGGGTCGCACGAGGGCCTGCTGTGCGTCTACTCGCTGTCCAAGCAGTCGAACCTCGCCGGCTACCGGGCCGCGTTCGTCGCCGGTGACCCCGTCCTCGTCGGGCGGCTCCTCGAGGTCCGCAAGCACGCCGGGATGATCGTCCCGTGGCCCGTGCAGCGGGCCGAGGCGGCGGCCCTGCGCGACACCGCGCACGTGGTGGAGCAGAAGGCCCGGTACGCCCGTCGCCGTTCCGTCCTGCGTCCCGCGGTCGAGGCGTTCGGCCTGCGGGTCGACGACTCCGAGGCGGGCCTGTACCTCTGGGCGACGGCGGGCGAGGACGGTCGCACCACCCTCGGGCGACTGGCCGAGCGCGGCGTCCTCGCGGCTCCCGGCGACTTCTACGGGCTCGCGGGGCGCGAGCACGTGCGGATCGCGCTCACCGCGACCGACGAGCGCGTCGAGGCCGCCGCGCTGCGCCTGCGCTGACCCTCTCGTGCGGCACGGGTCACGGTCCCCTCGTTTCTCCCAGCGGTTTACGCGGGGGTAGGGTCGAAATGAACCTGTGCCCGACGAGAAGGAACCGACCAACATGACCGACGGTGCAACGCTCTCCGCGGAGGGCAAGCAGCTCGACCTCAAGCTCGTCGAGGCGACCGAGGGCAACAGCGGCTACGACATCTCCGCCCTGCTCAAGGAGACCGGCAACGTCACCCTCGACGGTGGCTTCGTCAACACCGCCAGCTGCACGAGCGCGATCACGTACATCGACGGCGACCAGGGCATCCTGCGCTACCGCGGGTACCCCATCGAGCAGCTCGCCGAGAGCTCGACCTTCCTCGAGACCTCCTACCTGCTCATCTACGGCGAGCTCCCGAGCGCCGACGAGCTCGCCGCCTTCGAGGACCGCGTGCGCCAGCACACGATGCTCCACGAGGACCTCAAGGGCTTCTTCCAGGGCTTCCCGCGTGACGCGCACCCGATGCCGGTGCTCTCCTCCGCGGTCTCCGCGCTGTCGACCTTCTACCAGGACAGCCTCGACCCGTTCGACAAGGAGCAGGTCGAGATCTCGACGATCCGCCTCCTCGCGAAGCTGCCGACCATCGCGGCCTACGCGTACAAGAAGTCGATCGGGCAGCCGTTCCTGTACCCCGACAACAACCTCAGCCTCATCGAGAACTTCCTGCGGATGACGTTCGGCGTCCCGGCCACCGACTACGAGATCGACCCCGACCTCGTGCGCGCCGTCGACCTCCTGCTCATCCTCCACGCCGACCACGAGCAGAACTGCTCGACCTCCACGGTGCGCCTCGTCGGCTCCTCGCAGGCCAACCTCTTCGCCTCGGTCTCGGCCGGGATCAACGCCCTCTTCGGCCCGCTGCACGGCGGCGCCAACCAGGCCGTCCTCGAGATGCTCGAGAAGATCCAGAACGCCGACTTCTCCACCGACGAGTTCATGAAGAAGGTGAAGAACAAGGAGGACGGCGTCCGCCTCATGGGCTTCGGCCACCGGGTCTACAAGAGCTACGACCCGCGCGCGGCGATCATCCGCAAGACCGCGCACGACATCCTCGAGAAGACCTCCGGTGGCGACCAGCTGCTCGAGATCGCGATGCGCCTCGAGGAGATCGCCCTCGCCGACGACTACTTCGTCGAGCGCCGGCTGTACCCGAACGTCGACTTCTACACCGGCATCATCTACAAGTCGATGGGCTTCCCGACGCGGATGTTCACCGTGCTGTTCGCGCTCGGCCGCCTCCCCGGCTGGATCGCCCAGTGGCGCGAGATGATGGAGGACCCAAACACCAAGATCGGTCGGCCGCGCCAGGTGTACACCGGTCACCCGGAGCGCGACTACCGCGACATCGCCCAGCGCTGACGCCGGTTCCAGCACGACCCGAGCCCGCCCCGACCCCACCGGTCCGGGCGGGCTCGTCGGTTCAGGCGAGGTGGATGGTGACCGACCGGGCGTCGCCGGCCGCGTCGCCGAGGGGCTGCCACGCGAAGGACGACTCGTCCATGGAGCGCTCCCAGCGCCGGTCGCCGACCTCGACGCGGACCGCGTTGGTGTCGGTCGCCCGGGCGACGGCCCACGACGCGACGGCCCAGGCGGCGTCATCGGACTCGGTGACGACGGTGACGCGCTTGTCGCCGGCGTCGCCGGAGATGCCGAAGTCCTTCTCGACGAGAGCGGCCACGGCCTCGGGGTCGCCACTGCCGGACGGGTCCTCGAGGGTGCAGCCGATGCCGCGCGCGGTCTGCCCGGACAGGACCGAGGCCGTGACCCGGGCCTGGGGCTCGTGCTGCGCGTACGCCTCGCCGGCCGCCGAGCGCTGGACCGCCTGGGCGGCCTCGGCGATGTCCATGTCGGTGTAGCCCTCGACCTTGACGAGCGCGTCGTAGAACTTGTTCGTCGAGTACTCGGGGTTGAGGATCTGCTCGGCCGTGCCCCAGCCCTGCGACGGTCGCTGCTGGAACAGGCCGAGGGAGTCGCGGTCGCCGAACCGCACGTTGCGGACCTTCGACTCCTGCATCGCCGTGGCGATGGCGATCGTCGCCGCTCGCGGGGGCAGGCCGCGCTTGACGGCGATGGCCGTGATGGCGGCGGCGTTGCTCGCCTGGTCCGGGGCCCACTCGAAGGTCTGCTCCGACGCGGTGACGCGGCACTCCTCGCCGGCCGCGAGGGCGGTGAGGTGGCGCACGCCGAGGTACCCGGCCGTCCCGACGACCCCGAGCAGGACCACGGTGAGGAGGGCGGCGCCGCGGCGCTGGCGCGGGGTGCGGGGTCCCTCCTCGGCGAGGGTCACGGCACCACGGGGTGTGCGGGGCATGTCGGGGTCGTGGTCCTTCCGGGGCGGGTGGGGGCGGTCAGTCGTTGGCGTGGAGCGCGGAGTTCAGCACGATGCCGTGGCCGTCGCGGGGGCGCGCCTCGACGGTGCCGGTGACCGAGTTGCGCAGGAAGAGCAGGTTGCCCTGTCCCGAGAGCTCGCGGGCCTTGGCCACCGTGCCGTCGGGGAGGGTGACCTTGGTCCCGGCGGTGAGGTAGAGGCCGGCCTCGACGACGCAGTCGTCACCGAGGGCGATGCCCAGGCCCGACTCGGCTCCGAGCAGGCAACGCTCGCCGATGCTGACGCGTTCCGTGCCGCCGCCGGACAGGGTGCCCATGGTGCTCGCGCCGCCGCCGATGTCGGAGCCGTCGCCGACGACGACGCCCTGGCTGATCCGGCCCTCGACCATGCTCGAGCCCAGGGTCCCGGCGTTGTAGTTGACGAAGCCCTCGTGCATGACCGTCGTGCCGTTCGCGAGGTGGGCGCCGAGGCGGACCCGGTCGGCGTCGGCGATCCGGACCCCGCTCGGGACGACGTAGTCGACCATCCGCGGGAACTTGTCGATACCGAGGACCTGGACCGGGCCGCGGGCCTGGAGGCGGGCCCGGGTCAGCTCGAAGCCGTCGACGGCGCACGGGCCGTGGGTGGTCCACACGACGTTGGGCAGGACGCCGAAGATGCCGTCGAGGTTGATGGAGTTGGGGCGCACGAGGCGGTGCGAGAGCAGGTGGAGGCGCAGGTAGGCGTCCTCGGCGCTCGCGGGGGCGGCGTCGAGGTCGACGTCGACCGTGGCGAGGCGACGGGTGACCCCGCGAGCCTCGTCGGCGCCGACGAGGGCCTGGAGGGCGTCGGGCGCGACTGATCCGTCGGGTGAGCCGAGGGCCGGTGCCGGGTACCAGGCGTCGAGGACGGTGCCCCCGTCGGTCGTCGTGAGGAGGCCGTGGCCCCAGGCGGTGCGCGTCATGTCGGCAAGCCTACGGGGGAGCGGGGTGCCGTTCCTGAGGGGTCGGCGGGGTGGGAGGCGGCGCGGGTCGTCCACAGGATGCCCGGTGGCGGGGGAGGGTGTCGGTGGACGTGTGTACGGTTTCGGGTATGGCAGGGGGAGCCGTGGGGATCGGGCCGGGTGGTGCAGGGACCACCGCGGCGCGGTCCTCGCGGCGGGTGTCGGGGGACGGGGTGAGGGAGGTGTCGGTGGCCGGCGTGCGCGCGTTTCGTGACGTGTTGTCGTCGGTGCCGCTGGAGGGGTTGTCGGATCGGGAGCGGGTGGACCTGGTGGCCGAGCTGGAGCGGGTCAAGGGGGCGTGTTCGGCCGCTCAGGCCGTGCTGGTGGATGCGGTGCGGGTCTCGCGTGAGGGGGTCGCGCCGCGCGATGGGGTGCGGTCGGTGGGGTCGGAGGTGGCGTTGGCGCGGCGCGAGTCGCCGTGGTGTGGTGACCGGTTCGTGCGGGTGAGCCGGGCGCTGGTGCACGAGCTGCCCGAGACGTTCGCGGCGCTGGCCTCGGGGGTGTGCTTGGAGGCGCACGTGGTGCGGGTGGTGGAGGCGACCTCGGTGCTGGGGGTCTCGGACCGGGGTGAGGCCGACCGGCGGCTGGGGCCGCTGCTGGGACGGCTGGGCGTCAAGGCCACCGACACAGCCGCCCGTCGGGTCGCGGCCGAGCTGGATGCGGCGGCGGTGGTGGCGCGGATGGAGGCGGCGGTGCGTTCGCGACGGGTGACGCTGCGGGCGGCTGTCGACGGGATGGCGTACCTGACGGTGCTGGGGCCGATGGTCGAGGTCGCCGGTGCGCACGCGGCGCTGACCGCGCGGGCGCGTTCGGTGGTGGCGGGGCACTGCGATGACGAGCCGCACCGGGGTCGGGGGGTGGGTGCGGTCGCGGCGGACACGGCGTTGGCGGTGCTGTCGGGGCGGGCTGCGGGCGGGGTGCAGCCGGTGGAGGTGCACCTGGTGATGACCGACCGGGCGCTGCTGGGCACCGGTGACGACGCCCGGTCGGTGATGGAGCCGGCGCGGGTGCCTGGTCACGGGGGTGTTCCGGCGCCGGTGGCGCGGTGGTGGCTGCGCGAGGCGGGTGAGGGGTCGGTGTGGCTGCGCCGGCTCTACACCGCACCAGGGGGGCGGGACCTGGTCGCGATGGACTCGCGCCGCCGCACGTTCACCGGGTTGTTGCGGCGGATGCTGGTGCTGCGGGACGACGTGTGCACCACCCCGTGGTGCGGTGCCGCCATCGCGCACGCCGACCACGCGACACCCGCACGCGACGGCGGCCGCACCGACTACGCCACCGGCAACGGCAAGTGCGTGCGGTGCAACCTCGTCAAGGAAGCCCCCGGCTGGACCACCACCGCCACGAACGCGGCCACGACGCAGCGCTCGGGCGAACCACGGTCGAGCCCGCAGGGATCGCCGCCCGACGCGCAGGGACGCTCGCTCGCGATCCGAAGCCCGCTCGGCCGGACCTACCAGTCGGTGCCACCCCCGCTGCTGGGCTGGGGAGCGGAACCCGCACGCGCTGCCTCGGTCGCACGTGCGAAGCCGACCGGGCCCGTGCGACGTCCCGTGAGGCGGCCGCACCGGCAACGAGCGCCGGTGGTCGCCCGTCGAGCACGGCTCACCAGCCGTCTCGAGCGCCAGCTCTGCCGGTACCTGACGTGACCGTCGGGCACCTCGGGGTGGCCGGCCCTCCCGGCGAGCGCGCAACTAGGGTGGCGGGCATGTCCCCCGCAGCAGCCACGCCCTCCCTCGACCTCACCCTCGACGCCACGGCGCTCACCGCTGCCGTGTGCGACATCGAGTCGGTGAGCCTCGACGAGGCGGCCCTGGCCGACGCCGTCGAGCAGGCCTTGCGCCCGCTGCCGCACCTCGAGCTCACGCGCGTCGGGAACACCGTCGTGGCGCGGACCTCGCTCGGCCGGTCGGAGCGCGTCGTCCTCGCCGGCCACATCGACACCGTGCCGCTCACCGTCGACCCGCCGAACCTGCCCACGCGCCTCGTCGACGGGCCCGGCGGCGAGGTGCTCTGGGGCCGCGGCACCGTCGACATGAAGGGCGGAGTCGCCGTCATGCTCCGCGTGGCCCACGAGGTCCGCGAGCCGAGCCGCGACATCACCTTCGTCTTCTACGAGGCCGAGGAGATCGACTCGCAGTTCAACGGCCTGCTCCACGTCGAGCAGCAGCGCCGCGACCTCATCGACGACGCCGACTTCGCCGTCCTCCTCGAGCCCACCGACGCTCGCGTCGAGGGCGGCTGCAAGGGCACTCTGCGCGCGGAGGTCACGACGAAGGGGATCGCCAGCCACTCGGCGCGGCCGTGGAAGGGCCACAACGCGATCCACGACGCCGCCGACGTCCTCGCCCGCCTCGTCGCCTACGAGCCCGCGACCCGGGAGGTCGACGGTCTCGAGTTCCGGGAGGCGCTCAACGCGGTCCTCATCGGCGGTGGCATCGCGGGCAACGTCATCCCCGACCGCTGCGTCGTCACGGTCAACTACCGCTACGCGCCCGACCTCACCGAGGCCGACGCCGACGCCCACGTCCGCCAGGTCTTCTCCGGCTTCGACGTCGAGGTCGTCGACAACGCCGCCGGCGCCCGCCCCGGGCTCCACCTCCCGGCGGCCCAGGCCTTCGTCGAGGCCCTGGGGCTGCCGGTCGAGGCCAAGCAGGGCTGGACCGACGTCGCCCGCTTCTCGGCGATGGGCGTCCCGGCCGTCAACTTCGGCCCCGGGGACCCGAACTACGCGCACATGGACGACGAGCAGTGCCCGGTCGAGCAGTACGGCGCGTGCGAGGCCGCCCTCGTCCGCTGGCTCGCCTGACGCCACCGACGCCGGACGCACCGACGCCGGACCCGCCGACGGGGCCGCGGGATACCGTGGCGCCGTGGACCCGACGACAGAGCCCGCGACACCCACCCCCGACCCGACCCCTGCCCTGACGCCAGAGCCCGCGCCCCCCGGCGAGGCCCGCCACGGACGCCGCTCCGACGAGTACCACCAGGGGCCCGTCATCATGCGCGGCGCCAAGGTCCCCGGTGAGACGACCGACCAGCGGCTCCTCGACAGCCGTGGCTCCGCCGACTGGGTGCACACCGACCCCTGGCGCGTCATGCGCATCCAGTCCGAGTTCGTCACCGGCTTCGGCGCCCTCGCCGAGCTCGGCCCCGCCGTCAGCGTCTTCGGCTCCGCGCGCACCCGCCCCGACAGCCCCGTGTACGAGCTGGGCACCGTCCTCGGCCGGCGACTCGTCGACGCCGGGTACGCCGTCATCACCGGGGGAGGCCCCGGCGCGATGGAGGCGGCCAACCGCGGCGCCCTCGACGCCGGCGGCACCAGCGTCGGTCTCGGCATCGAGCTGCCCTTCGAGGCCGGGCTCAACGAGTACGTCGACCTCGGGGTCAACTTCCGCTACTTCTTCGCCCGCAAGACGATGTTCGTCAAGTACGCCTCGGGCTTCATCGTCCTGCCCGGAGGGTTCGGCACGCTCGACGAGCTCTTCGAGGCCGTCACTCTTGTCCAGACGCAGAAGGTCACGAGCTTCCCGATCGTCCTGCTCGGCACGGACTACTGGGGCGGACTGTTCGACTGGCTGCGCGGGACCGCCGCCGCATCGGGCACGATCAACGAGCGCGACCTCGCCCTGCTCACCCTCACCGACGACGTCGACGAGGCCGTCGCGACGATCGTCGCCGCCGACGGGGGTGCGCGCGGCGGGATGCGCGAGTCCGCCCGGGGGTAGCCGCAGGCCGGACTCGTAGGATCGGCCCGTGGTCCCGCTGCTCGTCCTCCTCGTCGTCGCCGTCGCCCTCGTGGCGGTGGTCGTCGCGGTCGCGAGCGGCCGCCTCGACGTCGACCCGCTCGCCGAGCCGGTGCACTCGACCCCCGACCACGGGCTGCCCGCGGAGCCGGACGCCGACGACGTCGATGCCGTGCGCTTCGACACCGCCCCCCGCGGCTACCGGATGGACGAGGTCGACGCCCGCCTCGCGACGCTGCGCGACGACCTCGCCGAGCGCGAGCGGACCCTGGACTCGCTCCGGGCCCCGACCGAGGACGGCTGAGGATGGCGTTCACCGTCACCCGCAGCACGCCCCTCGCCGCGGAGCGCGCCTTCGCCGCGGTCTCCGACCTCGCCGAGCACACCCGTCACGTCCCGCTCACCGACGTCGAGGTCCCCGAGGGGGGTCTCGCGCTCGGCGCCGAGGTCGTCGCGTGGACCCGCCTCGGCCCGCTGCGAGCCGCCGACCGGATGCTCGTCACCGCGCTCGAGCCCGGCCGCCGCCTGCGCCTCGTCAAGACCGGGCGCTTCCTCCACGGGTGGGCCGACATCGAGGTCGGGCCCGACCCGCAGGCGCCCGGCGGCTCGCTCGTCGTGTGGACCGAGGAGATCTGGCTGCCCGGGCTGCGCCGCCTCTCCCGACCGCTCGGCGACCGCATCGGCCCCCTCCTCTTCGGCCGCGTGGTCGACGGGCTCGTGCGTCGCGCCGAGTCCGAGGCCGCCCGATGACGTGGTCGGTCCTCCTCGCAGCCCTGGGGATCGGCGTCGTCGCGACGGTGGCCTGGCTCCTCGGACGTCCCCGCGCCGGCGCGACGGCGAGCGGCCCGGCCGACGGCTTCGCCCCCCAGCTGCGCGGCTACCGGATGGAGCAGGTCGACGCCGTCGTCGACGCCCTCGAGGCGCGGGTCGCGGCCCACGACCGCTCCATCGCCGTGCTGCGCGGTGAGGTGCCGGTGGCGCCCCGGTCCGGGCCCGAGGACGACGCACCGCCACCACCGCCACCGCCGGCCCCACCAGCCGCGCCGACGACCGTCGCGCCGACGACCCTCGCACCGACGACCGTCGCACCGACGACCGTCGCGCCGGCCGGCGCCCGCCGACCCGCGCCCGAGCCGTTCCGCCGCTCCGACCTCCTCGCCCCCCTCGCCTACCTCGCGACCGCCGCCTACGTCCTGTCCGGCCTCCTCGCCGCCCCGTTCACCGGCCACCTCTCCCAGGGCGTGCAGGACCAGCAGGCCTTCGAGTGGTACTTCGGCGCGACGGCGCACAACCTCGCGACGTTCTCGAACCCCCTCTTCAGCGACCTGCAGAACTTCCCCGAGGGCGTCAACCTCATGGCCAACGCCTCGGTCCTCGGCCTGGGCGTCCCCCTCGCCCCGCTCACCCTGCTCGCCGGCCCCCAGGTGACCTTCATCCTCGTCGAGCTCCTCGGCCTCGCCCTCACCGCGACCGCCTGGTACTGGCTGTTCCGCCGGCGCCTGGCCGTCCATCCGCTCGCGGCCGCCCTCGGCGCCGGGTTCGCCGGGTTCGCGCCCGGGCTGGTCTCGCACGCCAACGGCCACCCGAACTTCGTGGCCCAGTTCCTCGTGCCCGTCATCCTCGACCGCGTCCTGCGCCTCGCCGAGGACGACGCCCGCCGGGTCCGCGACGGCGTCGTGCTCGGCCTCCTCGTGGCGTGGCAGGTCCTCATCGGCGAAGAGGTCCTGCTCCTCGCGGCGCTCGGGATGCTCGTCGGCGGATCGGTCCTCCTGGCGCACCGCCGCGTCGACCTCCGGCGCCTGCTCCCGGGCGTCGGCATCGGCGCCGCGGTGACCCTGGCCATCGTCGCGCTGCCGCTGTGGTGGCAGTTCGCGGGACCGCGCAGCTACGGCTCGATCTGGCACCCGCCGGCGGGCAACGACCTCACCGCGCTGTGGGGCAGGGCCACCCGCAGCCTGGGCGCCGACCCGTGGGCCTCGGCCGCGGTGTCGATGAACCGCACCGAGGAGAACGCCTTCTTCGGGGTCCCCCTCCTGCTCGTCGCGCTCGTCGTCACCGTCGTCCTGTGGCGCCGGGTGGCCGTCCGGGCCCTCGCCGCGGTCGTCGTCGTCGCCTGCTGGCTCTCGCTCGGCGAGGAGGTCACGGTCGCAGGCGTCGCCACCGGCATCCCCGGCCCGTGGGCCCTGCTCGAGATGCTCCCCGTCATCGAGAACGTGCTCCCGACCCGGTTCACGCTCGTCGCGGTGCCCGCGCTCGCGGCCCTGCTCGCGCTCGGCGTCGAGGAGCTGCGCCGCCTCGTCGCCCACTCCGCCGACCACCGCGCGGCCGGGCTCGTCACCGCCGCCGCAGCGGCCGCGCTCGTCCTGCTCCCCGTCGTGCCGACCCCGCTCGTCGTCGACCCCCGGGCGCCGATGCCGGCGTTCTTCTCCGGGGGGGCCTGGCGCGACTGGGTCGACGAGGGCGGGTCGGTCCTCGCCGCCCCCGCGCCGTGGGTCGCCGACACCCGGGCGCTGGAGTGGCAGGCCGAGGCGAGGTGGGGGTTCCCGGTCGTGGCCGGCTACTTCGTGGGCCCGGACAGCTCACCGGAACGCGTGGGCCAGTACGGCGCGACCCCGACCCGGCTCACCCAGTGGATGGCCGAGATCACCGAGTCCGGGGTCGACCGCCGCGCGTCCGACGGCGAGATCGAGGCCTTCCAGGCCGACCTGCGGGCCGGTCGGGTCGACGCGATCGTGCTCCCCGACGCGCGACCCGAGGCCGGGGCCCTCCTCGCGTCCCTCGGCGACGCCTTCGGGGAGCCCGCCGCCCACACCGGCGGGGTGTACGTCTGGGACGTCAGGGCGGTGACCGATGTCGCTCGCTGAGGTCGACGGCCCACCGACCGCGCGGCTCAACCCGCTGACGTCGGCGGGTCGGCACGCCATCGGGGCGCGGGCCCTCAAGCGCCCCGTCCTCACCGTGCTGACCGTCTACGTCGTGTCGCGCGTCGTCTCGCTGCTCGCGATCTGGGTCGCGGCGACGTGGTTCCAGAACCCCGCGGGCGTCGGCCACGCCGACCCCAACGTCGGCGACATGTTCGGCCTCTGGGACGGCGTCTGGTACGAGCGCATCGTGCGCGACGGCTACCCCGTGCCGCTGCCCGTCGACGCGGACAACGGCCGGATCACCTACAGCGCGTGGGCGTTCTACCCGCTCTACCCGTACCTGGTGAAGGGCGTCATGCTCACCGGGATGCCCTTCGCCCTCGCGGGGGGGCTGCTCAACGTCGTCCTCGGCGGGGCGGCCGCGGTCCTCGTCTGGGCGCTGCTGCGCAGCGGGGTCCACGCCGACCGCCAGCCGCAGCGCGAGCGGCTCGCCCTCGTCGCGGCCTGCCTGTGGTGCTTCTACCCCTCGACCTCGGTGATGCTCAAGCCGTACACCGAGGCCCTCGCCGTCGCCCTCGTCGCGGGTGCGCTCGTCCTCCTCGTGCGCCGCAAGTACCTGTGGGTCGCGGCCATCGCCGTGCCGCTCGGCTTCACCCGGGGCGTCGCCCCGGCCCTCGGTGTCGCCGTGCTCATCCACCTCGTCGTCCGCTGGCGCGAGGACCGGGCGGCCGGGGTGCTGCCGGTCGCCGGGCAGCGTGCCTCCGCCGTCGTCATGCTCGGCATGCTCGGCCTCAGCGGCGTCGCGTGGCCCGTCGTCGCCGGCCTCGCGACAGGGGTGCCGACGGCCTTCTTCGACGTCCAGGCCGCGTGGGGACAGCGACCCGACAAGGGCCCGTTCGTCCTGTGGTTCGAGTGGGCCTGGCAGGGCAAGGGCGTCTTCGGCGTCCTCGTCCTCGTCGCCCTCGTCGGCACGTACATCGCGCTCGTCCTCGGACGGCACGGCCGCTGGATCGCCATCGAGGCGCGCGCGTGGGCCCTCGCGTACCCGCTCTACCTCTTCGCCGTCGTCCGTCCCATCACGAGCATGTGGCGCTTCCTCCTCCTCGACGTCCCGCTCGCGGCCCTCGTCGCGTCGGTGACGATGCGCACCGCGAACGGCCAGTCGGTCGTCCCGCACTGGCGCCGCCGCGTCGCCGTGGTCCTCGTCGTGCTCGTCGGCGGGATCCTCTGGTGGACCTGCGCGCTGCTCGTCTACACGCCGTGGGGCTCCTTCCCCCCGTGAGGATTTCGTCCTGCCGCACGGCTACGGGATAATGGACCTCTACTCCGGCGGTCCGGCGCCGGGAGGCACGCGGCGCCGAACCATCGTGACCGCGACGAGGAAGGGATTTCAGCCATGGCGGCAATGAAGCCGAGGACGGGCGACGGCCCGCTCGAGGTCACCAAGGAAGGTCGCGGCATCGTGCTCCGCATGCCCCTCGAGGGTGGCGGTCGGCTCGTCGTCGAGATGACCCCCGACGAGGTGCGCGCGCTCGGCGAGGCCATCGACAACTGCGAGGGCCTGAACTGACCTTCCCCCACGCTTCGCACGAGGCCCCCACCGCACCGCGGTGGGGGCCTCGTCGTCGCGGGTAGGGTCGCCGGGTGCCTCGTGACGACGTCATCCTCGCCCCCCGGACCTCCTCGTGGTCGGTCGACCCGCGCCTCGAGGACGCCCTGTCCGCGCTCGCCGGCGATGCCGAGCGCCGGGCCCTCGTCGTCCCGGTGTCCGAGGGCGACGACGGCCGCGCCACCGCCGCCACGGCCCTGACCGCCCTCGGCCTCGACGCCGACACCGTCCTCGCGACCCACGACCCCAAGGCCTCCGCCGGCCGGGTCACGACCGTCCCCCTGGCCCCCGGTGCGCACCCCGTCCGCCGGGTCCACCTCGTCGGCGCCGGCGACGGCTCGGCCTCCGCGTGGCGCACGGCCGGTGCTGCCGTCGGCCGGGCGACGAGGGGTGCCGGCCACGTCGTCCACGCCGTCGCCGGGAGCGCGGGTGACCACCTCGCTGCCTGGGTGGAGGCGGTCGTCCTCGGCTCCTGGGCCTCGCCGCGGTGGACCCGCGACGGCGCGACCGCCGGGGCGGAGGCCGCCGAGCGCGTCGTCGTCACCGGCACCGGTACCGCCACCGCGTCCGACGCCGCCACCGCCCGCACCGTCGAGCGCGCGGTCGCCCGGGCCACGGCCCAGCTCGTCGCGCGTGGTCTGGCGCACACCCCCTCCAACACGAAGAACCCGGCGTGGATGGCGGGCCGGGCCCGGGCGCTCGCGCGCACCACCGGGCTCGAGGTCACCGTCTGGGACGAGAAGGAGCTGCGCCGCGACGGCTTCGGCGGCATCCTCGCCGTCGGCCAGGGCTCGGCCACCCCGCCGCGCCTGGTTCGCCTCGACCACGTCCCCTCCGCCGCGACCCCGCGCACGCCCCGGGTCGTCCTCGTCGGCAAGGGGATCACCTTCGACACCGGCGGGCTCCAGGTGAAGCCGGGCGACGGCATGCTCGCGATGAAGACCGACATGTCCGGCTCGGCGATCGTCCTCGCGGTCCTCGCCGCGTGCCGCGCCCTCGAGGTGCCGGTGCACGTCACCGGCCTGCTCGCCCTGGCGGAGAACGCCGTCGGCGGGGGCTCCTACCGGCCCGGCGACGTCATCACCCACTACGGCGGCACGACGGTCGAGATCGGCAACACCGACGCCGAGGGCCGCCTCGTCATGGCCGACGCCCTCGCCTACGCCGACCTCGAGCTCGACCCCACGTGGCTCGTCGACGTCGCGACGCTCACCGGCGCGGCCCGCATCGCCCTGGGCCGGGTCGCGGCCCCCGTCTTCGCCACCGACGACGCCCTGCGCGACGCGCTCGTGGACGCCGGTGCGACGACTGGTGAGACGCTGTGGCCGATGCCGTTGTCCGACACCTACCGTCGAGCCCTCGACTCCGACGTCGCCGACCTCAACCACATCGCCACCGGCGTGGGGGGTGGCGCCGTCATCGCGGCCCTGTTCCTCCGTGAGTTCGTGGGTGACCGCCGCTGGGCGCACCTCGACATCGCGGGGACGGGTCGCTCGGACGTCGACGCCGGGATCTCCGCCAAGGGGGCGACCGGGTTCGGGACGAGACTGCTGCTGCGGTGGCTGGAGGGAATGCGCTGATGAACGCTGGCTACGGCCTGACCGTGCGATGGTCGCTGGAGGACGCCCCGGCCGACGCGCCGGAGCAGCTGCGCGAGTACGTCGTCGGCACCTCGATCGCCCGGTTTATGTTCCTCGACGGGCTGGCGTTCAAGCTGTGGCGGATGCGTGCGGGGGAGTGGTTCGAGGGCACCTACGTCTTCGACAGCGAGCAGGAGCGCAAGGTCTTCCGCGAGGGCTTCGAGCCCGGCGCGGGGCAGGCGCCCGGCAGCACGATCATCGGGTCGGGGCCGACGACCATCGAGGAGTGGGAGGTCGTCGCGATCGCCGAGGGGCCCGCGGGCTTCCGGCGTGGGGCCGGCCCCGAGGGCGGCTGAGCCCTACCGCTTGACCGCGGCGACGAGGCCGTCGCTCACGGGCAACAGCGCCGTGACGAGGTCGTCGTGGTCGCGCAGCGCCTTGCCGAGGTCGCGCAGCGTGCTCGTCGTGGCGTCGCGGGCCGCGGGGTCGGCGACCTGGTCGTGCCAGAGCATGTTGTCGAGGACGAGCACGCCGCCCGAGCGCAGGAGGCGCACCCCGTGCTCGACGTAGGTCGGGTAGCTGTCCTTGTCGGCGTCGACGAGGACGAGGTCGTAGGCGCCGTCGGTCATCCGGGGGAGGACGTCGGCCGCCGACCCCGTGATGACGCGGGTGCGCTGCGGCGCGTAGCCGGCCTCGGCGTACGCCTGGCGGGCCAGCCGCTGGTGCTCGGCCGCGACGTCGATCGTCGTGAGGATGCCGTCGTCGGGCATCCCCGAGAGCAGCCAGAGCCCGGAGGTGCCGGCGCCGGTGCCGATCTCGACGACGTGGCGGGCCTGGACGGCGGCCGCGAGGAGCCGCAGCGTGGCCCCGGCCCCGGTGCCGACGGGGGACGCCGCGCCGAGCTCCACGCCCCGGCGACGGGCCGCCTCGACGACCTCCGGCTCGGCGACGAACTCCTCGGCGTAGGACCAGCTGGCCGGCTTGAGTTGGCTCATGCCCACACCCTAGGGGCCGCGGGCGTGCTCGTCCTCGTCGACACCTTCCCAGCCTTCGTTCAGGGAAAACGGGAACAATTCACGGACACGACGCGTATCGATGGGTGACATGAGCAGCCGGGTGAGGGACGAGATGAGCACGACGGACGCCGCGACGCGCGGTGACGCCACGGGGTGGGTGCCGCCCACGTGGGAGGAGGTCGTCGAGCAGCACTCCGCGCGGGTCTACCGGTTGGCCTACCGTCTCACCGGCAACGTCCACGACGCCGAGGACCTCACCCAGGACGTCTTCGTCCGGGTCTTCCGCTCGCTGCACACCTACCAGCCCGGCACCTTCGAGGGCTGGCTGCACCGCATCACGACCAACGTCTTCCTCGACAAGATGCGCCGCAAGCAGCGGATCCGCTTCGACGCGCTCTCCGACGAGTCCGCCGCCCGGCTGCCCGGTCGCGGTCCCGGCCCGGAGCAGGCGTACCACGACGCCCACTTCGACGACGACGTCCAGCGCGCCCTCGACGCCCTCTCGCCCGACTTCCGCGCTGCCGTCGTCCTCTGCGACATCGAGGGACTGTCGTACGAGGAGGTCGCGGCGACCCTGAACATCAAGCTCGGCACCGTGCGCTCGCGGATCCACCGCGGCCGCGCCCAGCTGCGCGAGGCCCTCGCCCACCGGGCGCCCCAGCCCTCCACGACGCCGGCCAAGGCGCCTCGTGGGCGGATCGTCCGCCGGCCCGCCGCGGGAACCGTATGAGCCTCACACCACGGGTGCGCTGTCTCGGGGCGGAGCTGAGCGAGTACGTCGCCGGCCGCCTCCCTGCCGAGCGCCAGTGGGAGTGGGACCGCCACCTCGTCGCCTGCCGGCTGTGCGGCGAGGCCGTCGAGTCCGAGCGCCGGATCCGCAGCGCGCTCGCCGGGGCGCCGTCGATGCCCGGCGACCTGCGGATCACCCTCCTCGCGCTCGGCAGCACGATGGCGGCCGAGGCGCCCGCGCGCGCCGTCCCCGTCGCGGGGCGTGAGCCGCTCGCCCTCCTCGCCCCGTCCGCGCCGGCGTGCCACCGCTCGCCGCTGCGCGCCACGGTCGTCGCCGCGGCCGCCGCCGGGGTGTCGGCCGCCGCGGCCTGGAGCCTCACCGTCATCGGTGCCCCCGTCCTGCCGCGCTCCGACCTCGCCCGCCCCACGACCCCGGCGGTCCGCCCGGCCTCCACGCCGACGACCGCCGCCGTCGTCACCGCGCGGCTCGAGGTCCGCAGCGCCCTGACCCGACCCGCCCCGGTGCCGGAGCGGACCCAGCGGGCACAATCGACCCCATGACGAGCGAGCACGAGCCCGGACGCGACGAGTGGCGCCCGTGGGGTGGTGAGGCCGCGGACCGCACCGAGGAGATCCCCGCCCGCGAGGAGCCGTCGCGCGACGAGCCCCCGCGCGAGGAGCCGCTGTGGGCCCGCCTCGGCGGCGCCGAGCCGACGCAGCCGGTGCCCCAGCAGCAGCCGTCCCCGTACGCCGCCGCGCCCTCGTACGGCGCTCCCCCCCCGTACGGCGCCGACCCGTCGTACGGGACGAGCCCGTCGTACGGGTCGACCCCGTCCTACGGCGCACCGGTCCCCGAGCCGACGCCCCACCGGCGTGGCCCGGGTTGGGGCGCCCTCATCGGCGTGGCCGTCGCGGTCGCCCTCGTCGCCGGCCTCGTCGGCGGGATCGGGGGAGCCCTGCTCGCCGACCGTGACGCGTCGCCGACCCGTGGCTCCACGTCCCTGCCGAGTCCCGGCGCCGGCGCGACGACCCGCCCCCAGGGCTCCATCGCCAACATCGCCGCCACCGTGACCCCGAGCGTGGTGACCCTGCGGGTCGAGGGCGCCGACGGGCAGGGCACCGGCTCGGGCTGGGTCTACGACGACAAGGGCCACCTCGTGACGAACAACCACGTCGTCGCGGGGGCCGCCGAGGGCGGGGAGATCACCGTCGTCCTCGCCAACGGGACGCAGCTGCCCGGGAAGATCGTCGGCCGCGACGCCTCCTACGACCTCGCCGTCGTCAAGGTCGAGCGCACCGACCTCGCGCCCATCGCGCTCGGCGCCTCCGAGGACGTCGTCGTCGGCGACCAGGTCATCGCCGTGGGCGCCCCGCTCGGCCTGGACTCCACCGTCACCTCGGGCATCGTCAGCGCGCTCAACCGGCCGGTGACCCCCGGCGACGAGGACGACCAGTCCTTCATCAACGCCATCCAGACCGACGCCGCGATCAACCCGGGCAACTCGGGCGGGCCGCTGCTCGACATGCAGGGCCGCGTCATCGGGGTCAACAGCGCGATCGCGCGGGCGCCCGGCTCGGGCGTCAGCGGGCAGAGCGGCAACATCGGGGTCGGGTTCGCGATCCCCAGCGCGCAGGTCCGCACGACCGCCGACCAGCTCATCGCCACCGGCAAGGCGGTCCACCCCGTCATCGGCGTCTACCTCGACACGCAGTACGACGGCGAGGGCGTGCGGATCGCCGAGCAGGGGCCCGACGGTGCGCCGGCCCTCAACCCCGGCGGCCCCGCCGAGAAGGCCGGCCTGAGGCCCGGTGACGTCGTCCTCGAGTTCGAGGGACGGCCGGTCGCCGACGACGGCGAGCTCATCGTCGCGATCCGCGCCCGGGCGGTCGGTGACGAGGTCACCCTGACCATCCGTCGCGGCGGCAGCGAGCAGGATGTCACGATGGTCCTCCAGGGCTCGGGCGACTGACCCCACCCGCTACGCGAAGGACGGTGTCGACGCGGTGTTCGGCGTCAACGGCTGGGAGGTCGTGCTCCTCGCGCTCATCGCGGTGTTCGTCCTGGGCCCCGACCGACTGCCGGAGTACGCGGGCAAGCTCGCACGCGGCATCCGCAAGCTGCGGGTCATGGCCGAGGGCGCGAAGGGGCAGCTCAAGGAGCAGCTCGGCCCCGAGTACGAGGACATCAACTGGCAGCAGTACGACCCGCGCCAGTACGACCCCCGGCGGATCGTGCGCGAGGCGCTCGTCGAGCCGCTCGACGACGCGTTCTCGCCGATCCGCGACGAGATCGGCGGGGTGCGCGACGCCGCGCGGATCCGCCGTGGCGGCGCGGGTGACAGCGGCGACCCGCTCGACCCGGTGGACGACGACGTCATCGACGACGGCTTCACCGTCGACGAGAGCGTGACGACCCACCTCGCGCCGGCGCCCTCGGTGCGTGACTGGGACCCCTCGCGCCCGACGCCCTACGACGTCGACGCCACCTGACGCGTCGGTCGAGGCGTCAGCGCCCGGCGGGCGTGAGCCCGAGCGAGCGGCCGGCGAGCCCGCGGGCCCGCGACGCCAGGCCCTTGGCGATCCCGCGCAGCGCGACCGCGGCGGGGGAGTCGCCGTCACCGAGGACGACGGGCATGCCGGTGTCGGCGCCGATCCGCAGCGTGGTGTCGAGCGGGATCTGGCCGAGGAGGGGGACCTCCGAGCCGATCGAGCGGGTCAGCGACTCGGCGACCTCACGGCCTCCACCGGAGCCGAAGATCTCCTGACGCGTGCCGTCGGGCAGCTCGAGCCAGCTCATGTTCTCGATGACGCCGGCGACCCGCTGGTGGGTCTGGAGGGCGATCGACCCGGCCCGCTCGGCGACCTCGGCGGCGGCCTGCTGCGGGGTGGTGACGACGAGGATCTCGGCGTTCGGGATGAGCTGGGCCACCGAGATGGCGATGTCGCCGGTGCCGGGCGGCAGGTCGAGGAGGAGGACGTCGAGGTCACCCCAGAAGACGTCGGCGAGGAACTGCTGGAGGGCCCGGTGCAGCATCGGCCCGCGCCACACGACCGGCTGGTTGCCGGGGACGAACATGCCGATCGAGATGACCTTCACGTCGTGGCTGATGGGCGGCAGGATCATGTCGTCGACCTGGGTGGGCCGCCCCTCGACGCCGAGCATCCGGGGGATCGAGAAGCCGTAGATGTCGGCGTCGACGACGCCCACCGACAGGCCCTGCGCGGCCATCGCGGCGGCGAGGTTGGCGGTGACCGAGCTCTTGCCGACGCCGCCCTTGCCCGAGGCGACGGCGTAGACGCGGGTCAGCGAGCCCGGCTTGGCGAAGGGGACCTCGCGCTCGGCGGTCCCGCCGCGCAGCATCGTCTTCAGCTCGCCGCGCTGCTCGTCGCTCATGACGCCGAGGGTCACCGTGACGCCGGTGACGCCGGGCACGGCGGAGAGGGCCTTCGTCGTGTCGCCGGTCAGCTTGTCCTTGAGCGGGCAGGCGGCGACGGTGAGCAGGATCGTCACGGAGACGTGGCCGGCGTCGTCGCTCGTGACCGACTCGACCATGCCGAGCTCGGTGACCGGCTTGCGGATCTCGGGGTCGATGACCGTCTCGAGGGCAGCGTGCAGTGCGTCGGGTCCAACCTGGGGCATGGCCCCAGTCTAGGTCGGCGGGTCGGGCGTCCCGTCGCCGGCCGTGACCGACGCCTCGTCGCCCTCCCTGAGGTCCTCGCGCCGGACGAGGACCAGCCCGCGCTCCTCGAGCTCGTCGAGGAGGTCGCGCAGCTCGCTGCGGACGAAGTCGCGCGTCGCGGTGTCGCGCATCGCGATGCGCAGGGCCGCCACCTCGCGGGTGAGGAACTCGGTGTCGGCGAGGTTGCGCTCGTCGCGCGAGCGGTCCTGCTCGAGCGCCACCCGGTCGCGGTCGGCCTGCCGGTTCTGCGCCAGCAGGATGAGCGGCGCCGCGTACGAGGCCTGGAGGCTGAGCATGAGGGTGAGGAAGATGAACGCGTAGGGGTCGAAGCGCAGGCCCTCGGGGGCGAGGGTGTTCCACAGCAGCCAGACGACGACGAAGACGGTCATCGCGATGAGGAAGTACGGCGTGCCCATGAAGCGCGCGAACTTCTCGGAGACGACCCCGAACGCCTCCTCGGTGAGGACGCTGGGCATGCTCCAGCGCCGACCGCCCTCGCGGGGCTGGTCGATGCGCGGGCGGCGCTCAGCCACGGGTCACCCCCTCCGGCGTCACGACGTCGTGGCGGTCCTCGCGCCAGTCCTCGGGAAGGATGTGGTCGAGGACGTCGTCGACGGTGACCGCGCCGAGGAGGTGTCCCTCGTCGTCGACGACGGGCAGGCCGACGAGGTCGTACGTCGCGAGCATGCGGGTGACCTGGCCGAGGGTGGCGTCCGGGGGCAGCGGCTCGACGTCCTTGTCGAGGATGCCGCCGATGGGGTTGTGCGGGGGCTCGCGCAGCAGCCGCTGGATGTGGACCATCCCGAGGTACTTGCCGGTCGGGGTCTCGAGCGGGGAGCGGCAGACGAAGACGGTGCAGGCGAGCGCGGTCGACAGCTCCTGGCGGCGCACGACGGCCAGCGCCTCGGCGATCGACGCCTCCGGGCCGAGGATGACCGGCTCGGTCGTCATGAGACCACCGGCGGTGTTCTCGTCGTAGGTGAGGAGGCGCCTGAGGTCGGCCGCCTCGTCGGCGTCCATCCGCTGGAGCAGCTCCTCCTGGCGCTCCTTGGGGAGCTCGGCGAGCAGGTCGGCGGCGTCGTCGGGCTCCATCGCCTCGAGGACGTCGGCGGCACGGGCGACCTCGAGCCCGGCGAGGATCTCGACCTGGTCGTCCTCGGGCAGCTCCTCGATGACGTCGGCGAGCCGCTCGTCGTCGAGCGCCGCGGCGACCTCGGCCCGGCGCTGGGGGTTGAGGTCGTGGATGACCTCGGCGAGGTCGGCGGGCTTGAGGTCCTCGTAGGCCTCGAGGAGGCGGGCGGCGCTCTGGCCCCCGGTGCTGTCGCGCAGCCCGGTGACGTCCTCGATGGGGACGAGGAGGGTCTCGCCGCGGCGGCGTCCGAGCCGGGGGAGGCCGCTGCGCGGGCGGCCGAAGCCGGTGCGCACGTAGGCGCGGGCCACGCTCCACCCGCGCGAGCCGCTCTGCTCGATGCCGATGTCCTCGACGGTGGCGTCGACGACGTCGCCCTCCTCGGTGCGCACCCGCACGGGGCGCTCGAAGAGCTCGGCGACGACGAGGGCCTCGTTGAGGCGCTGCTCGAAGCGGCGCATGTTGACCAGCCCGGTCGTGATGACCTGCCCGCCCTCGACCGAGGTGACGCGCGTCATCGGGACGAACACACGACGGCGTCCGGCGACCTCGACGACGAGGCCGATGACGCGCGGGCGGTTGCGCGCGACGTTGAAGGTGACGACGACGTCGCGGACCCGGCCGACCTGGTCACCGAGCGGGTCGAAGACGTTGAGCTCGGTCAGTCGGCCGACGAAGGCGCGGGTCGGCGTGCTCACTCCGACAGGCTATCCGCGGCCCGGCCCCCGGCCGGGGAGCCGCGGCGCGAGGCGGGGCGGCCGCGCCAGTGCCACGGGCGCCAGCGCGCCGTCGCGGCGGAGGAGGGGTGGACCGTCGTCGCCCCCGAGTCCTCGCCGTAGGACCCCGGGCCCTCGACGAGGCGGCCGTGCGGCCGCAGGACGTGGATGGTGCACGAGGCCGCCCACCGCTGCGCGACGTCGCCGACCGCGTTGAGCCGCTCGGGGCGCAGCACCTCGACGGCGGCGTCCCACGCGGGGTCCTCGGGGACGAGCTCGGTGACGGCCGCGTGGACGGTGAGGAGGCGGCCCCCCGTGTCCTTGCTCCGCAGGAGCACCTCGACCTCCTCGGGCAGCCAGGGCAGCGACTGCTCGCCCGGGCCCGAGACGACGTAGAACGCCGGGCCGGTGCCCCGCTCGTCGCCGTCGTCGTGCCACACGTGCCAGACGGGGTGGCTGCCGCCGCCCGGGATCCGGACCCAGAGGAGTCCCGACCTGCTCGCGGCCTCGTGGACGAGGCGGGTGACGTCGACCGGGGGAACGGGCGCGGTGGCCTCGCCGGTCGCCTCCTCGGTCATGGGGCGACTCTCCCACACGGCGTGCGGCCGCGACCGGCGGCGGCGCGTCGTCGGTCACACCGTGAACTGGCTCACGGGGCGCCGCACCCGGCCGCTGCTAGCGTCCGCGGCATGCGCAGCGCCAAGGACTTCTTCACGCCCCTCGCCGTCGGGGCCCCGGCCCCGCTGCGCGAGGTGCCCGCCCGGCCGAGCCGGATGATCCACTTCTTCGACCCGAGCAACCCGAAGATGGCGGCGAAGGTCCCCCAGCTCGTCGGCACGGTCGACGTCCTCCTCGGCAACCTCGAGGACGCGGTGAAGGCCGAGAACAAGGAGGCCGCCCGCGCCGGGCTCATCGACATCGCGAGGGCCACCGACCTCGGGGAGCACACCCAGCTCTGGACCCGGGTCAACGCGCTCGACAGCCCGTGGGC
The DNA here is from genome assembly GCF_042756445.1 of Oryzobacter terrae. Taxonomy (GTDB): domain Bacteria; phylum Actinomycetota; class Actinomycetes; order Actinomycetales; family Dermatophilaceae; genus Oryzobacter; species Oryzobacter terrae. Next base: position 3,139,704 of record NZ_CP170578.1, read on the forward strand.
GCTCGACGACCTCACCACCCTCGTCACCGAGGTCGGCGACCGGCTCGACGTCGTCATGGTCCCGAAGGTCCAGGGCCCCGAGGACATCCACTACGTCGACCGCCTGCTCGCCCAGCTCGAGGCCAGGGCGGGCCTGTCCCGGCCGGTCCTCGTCCACGCGATCCTCGAGACGGCCCGCGGTGTCGCGAACGTCGAGGGGATCGCCGGCGCGAGCCCGCGGATGCAGGGCATCAGCCTCGGCCCGGCCGACCTCGCCGCCGACCGCCGGATGAAGACGACGCGCGTCGGGGGCGGCCACCCGGGCTACCTCGTGCGGCAGGACCCGAGCGGCGACGCCGAGCGCGCCACCTACCAGCAGGACCTCTGGCACTACACGATCGCCCGGATGGTCGACGCCTGCGCGATGCACGGGATCTTCCCGTACTACGGCCCCTTCGGGGACATCGCCGACACGCTCGCGTGCGAGGACCAGTTCCGCAACGCCTTCCTCCTCGGCTGCGTCGGCGCCTGGTCGCTGCACCCCGCCCAGATCTCCATCGCCAAGAAGGTCTTCAGCCCGAGCGCCGAGGACGTCGCGCACGCGCGCCGCGTCAGGGAGGCGATGGGCGACGGCACCGGCGCGGTCATGCTCGACGGGAGGATGGAGGACGACGCGAGCCTCAAGCAGTGCCTCGTCGTCCTCGAGCTCGCCGAGCGCCTCGCCGCCAACGACCCCGAGCTCGCCGCGCTGTACGCCGGTGCGGGGGAGGGGTCGGCGTGAGCGACGTCCTGCGCCCGCGCCGCTCCGTCCTCTACATGCCGGCGAGCAACGAGCGTGCCCTCGAGAAGGCCAGGAGCCTGCCGGTCGACGGCCTCATCCTCGACCTCGAGGACGCCGTCGGTCCTGACAACAAGGAGGCGGCGCGCGAGAACGCCTGCGCCGCAGCGCGATCCGGCGAGTACGGACACCGTGAGGTGACGATCCGCGTCAACGGCGCCGGGACGCAGTGGCACGACGCCGATCTCGCGGCGGCGTGCGCGGCCGGGCCGGACGCCGTCGTCGTCCCCAAGGTCGACTCCGCCGAGGCCGTGCACACCGTCGTGGCCGCCATGGAGCGGCACGGGGCACCCGAGCGCACGCGCCTCTGGGCGATGGTCGAGACCCCGACGGCCGTCCTCGACGTCGCCGCCATCGCCGCGGCGTCGGACCGGTTGGCCGTGCTCGTCATGGGCACCAACGACCTCGTCAAGGAGCTCGGGGTCCGGCAGGTCCCGGGGCGCACGCCGTTGCTCACCTCCCTGTCGCTCACCGTCCTCGCCGCCCGCCGGGCCGGGGTCGCCGTCCTCGACGGGGTGTGGAACGACGTGCGAGACGTCGAGGGGTTCGAGGCCGAGTGCCGCCAGGGCCGCGACCTGGGCTTCGACGGCAAGACCCTCGTCCACCCCGGGCAGGTCGAGCCCTGCAACGCCGTCTTCGCCCCCTCCGCGGAGGAGGTCGAGCAGGCGCGCGGCGTCCTCGAGGCGTGGGAGGGCGCCGCCGGCGCCGGGGTCGTCGTCCACGAGGGGCGGATGGTCGAGCTGCTCCACGTCGAGTCGGCGCGCAAGGTCCTCGCGACCCACGACGCCGTGCGCGACCGCGGCTAGCCGAGGGGGGCGAAGCCGCGCTCCGTGAGGAGCCGGGCGATCTCGTCGTTCCCCCGCTGGGACGGGTGCGTGTAGTCCGCGGCGAGCAGGTCGCCCGAGGGGGTGCGGCCGTCGGCGCCGTTGAACGCGTGGTAGACGTCGGTGCAGTCGAAGCCGTTGGCCTCCGCCGAGTCGCAGAGCATCGTGTTCCACGCGTCGTGGAGGACGACCGTGCGCTCCGCCTGGTCGGCCGTGAGCCTCGCCTGCTCGAACCCGATCCAGTCGTTGTAGCGGTTGACCGTCTGGAGGATGGTGGGCCGGCCCGCGCGCCAGCCGGCGACGGTGGAGAACAGCTCGTCGTACACGGGCCGCCACGTCGCCGTCGCCGTGGCGGCGCACGCCGCACCGACGGTGGACCAGTCCTCGATGGCGCCGGTCGCCGGGTCGACGGCGGAGCCGCAGGGCTCCTCGTCGTTGAGGGGGAAGCTGTTGTGGGCGATCCCCACGATGATGGCGTCCGCGGCGGTGAGCTCCTCGCGCAGGCCGGGCAGGTCCGTCATGAGGCCGGACAGCGTCAGGCCGGTGTGCGTCGAGCGGTTCGTCGAGGTGACCTCGCGACCGGTGGCCTTCGCCAGCGCCTCGGCGTAGCGGGTGACGAAGCCCCGGCAGCCGGGGCAGTCCTGCTGGCTGTTGTACGGGATGGAGTCGCCGATGACGACGAGCGACAGCGGCGCCTCGGCGGTGGTGGCGGTGCTCGGTGCCGGGCTGGAGGCCGTGCCCCCGGAGGACGAGCAGCCGGTGGCCGCCACGGAGGCGGCGGCGAGCGCCAGGACGAACGCCCGCACTCCGCGGCGGGCGGGGCTGGGTCGGGACATCGGGTGCCTTCCTGTCGGGGCTGCGCGGGTGAGCCGAGGTGCTCGACCCCGTTGTGGCAGGCGGCGGTATCACCCGGGTATCACCTCGGGCCGAGGCCTCAGCCCCGCCGCGCCCGCACACCACGATTCGGTCACGACGAGCGCGCCGGGTTGTGGCCGGCGCGAACATGTCGTCTCATGGATCGCCGGCCCGTCGCCGCGGGGCGGCGTCGTCGAGCACGGGAGCGGACATGGGGCTGACCCGCACGCGGGGTCGAGCGGCGGCGGCTGCTGCCTCCACCGTGGCCGCGGCCGCGCTCCTCGCCGGCTGCGGGTTCGCCCCGTCGTGGACCGGTGAGGGACCCGCGGCGCCGGCCCCGAGCGCGACCTCGAGCGTGTCCGCGAGCGCCGAGCCGACGCCCCCTGCCCCGACGCCCTCCGTGACGCCCACCCCGTCCCCGACCCCCACGCCGTCGCCCACGGTGACGACCCCTTCCCCGACGCCGACCCCGACCCCGACGGTCAAGCCGCGGACCTCGCTCGTCTACGGCGACCGTGGCGAGAAGGTCCTCGCGCTCCAGCGGCGGCTCTCGGGCCTCGGGTACTGGCTCGGCACCCCCGACGGCTCGTTCGGCTCGCTGACCCAGCAGGCGGTGTTCGCGTTCCAGAAGGCCGCGGGCCTCGCGCGCGACGGCGTCGTCGGCCCCCGGACCAAGCGGGCCCTCGAGGACGGCATCCGGCCCCGGGCCCGTCTGGAGAACGGCGTCGAGATCGACCTCGAGCGCCAGCTGCTCCTCATCGTGCGCGACGGCCGGGCGAGCATGGTCCTCAACACCTCGACGGGCAACGGCGAGGAGTACACCACGACCAGGGGCACCCGCGCGCTCGCGACGACGCCGAAGGGCAGCTTCACCGTCTACCGCGCGGTCGACGGACCGCTGACCAACTCGCTCGGGCAGCTGTGGCGCCCGCGCTTCTTCAACCGCGGCATCGCGGTCCACGGCTCGCCGAACATCCCGCCGTACGCGGCGTCGCACGGGTGCGCCCGGCTGAGCAACGCCGCGATCAACATGATCTGGGCCGCCGACCTCATGCCGATCGGAACCCGCGTCCTCGTCCGCTGAGGGGCACCGGACCGGTCCCGGCCGGGAAGGGTCAGCCGTCCTCGCCGGGGTAGACCACGCCCACCTGGCGGCGCACCTCGTCCATGGCCCCCATGACCCGTCGGGTCGCCGCCCACGGCACCGACCACGTCTCGAGCCGTCCGGCCTCGAGGGCCCGGGCGACCTCCGCGACCTGGAAGCGGAACCCGTGGTCGGGGACCTCGGGGACCCACTCGTCGAGGACGGTGCCGTCGGGGCCGACGAGGCGCACGTGGCAGGCGGACCCGTAGAAGCTCCCGCCCTCGTCGAGCTCGAGGCGCGCCGCCGTCCCGACGACGCGGGCCCGGCAGCTCGTCGCGGCGCCCATCGAGCACCACAGCTGGGCGACGCCCCCCGACGGCCCACGGGCCGTGAAGGCGCTCGTGACGTCGACCCCGAGGTCGCTGAGGGTCCCGGTCGCCCGGACGTCGTCGAGGCCGCCGAGGACGTGGTCGGCGAAGGCGGTGACGTAGACGCCGAGGTCGAGCATCGCCCCCCCGGCGAGCTCGGGCTGGGACAGGCGGGCCGGGCCGTCGGGCCACAGCAGCTGCGCGTGGTCGGCGTCGACGAGGAGGACGTCGCCGAGGGTCCCCGCGTCGATGGTGCGGCGCACGACGTCGTAGGAGGGCAGGTACCGGCTCCACATCGCCTCGGCGGCGAGCAGCCCGCGCGACCGCGCCTCGGCCAGCACCTCGTCGGCCTCGCGGAGGTTGCGGGTGAAGGCCTTCTCGACGAGCACCGGCTTCCCGGCCCGCAGGGCGAGGAGGGCGTGCGCGTGGTGCTCGCTGTGCGGGCTCGCGACGTAGACGGCCTCGACGTCGGGGTCGGCGACGAGCTCCTCGTACGAGCCGTGGGCCCGGGGCACCTCGTGCCGTGCGGCGAACTCCGCCGCGCGGTCGGCCGAGCGCGAGCCGACGGCGACGACCGACGAGCGGGTCCCGTGCCGCACGGCCTGTGCGAACGTCGTGGCGATGCCGCCGGGGCCGAGGACCCCCCAGCGCACCGCCGGCGCGTCCATCGGGTCGGGGACGGCGGGGGCGGCGAGGGAGGGGGCCATGACCCGAGCGTAGGGGCGCCGGAGGCGCTCGCGGGAGCCTGAGAGTTCTCTCAGGAAGAGGCCTCGACGGGCTCTGGGCAAGCGCACAGCGCGCCCATAGGCTCCGAGCGACCCCGGAGGATCCCGGGTCAGGTCTGAAGGGATGAACATGGATCGCACTGCTCTGCTGTCACGCCGGGGGAGGGCGACGGGACTCGTCGCCGCCGCCGCCCTCACCATCTCCCTCGTCCCCGCAGGGGTCGCCGTCGCGGCGACCTCCTCCGCGGGGTGCGAGGCACGCGCCAACATCACCTACGACAAGCTCCTCGAGTGCGTCACGGTCGACGGCATCCTCGAGCACGAGGAGGCCCTGCAGGCCATCGCCGACGCCAACGGGGGCAACCGCGCCGCCGGGCTGCCCGGCTACGAGGCGAGCGTCGACTACGTCGTCGAGACGCTGGAGGCCGCCGGCTGGGACGTCGCGATCGACGAGTTCCCCTTCACGTACGTGGGTCCGTCCATCCTCCAGCAGCTGACACCGGTCTCCGCCTCCTACGTCAACAACCCGGCCACCGGAACCGGGTACGGCGATGTCACGGCCGCGGTCACCAAGGTCGACCTCAGCCTCGGCCTCGGCAACACCTCGTCGAGCGGGTGCGAGGCGAGCGACTTCGCCGGCTTCCCGGTGGGCTCCATCGCCCTCCTCCAGCGCGGCTCCTGCAACTTCTCGGTCAAGGCGATCAACGCCGAGGCCGCGGGCGCGTCGGCCGCCGTCATCTTCAACCAGGGCAACACCGCCGACGCTGACCGCAACAACGCGGTCAACCCGACCCTCGGCGGCCTGGACATCGTCGACATCCCCGTCGTCGGCACCAGCTATCTCGACGGCGTCGCCCTCTCCCAGGCGGGGTCGACCGCGCGCGTCTTCGTCCCCGAGCCCGAGTCCCGCCCGCAGAAGAACGTCATCGCCGAGCTCAAGGGCGTCAACGACGACAACGTGGTGATGGCGGGTGCGCACCTCGACTCGGTCCCGGCCGGCCCGGGCATCAACGACAACGGCAGCGGGTCCTCCGCGCTCCTCGAGCTCGCGCAGACGGTGCGCAAGCTCAAGCCGCAGAACACGATCCGGCTCGCCTGGTGGGGCGCCGAGGAGAGCGGCCTCATCGGGTCGACGCAGTACGTCGCCGGCCTGAGCCAGGCCGAGAAGGACCGCATCGCGCTCTACCTCAACTTCGACATGGTCGGCTCGCCGAACTACATCTTCATGGTCTACGACGGTGACCAGTCCGGCTGGAAGGCACCCGTCGGCGTCTCGGTCCCGGAGGGCTCGATCCAGATCGAGGACCTCTTCGAGAGCCTCTACACCAAGCTCGGCCAGCCCTACGACGACGCACAGTTCAGCGGGCGCAGCGACTACCAGGCGTTCATCAACAACGGCATCCCCGCCGGTGGCCTCTTCACCGGTGCCGAGGTCGTCAAGACGCCTGCGCAGCAGGCGATCTGGGGCGGTACCGCGGGTCAGGCCTACGACCCGTGCTACCACCAGGCCTGCGACGACATCGACAACCTGTCGCTCAAGGCGCTCGACGTCAACGCCGACGTCATCTCGGCGGCGGTCCTGACCTACGCCTACTCGACCGCGTCGGTCAACGGGGTCCCCGGCAAGAAGGTGCCCGGGAACTTCACGCTCCCGGCACCCGCCGGCCCGCAGGGTGTCATCAACGGTGACGCGGGCGGTCTCGCCCACGACCACGACCACGAGGGCGACGCCAGCTGAGTCGACCTGAGTGAGAGCGGAACCCGGGGCGGGAGTGCTGGTCGCACTCCCGCCCCGGCCGTGTCCGCGGGGTCAGAACCGCACGGTCGCCTCGGCGACGAGGTCACCGACGAGCTCGCCGGCGTCGACGTCGAGCCCCTTGCGCTGGAACCACGTCACCATCGTCGTCGCGTCGCGCTCGAGGAACTCGAACCCCTGCGGGTTGCCGATGACGTCGACGATCTGCGGCCAGTCGATGAGGACGAGCCGCTCCTCGTGGAGCAGGACGTTGTACGGCGAGAGGTCGCCGTGGGTCCAGCCGTGGTGGGCGAGGGTGAGCATCGCCGTGCGCAGCTGCTCGAAGAGGTCCTCGAGCAGGTCCGGCTCCGGCCGGGTCGAGACCAGGCGGGGTGCGGCGACCGGGGTGGGCCCGTCGGTGCCGCCGACGAACTCCATGAGCATCTCGCTCTCGTCGAGCTGCACGGGGTAGGGGACGGGCAGGTCGAGCGCCCACAGCACCCCGAGCGCCTCGAACTCGGCGGCCGCCCACTGGCCGGCGATGACCTGCTTGCCGAAGTCGGTGCGCCGGGTCATGGCCCGCAGCTCGCGGCTGCGACGGACCCGGCGCCCCTCGAGGTAGCCGGCGTCACGGTGGAAGAGGCGGTGGTCGCCGTTGCGGTAGCGCTTGGCGGCCATCGTCGTCATCCGGTCGGTCCCCGGGACCCAGCGGCGGACGACGTGGACGTCGGCCTCCTTGCCGGTCTTGAGGACGCCGAGGTCGCTCTCGACGGCCCCGAGGTCGGGGATGACCCAGTCCGGTCGCGGTGTGGGTCCGTGGGTCGCGCCGTCCCAGCTGGACCAGCGCTCGCCCTCGGGGGGCGCGTCAGGTGAGGTGTCGACGGAGAAGCGGGCCTGCTTCTCCGGAAGGTGGAAGGGCTGGTGTGCCACTGCGGTGCTCCAGGTCGGTGAAGGGGGTGGTGGGCTGGGGGCAGCCCGGGACGGTCGTCGACATCACGGCCCTCCTTCACTCGGCGTGGTCTGGTGCAGCGGGCAGCGGCGGACGCCGTGCCTTCGGGGCCAGCGTGGCGCACCGACCGGCGCCGCGCCACCGATTTACCGGGGGTGGGAGGACTCACACCGTCCGTGGGTCCCCCGGGTGGGGGCCCGGCGGCATACTTCCAAGCGCCAGACCACCCCACCGAAGGCGGCGAGAACGCGTGTCCCGACTCCAGTCCACGGACGGCCTGACCGAGGAGCAGATCGAGCTCGTCAAGCTCGTGCGCGTGTTCGTCGAGGAGCAGATCCTCCCGGTCGCCACCGAGCTCGAGCACCGTGACGAGTACCCGACCGAGATCGTCGAGGGCATGAGGGAGATGGGGATCTTCGGGCTGATGATCCCCGAGGAGTACGGCGGTCTCGGCGAGTCGCTGCTGACCTACGCGCTCGTCGTCGAGGAGATCGCCCGCGGCTGGATGTCGGTGAGCGGCATCATCAACACCCACTTCATCGTCGCGTACCTCATCCTCCAGCACGGCACCGAGGAGCAGAAGCAGCGCTACCTGCCGCGGATGGCCACCGGCGAGGTCCGGGGGGCCTTCTCGATGTCCGAGCCGGGGCTCGGGTCCGACGTCGCCGCCATCCGGTCCAAGGCCGTCAGGGAGGGCGAGGAGTGGGTCGTCACCGGCCAGAAGATGTGGCTGACCAACGGCGGCTCCGCCAACCTCGTCGCCGTCCTCGTGCGCACCGACCTCGGCGAGAGCGACAGCCCCTACCGGAACATGACGACCTTCCTCGTCGACAAGGAGCCCGGCTTCGGCGAGACGGCCCAGGGCATCACGGTGCCGGGGAAGATCGAGAAGATGGGCTACAAGGGCGTCGACACCACCGAGCTGCTCCTCGAGGGCCACCGCACCACCGACGCGCAGGTCCTGGGCGGCGTGCCGGGCAAGGGCTTCTACCAGATGATGGACGGCGTCGAGGTGGGCCGCGTCAACGTCGCGGCCCGGGCCTGCGGGCTGTCGATGCGGGCCTTCGAGCTCGGCATCGCGTACTCGCAGCAGCGCGAGACGTTCGGCAAAAAGATCGCCGAGCACCAGGGCATCCTGTTCCGCCTCGCCGACATGGCGACCAAGGTCGAGGCCAGCCACCAGATGATGGTCAAGGCCGCGCGGCTCAAGGACGCCGGGCAGCGCAACGACCTCGAGGCCGGCATGGCGAAGTACCTCGCGTCGGAGAACTGCGCCGACGTCGTCGAGCAGAGCTTCCGCATCCACGGGGGCTACGGGTACTCCAAGGAGTACGAGATCGAGCGCCTCTACCGCGAGGCGCCGATGCTCCTCATCGGTGAGGGGACGGCCGAGATCCAGAAGATGATCATCGGCCGCCGCCTCCTCGAGGAGTACCGGGCCCGCTGAGCCGGAGGCCGGCGCCGGCTCAGTACGTCGGTGCGGCCGGCTGCCGCAGGAACTGCTCGTAGGTGTGCCAGCCGCCGTCCTTGTAGGCCGTGGCCAGCGGGACGCCGACGAAGCGGAAGTGCCACGGCTCGAAGCCGACCCCCGTCGTGGAGGTCCGGCCCTTCTCGTAGCGCAGGACGAAGCCGTAGCGCCAGGCGTTCTTCGCGAGCCAGACGCCCTGCGGGGTCTCGTCGATGCAGTCGTTGATCCGGCAGTTCGAGCGCCCGATGGGGAGCAGGTCGACGGTCAGCCCGGTCTGGTGCTCGCTGTACCCGGCCCGCAGGTACCAGGTGTCGGTCCAGGTGCGGCCCTTGAGCGCGAGGTACTTGTCGTAGAGCGCCTTCTGCGTCGCGTACGACCGGTAGGCGGTGTCGATGCCGATCCGGCCGACCCCGGCGTCGTACGAGCCGGAGGCCATCCGGGCGAGCGCGGCGGCGGCGTCGGCGCGCAGCTGGTGGCCGTTCGCATACGGCATCGACGGGACGACGAGGTTCGAGGGCACGAACGACCTCGGGCTCAGCCCGTTGCGCTTGTTGACGAGGACCCACACGCTCGACGCGGTGTCGATGCTGCGGCACGTCTCGAGCCGTCCGGCGAGGACGCGGACCGACGCCTCGCCGCCGAGGAGGGCGACCCGGGTGACGCCGGGCCCGGCGAGGGTGGGCCGCACCGAGGCGGGGGTGCAGTACGGGACGGTCCAGAACAGCGGTCGCTTCGTGCGGCCCGCGAGCAGCGCGCCGCCGATGCCGTTGGTGATGTCGGTGCCGTCGGCGAGGTACGCGGTGCCGGCGGCCAGGTCCGGCCAGGCGAGCGCGTTGACCCGGGCGGCGGTCGCGTAGCGGTCGGCACCGGCCGCGCGGGTGACGTTGCCGGCGCCGACGATCGCGGCGAGGTCCGCGGCGATCCCCGAGGAGACGGCGGCCGTGGGTCCGACGACGGTCACCGCGTCGACCCCGAGGTCGCGCAGCAGGCTGGCGTTGGCGCTCGGGAGGTCGGCGGCCCGGCCGTCGAGGACGATCACCGGGGAGCGGTGCGCGGCGGCGGCGACCGCACCGATGACGGAGTCGTTGCCGCTGGTGCGGCTGACGACCCAGGCCCGGGTCGCCGACGTGAACGCCGCCCGGTTGAGCGCCTGCGAGGTCGACGCCTCGGTGGCCGAGACCCGGCTCACCGAGGGGGCGTAGCGGGCCGCGCCGCGGGCGACCTCGGTCGCCAGGGCCGCGTAGTCGCCGACGAGGACGACACGCGCGGGGTTGAGCCGATCGATCTCGGCGGCGACGACCGAGGGGAGGCGGTCGGGGTGGCTCATGAGGACCGTCCCGTTCTGCACCGCCGCGGCCGTGACCGCCGAGGACGAACGGGCCGGCGCCACGCCGGAGACGAGGTAGACCACCGAGGCCGTGGACCCGCTGGGGAACGCCGCCCTCGAGGCCGCCACCGACGTCGCGTACCGGTCGGCGCCCGCGATCCGGCTGACCGTGGGGGCGGCGACGGCCGGGACGGCCGCCGCAGGGGCCCCCGCGGCGGCCGGGGCGGCGACGGCCGCGGGCTGCGCGCCGGTCACGAGGGCGGCGAGGCCGGCGGCGAGGGCCGCGAACGTGCGGAGGGCGGGGTGTCGAGCGGTCACCCCGCGATGGTAGGCACTCGCGGGCCGTCGTGCCCGCCGAGCCGCCGGCCGGTCCGGCGGCTCAGTACGTGGGCGCGGCGGGCCGGCCGAGGAACTCCTCGTAGGTGTGCCAGCCGCCCTCGTGGTACGCCCGGGCCACGGCCCGGCCCACGTAGCGGAAGTGCCAGGGCTCGAAGCCGACACCCGTCGTCGCGGTGCGGCCGCGCTCGTACCGGAGGATGAAGCCGTGCCGCCACGAGTTGCGGGCGAGCCACACCCCCTGCGGGGTCTCGTCGATGCAGTCGTTGATGGTGCAGCTCGGGCGCCCGATCGGCAGGAGGTCGACGGTGAGCCCGGTCTGGTGCTCGCTGTACCCGGGACGCAGGTACCAGGTGTCGGTCCAGGTGCGCCCCTTGCGGGCGAGGTACCTGTCGTAGAGCGCGTCCTGCGTCGCGTGGGAGCGGAAGGCCGTGTCGATCCCGACGCGCCCGGCACCGGCGGCGACCGAGGCGGCCGCCATCTCGGCGAGGGCGTCGGCGGCGTCGGCCCGCAGCTCGTGGCCCCCGGAGTGCTCCATCGCGGGCACCCGGAGGTCGGACGGCCGGAACGACCGTGGCGACAGGCCGTTGCGCTTGTTGACGAGGACCCAGGGGCTCGAGGGGTCCTCGATGCTGCGGCAGGCCGTGAGGTCGTCGACGAGGCTGCGGACCGACTGCTCGCCGCCGAGGACGGTGACCCGGGCGACCGTGTCGGCGAGGACGCCGTCGCGGGTCGGTGCGGGGAGGCAGTAGGGGCGGGTCCAGAAGAGCGGGACCCGCGCCCGGCCGGCGAGGAAGGCACCGGTGAAGGTGTCGGTGGGCCGGTCGGCGTTCGCGACGTAGGCCGCCGCCGCGGTGGCCTTCCCCCAGGCCAGCGTGTGGACCCGGGCGGCGAGGGCGGCCCGGTCGCCGGCCTCGGCCCGGCGGACGGCCCGTTCCCCGAGGGCCTCGGTCAGGGCCGACTCCACGCCGGCCGCCACGGCACCGCGCCCCCCGACGACGGTGGCCGACCGGACGCCGAGGTCGGAGAGGAGGTCGACGTCGGCGGCCGGCAGGGTGCGCGCGTCGTCCTCGACGACGACGAGCGGGGCCCGGCGGGCCGCCGCGGCGGCGGCGCCGACGGCGAGGTCGCTGTCGGTCCCGGTGCCGGCCACCCACGCGGCCGTCGCGGTGGGGAAGGCCGCGCGGTTCAGGGCGCGCGCCGCGGCCACGGGGTCGTCGGTGTCGACCCGGACGACCGGGGCGATCCGGCGGGCGGCCGTCGCGACGCGGGTGGCGACGGAGCGGGCATCCCCGACGAGCACGATCTCCGCGGGCGCGAGCCGCTCGAGCTCGTCGGCCGTCGTGGTGGGCAGGCGGTCGCCGCGGGTCAGCAGGACGGCCCCGCCGCGCGCGGCGGCCGCGGGGACCGCGGCCCAGCCGAGGTCGAGGGCGTCGTCGGCGACGAGGTAGACGACGGGGACCGCCGTCGGCCGGCGCAGGCTCGCCCGGGTGGCCGCGACGGAGAGGGCGTGGCGGTCGGCGGCTCGCAGCCGGCGCACCGCGGGCTCGGTGCCCGCGGCCCGCTCCGGTGGCGCCGTGGTCGGCGTCGCGGAGGGGGTCGGTGACGGGCGCGGCGACGAGGAGGTCGACGTCGGCGGAGCGCTCGAGGACGGGGGAGGCGCCGCGGCCGGCGCTGCGTCGGTGCCGTCGCGGTCGAGCAGCACGACGGCACCTGCAGCAGTCGCGGTCGCGGCCAGCCCCGCGACGACGAGCGCCGCGGTGCGTCGACGGTCTCGGGGGCGGCCGTCAGGTCGGTCCGGGGCCATCGGTCCAGCATCGCCGATCGGTGCGAGCGGCGCACCCTGCGCACGTCCAGCCCCGGTCCAGCCGGCGTCCAGCCCCGCCTGCGATGATGGAGCCATGAGCACCCAGCCGATGCGCCCGGGCCTGCGTGCGGCCCTCTCGCTCGAGTACCCCATGTCCCTGGCGGTGTACGACAGCTACGAGGACGCGCAGAAGGCCGTCGACTACCTGTCCGACCACGAGTTCCCGGTCCAGGACGTCCTCATCGTCGGGACCGACCTCAAGCAGCTCGAGCGGGTCACCGGCCGGCTCACCCGCGGCCGCGTCATCGGCGCCGGCGCCCTGTCGGGCATGTGGCTCGGCCTGTTCATCGGGACGATCTTCGCCCTGTTCGACCCGAGCGGCTTCAACATCCTCAGCATCGTCGGCACCGTCGCGTTCGGCGCGGTGTTCGGCATGGTCTGGGCGATGGTCGGGTACGCCGCGACCCGCGGCCAGCGCGACTTCACGTCGGTCAGCCACGTCGTCGCGAACAAGTACGAGCTCCTCGTCGAGCACAAGCACGTCCAGCGGGGCCGCGAGCTGCTGACCGAGATGGACCCGATGCGGGCCGCCCAGGAGCAGGTCCGCCGGGCGCAGGAGGCCGAGCGCGCGCGGGTGGCCGACCCCGGCCCCGCGCAGGGGCCCGCGCACCCGCCGACCGCCTGAGCGCCCCGGACCTGCGCGAACCGCACCCCGCGGGGCGGTGACAGGAGGGGGCGCGAGGGAGCAGACTGCTGGGGACCCCAGGGCAACCGATCGCGATCGGAGTCCCCGTGACGGACGATCCTGATGCTCCAGGCCGGGCGGTGACGGCGGACGACCCGGCGGCCCTCGCCGCGCGCCTCGCGGAGGCGAGGGACCAGCTCGTGGCCTCCAGCGAGGTCCTCTCCGTCCTGGCCCGGGCGTCCTCGTCGGAGGAGGACGTCTTCCAGGCCGTCGTCGAGAACGCCCGCCGGCTCTGCGACGCCGACGTCGCGCAGATCAGCCTCGCCGAGGGCGACGGCTTCCGCCTGGCCAGCTTCACCGGGCACGACCCCGAGTACATCGCCTTCGCCGTCGACCACCCGGTGCCCGGGAACCGGTCCAGCCTCATCGGCCGGGTCGCCCTCGACCGGACCACCCGACAGATCGCCGACGTCCTCGCCGACCCCGACTACAACCTGCCCGAGTTCCAGCGGCGCGGGCGGTACCGCTCGATGATGGGGGCCCCCATGGTCGTCGACGACGAGGTCGTCGGGGTCCTGCTCGTGTGGCGCACCCACGTCCGCCCCTTCGACGACGACATCGCCCGCCTCCTTACGACCTTCGCGGCCCAGGCCGCCCTTGCCGTGCGGACCGGCCAGCTCTTCTCGGCCCTGCAGGAGCAGCGGGCCGGCCTGACCCGCAAGGTCGAGGAGATGGAGGCGCTCGCCGAGATCGGCACGGCCATCAGCTCCCTCAGCCTGGACCACGACGAGGTCCTCACGACGATCGTCGAGCACGCCGTGTCGCTCGCCGGCGCCGACGGCGGCTCGCTCATGGACTACGACGAGGCGACACGGCTCTTCCGGGTCCGCACCGCGTGGGGGACCCAGCCCGAGGTGCTGTCCCGGCTCCAGGCCGTGCGCATCCACCTCGACGAGACCCTCGTCGGGCGGGCGGCGCTCGACGGGTCCCCGGTCCAGGTGCCGGACCTGGCGGAGGTCGCGCGCGACCCCCACCTCGAGGTCCTCTTCGCCGCCGGGTGGCGCTCCCTCGTCGCCGTCCCCCTCACCCGTCCCGACCGCATCGTCGGGGTCCTCGTCGTGCGCCGGCTCACGACGGGGGCCTTCAGCGACGAGACGTGCGAGATGCTCACGGCCTTCGCGGTGCAGTCGGCGGTGGCGCTGACCAACGTGCGGCTCTATCAGCAGCTCGAGCAGCAGCGGCGCGAGCTCGAGGAGACGAGCCGCCACAAGTCGGAGTTCCTCGCGAGCATGTCGCACGAGCTGCGGACCCCGCTCAACGCCGTCATCGGGTTCTCGGAGGTCCTCCTCGAGCGGATGTTCGGCGACCTCAACGAGCGGCAGGCCGACTACGTCCGCGACATCCTCGACGCCGGGCGCCACCTCCTCGACCTGCTCAACGACGTCCTCGACCTGTCGAAGGTCGAGGCGGGCCGCATGGAGATCGAGCAGAGCACCTTCCCCGTGGCCGACGCGGTCCACGGCGTCCTCGCGCTGCTGCGCGAGCGCGCCCAGCAGTCCGGGCTCGAGCTCGTCAGCGACCTGTCGAGCGCGCCCGGACTCGTGCGCGCCGACGAGCTGAGGTTCAAGCAGGTGCTGGTCAACCTCGTCGGCAACGCCGTGAAGTTCACGCCCGCGGGAGGCAGCGTCACCGTCACCGCGACCCGCGACGGCTCCGACCTGGTCCTCACCGTGACGGACACGGGCGTGGGCATCGCCGAGGACGAGCGGGAGCGGATCTTCGACTCCTTCCAGCAGGGCTCCCGGTCGACCTCGCAGGTCGAGGGGACCGGCCTGGGCCTGACCCTGACCCGGCGGATCGTCGAGCTCCACGGAGGACGGGTCTGGCTGGCGAGCGAGGTCGGCGTGGGGAGCACCTTCGGGGTGACCTTCCCGAACCAGCCCCACGACCGGGTGCCCGTGGCGCCGACCGACTACGTGCCGTCCGTCGAGGACGCCCGCCCCACCGTCGTCGTCATCGAGGACGACCCCAGCTCGTCCGAGCTGGTCCAGGTGCATCTCGGCGCGGCCGGGCTGCGCCCGGTGCCGGTGCCGAGCGGGGAGGAGGGCCTCGCCGCGGTGCGAGCCCTGCGCCCGACCGCCGTCGTCCTCGACATCCACCTGCCGGGCATGGACGGGTGGGACGTGCTCGCCGCCATCAAGGGCGACCCCGAGCTCGCCGAGACCCCGGTCGTCGTCGTCTCGGTGCTGCCCGAACGGGGCCGCGGCTTCGCGCTCGGTGCCGCCGACTACCTCGTCAAGCCGGTGCGTCGTGAGGAGCTGCTCGGCGCGGTGTGGCGGGCCGTCTCCGACGGGGTCGAGCACGACAGCGGGCGGCGCAGCGTCGTCGTCATCGACGACGACCCGGTCGCCCTCGAGCTCGTCCGGGCCACCCTCGAGCCGCACGGCTGGACCGTCACGACGACGGACCGGGGTGCCGACGCCCTCGACGTGGTGCGAGCGGCGTCGCCGTCGGTGGTCCTCGTCGACCTGCTCATGCCGGGGGTCGACGGGTTCGCGGTCGTCGACATGCTCCGGGCCGACCCGGCCCACGCGGCGACCCCGGTCGTCGTCCTCACCTCGAAGACGCTGACGACGACCGATCGCGAGCGGCTCCGGGGGCGCATCGAGTTCGTCGCGTCCAAGGGGGCCCTCGAGCTCGACTGGCTCGCGGGGCGCCTGTCGCGGGTGGCCACGGCGGGGCGTCGGGGCGGTGGGGAGGGATGAGCCGGGTCACGGTGCTCCTCGTCGAGGACAACCCGCGCAACCTCAAGCTGGCGCGCGACGTCCTCGAGTTCGCCGGCCTCGCCGTCGTCGCGGTGACCACCGGGGAGGAGGCCCTCGCCGTGGTCGACCGCGTCTGTCCGGACGTCGTCCTCATGGACCTCCAGCTGCCCGGCATCGACGGCCACACGACCCTCTCGCGGCTACGGGCCGACCCCCGGACCGCGGACGTGCCGGTCGTCGCGGTCAGCGCGCTGGCGATGGCCGCCGACCGGGCACGCGCCCTCGACGCCGGCTTCGACGGGTTCATCGAGAAGCCGATCAGCGTGCGCGACTTCCCGGAGCAGGTCCGGCTCCACGCCCGACGAGGGGGTGCGCCGTGACGGCCGAGGCCGGGGCCGCGCGCGCCGCCACCACGGCGGCCGTGCTCGTCGTCGACGACGTGCCCCAGAACCTCCGGCTGCTCGACGCCGTGCTCTCCCCCCGCGGGTTCGAGGTCCGCTGCGCGGCCTCGGGCGAGGAGGCCCTCGCGCTCCTCGCGGACGACCCCCTCCCGGACGTCGTCCTGCTCGACGTCATGATGCCGGGGCTCGACGGGTACGAGACCTGCCGCCGGATCCGCGGCGACCCGCGGACCGAGTTCGTCCCGGTGGTCATGGTGACGGCGAGCGGCGCGGCGGAGAAGGTCCGGGCCACCGAGGCCGGCGCCGACGACTTCGTGACCAAGCCCTTCGACCAGGCCGAGCTCCTGGCGCGGGTGCGCTCCCTCGTGCGGATCAAGCAGTACCACGACACGGTCGTCGCCCAGGCGCAGGCGCTCGCGGAGTGGAACGAGCAGCTCGAGGCCCGGGTCGCGGAGCAGGTCGGCGAGCTGGAGCGGCTCGGCCGCCTGCGCCGCTTCCTCTCCCCGCAGGTCGCCCGGCTCGTCGTCGACGGGGGGGACGAGTCGTTCCTGCGCAGCCACCGGCGCGAGATCGTCACGGTGTTCACCGACCTGCGCGGGTTCACCCCGTTCGCGGAGCGGGCCGAGCCCGAGGAGACGATGGACGTCCTGCGCGACTACCACGCGGCCCTCGGCGAGCTCGTGTTCCGCTACGAGGGCACGCTCGAGCACTTCGCCGGGGACGGCGTGCTCGTCTTCTTCAACGACCCCGTGCCGTGCCGGGACGCCCCCGACCGGGCCGTGCGGATGGCGGTCGAGATGCGGACGGCGGTCGAGCGCCTCGCCCTCGCCTGGCGACGCCAGGGCCACGAGCTGGGGTTCGGCGTCGGCATCGCCCAGGGCTACGCCACGCTCGGCCGGGTGGGGTTCCCCGGGCGGTACGACTACGCGGCGATCGGCACGGTCACCAACCTCGCGGCCCGCCTGTGCGCGATGGCCGGTCCGGGCCAGGTGCTCGTCACCCAGCGCGTGCTCGACGGGGTCGAGGGGCCGGTGCTCAGCCGCGAGCTGGGACCGGTCGACCTCAAGGGGATCAGCCGGATCGTCGACGTCCACGAGATCGTCGACGTCGACCTCGTCAGACCGGAGGCAGCACGATGACCAGTGACACCGAGCAGTCCGTCCGCGTCCTGGGCACGCTCGACGAGCACGCCCGGGAGGCCGAGTTCGACCGGTTGCAGGCCCGTCTCCCCGACGTGTGGCGCGGCATGCGGCGCGACGACCCCCGCGAGTCGGTCGTCGTCGTCCCGTCGATGTCCGTCGACCGGGTCGTCACCAACCCGGGGACGCTGAGCCAGGCCCTCGAGGAGCGGTTCCTCTTCCTCCTGCTCCTGCTCCGCCAGCCCCGGCTGCGGATGGTCTACGTGACGTCGCAGCCGATCGACCCGATGGTCGTCGAGTACTACCTGTCGCTGCTGCCGGGGGTCATCCCCAGCCACGTCCGCTCGCGCCTGCACCTCGTGTCGGTCGGCGACGGCGGCCCCGAGTCGCTCACCGAGAAGCTGCTCGCGCGGCCGCGGCTCCTCGAGCAGATCCGCGACCTCGTGCCGGAACCCGCTCTCTCGCACCTCATCCCGTACACGACCACGATGCGCGAACGTGACCTCGCGATCGTGCTCGGCATCCCGATGTACGGGGCGGACCCGCGCCTGTTCGAGCTCGGGACGAAGACCGGGTGCCGGCGAGTGTTCGCCCGGGCCGGGGTGCGCCACCCGGCGGGGCACGAGGACCTGCACACGCGCGAGGACGTCCTCGGCGCCCTGCTCGACCTCCACCGGTCGGGCGCGGGGGAGGCCATGGTCAAGCTGAACGAGGGCGTCTCGGGCAAGGGCAACGCGGTGGTCGACCTCACCGGTGTGCCCGCGCCCGGGGCGCCGGGCCACACGGACGCGGTGCGCGAGCGGATGGAGGGCATGGCGCTCGAGGACGAGCGGATCGACGTCGACACCTTCCTCGGCAAGCTCGACCAGCGGGGCGGCATCGTCGAGGAGCGGGTCACCGGCGACGAGATGCGCAGCCCCAGCGTGCAGCTGTGGGTCACGCCCCTCGGCGCGGTCGAGGTGCTCTCGACGCACGACCAGCTCCTCGGCGGCCCGAGCGGCCAGACCTACCTCGGCTGCCGGTTCCCGGCGGACCCGGCCTACGCGGCGCTCATCACGGCGGCGGCGCAGCAGATCGGCGCGGTCCTCGCCGACGAGGGCGTCCTCGGCCGGTTCGCCGTCGACTTCGTCACCGTCCGCCAGGGCCAGGAGTGGGAGGCGCACGCCATCGAGGTCAACATCCGCAAGGGCGGGACCACCCACCCCTTCCTCACCCTCCAGTTCCTCACCGACGGACGGTACGACCCGGCCGACAGCACCTTCCGCACCCCGGCCGGAGCGGAGCGGCACCTCGTCGCCACCGACCACCTCGAGGACCCGCGCCTGCGGGGACTGCGCCTGACCGACCTGTTCGACCTCGTGGCCCGCTCGCGCCTGCACTTCGACCCCTCCCGCCAGACCGGGGTCGTCTTCCACATGATGAGTGCCCTGACGACGCACGGCCGGCTCGGGATGACGGCGATCGGGACGACGGCCGCCGGGGCGCAGGCGCTCTACGAGGAGGCGGAGCGGCTGCTGCTCGAGGAGGCCTCGAACGCCCTGCGCGACGTCACGCTGCCGGTCTGAGCCGCCCGTCACGGGGCGAGCGTCCCCGAGTGGAGCAGCGCCTCGATGACGACCTCCCGCCACGGACGCGAGGTCGGGGAGGTCCGGCAGGAGGACCCGCCGCACCGGCACTCCCAGACCCAGCGGTCGCGGACCCGGTGGACGGACGGGTGGTGGTGGGCGGTGTCGTGGAGGTGACGGGTTCTCATGGCGACGGCTCCTTCGGTGCGCTGCTGCTGGTGCCGCCAACGCTGCCGCCCCGGGCGCCCGGCGTCCGTGCGGCCGCGGACACGTGCCGTGTGCGCGTGGTGACACACCGGGGCGGCCCGTGCTGCACTTGCGGGATGGACCCGGGACTGCTCGCAGCCCTCCCCGAGGCGTCCCGACGAGCGGTCCTCGCGGCGTCGGTCCGGCGCCGCTACGCCCGGGGCGAGGTGGTCTTCCACGAGGGTGACCTCGCCGAGACGGTGCACCTCGTCGCCGAGGGCCGGGCGGCGGTGCGCAGGGGGACCCCGGCCGGTGACACGGTGATCCTCGCCGTCGTCGGCCCGGGAGAGCTCGTGGGGGAGATGGCGATGCTGTCGTCGGAGGCGCGGCGCACGACGACCGTCGTGGCCCTGGAGCCGACGGTGACCATGACGATCGCCTTCGGCGAGCTCGACCGGCTGCGCCGCGACGACGCGGCCGTCGACCGGTTCCTCCTCGAGCTGCTCGCCCACCGGGTCCGCCGGCTGTCGGACCACCTGCTCGAGGCCCTCCACGTGCCGGTGGAGCACCGCGTGGTCCGACGTCTCGACGCGCTGTGCCGCGCGTACGACGGCGGCACGCACGGGCCGACGCTGCTGCCGCTGACCCAGTCCGAGATCGGCGAGCTGGCCGGAGCGTCCCGCCCGGTGACGAACCGCGTCCTGCGCCGGCTCGAGGACGACGGCGTCGTCGAGCTGCGCCGTGGTGCCGTCGCGGTGCTCGACCGGGCGGCGCTGGCCCGGCGCGCGAGAGGCTGACCGGGCGCCGGGCCCTCCGCTATCGTCGGCGGATGGAGCAGCCGGCACCCGCCCTCGAACCCCTCGACAACACCTTCTCGTCGATCCTGTGCGTCGTCGCCCATCCCGACGACATCGAGTACGGCACCGCTGCCGCGGTGCACCGGTGGGTGGGCGAGGGAACCACGGTGCGCTACTTCCTCCTCACCCGTGGTGAGGCCGGCATCGACACGATGGACCCCGCCGAGGCGGGGTCGGTCCGCGAGGCAGAGGAGCGCGAGAGCGCCCGGCGCGTCGGCGTCGACGAGGTCGACTTCGGCGACCACCCCGACGGCGCCATCGAGTACGGCGTCGCGCTGCGTCGCGACATCACCCGGGCCATCCGCCGGACGCGGCCCGACCTCGTCGTCGCGGGCACGTGGGGCCTGCGCTTCGGCGGCGGGATGATCAACCAGGCCGACCACCGCGCGGTGGGTCTCGCCACCCTCGACGCCGTCGCCGACGCGGGCAACCGCTGGCTGCACCGCGACCTCGACGCCGAGGGTCTCGAGCCGTGGGGCGGCGTCACGGCGATCGCCGTCGCGGGGTCACCGGACCCGACGCACTGGGTCGACGTGTCCGGGGAGCACTTCGAGGCGAGCGTGCACTCCCTCGAGGCGCACGAGGCCTACAACTCCGTGCTGCCCGCCGACTTCCCGGCCCCGCGCGAGCTGCTCGGCATGATCCTCGGCGGGGGTGGGAAGGCGGTGGGCGTCGAGCACGCCGCCCTCTTCGAGGTCATTCGCCGCGGCTGAGCCCGGCGATCCACGCCTCGACGTCGTCGGCGCTGCGCGGCATCGCGGCCGAGAGGTTCTCGCAGCCGTCGTCGGTGACGACGACGTCGTCCTCGATGCGGATCCCGATGCCGCGGAAGCGTTCCGGCGCCTTGAGGTCGTCGGCCTTGAAGTAGAGGCCGGGCTCGACCGTGAGGACCATGCCCGGCTTCAGCTCGGCGTCCATGTACTCCTCGCGGGTGGCGAGGGCGCAGTCGTGGACGTCGAGGCCCAGGTGGTGCGAGGTGCCGTGGACCATCCACCGCCGGTGGTACTGCCCGTGCTCCTTGTCGAGGGTGTCCTCGACCGAGACGCCCTCGGGGAGGAGCCCCCAGCCGTGCAGGTGCTCGGCGATGACCCGGATCGCGGCGGCGTGCACGTCCGAGAACCTGTTCCCGGGCCGCACGGCGGCGATGCCGGCCTCCTGGGCCGCGAAGACGGCGTCGTAGACCTCGCGCTGGGCCTCGGTGAAGGTCCCGTCGACGGGCAGGGTGCGGGTGATGTCGGCCGTGTAGAGGCTGTCGACCTCGACGCCGGCGTCGATGAGGACGAGCTCGCCCTCGCGGACCTCGCCCGTGTTCTTCACCCAGTGCAGGGTGTTCGCGTGGTCGCCCGCGGCACAGATCGAGTCGTAGCCGACCCCGTTGCCCTGGTGGCGCGCGTGCAGGCCGAAGGTGCCCTCGAGCCAGCGCTCGCCCCGCTCCGCGCCGACGGCCTCGGGCAGGGCGGCGATCATCGCCTCGAAGCCGACCTTGGTCCCGGCGACGGCGGCACGCATCTGCTCGACCTCGTACTCGTCCTTGACGAGGCGCAGCACGGACAGGTCGTGCGCGAGGGCGTCGTCGGCCTCGACGAGGGTCTCCTCGGCGGCGCCGTTCTCGACCCGGGCGGTGTCGAGGCGCGCCGTGAGCTCGCGGTCGGCGTCGCGCACGACGCGGACGGTGACCTCGCCGGCGTCCTTGGAGACGGCGGCGTCGAGCTCGTCGATGTGCCGCGCCGTGAGGCCGAGCTCGAGCTCGAGGTCCTCGATGGTGGGACGTGCTCCGACCCAGAACTCGCCGTAGCGCGCGTCCGCGAAGAACTCGTCGGTGTCGCGGTCGGCGAGGGGGCGGAAGTAGAGGACGGCCTCGTGGCCCGCGCCCTCGCCGTCGTCGCCGGTGACCGGCTCGAGGACGAGGACGGCGTCGGGCTCGCGGTCGGCGCCGAGCCCGGTGAGCCAGGCGAAGGCCGTGTGTGGGCGGAAGACGTAGTCGGTGTCGTTGCTGCGGACCTTGAGGCCGCCGGCCGGGACGACGAGGCGCTGCCGGGGGTAGGCGGCGCTCAGCACGGCGCGCCGCTGGGCGGCCCAGGCGGCGGCGGGGGCCTGCTCGGTGGCGGTGGGGACGCGCGGGGCCCAGTCCTCGCGCACGAAGGCGCGGAACTCGTCGGTGGTGGCCCGGGCGCGGTTGTCGGCCTGCTTCTGCTCTTCACTCACCCGGCCATGCTGCCACGGGGGGCAGGTGTGAGCCGCGCCACGGCGTTGTCCTGCGGGTTTGCGACCACGGAGGGGTCTTGGGAAGGTGGAGGGATGGGCAGGCACACCGCACCGCGCCGCCGGGGACCCCTCGTGGTCACCGGTGCGGCCGCAGGACTCCTGACCGCGACCGGCCTCGTCGTGGGTTTCTCCCCCGAGCTCGGCACCCACGCCCTGGACCGGCCTCCGACGCTGCGGGCCGCTCCGGAGCCCTCGTCCGTCGCCGTGACGACACCGGCGACCCCCGCGCCCACGCCGAGCGAGGACGCCACCCGCGCCCGCACCGATGAGGGCACCGCCTCGCGGGGCACCCCGCGCGGCGCCGCCCCGACGGTCACCCCCGACGCCGGCGAGACCCCGGGGACCTCCGAGGCCCCGGCCCCCACGACGTCGCCGACCTCGAAGGGCAGGGGGACGCCGGCACCCGCGAGCACCCGCAAGCCCGGCCGGCCCACCCCCTCGCCCTCGCCGTCGAGCACCGCGACGTCGACCGACGACGACGGCCGGCTCGGGGGCCTGCTGTCCGGGGTCCCGATCCTGCCGTGAGCGCCGTCGCGGGCGCCGAGGCGGGCGGGGCCGCCGGGAGCGGCGAGACGCTCGCCGACCTGCTGCGCGCGCACTTCGGCCACCGCGACCACCTCTACGGCGTCCTCCTCGCCGAGATGGCCGACGACTGGGAGGTCGGCGGGCTCACCCACGAGCTCCTCGAGGGCTGGGAGGACGCGCCCGCCCGCCAGTTCCCGCAGCTGCGCCTCCTCGCCGGGCTGTTCCGCATCGTCCTGCGGGGAGACGCGCCACAGCTCGTGGGCTTCTACCCCTGCCTCGGTGGCGACCACGACCCGGAGGAGGCCTGGGCGGCCGTGCGCCCCCTCATGGCCGCGCACGTCGACGAGCTCCGCGAGTCCCTGCGCGAGGCGCCGCAGACGAACGAGCCCGCGCGCACCGTCGGCCTCCTCGTCGGGCTGGCCGAGGCGGTCCGGCGCTCCGGGCTGCACCGGGTCCGCCTCCTCGAGCCCGGGGCGTCGGCGGGGCTGGGGCTCCTCGTCGACCGGTACCGGTTCGTCGGTGACGGCTGGGCTGCCGGACCCGAGGCGTCCCCGTTCGTCGTCGAGGGCTGCGGCGCACCGGGGTTCGAGCCCGAGCCGTTCGAGGTCGTCGAGCGGCGCGGCTGCGACGTCGCGCCCGTCGACCCCACGACGCCCGAGGGAGCGGCCTACCTCACGTCGTTCGTCTGGCCCTGGCACCTCGAGCGCCACGAACGGCTGGCCGGCGCCCTCGCCGTCGCCCGCGAGGTGGCGGCGCCCCTCGACCGGGCGGCCGCCTCGGCCTGGGTAGCCCAGCAGCTGGCGCGGCCGGTCGACGACGGCGTCCTCACCGTCGTGTGGCACTCGGTGACCCGCATGTACTGGCCGGCCGAGGAGACCGCCGCGATGGAGGCCGCGGTCGCCGAGGCGCGGGCCCGGGTGCCACTGGCGCACATCAGCCTCGAGCACCCGTTGCCGGAGGGGCCCGGGGCGCCCGTCGGCATGCCCCAGGTGGCCGTCGACGGCGTCGTGGTCGCCGAGACCGACCACCACGGGCCGCCCGTACGCTGGACCCGATGACCGAGCCACCCCGTCCCCGCGACCCGCGACGCCGCGCCGACCTCCACCGGCAGCGCCGGCCCTCGCCCGCCGTCATCGCCCGGCGCCGCCTCGTCGTCGGAGGCGGCGCCCTCCTCGGTCTCGGGGCGCTCGGGGTGGGCGTCCGCGAGCTCGTCACCGACGACGCCCCCGCAACGGGGGCCGCCCGGGCGACGCCCTCGTCGAGCGCGTCGCCCTCCGCCACCGCCTCGGTCGCCGCCTCTGCCTCGCCGTCGCCGTCACCCTCGGTCGTCGCCGCGGGGGAGCGCACGCTCGTCGAGGCCCCCCGGCTCGCGGGACGGCTCGACGACTACCTCGACGGTCGCGGTGGCACGCTCGGCCTCCAGCTCGTCGACCTCGAGCGTGGTCAGGTCTTCCGCTTCCGGGCGAAGGAGGGCCTGTGCTACTCGACGATCAAGGTCCTCATCCTCACGACCGTGCTGCGGCTGGGGCAGGAGGACGGCAAGCAGCTGACCGAGCGCCAGCGCGAGCTCGCCGAGCGGATGATCACCCGCAGCGACAACGCCGCCACCGAGACGCTGCTCGCCCAGGTCGGCCGCGCCGAGGTGAAGCGGGTCGCCGGTCTCGTCGGGATGAAGGACACCGAGATCGACGCGGGCTGGTGGGGCCACTGGCGGACCGTGCCGGGCGACCTCGACACCATGGTGTCGGCGGTGCTGTCCGACGACACCGTCCTCGACGGCGCACGCCGGGCGACCGTGCGGTTCATGATGGCCGACGTCGTCGACGAGCAGCGCTGGGGTGTCTTCGCCCCCGAGGAGAAGGACGTCCACGTCGCGGGCAAGAACGGCTGGGGCCCGCTGCCCGACGGCTACCACCTCAACTCCACCGGCTGGGTCAGCGGCGAGGGTCGCGAGTACGTCCTCGGCATCCTGTCGACGAGCCCTCGCGGCTTCCGCCACGGCCGTGAGACGATCTCGTCCGTCGCGCGTCTGTGCCACGACGCGCTCGGGGAGGAGCTGGCATGACGAACGTGACCGACGGGGTCCACGGCCTGCGCGGGCCGGGCCGGCGCGAGCTCGTCGTCGGGGGGTCGGCGGGCCTGGCGCTCGGCGCCCTCGGAGCCCTGGGCCTGGCGGCGCCGTCGGCGCGGGCCGCGGGGGTCGACACCCGGGCGCAGCTGACGGCGGCCCTCGACCAGTACATGGCCACGCGCGCCGGGGCGGCCGGTCTCACCGTCCGCGACAACCGCGACGGGTCGTACTTCCACTGGCGGCCCCGAACCCAGCAGACGCACAGCACGATCAAGGTGCTCATCCTCATCACGACGCTCAAGATCGCGCAGGACCGCGGCCGGGCGCTGACCTCGACGCAGAAGTCGCTCGCGTCGCGGATGATCCGCTTCTCCGACAACGACGCGACGAACACCCTCCTCACCCAGGCCACCCTCCGGCGGTGCCGCATCGTCGCCGACCAGCTGGGGATGTCCAGCACCGTCGTCCTCGGGGGGACCTCGTTCCGGTCGAGCTCGTGGTGGGGGCACTCGACCTCGACGACCCGCGACCTCGTGCAGATGATGAACCAGGTCGTCCTCGGCACCTACCTGTCGCCCGGTCGTCGCGCGTACGTCCGCGAGCTGATGGCGAACGTGACGTCGACCCAGACGTGGGGCCTCGGCGACGGGCTGCCGAGCGACGTCCACGTCGAGCTGAAGAACGGGTGGGGCCCGCGGTCCGACGGCTACCGGCTCAACGGCGTCGGGTTCGTCTCGGGTCGTGGCCGCAGCTACCAGATGTCGTTCCTGTCGCGGTCGTCGAACGGGTACTCCTACGGCCAGACGACCGTGAACCGGTTGTCGCGCATCGTGTTCGACGCGCTCGACGTCCCGCTGCGCTGAGTCCGCCCCTGCCGTACCGGACCTACTCGACGTCCACCCAGTCGAGGGTGCGCTCGACGGCCTTGCGCCAGCCGGCGTAGCCGTCGCGGCGCTGCTCCTCGCTCCAGCGCGGCTCCCAGCGCTCGTCCTCCGACCACTTGGCGCGCAGCTCGTCGGTGTCCTGCCAGAACCCGGTCGCGAGGCCGGCGGCGTAGGCGGCGCCCAGGGCCGTGGTCTCGGGGACGGTGGGCTTGGAGACGGGGACCCCGAGGACGTCGGCCTGCAGCTGCATGCAGAGCCGGTTCGCCGTGATGCCGCCGTCGACCTTGAGGCAGGTGAGCGCGACGCCCGAGTCGGCCGCCATCGCGTCGACGACGTCGCGGGACTGGTAGCAGATCGCCTCGAGGGTGGCCCGGGCCAGGTGGGCGTTGGTGTTGAAGCGGCTGAGCCCGACGATGGCGCCGCGGGCGTCGCTGCGCCAGTAGGGGGCGAACAGGCCGCTGAACGCGGGGACGAAGTAGACGCCGCCGGTGTCCTCGACCGACGCGGCGAGGGTCTCGACCTCCGAGGCGCCGCTGATGATGCCGAGCTGGTCGCGCAGCCACTGCACCGCGCTGCCCGTGACGGCGATCGAGCCCTCGAGGGCGTAGACGGGCCTGGCGTCGCCGAGCTGGTAGGCGACCGTGGTGAGCAGGCCGTTCGTGCTGCGGACGAGCTCCTCGCCGGTGTTGAGGAGGAGGAAGTTGCCCGTGCCGTAGGTGTTCTTGGCCTCGCCCACCTCGAAGCAGACCTGTCCCACCGTGGCGGCCTGCTGGTCGCCGAGGACGCCGGCGATCGGGACGGACGTGCGGCCGCGGCCGGCGACGGTGGCGCCGAAGGCCTCGGGGTGGCTGCTCGGGTGGATGCTCGGGAGCATCCGGCGGGGGATGTCGAAGAAGCCGAGGAGCTCGTCGTCCCAGTCGAGGGTCGTGAGGTCCATGAGCATCGTGCGGCTGGCGTTCGTGACGTCGGTGACGTGCAGCCCGCCGTCGGGGCCGCCCGTGAGGTTCCAGACGACCCAGGTGTCGGGCGTGCCGAAGAGGGCGTCGCCGCGCTCGGCGGCCGCGCGCACCCCCTCGACGTTCTCGAGGATCCACTGGACCTTGCCGGCCGAGAAGTAGGTCGCCGGGGGGAGCCCGGCCGTGTGGCGGATGACGTCGCCGCGGCCGTCGGCGTCGAGGGCCTTGGCGATGGAGTCGGTGCGGGTGTCCTGCCAGACGACGGCGTTGTAGTAGGGGCGGCCGGTGCGACGGTCCCACACGATCGCGGTCTCGCGCTGGTTCGTGATGCCGATGGCGTGCAGGTCGGCCCCGGTCAGGCCCGCGGTCGTGAGGGCGCTCCCGATGACGGTCTGGGTGCGGTCCCAGATCTCGAGCGGGTTGTGCTCGACCCAGCCGGCGCGGGGGAGGACCTGCTCGTGCTCGAGCTGGTGGCTCGCGACGGGGAGCCCGTCGTGGTCGAACACGATGAACCGCGTGCTCGTCGTCCCCTGGTCGACCGCGCCGATGAAGTCACCCATGACCCGCAGCCTAGGCGCGCCGCCGAAGCGCCCGACACCCCGAGAGCCGCTGCCGGAGTGAAGGCGGGGGATCCGCCCGCGCCCCCTCACTGCCGAATGTCACCGAACCTCCGGTTTGGCGCCCGATATCGGGTGACATTCGCGGAGGTTCGGTGGCATTGGGCCGGCTCCGGGGGTGGTCATCCACAGGCTGCCTGTCGGTGCCGGTGCGTCCACAGGCGCGGGTTCGTCAGCGACGGCGTGCCCCCGAGCCCGCAGGCTCTGGACATGGACGACCGCCTCCGCACCCTCGCCGCCTCCTTGGGCGGGATCTTCTGCTCGGGCGACGCACACCAGGTGGGCGTCGACGACCAGGAGGTCGACCGGCTCGTCCAGCGCGGCGAGGTCGTCCGTGTCCGCCGTGGCACCTTCATCGTCAGCGACGCCCTGCGCCGGGTGTCGCCCGAACAGGCCTTCGCGCTGAGGGTCAAGGCCGTGCTCCGGGCGCGAGGCACGGAGGTCGCCGCCAGCCACCAGGCGGCCCTGGCGCTGCACGGGCTGCCGCTCCATCGGGTCGACCTCGGCACCATCGACCTCGTGGCCGACGTCCCTCGGCATCGCACGAAGGCCGGCGTCACGACCCATCCTGACGGCGGGGTCAGGGTCGAGGAGGTCGATGGCTGGCGAGCCGTCGGTGTCAGCACGGCCCTCGTGCAGGTCGCCGCGACGAGCGGGGCGGCGTCCGGAGTCGTGGCGATGGATGCAGCGCTGCTCCGGCGACAGTGCTCGTTGCCCGAGCTGGGGCACGCCGCCGCATCGTTGCCCCTGCGGTACGGCCGTGCAGCCCGGCAGGCCGTCGCGATGGTCGACGCGGCGTGCGAGTCGGTGGGAGAGACCCTCACGCGGTTGCTCCTCGTCGACCTCGGGCTCGCCGTGCGGTCACAGGTGGCGGTCCGCGACGCCCTGGGCGAGTTCGTCGGGCGCGTCGACTTCCTCGTCGAAGGCCTGGTGGTCGTCGAGTTCGACGGGGCGGTGAAGTACGGCGGCGCCGACGGTCGTGAGGCGCTGGTCGCCGAGAAGCGGCGAGAGTCCCGGCTCGTCGAGCTGGGGTTCGAGGTCGTCCGCCTGGTGTGGTCCGACCTCGACGACCCGGCCGAGGTGTTCCGGCGGATCCGTGCGGCCCTTGCTCGAGCGGCCCTCCGTCGCCCGGCCTGATCGGCGATCGGACGGCCGAATGTCACCGAACCTCCGCCCGTGTCACCCGATATCGGGCGACAAGCCGGAGGTTCGGTGACCGTCGAGCCGGGGTGTGGGGAAGGGCACGCTGCGGGGCGTTCACGGGGGCGGGGTCGGCGCGGGAGGATGGCAGCCAGTCGTCGATCGAAGGAGTGACACGTGCAGTTCGGGCGGAGCTACGAGGAGTTCGAGGTCGGGGCCACCTACAAGCACTGGCCGGGCAAGACGGTCACCGAGTACGACGACCACCTGTTCTGCCTGCTGACGATGAACCACCACCCCCTGCACCTCGACGCCCACTACGCCGAGGAGACCACGCAGTTCGGGCGCAACGTCGTCGTCGGCAACTACGTCTACTCCCTCCTGCTCGGGATGTCGGTCGCCGACGTCAGCGGCAAGGCGATCGCCAACCTCGAGGTCGAGAGCCTGCGCCACGTGGCCCCGACCTTCCACGGCGACACCCTCTACGGCGAGACGACCGTCCTCGACAAGCGCGAGAGCACGAGCAAGGACGACCGGGGCGTGGTCCACGTCGAGACGATCGGCTACAACCAGGACGGGAAGGTCGTCTGCGTCTTCCGGCGCAAGGTCATGGTCCCGAAGCAGTCCTACCTCGACGCCCGCGGCGGCGAGCAGCCCGGACGCCCGACGCCGGCGCCCGACCGCAACTGGCCGGGCACCGGCGCCACCCCCTCCTGAGAATGCGGCGCGTCAGGGCCGCTCGGTGACGACGCGGCCACCGGGCTCGGTCCACGTCACCGAGGAGTAGCCCGACCCGGGCGCGCTCCTCGTGGCCGTGAACGTGGCCCAGAGGACCGACCGGTCGGAGCCGGGCAGGTCGACCACCGTCGGCGGCTCGGTCACGGTCGTCCCCGCGACGGGGGCCATGGCGCCGGGGGTCGTCCCGTCGGGGACGACCGCCACGAACAGGCCGGTGAGCGCCCCGGTCTCGCCGCGGGCCATCGAGATGACGGGGCGGCCCGAGCTGTTCCTCGAGGCGTCCAGGGTCATCGCCGAGCCACCGCCCTCGCGGGCGAAGGTCCCCATCCGGTCGAACGACGGGGCGACGTAGACCGTGGTGTCGTCGGCGTCGCCGAGCGAGACCGAGGGGACGAGGGCCCCGGACTCGTCGTGCACCGAGCCGTCGGCCCCCCACCACAGGACGTGGCTGACGGCGGCGGCCTCGGCGGCGTCCGAGAAGCGGGTGCCGAAGGCCTTACGACCGGTACCGGGGACGACCTCCTCGACGGAGGTCGACATGCCACCGCCCTCGTCGGTGATCGGCGTGACGAGGCTGATCGCCCGGGCCTGCTCGGGGACGAGCCCGACGACGACGTGCGACCCCTCGCCGGTCGTGCCCCACGTCGCGCCGAGCGGGTCGACGCCGTCGAGGCTGGAGCCGCCGAGCATCCGGCGGGACCCGTCGTCGGCGACGTCCCAGAAGACGAGGTCGGGGCGGGCCGTCGGGTCGACCGTGACCGCGACCCGGCGAGGGCCGGGGATCGGCAGGGTGTCACCCGTCGTGCTGTCCGACAGGTCGCTGAAGGTGTCGAGGACCGCGGTCACCGCGCCCCGCGTCGCCGTCGAGCCGGCAGGGGTCGAGGTGCGGTCGACACCGGTCCCGAGGGCCGAGTACCCGACGAGGCCGACGACGACCGTGGCCGCCGCGACCGACGCCCCGGCCGCGATCCGGCGGCGGCGCACCGCCCGCCGTCCGTGTCCGAGGACGAGCGAGGGGTCGAGGTCGAGGTACGCGCCGTCCTGGGCGGTCGTCGCGTCGTGGAGCGCGGAGCGCAGGCGCTCCTCCATGAGGTCGGGGGTCATCGGACGCCTCCTTCGATGGCGGTGGTGGCGGTGGTGGTGGCCGTGCCGGCGGTTGCCGGGCCAGCGTGGCCGGCGGTGCTCCCGGAGGCGGTCCCGGCGGTGGTGAGCTCGGCGCGCAGGGCCGCCAGGCCCCGTGACGCGGTCGACTTCACCGTGCCGACGGACAGGTTGAGCAGGTCGGCGACCGCCTGCTCGGAGAGGTCGACGTAGTACCGGAGGACGACGACGCGCCGCTGCTGCTCGGGCAGCCGGGCCAGCAGGCGCACGACGGCGTCGCGGTCGTCGGACCCGGCCGTGGCCGACGCCGAGGACGACGCCGCCTCGGGCAGCTCGGACACGGCGACCTCGGCGCCGTGGCGGCGCCACCGGTCGGTGCGCTCGTTGACGAGGACGCGCCGGGCGTAGGCGAGCGCCGAGTCGGAGCGCACCCGGGGCCAGGCGACGTAGGTCCGCACGAGCGCGGCCTGGACGAGGTCGTGGGCCGCGTGGTGGTCGCCCGTCAGCAGCCACGCCGTGCGCAGGAGCGACGGCGAGGCCGACTCGACGAAGGCCGTGAACGCCACGTCGCGTTCGCTCTTGCCGGTTGTGCTCATCTCGCCCCCCGGTTCTGGTCGGTCACACCCTGCACTACGCGAGGACCGCCGGAAAGGTTGCTCGCCGGGAGGCGCGAGTTCCGACCACTACGCTGGCGAGGTGCCGATCGACCTCCACACGCACTCCACGGCGAGCGACGGGACCGAGGCTCCCGCGGTCGTCATGGAGCGGGCCGCCGAGGCGGGGCTCGACACCGTCGCGCTCACCGACCACGACACGACGATCGGCTGGGACGACGCCGCGAGCGCGGCCCGGCGCCTGGGCCTCACCCTCGTCCCCGGCATCGAGGTGTCGTGCGCCCGCGGGTGGCAGAGCATCCACCTCCTCGCGTACCTGCCCGACCCGACGCACCCCGACCTCGCCGACGAGCTCGAGCAGGCCCGTACCTCGAGGGACACCCGCCTCGACCGGATGGTCGCGCGGATGGCGGCCGACGGCCTCCCCGTCACCGTCGAGTCGGTCCGCGACGAGGTCGAGCCGGGAGCCACGGCGGGCCGGCCGCACATCGCCGACGCCCTCGTGCGCGCCGGCGTCGTCGCCCACCGCGACGAGGCGTTCGCGACGGTCCTCGGCAACGACAGCCCGTACTACGTCTCGCACTACGCCCCCGACCCCGTCCGGGCCGTCGAGGTCGTCCGGGCCGCCGGGGGAGCGGCGGTCGTCGCGCACGCGTGGTCGGCCACCCGGGGACGGGTCGTCGCCGACGAGGTCATCGAGGAGATGGTCGACGCGGGGCTCACCGGGCTCGAGGTGCACCACCGCGACCACACGCCCGAGGCCGTGCGCCACCTCACCGACCTGGCCGCCGCCCTCGGCCTCGTCGTCACCGGCTCGAGCGACTACCACGGCGAGGGCAAGCTCAACCGGCTCGGGGAGTTCACGACCGACCCCGACGTGCTCGCCGCCCTCGAGGACGTGGCGTCCGGGACGCCGGTGGTCCGGCCGTGAGCTGGTTCGACGTCGCCCTGTTCACCTCGACCTTCGTCACCCTCATCGTCATCCTCGACCCGCCCGGCGCGATCCCGATCTTCCTCGCGCTCACCGGTCCCCTGCCCCCCGCGCAGAAGGCGGCCGCGGCCCGGCGGGCCTCGCTCGTCGCGCTCGGGGTCATCGCCTCGTTCGCCGTCTTCGGCCAGCGGATCCTCGACTACCTGCACATCTCGCTGCCGGCGCTCCAGGCGTCCGGAGGCCTGCTGCTGCTCATCGTCGCGCTCCAGCTGCTCACCGGCGCGGAGTCCGAGCAGCACGCCGACGCCGGCGTCAACGTCGCGCTCGTCCCGCTCGGCACACCCCTCCTGGCCGGCCCGGGCGCCATCGTCGCGACGATGCTCGCCGTCCAGGGCGCCGACGGCGTCGGAGGGGTGGTCGCCGTCGGGACGGCCCTCGTCGCAGCCCTGCTCGTCGTCTTCCTCACCTTCCGGTTCGCGTCGCCGCTCGCCAGGGTGCTCAAGGACAGCGGCATCGTGCTGCTGAGCCGGATCGCCGGCCTGCTGCTCTCGGCGATCGCCGTGCAGATGGTGGCCGACGCGGTCCGCGCGTTCGCCGCCGGGGAGGGATGACGACGAACGCGCGGCCCGGTCTCGGTCGGTCTCAGCCGAGCTCGTCGAGGACGGCCGGCAGGACCTCGTGCATGTCGCCGATGACGGCGTAGTCGGCCTTGGTGACCATCGGGGCGTCGGGGTCGGTGTTGACGGCGATGATCGTCTTGCTCGACGCGCAGCCGGCCCAGTGCTGGATGGCGCCCGAGATGCCGCACGCGATGTAGAGGTCGGGCGCGATCCGTGAGCCGGTCTGGCCGACCTGCTCGTGGTGCGGACGCCAGCCGAGCGAGGTGACGACGCGCGAGACGCCCACCGCGCCGCCGAGGCGCGCCGCGAGCGCCTCGACCCCGGAGAACCCGTCGGGGCCGCCCGCGCCGCGCCCACCACCGACGACGACCCGCGCCGACGTCAGCCCGGAGGAGTCGCCCGACTCGCGGTTCTCGGTGCGCACGACCTGGGCCCTCAGGTCCTTGGGGTCGACGGTGACGGTGAGCGGCGAGACGGTGGCGGCGCCGGGGGAGACCGCGGCCGACGGCTCGACCGCGTGTCCGGCCATCGACATCAGTCGCACGCGGCTGTCGACCGACGCGCGCTCGAGCGCCGCACCGCCGACGACCTGGCGCTGCACGACGAGGGGGCTGAGCGACTCGACGGCGACGACGTTGGCCGCCATCCGCAGGTTGCGCCGGGCGGCGACGTGCGCGAGGACCTCGTTGCCACGGCCCGTGCCCGGGGCGACGACGAGGTCGGCGCGGGCGGCGCGCCCCGCGGTCTCGACGACGGCGGCCCACGCGGCCGCGGCGTAGCGCTCGAGGGCGGGGTCGTCGGCCGTGTGGACGACGGCCACCCCGGCCTCCGCGCAGTCGGCGACGACGGCCGGGGGCGCGGACCCGACGACGACGGCGTGGAGGTCGCCGGCGCCGAGACTGCGGGCGAAGGTCAGGGCCTCACGGGAGACGAGCGAGGTGGCGCCCTCCTCGACCTCGACGAGGACGAGCACGCTCATCGCGACACCACCCCCAGCTCGCGCAGCACCCCGGCGAGGGCCGGCGCGGCGGCGGCCCCCTCACCGAGGACCGTGACCTGGCTCGGCGGGGCCTCGGGCACCGTGAGCGCCTGCCGCCCGGAGCCGGTCAGGCCCCCGGCCCAGGCGATGGTCTCGACGACGGCCTTCTTGGCGCGCATCCGGCCCATGACGCTCGGGTAGCGCGGGCTGACCCCGCCTTCGAGGACGGTGGCGACGGCCGGCAGCTCGACGTCGAAGACCTCGGTGCCGTCGGGCCCCTCCCCGCGCAGCTCGGCCCGACCGTCCGCGACCGAGACGGTCTGGATGCCGGCCACGACGGGACGGTCGAGCGCGTAGGCGAGCCGGACCCCCACCTGGAAGTCGCCGGTGTCGGCGGCGTCGTTGCCCAGGAGGACGAGGTCGTAGGTCGTCCCCGCCTCCGCGCGGACCCGGACGGCCTGGGCGATGGCGTCGGCGACGTCGGCCGGGCCGAGCAGGTCGGCGTCGGCCTCGACGAGGATCCCGTCGGTGGCGCCGACCGCGAGGGCGCCGCGCAGCTGCTCGACGCTGTCCTCGGAGCCGACCGACAGGACGGTCACGGTCCCGGCGGACTCCTCGGCGAGCGCGACCGCGAGGGCGACGGCGGCCTCCTCGTGGGCACTCGTCGTGTAGCCGGCGAAGCGGCCGTCGACGCGCAGCCCGTCGTCGGTGAGGACGACCTCGCCGGTGGGGTCGGGGACCCGCTTGACGCAGACGAGGACGGTGGTCACGCGAGCCCCCGGATGCGGGCGTTCTCGGGGTCGAAGAGCGGTGTGGCGTCGGCCGCGGCGACCGTCACGGGGTAGAGCTCCTCCATGTACGACACGGCGAGCTGCGTCCCGACGACGGCCTGCTCCGGCGGGAGGAAGGCCATGAGGACGTGCTTGCCCAGGCTCGGTGCGGACCCCGCGGTCGTGACGTACGGGTGGTGGCCGTGGCCGTCGGTGAGGATGCCGCCGTCACGGGTGAGGATCGGCTCGCCGCCCAGCATGTAGCGCCTGACGCCGCTCGCGGACGTGTGGTCGTCGACGGTGAGCGAGCACAGGACCGCCTTCGGCGCCTCGGCGGCCTGCGCGACGACGGCCTCCTTGCCGATGAAGTCCTGGTCCTTCCACCTCGCCCGGGACATGCCGGTCTCCATGAGGGTGCGCTCGCTGTCGAGCTCGGCGCCGTACGCGCGGTAGCCCTTCTCGATGCGGCCGGTCGTGCCGTAGACGCCGATGCCGACCGGGACCATGCCGAGCGGCGTGCCGACCTCGAGGAGGCGGGCCCACAGGGCGGCGCCGGACTCCATCGGGACGTAGAGCTCCCAGCCGTACTCGCCGACGTAG
This sequence comes from Oryzobacter terrae, assembly GCF_042756445.1. Lineage (GTDB taxonomy): Bacteria > Actinomycetota > Actinomycetes > Actinomycetales > Dermatophilaceae > Oryzobacter > Oryzobacter terrae. Next base: position 3,174,408 of record NZ_CP170578.1, read on the forward strand.
GAGATCCGCGACGCGAGGACGTGCAGCGACCCCACCTCGATCTCGCGGCAGGTGCCGAACGGGAATCCCGCGTGGGAGACGTCGGTGGTGGTGACCGCCGACAGGATGTCGCGGGCCTTCGGGCCCCACACGCCGATGGTCGTCCAGGCCGACGTGAGGTCGACGACGACGGCGCCCCCGTCCGCGGGCATCCGGTCGGAGAACCACTTCTTGTCGGCCATCCCGTGGGCGCCGCCGGTGACGACGCGGAAGCGGTCGTGGGCCAGGCGCATCACGGTGAGGTCGGAGCGGAAGCCGCCCGTCTCGTCGAGCACCGGCGTGTAGACGACCCGTCCGATCCGCACGTCGGCCTGGGCGACGATGATCCGCTGCACGGCCTCGAGCGCCGTCGGCCCGACGACGTCGAAGAGGACGAACGCCGACAGGTCGACCAGGCCGGCGGTCTCGCGCATCTGGAGGTGCTCGGCGTTGATGACCGGGCTCCACCAGCGGGCGTCCCACTCGTGCTCGCGCGGCATCGTGGCCTCGGGGCCGAACTTCTCGACCAGGCCCGCGTTGCTCTCGTACCAGAACGGCCGCTCCCAGCCCGCGGTCTCGTAGAAGACGGCGCCGAGCTCGGACTGCGACGCGTGCATCGGCGCCAGGCGCACGTTGCGGTTGCTCTCGTACTGCTCCGCGGGGTGGACGATCCCGTAGGTCTTCTGGAACGACTCGGAGGTGCGGGCCTTCACGTGGGCGCGCGTCCTCTGGTGCGGGTGGAAGCGGGCGATGTCGGAGTGGCCGAGGTCGATCTCGGGGTTGCCGTGCGTCATCCACTCGGCGACGGCGCGGGCGGTGCCCGGACCCTCCTTGATCCACACGGCGGCGGCGGACCAGAGGCCCTTGACCTCGGGCGTCTCGCCGAGGACCGGGTAGCCGTCGGGCGTGAGGGACAGCAGGCCGTTGATGGCGTAGCGGATCTCGGCGCGCTCGTCGCCGAGGAGCTCGGGCATCAGCTCGAGGGCCTGCTCGAGCTGCGGGTCGAAGTCGTCCTCGGTGAAGGGCAGCTCGGTGGGCGAGAGCTTGCTCTGCTCGATCGAGGGGATGTCCTCGGGGTCCCAGAGGATGGCGCGGTGGGCGTAGGAGCCGACCTCCATGTCGGACCCGTGCTGGCGCTCGTAGCAGAAGGTGTCCATGTCCCGCACGATCGGGAAGCTGATCTCGCCCGGCTTCTCGGCGAGGACCTCGCACGGCCCGACCGAGATCATCTGGTGCACGGCGGGGGTCAGCGGGATGGCGGCGCCGGCCATCCGCGCGATCTTCGGGCTCCACACGCCGCACGCGATGACGACCGTCTCGGCCTCGATGCGGCCCTGGTTGGTCTCGACCGCGCGGATCCGCCCGTCGACGACCTCCATGCCGGTGACCTCGACGTTGGGGACGGTGGTCAGCGCCCCGCGCTCGATGGCGCGCTCGCGCATGATCGTGCCGGCCCGCAGGCTGTCGACGACGCCGACGGTCGGGAACCAGGCGGCGCCGATGATGACGTCCTTGTCGAGGAAGGGGACCTTCTCGGCGACCTGCTCGGGGGTGACGAGCTCGGCGGGGATGCCCCACGCCTTGGCGCTGCTCATCCGGCGGCGCAGCTCCTCCATCCGCTCCTCGGTGCGCGCGACCTCGAAGCCGCCGGACTCGGTGAAGACGCCGAGCTCCTTGTACTGGCGCACCGAGTCCAGGGTGATGTCGGCGAACTCGCGCGAGTGGTCGACGGGGAAGATGAAGTTGCTCGCGTGGCCGGTCGACCCGCCGGGGTTGGGCAGGGGCCCCTTGTCGAGCTGGACGATGTCGGTCCAGCCGAGCTCGGCGAGGTGGTACGCGAGCGAGTTCCCGACGATGCCGGCGCCGATGACGACGCACCGGGCGGAGGCGGGGAGTGAGGCCATCGGTGGTTCCTTTCCGGCGGCGTCCATGGTGCGTGATACGCAACCCGACGCTCGATGTGCAACGCAGGCCCCAGTCTGGCAGAACCACGGGGCAGTGCCAACACCCCGCCCACGCGCGCCGCCCGGGTCCGGAGGGGCCGGACCCGGGCGGCGCGCAGGAGCGTCGCGCTCAGCCCTGGTCGGAGGGCGTGCGCTCGCGCTGGTGCTCGATGACGGTCCGGCGCAGCGGGCCGCGCAGGGTCGACTCGAACTTCTCCTGGCGCAGCGACTTCAGCAGCGAGACGCACAGGCCGATGAGGACGATGAGGAAGGGGAAGCCGACGATGATGACGCCGGTCTGCAGCGCCGACAGGCCGTCGGCGAACAGGAGGACCACGGCGACCGCGCCGGTCGCGACGCCCCAGAAGACGACGAGCCCGCGCTGGGGCTCCTCGTCCCCGCGCTGGCTGAGCATCCCCATGACGATCGAGGCCGAGTCGGCGCCGGTGATGAAGAAGATCGCGATGAGGAACACCGCGAGCACCACCGTGACCGTCGCGAGCGGGTAGGACCGCAGCGTCTCGAACAGCGTCGTCTCCAGGCCCGCGTCGACGAGGGCCTTCATGTCCTTGCCCTGGGTCAGCTGCAGGTCGAAGGCCGCGCCGCCGAGGATCGAGAACCACACGAACGACACGAGCGAGGGGATCGCGATGACGAACACGACGAACTGGCGGATCGTGCGGCCCTTGGAGATGCGGGCGATGAACATCCCGACGAAGGGGGTCCACGACACCCACCAGGCCCAGTAGAAGATCGTCCAGCCGTTGAGCCACTCGCTGCCGCCGAAGACGCCGGTGCGGAAGCTCATCGTCGGCAGGTGGGTGAGGTAGCCGCCGATCGACTCGGTGAAGGTCCCCATGATGAAGACCGTGGGGCCGACGACGAAGAGGAAGAACACGAGCAGCGCCGCGGCGACGGCGTTGGCGTTGGAGAGCCACTTGATGCCCTTGTCGATGCCGCTGACGGCCGAGATGACGAAGCACAGGGTCAGCACGGCGATGACGATCGCCGCGGCGGTCGTGCCGTAGCCGTCGTTGCCGAAGACGTTGGCGAGGCCACCGGTGATCTGCAGCGCCCCCAGGCCCAGCGAGGTCGCCGAGCCGAAGAGCGTCGCGAGGATCGCGAGGATGTCGATCGCGCGACCCGTGGGCCCGTCGACGCGGTCACCGAGCAGCGGGCGGAACGCGGCGCTGATGAGGTTGCCGCCGCCCTTGCGGTAGGCGAAGTAGGCGATGGCCAGGCCGATGACGGCGTACATCGACCACGGGTGGAAGCCCCAGTGGAAGAAGGTGTACTCCATCGCGAGGTGGGCCGCCTCCTCGCTGCCGGGGGCCGCCATGTCCATCGGCGGGGTGTTGAGGTGGGTGAGCGGCTCGGCGACGCCGTAGAACATCAGGCCGATGCCCATGCCCGTCGCGAACATCATCGACACCCACGAGAACGTCGAGAACTCCGGCTCGGAGTCGTCGGGGCCGAGCTTGATGTTCCCGTAGCGGGTCACGGCGAGGAAGACGCTGAAGAGGAGGAACGCCCCGCTCGTGAGGACGAAGAACCACCCGAAGTTCGTCGTGATCCAGCCCAGGATCGAGCCGCCGGTCTCCCCGAAGCCCTCGCTGTCGAGCGCGCCGTAGAGGAGGAAGACGAGCGCGAGGCCGGCGGCGACGCCGAACACCACCTTGTCCATGCCCTGACGGGGTGGTCGTCCCTGCCGGCCCTGCTCGAGGTCGTCGTGCACGGATGTCGCCATGTGCTGCCCCTTCGTTGCGCTGAGAGAATCCGTGTGCGCATTGCACAACACGGAGTGTGACGGAGGCCACACGGCGGCGTCAACGACCCGGACCTCGGGCCCGGCGCACGACGAGGGCCGCGGACCCCCGGTGGCGGGGGGCCGCGGCCCAGGTGTCGTGGCGGTCAGGCGACCCAGGCGTCGACCTTGGCCTTGTTCTCCTCGATCCACTTCTTGGCGGCGTCCTCCGGCGACATCTTGTCGACGGCGATGTACTTCGCCACGGTGTTCTGGTCCTCGTTCGACCACTCGAACTTCTTGACGAAGGCGACCCCGGCGTCGTCGGCCTGACCGGCCCACGTCGTCGAGAGGATCTTCTTCAGGACGGTGTCGGGGTAGTCGCACGCGACCTTGGCGGGGTCGTCCTGGCAGCCGTCGGTGTACGGCGGCAGCTTGACGGCCTGGAGCGGGACGTCGGCGAAGAGGTACTGCGGCTCCCAGAAGTAGCCGATGAGCCACTCCTTGTTCGCCTCGGCCTTCTTGAACGCCTCGAGCGAGGCGGCCTCGCCGCCGGAGAACACGACCTGGAAGTCCAGGCCGAGGTTCTTGATGATCGCCTCGTCGAACTGCACGTACGAGGGGTCGGAGCCGAGGAACTGGCCCTTGCCGCCGGACTCGGAGGTCTTGAACTTGTCGGCGTACTTGTTGAGGTTCTTGTAGTCGAGGACGTCGGGGTTCTCCTTGGCCAGCCACGGCGGGACGTACCAGTGGATGATGCCCTTGTTGCCGTTCGGGCCGCCGTCCATGGCCGAGCCGTCACCGCCCTTGTCCTTGAAGAACTTCTTCTCGAGGTCGGGGTGGCCCCAGTCCTCGATGACGACGTCGACCTCGCCGGTGCCGAAGCCCTGCCAGGAGACGTCCTCCTTGAGCTCCTTGTAGGTGACCTCGCAGCCGAGCCGCGACTTGGCGACCTCGCCGACGACGTAGGCGCTCGCCTCGTAGCTGACCCACGGGTTGACCGCCATGTTGATGGTGCCGCAGTTCTTGCTCGCGGCCGAGCTGGCCTGCGCCTTGTTCGACTCGGTCTGGGCGCCGATCTCTCCGCTGCCGCACGCCGCCGTGGCGAGCGCGACGGCGGCGACCGCGGCGGCGGACGTCAGCGTCCTGTACTTCATCCTCTGCATGTGCGCTCCTGGAACTGGTTGGGGTGGGGTGGGGTGGTGCGGGCAGGGATCCGTGGGGTCAGAAGGGCTTGGGGAAGCGCAGCCACTGCATCTCCTTCGGGGCGGGCGCGGCGGCACGCCGGGCGATGCGGTCGAGCATGATGCCGAGCAGGACGATGGTGATGCCGGCCGCGGCGCCCTTGCCCCACTCCTCGCTGCGCGAGAACCCGATGACGACGTCGTAGCCGAGCGCCCCGGCGCCGACCATCCCCGCGATGACGGCCATGGCGAGGACGTAGAGCAGCGCCTGGTTGGCGGCGAGCACGAGCGAGGCCTTGGCCATCGGCAGCTGGACCTGGCGGATCTGCTGCATCGTCGTCGCGCCGGTGGAGCGCACGGCCTCCATCGTCGTCGCCGACACGCCCTTGACGCCGTCGGCGACGAGCTTGACCGCGACGGGCGCCGCGTACGCGAACGCCGCGACGATGCCGGTGAAGCGCGAGGGGCCGAAGAGCACGAGGATCGGCACGAGGTAGACGAAGGCGGGGATGGTCTGGCCGGCGTCGAGGATCGGCCGGATGGCGAGGTCGACCGAGCGCCGGCGGGCCATCGCGACGCCGACGACGACGGCGACCACCATGCACAGGGCGGTGGCGACGAGCGTCATCGCGAGGGTGATCATCGCGTTGTGCCACAGCCCGAAGTACCAGATCCCGATGAGGCACGGCACCGTGAGGGCCAGCGCCCGGTACCCGCCGATGACGAGGCTGATGAGGGCGATGCCGGCGAAGGCGAGCCACCAGGGCGACTCGGCGAGGAAGGACTGGAGGGGGTTGAGCAGGCCGTAGGTGATCGCGTCCTTGATCCCGCTCGTCGCGCTCGAGATCGAGGCCGTGAAGCCGTCGACGACGCCGTCGGTGGCCTCGGCGACCCGCCGGCCCCAGCCCAGGTCGGCCCACTCGGCCGCCCAGAACGAGGTGCGGGAGACGTAGACGAGGACGATCGCCACGACGGCGCCCGCGGCGAGGACGATGCGGTGGGTGCGCGGCGGCAGGCCGGCCCCGCGGGCGACGGCGTCGCTGCGCTCGCTCGCGGCGGTGGTCGCGCGGTCGAGCATGATGGCGATCGCGACGATGAGCAGCCCGGGGATGAGGGCGGTGCCGACGTCGTTGATCCGCAGGCCGGCGAGCACCGGCTGGCCCAGGCCGGGGCCGTTGACGAAGGAGGCGATCGTCGCCATCGACAGGGCCGCCATCGTCGTCTGGTTGAGCCCGACGATGATCGTGCGCTTCGCGAGCGGCAGCTGCACCCGCAGGAGGCGCTGCCACCTCGTCTGGCCCAGCGAGTTCGTCACCTCGATCATCGCGGGGTCGACGGCGCGGATGCCGTGGGCGCTGATCCGGATAAGCGGAGGGGCGGCGTACAGGACGGTGCACACGACGGCCGACGACGCCCCGATGCCGAAGAACAGGACGATGGGGAGCAGGTAGACGAACGTCGGCATCGTCTGGAGGAAGTCCAGGGTCGGCTCGATGACCTGGTTGGCGCGCCGCTTCGTCCCGGCGAGGATGCCGAGCGGCAGCCCGATGAGGAGGCTGAGCCCGACCGAGATGCCCACGATGATGAGCAGGTCCATCGAGTCCGACCAGAAGCCGAGGAGGCCGAAGGAGAGGAACGTGCCGAGGACGAGCAGGGCGATCCGCCAGTTCGCGACGGCGTAGCCGATCCACGTCGCGACCGCGGTGACCCCGAGCCAGCCGACGTGGGGCACGGGTCGCGGGTCGGCGGGGACCGAGATCAGCCGCTGGAGCAGCTCGACGAACGCCCGGAACGCGTCGGCGATGGCGCCGGTCACCTGCATGACGACGTTGGTGTCGCGGCCCGCGAGCATCGTGTCGCGGAAACCGGTGAGCGAGTCCATGACCGGGGTCTTGTCGCGACCGCCGAGGACGAGCGTGTCGTTCCCCTTCGTCGCGAGCCAGACGAGGAACCACACGACGAGGATCGCGGCGACCGGCTGCCACCGGGGGGTCGGCTCCTCGATGACGGGGGGCGGCGCCTCCTCCCGGGCCGCCGACGGTTGGGGCCGGGGGGGCGCGAGGGTGCTCACCGTGACTCCTCGACGACGACGACGCGCAGGATGTCCTCGTCGTCGACGACCCCGACGCACGTCCCGCTCTCGTCGCAGACCCGCACCGGCCCGTCGGCGGCGAGCACGGCCCGGGCGGCCTCGCGCACGACCGTCGTCTGGGGCAGCGCGGGGGCGCCGGCGCCCTCGTCGGGGGAGCTCGGCGGGCGCATGACCCACCTCAGGGTGAGGACGTGCGACTTGGGGACCTCGGCGACGAAGTCGCGAACGTAGTCGTCGGCCGGGGCGCCGATGATCTCGTCGGGCGCGCCGACCTGGACGATCTCGCCGTCACGCATGATGAGGATCCGGTCGCCGAGCTTGAGCGCCTCGTCGAGGTCGTGGGTGATGAAGACCATCGTCTTGCCGACCTCGTGGTGCAGCCGGATGACCTCCTTCTGCATGTCACGGCGGATCAGGGGGTCGAGCGCGCTGAACGGCTCGTCGAACATCAGCACCGTGGGGTCGTTGGCCAGGGCGCGGGCCAGGCCGACGCGCTGCTGCATGCCGCCCGAGAGCTGGTCGGGGAAGTTCTGCTCGTAGCCCTGGAGGCCGACGAGGTCGACCATGTCCTGGGCCCGCGCGCGCCGGGTGGCCTTGTCCTCGCCGCGGACCTCGAGGCCGAAGGCGATGTTGTCGATGACCTTGCGGTGGGGGAGCAGGCCGAAGTGCTGGAACACCATCGAGATGCGCCGGCGCCGGATGTCGCGCAGCTGCTCCTCGCCCATCGCGGTGAGGTCGGTGCCGTCGAGCAGGACGGTGCCGGCGGTCGGCTCGATGAGCCGGGTGAGGAGGCGCACGAGGGTCGACTTGCCCGATCCCGACAGGCCCATGACGACGAAGACCTCGCCCGGCGCGACGTCGAACGACACGTCGCGCACGCCGATGACGTGGCCGCTCTTGGCCTGCAGCTCCTTGCGGGAGAGCTCGAGGTCGGGCGTGCCGACGAGCTTCTCGGCGCCCGGCCCGAACACCTTCCAGAGGCCGCGGACGCTGAGGGCGGCCGTGGCGTCCCCGGACGACGAGCCGGCGGCGGTGCCGGTCCCGGGGCCCGGGCTGACGTGCGTGTCGGTGGAGGTCATGGCGGCGGTGTCCTTCGGTCCGGGCTCGCGGCCACGGGGGCCGGGGGGTCGAGCGGTGAGCCGGCGCGGTGGTCGTACCACGGTGCGTCGGACGCGGGGAGCGGGGTGTTGCCGGCGATGAGGTCGGCGGCCTTCTCGGCGAGCATGACGACGGGGGCGTAGATGTTGCCGTTCGTCACGTAGGGCATCGCGCTCGCGTCGACGACGCGCAGGCCGGTGGTGCCGTGGACGCCCATCGTCGCGGGGTCGAGGACCGAGAGGTCGTCGGTCCCCATCCGGGCGGTGCAGCTGGGGTGGAGCGCGGTCTCGGCGTCGGCCCGCACCCAGTCCAGGATCTCCTCGTCGGTCTCGACGGAGGGGCCGGGGGAGATCTCGCCGGCGTTGTAGGGGGCCATCGCCGGCTGGTTGAGGATGTGCCTCGCGACCCGGACGGCCTCGAGCCACTCGCGGCGGTCCTGGTCGGTGGACAGGTAGTTGAAGCGCAGGGCCGGCTTCATCCGCGGGTCGGTGCTGCGGACCTTCACCGTGCCGCGGGCGTCGGAGTACATCGGGCCGATGTGGACCTGGTAGCCGTGGCCCTCGACCGGGCTCGTGCCGTCGTAGCGGATGGCGATGGGCAGGAAGTGGAACATGAGGTTGGGGTAGTCGACGTCGTCGTTGCTGCGGACGAAGCCGCCGCCCTCGAAGTGGTTCGTGGCGCCGAGGCCCTTGCGGAGGAACAGCCAGTCGGCGGCGAGCTTGGGGCGGTTGCGGTACTTCAGCCCCGGGGCGATCGAGACGGGCTGGGCGCTCTGGTACTGGATGTAGACCTCGAGGTGGTCCTGGAGGTGCTCGCCGACGCCCCGGACCTCGGCCACGGTCTCGATGCCGAGGGGGCGCAGGTGGGCGGGGTCCCCGACGCCGGAGAGCTGGAGCAGCTGCGGGGTGTTGATCGCCCCGCCGCAGAGGATGACCTCGTCCGCCCGCACCGTGTGGCGCCGACCCGCCGTGACGTACTCGACGCCGACCGCCCGGGTGCCCTCGAAGAGGACGCGCGTCGTCATCGCGAGGGTGCGGACCGTGAGGTTCGGGCGGTCCATGACGGGGTGGAGGTAGGCGCGCGCCGCCGAGAGGCGCCGGCCGCGGTGGATGTTGCGGTCGAACTTCGCGAACCCCTCCTGGCGGTAGCCGTTGACGTCGGGGGTGCGGGGGTAGCCGGCCTCGACGGTGGCGTCGAAGAAGGCCTGGAAGAGCGGGTTCGTCGCGGGCCCGCGCTCGAGGACGAGGGGGCCGTCGCCGCCGCGCCACTCGTCGGCGCCCGCGAGGCAGGTCTCCATCTTCTTGAAGTAGGGCAGGACGTGGGCGTAGTCCCAGCCCTCCATCCCCGGGTCGGCGCCCCATCGCTCGTAGTCCTTGGGGTTGCCGCGCTGGAAGATCATCCCGTTGATCGAGCTCGACCCGCCGAGGACCTTGCCGCGGGCGTGGTAGACCCGGCGGCCGTTCAGGTGCGGCTCCGGCTCGGACTCGTACTTCCAGTCGTAGAACCGGCTCCCGATGGGGAACGGCAGGGCGGCGGGCATGTGGATGAACGGGTCGAGCTTGAGGTCGCTGCGCCCGGCCTCGAGGACGAGGACGCTCGTCCCGGGGTCGGCCGAGAGCCGGTTGGCGATGACGCAGCCCGCGCTGCCTCCTCCGACGACGACGACGTCGACGCGGTCGGGGGCGGAGCCGAGCGTGCGCTTCACCCCCACCACCCCGAGGGCGCCGGTGCGGTGTTGCGCCACACGTGCTTGGTCTCCTGGTACTCCTCGAGGCCGAGCCGGCCGAGCTCGCGCCCGGTGCCCGACTGCTTGTAGCCGCCCCACTCGGCCTGGGCGACGTAGGGGTGGAAGTCGTTGATCCACACGGTGCCCATCCGCAGGCGGGCGGCGACCCGGTCGGCCTTCTCGTCGTCGCCCGTCCACACCGCTCCGGCGAGGCCGTAGATCGAGTCGTTGGCGGTGCGCACCGCGTCGTCCTCCGTCGTGAACGTCTCGACGGTGAGGACGGGCCCGAAGGACTCGTCCTGGACGACCGACATGTCCGAGCGACACCGGTCGAGGACGGTGGGCAGGTAGAAGTACCCGCCGTCGAGGGCGGGGTCGTCGGGTCGCGCTCCGCCACACCGCAACCGGGCCCCCTCGGCGATGCCCTGCGCCACGTAGGCCTCGACCTTGCGCAGGTGGGCCTCGCTCGTGAGGGAGCCGGTCTGGGCCTTGTCGTCGAAGGGCAGGCCGGGACGGATGAGCCGCGCGCGCTCGACGAGCTCGTCGACGAAGGCCTCGGCGATCGACTCCTCGACGACGAGCCGGGCCCCGGCCGAGCACACCTGGCCCGAGTGGAGGAACACGGCGGTGAGGGCGTTGTCGAGGGCGGCCTCGCGGTCGGCGTCGGCGAAGACGATGTTGGGGTTCTTGCCCCCGAGCTCGAGGGCGACCTTCTTCACCGTCGCGGCGCCCTGCGCCATGAGGTGCCTGCCCACCGCGAGGCTGCCGGTGAACGACACGAGGTCGACGCGGGGGTCGGTCGAGAGCGGACCGCCACAGCCGGGGCCGGTGCCGAGGACGAGGTTCGCGACGCCGGCGGGCAGCCCGGCCTCCTCGAGGGCGCGCACGAGGGCGATCGTCGAGTGGGGGGTGATCTCGCTCGGCTTGAGGACGAAGGTGTTGCCCGCGAGCAGGCAGGGGGCGACCTTCCAGCTCGCCTGGAGCAGCGGGTAGTTCCACGGGGTGACGAGCGCGCAGACGCCGACCGGCTCGTGGACGACCCTGCTCACCACTCCCTCGCGCCCGACGTCGACGGTGCGGTCGCCGAGGCCGTCGGCCCCCGTGGCCGCGCCCACGGCCGCGTAGTGGCGGAACACGCTGACGACGTCGGCGACGTCGTACTCGCTCTCGACGACCCTCTTGCCGGTGTCGAGCGACTCCATCCGGGCGATGGCGGTGGTCTCGCGCTCGAGGACGTCGGCGACCCGGTCGAGGAGGGCGGCCCGCTCGTGGACGGGGGTGCCGGGCCACGGGCCTGCGTCGAAGGCGCGTCGTGCGGCGTCGATGGCGGCCAGGGTGTCGGCCTCGCTCGCCTCGGCGACGGTGCCGACGGGGGAGCCGTCGGCCGGGCACGTGATGGAGCGCGTTCCACCCTCGGCCGCGGGCACCCACCGGCCGTCGAGGAAGAGCTCCGTCACGGCCACCTCCACCTAGTTGCACCATGTGCAACACCATGTGTTCTGCGCAACAGGATGGTCCCCGCCGGGGGTGGGGGTCAAGGCCCCGGCCGGAACCGTTACCGGGGCGTTCTCAGCGGTCGACGGGCTGGTGCGCGAGGCGTCCGGAGATCTCGGTCGTCGCGGAGCGGACGAGCGGCACGAGCTCGTCGATGCGCGCGCTGCCGAACCGGAACGAGGGTCCCGACACGCTCACCGACGCGACGACGTCGCCGTGGGCGTCGCGCACCGGGGCCGCGACCGCGGTGAGGCCGACGTCGAGCTCGTCGGCCGCGACGGCGAACCCGCGCTCGCGGACCTCCTCGAGCTGGGCGTCGAGGACCGCGCGGTCGGTGATCGTCGAGGGGGTGTAGGCGACGAGGTCGCCGAGGACCCGGCCGAGCTCGGGGTCGACGAGCTCGCTGACGAGGACCTTGCCGTTGCTCGTCGCGTGGATCGGGATGTGCTGCCCGACCCAGTTGTACGACGAGAGGCTCGAGCCCCCGGACACCTGGTCGACGTAGAGGGCGGCCCCGCCGGAGAGGACCGCGAGGTTGACGGTCTCGCCCGTCTCGGACGCGAGGCGGCGGCAGACGGGCCGGGCCTCCTGGACGAGGTCGAGCCGGGCGCTCGTCGCACCCGCGAGCTTGAGGATGCCGACGCCGAGCCGGTAGCGCCCGCGCTCCTCCACCTGCTCGACGAGGCGCCGGCGCTCGAGGGCGGCGACGAGGCGGCTCGCGGTCGACTTGTGGACACCGAGCTCCCGGGCGAGCTGGGTGACGCCGGCGGCGCCGTGGACGGCGAGCAGCTCGAGGATCGTCACCGCGCGGTCGACGGACTGCACCGTCCCCGACGCGTCCCGAGTGGTGGTGCGCATGGCGGAACGGTAGCGGGTCGCCCCCGGCATCCGTCTAGCGTGGTCGGCATGTCCGCCAGCCCCGCGCCCGCCGAGGTCGTCCTCGTCCTGTCCTGCCCCGACCGACGGGGCATCGTGGCGGCGGTGTCGGCCCTGCTGTTCGAGCACGGGGCGAACATCGAGGAGTCCCAGCAGTTCGACGACGTGCGCACCGACCAGTTCTTCATGCGGATCCGGTTCTCCGTGGAGGCCGGTGGGCCGACGCTGGAGGAGTGGCAGGCGGTGTTCGCCCCGCTGGCACAGCAGTGGTCGATGGAGTGGTCGATGCGCGGCTCGCTGGCTCCGGTGCGGACCCTGCTCATGGTCAGCCGGTTCGGGCACTGCCTCAACGACCTGCTCTTCCGGTGGCGCAGCGGCCAGCTGGCGATGGACGTGCCGGCGGTGGTGTCGAACCACCGCGACCTCGAACCGCTGGTGGCCTCGTACGGGATCCCGTTCGTCCACCTGCCGATCTCGGCCGACACCAAGGCCTCCGCCGAGGCGGCGCTGCGCGACGTGGTCGCCGAGCACGAGGTCGAGCTCGTCGTCCTGGCCCGCTACATGCAGGTGCTCTCCGACGACCTGTCACGCGAGCTTTCGGGGCGGGTCATCAACATCCACCACTCGTTCCTGCCCTCGTTCAAGGGGGCCAAGCCGTACCACCAGGCCTTCGCGCGGGGGGTCAAGCTCGTCGGCGCGACGGCCCACTACGTGACTGCCGACCTCGACGAGGGGCCGATCATCGAGCAGGACGTCGTGCGCGTGGACCACCGGATGGCGGCCGAGGACCTCGTGCGCGCCGGCGAGGAGGTCGAGTCACGCGTCCTCGCACGGGCGGTGCGCTGGCACTGCGAGTCCCGGGTCGTCCTCAACGCAGACCGCACCGTCGTCTTCAGCTGAGGCGGCGCTCAGGCCGGGTGGTGCGGGCGGTGCAGCGCCAGACGCAACACCGGGCGGAGGAGGGCGCGCCGCTGGGTCCTCTCGCGGGTCGCGCGGGCCTCGCGGGAGGCGGTGCGGTGGAGCGATCGGGGCGTGAGGGCGTTCGCGATGCCCGGCGTGATCATGTGCATGGTGGGAGGAGCGGGCCGGCCGCCGCGTGATACCTGCGGACGCCTCCCCGGCGAGGGGTGCTCAGCCGGCGGCGGCGAAGGTCGCGGCGACCGCGGCGCACGCCTGCCGCAGCTCGTCGGGGGACTCGACCTCGAAGGGGGCGCCGACCTGGGCGAGCACCATGACCGGCCACTCGAGGGAGTCGACGTTCATCGTCAGGACGCAGGCGTCGTCGGACAGGGGGGTGACCTCGCCGTGCCGCCACACGGCATCGCGCACGCGCTGCGCGGGCGCCGCTACCCGCACCCGCACGGCGTGGCGCTGGGGGATGCGGCGGAAACCGGCCTCGACGAAGGCGACGGCGTCGCCCTCGGGCAGCTCGCGGGGGCGGAAGCGCTGCCCGGTGAGCCCGGGGGCGCTGACCCGGTCGACGCGGAAGGAGCGCCAGTCCTGGCGGTCGCGGTCCCAGGCGACGAGGTACCAGCGCCGCCCGAGCGAGACGAGGCGGTGCGGCTCGACCCGGCGTCGCGTGGTCTCGCCGTCGCGGGTGGTGTGCTCGAAGGTCAGCGCCTCGTCGTCGCGGCAGGCCTGGGCGAGGGCGGTGAGCACGCCGGCGTCGACGGTGGGCCCCCGCGACCACGGGGTCGGGGCGTCGGTCTGGGAGGCGAGGGCGTCCATCCGGCGGCGCAGCCGGGGCGGCATCAGGGCGAGCACCTTGGTCAGGGCCTGCACCGACGTCTCCTCGAGCCCGCCGACCGACCCGGCTGCGGCAGTGCGGAGCCCGGCCGCGATGGCGACCGCCTCGTCGTCCTCGAGCAACAGCGGCGGCAGCTGGCCGCCGGCGCGCAGCTGGTAGCCACCGGCCACCCCGCGTGACGCGTCGACGACGTAGCCGAGCTCGCGCAGCCGCTCGATGTCGCGCCGCAGGGTGCGGCCGCTCACCTCGAGCCTCTCGGCGAGCTCGTCGCCCGGCCAGTAGCGATGGGTCTGGAGGAGGGAGAGCAGGCTCAGCATCCGGGCGCTCGTCGACATGTCGCCGAGAATAGGTCGGATTGAGGACGGAAACTGTCCTAAGGGGCTCCTAGCGTCGGCGTCATGGACACGACACCACGCAGGAACAGCACCGGCCCCGTCATCCGGACGCAGGCCCTGACCCGCACCTTCACCCGGGGCAAGCAGACCGTCGAGGCGGTCCGTGGCCTCGACCTCGAGGTCCGCGACGGCGAGCTCGTCGCCTTCCTCGGTCCCAACGGCGCCGGCAAGTCGACGACGCTGCGGATGCTCACCACCCTCATCCCGCCGACGTCCGGGACCGCGGAGGTCGCCGGCTTCGACGTCGTGCGCGAGCAGCGGGCGGTGCGCCGCTCCATCGGCTACGTCGGCCAGGGCAACGCCGCCGCCCACCAGCAGCGCGGTCGTGACGAGGTCGTCAGCCAGGCGCGGGCGCACGGGCTCTCGCGGGTGGAGGCGGCGGCGCGAGCCGACGAGCTGCTCGCCGCGTTCGACCTCACCGAGCACGCCGGCCGTCCGGTGTCGACCCTGTCGGGCGGGCAGCGGCGTCGCCTCGACGTCGCGATCGGGCTCGTCCACCGCCCCCGCCTGATGTTCCTCGACGAGCCGTCGACCGGCCTCGACCCGCAGAACCGGGTCAACCTCCAGGAGCAGGTGCAGCGCCTCAACCGCGAGCTCGGCACGACGATCGTCCTCACGACCCACTACCTCGAGGAGGCCGACGCGATCGCCGACCGGGTCGTCGTCATCGACCACGGCGAGGTCATCGCCGACGACACCGCCGCGCAGCTGAAGTCCGGGCTCGGCGACCTCGTCTCGCTCGGGTTCGCCTCCGAGTCCGATGCGGCGGCCGGCGCGGTGCGGGCCGGGCGGCTCGACGACGCCGCGGTCACCGTGACCGGCACCGACGTCGCCGTGCGCGTCCCCCACGGGCGCGACCTGGCTGCCTCCCTCGTCACCGACCTCGCCTCGGCAGGGACCCCGGCGTGCCGGGTCGAGGTCGTCGGCGCCACGCTCGACGACGTCTTCCTCCACCTCACGGGGCGCAGCCTGCGCGAGAGCAACGAGACCACCACCACCGAAGGAGCAGCGGCATGAGCACCATCGAGACCACGATCCCCCCGACGAGCGTCGGGGCCGGTCCCGCCGGGATCGAGCGCCGCGCACCGGGATTCGCCGCCGACACCTGGAACGTCATGACCCGCGAGCTCAAGCCGATGCTCCGCGAGCCGGCGTCGGTGTTCTTCGCGATGGTGCAGCCACTGGTGTTCCTCGCGTTGTTCGCGCCCCTGCTCCCCGACGTCGGCAGCGGCTCGGCGCTCCAGTGGTTCGTCCCGGGCATCATCGCGATGACGGCGCTCATGGGTGCGTCGATGACCGGCTCCAACCTCACCCTCGAGATGAACACCGGCTCGCACGAGCGGCTGCTCGTCTCGCCCCTGCGGCGCTCGTCGCTGCTCGTGGGGAGGGCTCTCAAGGAGGTCGTGCCCGTCCTCGTGCAGGGCCTGATCATCGTCGCGGTCGTGACGCCGTTCTCCTTCGAGCTGCACGTCGTGGGGGTCCTCGTCGGACTGCTCGTCGTCGCGGTCTTCGCCGTCGGCATCGGGTCGCTGTCGTTCGCCCTGGCCCTGGTGTCGAAGGGCCAGGACTGGCTGTTCTGGACGGTGCAGCAGACGCTGATCTTCCCGCTGCTGCTCCTCGCGGGCGTGCTGCTCCCGGTCGACGACGGGGCGCCGGGATGGCTGCGCGTGCTCGCCGACCTCAACCCGCTGTCGTACATCGTCGAGGCCGAGCGCGCCCTGTTCGCAGGCGAGTTCCCGCTGGGCACCGTGGGCGCCGGGGCCGGTGCCGCGGCCGCGGTGGCCGCGCTGGGGCTCGTCGTCGGGTTGCGGACGATGCGCCGCGCCGACTGACGTCCGGCGACCGCCCGCCGGGGGACTGCTCCTCCGGCGGGCGGGCCGTGCGGTCAGCCGTCGACGTCGGCGGGCGTGGCCTCGTGGCCGGCGCGGCCGTGGGTGCGGCGGTCCTGCTTCATCTCCGACTCGAACACGTGGCGCCTGCCGTCCATCAGCTCCTCGCGGGCCCGGCGCTCGTGCTCCTTGAACGCGGCGTAGTAGCCGTCGTCGTACTCCTCGACGACCTGGAACGACCAGCGCCCCGCGAGGATGTTGCGGCCGACGAGGTCGGTGTCGATCCGGTCGGCCAGCTCCTCGTGCCCGGCCTGGCGCAGGAGGTCGACGGCGTCCCCGAGGGCGAGGTCGGCCATCCCGCACTTGCGGTGGAAGTTGTAGAGCTGGCCCCGTGCGTCCTCGATGACCTCGAGGGCCTCCGAGAGCTTGCCGAGGGCCTCGACGGTCGTGTCGCTGGTCCCCGGGGGGCGGGTGTGGTTCTCGTCGACGGACATGTCCTCACGGTAGGTGGGGTGGAACCGGTGTGGGGTCGTCGGTGCAGGTCAGCATGGGGTTGTGGAAAGCTCGGCGGCCGGTTCGGCGGATTCGGGCACGGTGTGGGGCATGACCTTCGACGACCTTCCCGAGAACTGGCCCGACCTCCCGCTCGACACACCCGGCCTCGCGGCCGACGTCGCCGACCTGTTCGTCGGTGAGCGCGACCGCGAGGCCGGGTGCGTCGCCTTCCTCCTCGCCGGGCCGGACCTGCGGATGACGCAGCCCCTGCTCGTCCACGACGTGGCTCCTGATGCCGATGCGGGTCTCGTCACTCCGTTCCTGGCCCGGCTCGGACCGGAGCTCGGCTCCTCCCTCGGAGGCCTGGTGTTCGTCCGGGGGCGCCCGGGATCGGTGCTCCTCACCGACACGGACCGGCGCTGGCACGAGGCCGTCATCGACGCGTGCGCCCGGTCGGGGCTGGGGCTGATCGGCGCCTACCTCGCCACGCCGTCGGTCGTGCGGGCCTTCCCCGAACCGCTCCGGACGGCTGGGCTCGCCTCGTGACGATCGAGGCTGGTGCAGGCCGCCACCCTGCACCCCGACGTCAGGGAGGCGCTGTCCTGGGTGGAGGTGCCGGCCGAGGACGACCCGTGCGGCGGCGCCGGCGCCGTCCTTGACCCCCGCTACACCCAGCAGGCCGTGCTGGGTGGTCACACCGTCTCCGGTGCCGCGCTCCCCGGCATCGGCTGGGTCGACGCCGCGACCGTCGCGAACCTCTTCGCCTCCCTCCCGATGCGCATCGCCCGGGCGGTCCTGGACGCCGACACCGGCACCCTGAGCTCCCTGACCGCCACCGCCTACCGCCCACCGACGGCGATGGCCGAGCTGGTCCGCTCCCGCGACGGCACCTGCCGCATGTGGGGCTGCACCCGGGCCGCCACCCACACCGACCTCGACCACACCCGACCCTGGCCCGAGGGCCGAACCACTCCCACCAACCTCGCCGCGCTCTGCCGCCGCCACCACCGGATGAAGCAGCGCGGCCGCTGGCGCCCCACCCTGCACCCCGACGCCACCCTCACCTGGACCAACACGACCGGACGAGCCCGCACCACCGAACCCGCCCACCGCGCCCTCGCCCCGGCGCGCGGCTAGGCTCCCCCGTCATGGACATGCTCAGGGGTGATGAGATCGCGAAGGCCGGCCTGACCGACTGGAGGAAGCTGGCGCAGGGACTCCACGCCCGGTACCTGGTCGATGACTTCGGAGCCGGCGCGCGGTTCGTCGCGGCGGTGGGGGAGGCGGGCGACGCCCTCGGCCACCACCCGAGCGTGGCGATGGGTGCCGGGTACGTCGACCTCAAGCTGGTCACCGACGACGCGATCTACCGCGACGACGACGGCACCGAGTACGTCGTGCAGTGGCCGACCCAGCAGGACGTCGACCTCGCCCGACGGATCACCGAGGTCGCCGCCGAGCACGGGGTCGCGCCCGACCCGGCATCGGTCAGCGTCATCGAGCTCGGCCTCGACACGGCGCGCTCCGCGACCATCGCCCCGGTGTGGGCCGCCCTGCTCACCGGGGACGCGGGGGCCCAAGGCCGCGGCACGCCCGGCGACGAGATCCGGGACGCCACCGGACGGTCGCCGAACCTGTGGTTCGGCGACGCCCCCGAGGGCGAGCAGGCACAGCGGTTCCACCTCGAGGTGTACGTGCCACGCGAGGTCGCCGAGGAGCGGATCGCGGCCGTGCTCGCCGCGGGCGGGGAGGTCGTCGACGACTCCGAGTCGCCGTCGCTGACGGTGCTCGCCGACCAGGACGGCAACCGGGGAGTCCTCTGCGTCGCCGAGGCCCCCGCCCCGATCGACTGAGCCCGCGCCCGCGGTCGCGCGCACGACCGTGCGGGCACCGGCAGGATGGACGGCATGTCCCTCCCGACGCCGACCCTGCACACCCCCCGGCTGCTGCTCCGGCCGTTCCACGACGCCGACGCCGACGACCTCCTTGCCATGCACGGCGACGCGAACGTCATGCGCTACTGGGACGCCCCGCGGTGGACCGAGCCCGGTCGCGGGCGGCAGTTCGTCGCCGCGTGCCGACAGGTCGAGGCGGACGGCACCGGCGCCCGGGTCGCGATCGCGCGGAGGGACGGCGGCGACTTCCTCGGCTGGTGCGGCCTGACCCGGTGGAACCCCGAGTTCCGCAGCGCGTCCCTCGGCTTCTGCTCGACGGAGGCGGCGTGGGGGCACGGCTACATGACCGAGGCGGCGGGCGCGCTGCTGCGGTGGGCCTTCGACGCGCTCGACCTCAACCGCGTCCAGTCCGAGACCGACACCCGCAACCTGGCGTCGGCGCGCGTCCTCGACAAGCTCGGGTTCGTCCGGGAGGGGACGTTGCGCGAGGACTGCGTCGTCGAGGGCGACGTCTCGGACTCCTGGGTCTTCGGCCTGCTGCGGCGCGAGTGGCGGCCGGACCGACCGGAGACCCACGGCTGACCGACGACGCGGCCGGAAGCGGCGCTCAGCCCTGGTAGGGCGGCGCAACGCCCCAGCCCCACCGCGGCGTGGGGGCGTCCTCCACCGGAACGGCACCGGGCCGGGAGTTCTCCATGGCCAGCCGGGTGCCCCACTCGAGGTAGCCGATGACCGCCGCGCGGAACTCGGGGTCGGCGGGCAGGTCGGCGTCGTCGGCGGCCAGGCTCATCGTGGCGGCGAACCGGTGCCGCTGCGCGGGGGTGATGGCCAGGTCGAGGTGGTGGCGCAGCATCGACGCGTACCCGCCGTGCCGCTCGGTGTACGTCGCGGGGCCGCCGAGCACCTCGCCCCCCCGTGCGCGACGTGGGCGCGGTGGTGCACCGAGACGCCGCCGGGGAAGAAGCCCGAGAGCTCGTCATCGGCCTCGACGCGGTCGTAGAAGCGCTCGATCATCCGGCGCAGCGCGACGAGCCCGCCGGCCCACTCGTACAGCGTGGGCAGTCCCGGCTCGTCGACTCCGCTCATGCCCCCAGTCCAGCGCACCGGGCGTCCGGGCGCACCCGAGTTGCCGACGGTGCCCGCCCTACGATGACCGTCGTGAAGCTGTTGCTGACCTCGGGCGGGGTCACGAACCAGAGCATCCGCGCCGCGCTCCTCGACCTCCTCGGCAAGCCCGTCGAGCAGAGCCACGCGCTCGTGGTCCCCACGGCGCAGTGGGGCCACCCGATGTGCGGCCCGCCCTCGGTGCGCGGCCTCGTCGCGGCGGAGGAGGGCTGGCGTCCGCTCACGGGTCTCGGCTGGGCCTCGCTCGGCGTCCTCGAGCTCACCGCCCTGCCGAGCATCGGCCCCGAGCGCTGGGTGCCCTGGGTCCGGGCGGCGGACGTCCTCCTCGTCGACGGCGGCGACGCGACGTACCTGGCCCACTGGGTGCGCGAGTCGGGGCTGGCCGACCTGCTGCCGTCGCTCGACGACACCGTCTGGGTGGGGGTGAGCGCGGGGAGCATGGTCATGGCGCCGCGCATCGGCGACTCCTTCGTCGAGTGGCCGGCGGCGACGGACGACCGCACCCTGGGCGTCGTCGACTTCTCGATCTTCCCGCACCTCGACCTGTTCCCGACGAACACCATGGCGCACGCGCAGCGCTGGGCCGAGGAGATCGGCGGCCCGGCCTACGTCATCGACGAGCAGACCGCCATCACCGTCGTCGGGGACACCGTCGAGGTGGTCTCGGAAGGCCGGTGGGCGGCGCTCAACACTCGATGACGTTGACGGCGAGCCCGCCGCGGGCGGTCTCCTTGTACTTGACCTTCATGTCGCGGCCGGTGTCGCGCATCGTCTTGATGGCCTTGTCCAGCGAGACGATCTGCTTGCCGTTGCCGCGCAGCGCGATTCGAGCGGCGGTGATCGCCTTGACCGAGGCGACGGCGTTGCGCTCGATGCACGGGATCTGGACGAGGCCGCCGACCGGGTCGCAGGTGAGGCCGAGGTTGTGCTCGATGCCGATCTCGGCGGCGTTCTCGACCTGGTCGGGGGTGCCGCCGAGGACCTCGGCGAGGGCGCCGGCCGCCATCGAGCAGGCCGAGCCGACCTCACCCTGGCAGCCGACCTCGGCGCCGGAGATCGAGGCGTTCTCCTTGTACAGCGTGCCGATGGCGGCGGCGGTGAGGAGGAAGGCCACGACCTCGTCGTCGGTCGCGCCCGGCACCCAGCGCGTGTAGTAGTGCAGGACCGCCGGGATGATGCCCGCGGCCCCGTTGGTGGGGGCCGTGACGATGCGCCCACCCGAGGCGTTCTCCTCGTTCACCGCCAGCGCGTAGAGCGTGACCCAGTCCATCGCCGCGAGCGGGTCGCCGCCGTGCTCGGAGCGCAGCTGGCGCGCCAGGCGCGGCGCGCGCCGCTGCACCTTGAGGCCGCCCGGGAGCACCCCTTCGGTGCTGCGGCACCCGTTGTCGACGCACTCCTGCATGACCTCCCAGAGGTGGAGCAGGCCCGAGCGGACCTCGGCCTCGGTGCGCCACGACAGCTCGTTGGCCATCATGACGCCGCTGATCGACAGGCCCGACTCGGCGCAGCGCTCGAGGAGCTGGTTGCCCGTCGTGAACGGGTACCGCACCGGGGTCTCGTCGGGGACGATCCGGTTGCCGCCGACCTCGTCCTCGTCGAGGACGAACCCGCCGCCGACGGAGTAGTACTCGCGCCGGAGCAGCGGCTCGTCGTCGTCGGCCGGGGTCGCCGACTCCCACGCCGTGAACCGCATCCCGTTGGCGTGGAACGGCAGGGACGCGCGGCGGTGCAGCACGACGTCGGTGTCGACGGTGCACGCCACCTCGTGGGTGCCGCCGAGCCGCAGGACGCCCGAGGAGCGGACCTCCTCGAGCCGCGGGTCGGCCCGGCGCGGGTCGGTGGTCTCGGGGTTCTCGCCCTCGAGGCCGAGGACGACGGCCTTGACCGAGCCGTGGCCGTGGCCGGTGGCGCCGAGCGAGCCGAAGAGCTCGGCCCGCACCCGACCGACGCGCTCGAGGACCCCCTCGGACCGGAGGCCGTCGGCGAAGGTGTGGGCGGCCCGCATCGGTCCCACGGTGTGGGAGCTCGACGGGCCGATCCCGACGGAGAAGAGGTCGAACGCGCTGATGGCCACGGGAGGACAGCCTGCCTCAGTCGCCGAGCTCTCGGCGACGCCGGGTCACGAAGTCCTCGAGCTGGCTGTGGATGCCGTCGTCGAGCGCCGGCTGCTCGTACTCCTCGAGGCGCTTGCGCCAGATGGCCGCGGACCGGGTGGCCGTGTCCTGCGCCCCGTTGCGCATCCACCGCTCGTAGTTCTCGGAGGAGTTGAGGAAGGGCCGGTAGAAGCAGGTGCGGAAGCGCTCCATCGTGTGCATCGACCCGAGGAAGTGGCCACCGTGGCCGACCTCCTGGTGGGCGTCGAAGCCGAGCGAGCCCTCGTCGATCTCGAGCGGCGTGAACTCGTGCTGGAGCATCTCGACGATCTGGCAGTCGATGACGAACTTCTCGAAGCCGGCGACGAGGCCGCCCTCGAGCCACCCGGCGGTGTGCATGACCCAGTTGGTGCCCGCGAGGAAGGTCGGCATCAGCGTCATCAGCGCCTCGTAGCCGGCCTGGGCGTCGGGGACCTGCGAGGAGGTGAGGCCGCCACCGGTGCGGAACGGCAGGCCGAAGTGGCGGGCGATCTGGCCGGTGCACAGCAGTCCGATGCCCGACTCGGGCGTCCCGAAGGTGGGGGAGCCCGACTGCATGTCGATGTTCGACAGGAAGGACCCGAAGATCACCGGGCACCCCGGGCGGATCAGCTGCGCGAGCGCGATGCCGGACAGGGCCTCGGCCATCTGCTGCACGAGCGCCGCCGGGATGGTGACCGGCGACATCGCGCCCATGAGGATGAACGGGGTCAGCACGACGGGCTGGGCGGCGGCGGCGTACTCGAAGAGCGCGTCGAGCATCCGGTCGTCCCAGCGCAGCGGGGAGTTGCAGTTGATGAGGCTGATGGAGACCGGGGTGGCCTCGATCGCCTCGCGCCCGCCGAAGAGCATCTCCGACATCGCGATGACGTCGCGCGCGTTGGGCCCGGAGACGACGTTGCCCATGAACACCTTGTCGGTGAGCGTCATCAGGGCCAGCGTCATGTCGAGGTGGCGCGAGTCGAGCGGGGCGTCGTTGGGCTCGCAGACGACCCCGCCGGCGGAGTCGAGCACCGAGAACGACTGGGACAGCTTGGCGAAGTTCCGGTAGTCCTCCATGGTCCCGTCGCGGCGGATCTCGCCGTCGCGGACGAACGGCGGGCCGTAGACGGCGCCGAAGGCCATCGAGTCGCCGCCGATGTGGATGTTGTTGGCGGGGTTGCGCGCCTGGACGTCGAACTCTCGTGGCGCCTTGGCGACCTGCTCGAGGACGAACTCGGGGTCGAGGAAGACGGTGTTCTCCTCGACCCGCTGTCCCGCCTCGCGGAACAGGTCCAGGGCCCGGTCGCTCATGAACTCCACCCCGATCTCGGTGACGAGGCGACGCCAGCCGGCATCGAGCTGCGCCAGGGCGTCGGCCGAGAGGATCTCGTAGCGGGGCATGCGGTTCGTGAACATCGGGGGCGGGGCCTTTCGACGGGCGGATCGACGTTGACGGTGAGCCACCTCACATCCTAGCCTCATCATGTGGGACTGTGGTTCCACATGATGGCCACTTTGAGAGGACGCGCGTGAGCACCCCGACCGCCGGCACCGGCACCCAGTCGATCGACCGGGCCGCCGACCTGCTGGCGCGCGTCGTGCGCTCCGAGGGCCCCGTCACCTTCACCGAGCTCGCGGCGGCCACGGGGCTCGCCCGGTCGACGACCTCACGCCTCCTCGCGGCGCTCGAGCGCGCCGAGCTCCTCGCCCGCGACGACCACGGCCGGTGGTCGCCCGGAGGGCTCTTCGACCACTACGCCACCCGGCGTTCCGACGACGACCAGCTCGTCGAGGGGGCCGAGCCCACGATGCGCGCGCTCGGCGACCTCACGGGCGAGACGGTGAACCTCGGTGTCCCGCGCCGCGGCACGGTCGTGCAGGTCGCCCAGGTCGACTCCGCCTACTACCTCGGGTCACGCGACTGGGTCGGCACCGACGTCCCGGCCCACTGCTCGGCCCTCGGCAAGATCCTCTACGCCCACGGCGCGCTCCCGGTCCCTGCGGGCCGGCTCGAGGCCCTCACCCCCGTGTCGGTCACCACCGGCGCGGCCCTCGAGGCCCAGCTGCCCGGGATCCGCCAGGACGGCTTCGCCACGACGGTCGACGAGCTCGAGCCCGGCCTCACCGGGGTCGCCGCCCCCGTCCGCCGCCACGGCACCGTCGTGGCCGCCCTGGGGATCTCGGGTCCCACCTCACGGCTCGCCGCGGACCTCCGGTCCACCGGTGCCCTCGTCGCCGCCCACGCCAGGGCGTTGTCGGCCCGTCTCGACCACCACCCACAGGAAGGCGCAGCATGACTCCCGACGAGATCCTCCAGGGGTTGTACGACGAGACGCTCGTCGGGAACGGCCCCGCGGTCCTCGACCTCACCCACCAGGCGCTCGGCATGGACATGGCGCCCGGAACGCTCCTGTTCGACGCGCTGATCCCCGCCCTCGAGGAGGTCGGCGCCCGGTTCGAGCGCGGCGACTTCTTCGTCCCCGAGATGCTCATCGCCGGCCGCGCGATGGCCGGGTCGATGGAGGTGCTGCGCCCGCTCCTCGCCGAGACCGGCGTCGAGACGATCGGCAAGTTCCTCATGGGGACGGTCAAGGGCGACGTCCACGACATCGGCAAGAACCTCGTCAACATCATGCTCGAGGGTGCCGGCTTCGAGGTCATCGACCTCGGCGTGCAGGTGGCGCCCGAGAAGTTCGTCGCCGCGATCGAGGAGCACCAGCCCGACATCGTCGGCTTCTCGGCCTTCCTCACGACGACGATGCCGATGTTCAAGGCCAACATCAACGCGCTCCAGAAGGCCGGCCTGCGCGACACGGTCATCGTCATGGTGGGCGGCGCCCCCGTCACCCAGGAGTACGCCGACGCGGTCGGCGCCGACGGGTACGCCTCCGACGCGTCCGCCACCGTCAAGCGGGCCAAGGCCCTGCTCGAGGCCCGCCGTTCGATGGTGTCCGCGTGAGCGCCCCCCTGCGTCGCACGGTGCTGCGCTCGGCGACCAAGGAGGTCGTCATCGCGGCCGACCAGCCGTTCTGCGTCATCGGCGAGCGGATCAACCCCACCGGTCGCCCCGTGCTCCAGAAGGCCCTGCGCGAGGGCGACCTGTCGATCATCGAGAAGGACGTCGCCTCCCAGGTCGCCGGCGGGGCCGACGTGCTCGACATCAACATGGGCGTCCCCCTCACCGACGAGGCCGACCTGCTCGTGCGGGCGATCCAGCTCGTCCAGCGGGTCACCGACCTGCCGATCTGCATCGACTCCTCGGTCGTCGAGGCGCTCGAGGCCGGGCTCGCCACCTACCAGGGGCGTGCCCTCGTCAACTCGGTGACGGCCGAGGACGACCGGCTCGAGGCGATCCTGCCGCTCGTCAAGAAGTACGACGCCGCGATCGTCGCGCTGCCCAACGACCACGACGAGATCCCGATGGAGGCCGAGAAGCGCCTCCTGCTGACCGAGAAGATCGTCCGGGTCGCCACGCAGGAGTACGGGATCGCGATCGACGACATCGTCATCGACCCCCTCGCCATGCCGATCGGCGCCGACTCGACGGTGGGCCGGGTGACCCTCGAGGTCATCCGCGGCATCCGCGAGCGATGGGGCCTGAACACCACGTGCGGCGCGTCCAACGTCAGCTTCGGCATGCCCGGCCGGCACGCGATCAACGGCGCCTGGCTGCCGCTCGCGATGTCCGCCGGCATGACGAGCGCGATCATGGACGCCCGCACCCCGCACGTCGTCGACGCCGTGCGGGCGGCCGACCTCCTCCTCGGCAACGACGAGTGGGGCTCGGCGTGGATCGCCACGCACCGCCGCCGCCAGGCCGCGCAGGCAGCGGAGGCGGCGGCCGCCGAGGCCGCGACCGTGGCCGCCGGAACGGCGTGAGCGGCGAGCGCGGTCCGGGAGCGCCGTTCGAGGACGTCGTCGACGGGATGCGGCGCGAGGGCCTCCTCGAGCCGCCCCCGACCGTCGGCTCGGGCGAGGAGGCCCATGAGGGCACCGGTCGGGTGCAGCTGAGCTTCACGCCCGCCAACCGCACGGTGCGGGTGCCGCCGGGGGTGTCGGTCTTCGACGCCGCGTCGTGGAACGGCATCGCCATCGACTCGACCTGCGGCGGTCACGGCACGTGCCGCAAGTGCCTCGTGCGGGTGACGTCGGGCAGTGCGCCGGTCACCCGCCACGACCGGCGCACCTTCTCCGACGAGCAGGTGGGCGACGGCTGGCGGCTCGCGTGCCTCGTCAAGGCGACCCACGACCTCGGGCTCGAGGTCCCGCCCCTCGTGACCCGCCCGAAGGCCTCGACCGTCGGCGTCGGGCGCCAGGTCATCCTGCGGCCCGCGGTCCAGAAGCGGTACGTCGAGCTGACCGAGCCCACCCTCGCCGACCAGCGCACCGACCTCCGCCGGCTCCGTGACGCCATCGAGGACCTCACCATCGAGCCCGACCTCCACGCCCTGAGGCGCTTGCCGAAGGTGCTGCGCGACAGCGACTTCAAGGTGACCGCGGTCGTCGTCGACGAGACCCTCATCGACGTCGAGCCCGGCGACACCACCGGTCGGCGGCACGCCATCGCCTACGACCTCGGCACGACGACCGTCGTCGCCACCCTGCTCGACCTCGAGACCGGCACGCCGGTGGCGGTGTCGTCGATCCTCAACAAGCAGCAGCCCTTCGGCGGCGACGTCATCACCCGGATCAGCGCGACGATGATGGACCCCGAGGCCCTCGGCCGGCTCACCTCCCTGGCCCAGCAGACCCTCGCCGAGCTCGCCGACGAGGTGCTCACCGAGGGTGGGATCGCGCCCGAGGAGGTGTACGAGGTCGCGCTGGCCGGCAACGCGACGATGACGGCCCTGCTCCTCGGCATCGACCCCGAGCCGCTCGGTGTCGCCCCGTTCATCCAGGTGAGCGCCGACTGGCCGATGCTCATGGCCACCGACCTCGGCCTCACCGTCCACCCCGGTGCCCGGGCCGTGCTCTTCCCGGCCCTCGGGGCCTACGTCGGCGGCGACATCGTCGCCGGGATGCTCGCGAGCGGGCTCGACCGCGACAAGCGGGTGCGCCTGTTCATCGACGTCGGGACCAACTGCGAGATCGCCCTCAGCGACGGCGAGCGCATCGT
Organism: Oryzobacter terrae; assembly: GCF_042756445.1. Taxonomy (GTDB): domain Bacteria; phylum Actinomycetota; class Actinomycetes; order Actinomycetales; family Dermatophilaceae; genus Oryzobacter; species Oryzobacter terrae. Next base: position 3,201,299 of record NZ_CP170578.1, read on the forward strand.
CACCACCGCCGCGCCCGCCGGACCGGCCTTCGAGGGCGGCGCCATCCGGTGCGGGATGCGCGCGGCCGACGGCGCGATCGAGGTCATCAAGCTCGACCCCGCCGCGCAGGACGCCGACGCGGCGGTGACGCTCGGGGTCATCGGCGACGTCGAGCCGCGGGGCCTGTGCGGTTCCGGCCTCGTCGACGCCGTCGCCGAGCTGTGGCGGGTCGGGCTGCTCGACGCCTCCGGACGGTTCGTCCCCGAGGAGGACGCCGCCCGCGACCTCCCGCTCCTGGCTCCACGGCTGACGACGGTCGGGGCGGGGGAGCGGGTCTTCGTCCTCCACCGGCCGACCCCCGACGCCCCGACGACCGAGTCGGTCTACCTCTCTCAGCGCGACGTGCGCGAGCTGCAGTTCGCCAAGGCGGCGATCTCCACCGGGTGGACCCTGCTCCTCGAGGAGCTCGGGGTCGAGCCGCGCGACGTCCAGCAGGTGCTCCTCGCCGGCTCGTTCGGCTCCTACCTCTCGCCCGCGTCGGCCGTGCGGATCGGGCTGGTCCCGAAGCTGCCGGTGCTGCGGATCGTCTCGGCCGGCAACGTCGCCGGCGAGGGGGCGAAGATGGTGCTCCTGTCGGCCCGCGAGCGGGCCGGCGCCGACGCACTGCTCGAGGAGGTGCGCTATGTCGAGCTCTCCGACCGCCCCGACTTCAACGACCGCTTCGTCGACCAGCTCGCCTTCCCGGTCTGAGGACCGGGGTGCCGCACGCGCCCGGGTGGCGCTCGTCGCGTGCGGCGCCATCGCCCAGCCGGCCGCCGACGCCGTCGCGCGGCACGGCTGGGCGGTGGACGTCCACCCCCTGCCGCCCCTGCTCCACAACCGCCCGGAACGCATCGCGGGTGAGGTCGAGCGGATGGTCGGCGAGCTCCGTTCGCGCTACGACCGGGTCGCCGTCGGGTACGCCGACTGCGGCACCTACGGCGCCCTCGACGCCGTCTGCGACCGGTTGGGTGTCGAGCGGCTGCCCGGCCTGCACTGCTACGACCTCTTCGCGGGGCCGCCGACCGTCGAGTCGCTGACCACCGACGAGCCGGGGACCTACCTGCTCACCGACTTCCTCGTGAGGTCGTTCTCCCGCACCGTCATCCACGAGCTGGGGCTGGACCGCCACCCCGAGCTGCGGGACGACTACTTCCGGCACTACACCCGGGTCGTGTGGCTCGTCCAGACGAGCGACCCCGCGGAGCAGGCGGAGCTGAGGACGCTCGCGCACGAGGCGGCCGAGCGCATCGGCCTGCCGCTCGAGGTGCGGCACACCGGAGCCGGCGGCCTCGACCGCGCCCTGGCCGACCTCCTGGCCGAGCGCGCCTGAGGGCGAGGGGCTAGCAGGAAGGACCGGCGCACGTGGCGTCGCCGTCGCACGACTCGAGGTCGAGCCCGGCCGCCTTCGCGACCTTGCGGGCGGCGGCCCCGAGGGTCCGCAGCTCGGCCTCGGAGAGGACGTCGACGACGAGGCGGCGGGCCTCGCGGACGTGACCGGGCGCGGTCTCGCGGATCTTCGCCCACCCCGCCTCGGTCAGCCGCGCCTCGACCCGCCGGCCGGCGCCGTCGCCGGTGCAGAGGGTGCGGGTGAGCCAGCCGTCGCGCTCGAGGCGGGTGACCGCGTGCGACAGGCGTGACAGCGACCCGCGGGAGAGGTGGGCCAGGTCGCTCAGCTGGAGGGTGCGCTCGGGGGCCTCGGACAGCGCGGCGAGGACGTGGTACTCGAAGGCGTTGACGCCCGCGTCGCGCTTGAGCTGGGTGTCGAGGGCGCTCGGCAGCACCGCGACGAGCGACATGAGCGAGCGCCAGTCGTGGAGCTGGGCGTCGTCGAGCCAGGGCACGGGCCCGGCGGCCGAGGCGTCGGCGGAGGTGCCGGCGGCGGTGTCGCGGACAGGGGACATGGGCCCAGTCTACCCCTGGGTTGAACATTCAAGTCCTTCGACGTACGGTGGTCCGGCACTACTTGAACATTCAAGTCACCATTCCTGAGGAGACCTCCATGACCGTCCTGCGCATCGACGCCAGCATCCAGGGCCCGCGCTCGGCGAGCAGCGCGCTCGCCGACCTCGTCCTCGAGCACCACGCGGCCGCCCGTCCCGACGAGCCCGTCGTGCGCCGCCACCTCGGGGCGGACCCGCTGCCCGCCGACGCCTGGCTGCTCGCCATCGGCGGCTCCTTCACGCCGGAGGCCGACCGCTCACCCGAGCAGGTCGTCGCCCTCGCCCTCGCCGCGACGCTCGCGGCCGAGCTGCGCGACGCCGACGCGGCGGTCCTCGCCCTGCCGCTGTACAACTGGGGCGTCTCCCAGCACGTCAAGGCCTGGATCGACCTCGCCATCGCCGGGGCCGAGCCCGGCAGCCGGCTCCTCGAGGGCACCCCGGTCGTCGCGCTCGTGACCCGCGGCGGCTCCTACGCCCCGGGGACGCCGAAGGAGGGGTGGGACCACAGCACCGACTACCTGCGCCGTGTCCTCGTCGACGTCTGGGGCGCCGACCTCACCCTCGTCGAGCGCGAGATGACCCTCGCCGGCGTCAACCCCGCCCTCGACGAGTTCCTCGAGCTCGGCACGCTCCTGCGCAAGACCGCCGAGGAGGCCGCCGTCGAGGCCGGGCTCGCCCTGGCCCGACGCGCCGCCTGACCGGCCCGTTCGGACCCCTCCGGACCCGCGGCCATGGCCCCGACGGGCCATGGCCGCAGGTCGGCGTCGTCGCTAGCGTGGACCGGCGAGGAGAGGGGCCGCCATGACCCGGCTGATGCTGCACGAGACCGAGCAGGCCTCGGTGCGCGCCATCATCGCCGCCGAACCCGACCCGGAGGCCGCCCCGCCCGGTGACGTCGTGCTGCGCCACCTCGCCCGGCTCGTCGGCTCGCAGTCCTCGGGCGTCGTCCTCGTCGACCCCGGGGACGCCGACCTGACGCTCCCGCTCGGGGTCCACCGGGTCGGCTGGTACCCGCACCTCGACCACGACCACCACGGTCCCGGGGCCGAGGTCCTCCTCGTCCGGGTGCGCCGCGGGCGCCACCTCGTCGAGCTCTGGATGGCCCGCCCGGACCCCTTCTCGGCCCGCGAGGAGGCCATCGTCGGCCTCGTCGCGCCCGCCCTCGAGCGCCTCCTGCGTGCGCACCCGGCGGCCGCCATGCCCCTGTCCCTCACGGTGCAGGAGCGGCGGGTCCTGCGCGAAGTGGCCGTCGGGCGCTCGAACGCCGAGGTCGCCGAGCGGCTCTTCATCGCCCCGTGCACGGTGCGCAAGCACCTGGAGAACGCCTACCGGAAGCTCGGCGTCACCAACCGGGTGGCCGCCGTCGCCGCGGTGGGGCGTGACGCCGAACTCCACGCGGTGGAGCGGACCGGGACCTTCGCCTGACGGCGAATGTCCCTGCGCTCGAGCGCTGTCGACACTGGGACACGACCACGTCGTCAACCCGGGAGGCCACCATGCTCGTCCGCCGCCGCACCGTCGTCCTCGGCGCCGCCCTCTCCGCACCCCTGGCCGTCTGGGCCGAGGCCACCTCCGCGAGCGCCGGCCCGGCCGCACCGTCGTCGGTCGCCGTCGCCTGGCAGCGCATCGCCCTGCGCACGATCTTCCTCGACGGCGGCTCGCCCCCGCCGATCGGCGTGCACCCGCTCGCGTTCACCTCGCTGGCGGTCGACGCCGCCGTGCGCGCGACGCACGGGATGGGCGCCAACGCGGCGCGCGCCGCCGTGGCGTCCGCCGCGCACGACGTCCTCGTCAGGTACTACGGGGCGTTCTCGGGCCAGCTCGACGCCGACCTCGCGGCCAGCCTGGCGCGGGTCCCGAACGTCGCCGCCAAGGCCAAGGGCGTGCGCATCGGGAAGGCCGCCGCGGCGGCGATGATCGCGTCCCGTGCCGGTGACGGCTACCTCGACGCGTCGAGGGTCTACTCGAAGCCCCCGGGGATCGGCGTCTGGCAGCCGCCGACCGGTGGCGTCATGGCCGCGGCCTGGGTGGGCTTCCTCCGCCCGGTCGTCTCCATCGCCCCCGTCGTCCTCGACGGGCCGGACGCCGTCGGCACGCCGGCCTACCGCGCGCACTACGACGAGGTGCGCCTCCTCGGCTCGGCGACGTCGACCATGCGGACCGCGTGGCAGACCCAGACGGCGCAGTTCCTCAACTACATCACCCCGTTGCAGTACCGCGACGCGCTGTGCCGCCACCTCGACGCCGAGCCGCTGAGCCTGGCGGCGACGACCCACCTGTTCGCCCGGCTCGACGCGGCGACGTCCACCTCGGTCATCGCCGCGTGGCGGCTGAAGTTCGACGTCGGCTTCTGGCGCCCGTTCCAGGCGATCCACATCGCCGACGACGGCGACACGATGACCGTCCAGGACGCCGCGTGGGCCCCGTTGATCCCCAACCCCGCCTACAGCGACTACGTCAGCGGCCACGCCTCGGTCACGGCGCCGTTCGCCGAGACGCTGCGCGCGATGCTCGGGAACGACGTCCGCCTGGCGCTGCGCAACCCGGTCATGGGTCTGGAGCGCACCTACACGCTCGACGGGCTCGAGCACGACGCGTTCCACGCCCGCATCTGGGGCGGCCTGCACTTCAGGGACGCGATGGAGGACGGCTACGACCTCGGGCACCGCACCGCCCGGGCCGTGGCGGCGGTCATGGGCTGAGCCGGAACGCGGCCCTCAGCCGGTGGCGAGGGCCGCGGCCATCGCCCGGACGTGCTCGGGCGAGGACCCGCAGCAGGCGCCGATGACGTCGATGCCGAGCTCGCGCAGCTCCAGCGCGTGCTCGGCCATCGCCTCGGGCCCGACGGTGTAGACGAAGTCGGCGCCCGAGAGCTCGGGCAGCCCGGCGTTGGACTGGGCGACGAGCAGGACGCCCTCGGGACGTGCCGCGGCGAGCTGCTCGGCGATGGTGCGCATCTCGTCGGGGCCGCGCCCGCAGTTCGCGCCCACGGCGTCGGCGCCGTCGGCGACGAGCGCGGTGACGGCGGCCGCCGGGGTGACGCCCATCATCGTGCGCAGGTTGGTGTCGAAGGACAGGGTGACGGCGACCGGCAGGTCGGGGGCGACGGCGCGAGCCGCGGCGAGCGCCGCACGGGCCTCGCCGAGGTCGCTCATCGTCTCGACGAGGAGGAGGTCGGCACCCCCGGCGACGAGGCCGCGGACCTGGTCGGCGAACAGCGCCGTCGCGTCGTCCTCGGTGAGCGCGCCGAGCGGCTCGAGCAGCTCTCCGGTGGGACCGATGTCGCCGGCGACGAGGGCGCCGTGGCGGTCGGCGACGCCGCGGGCCAGCGCGGCGCCCGCCCGGTTGACCTCCTCGGTGCGCCCGGACAGGCCGTGCTGGGCCAGCCGGGGCTCGGTGGCCCCGAAGGTGTTCGTCGTGATGATGCGGGCGCCGGCGGCCGCGTACTCGTCGTGCAGCGCGGCGACGGCCTCGCCGTTGACGAGGTTCCACGACTCGGCGCACTCGCCCATGGGCAGCCCGCGGTCCTGGAGGAGCCAGCCGTAGCCGCCGTCGAACACGGCGGGGCGCCCGTCGAGCAGGGCCAGCAGTCGGTTCGTCACGGTCCCACGCTAGGACACGGGGTCACCGTGGACGGCTCCGGGCCTCGACGGCCTCCTCGAGCATCCGGCGGCGCCACGCCTCGATGACCTCGACCTGGTTGAAGGTGAAGACGTGCAGGCCCTCGATGCCCAGGGCCTCGTTCGCCGCGAGGGCCGCCACCCGGCTGACGAACCGGTCGGTGGAGAAGCCGGGGGCGGCGATGCGGGCGAAGACCGACCGCTGCTTGCGCAGGAACCGAAGTGACTCTCCCACACCGATCTTCGTCGCCATGCCGAGGAGCTTGGTGCGCTCGACGGGGCCCGGGACGCCGACGAGGAGGGGGAGGGTCACCCCGCGCCGGCGGACGCGCTCGCACCACGTCGCGAGGTGCTCGGCGTCGAAGGTCATGTTCGACACGACGTGCGTGGCGTGGCGCCGCTTGTCCCACATCGCCTGGACGGTGACGTCGTCGTCGATGGTGGGGTGCGACTCGGGGTAGCCCGTGATGCCGACGTGGGTGAACGGGTGCCCGACCTCGTCGAGGTCGCGCAGGAGGTCGACGGCACCGTGGTAGGGCCCAGCCGGGGGGTCGGCGTCGCCGGCGGGGACGAACACGGCGGTAACGTCGTGCTCCTTGAGCCGCGCGACGATCTCGACGAGCTCGGCCCGCCCCGAGACCATCCGGGCGGCGAGGTGCGGCACGACGCGGTAGCCGGAGTCGGCGAGGGAGGTCGCGAGGTCGAGGGTGGCGGCCAGCCCCTTGCCCGGCGCGGCCGTGACGGTGACGGGGACGGAGGTCGGGACGTGGGCGCGGACCGTGTCGGCGATCGAGGCCGTGGGCATGACCTCGTACCGCGCCCCCTCGAGGAGACGGGCGAGGGCGACGGTCGGCAACTCGTTGCTCATCGTGCAACCTGTCTCGTCATACGCACCTGACGTGTCCAGCGTAGGGGCCGTCGGTCCCCGGCGCTAGCGTCTGCGGACATGGATCCGGGGAGCGTCGTCGAGGGGGTCGGGGCCGGGCAGGCCGCCCTGCCCCTCACCGGCGTGCCCGAGCCGCTCTGGGCGGCGAGCCCGAGCAAGCTGCTCGCCTTTCTCGACTGCCCGCGCCGCTACCGCCTCCAGTACCTCGACCGCCCGTCGCCCGAGAAGCGGCGCCAGCGGGCCCACACCTCGGTCGGCAACGCCGTCCACCACGCCCTGCGCGACTGGTGGGACCTCCCGGAGCGCCGCCCCGACGCCGGCGCCGGGCTCGTCGACCGCGCCTGGATCGACGTCGGCTTCCGCGACGCCGCGCAGTCGGCGCAGTGGCGGGGGCGGATGCGCGAGGCCGTCACGGGCTACCTCGCCGACGTCGACCCCGCCCGCCAGCCGGTCGGCGTCGAGCGCACCGTCTCGTTCGTCAGCGGCGAGCTGCGCCTCACCGGGCGGGTCGACCGCCTCGACGACCGCGACGGCGAGCTCGTCGTCGTCGACTACAAGACCTCGCGGGTCGTCCCCACCGCCGACGACGCCCGCACCTCCCTGCCGCTCGCGCTCTACGCCGCCGCCGTCTGGAAGATGTTCCGCCGCCGCACGCTGCGCGTCGAGCTCCACCACGTGCCGAGCGGGACGGTGGTCGGGCACGAGCACACCCCCGAGTCGCTGGCCCGCAAGGTCGAGCAGGCCCGCTCCATCGCCCGCGACGCCCGCCGTGCCGACCGCGACCACGCCGAGAAGGGCGCCGACAGCGAGCTGTTCCCGCCGCGGCCCGGTCCGCTCTGCGGCTGGTGCGACCTGCGGGCGCACTGCCCCGAGGGCCAGCTCGCGGGGCCCGAGAAGTCCGACTGGGCGGCGCTCGACGACGCCGACGACCGGAAGGAGCCCCGGTGGACCAGCGAGTGAGCTTCGTGACCCTGGCGGTCACCGACCTCGAGCGCACGCGCGCGTTCTACGTCGACGGCCTCGGGTGGGAGCCCGAGCTCGACGTGCCGGGGGAGGTGCTCATGGTCCCCGTCGGCGAGCGCCTCGTGCTGTCCCTGTGGGACCGGGCGGCCTTCGAGGCCGAGGTGGGGGAGCCCGCCCTGTCCGGGCCGGGAGTCGTGCCGATGACGCTGGCGCACAACGTCGCGCATCCGCGCGAGGTCGACGCCGTGCTCGAGCTCGCGCGCCGGGCGGGTGCCGCCGTCGGCGAGGCCGTCGTGCGCGAGTGGGGTGGCTACACCGGGTACTTCGCCGACCCCGACGGGTTCCGCTGGGAGGTCGCGTGGAACCCGGGTCCCATCGGGCTGCGCGTCGTGCCCGAGACGGTCATCGACGCCACGCCCGGCGAGTGACCTCGCTCAGGCGCTGATCCGGGCCTGCCAGGCGCGCAGGTTGTCCGAGAGGACGGAGCGGATCAGCTCGGCCTCCGGGCCCTCCTGCGCGTCGACGGCGGCCATGAGGTCGTCGATCTCGGCGGGGGTGCGGTAGTGGGCGAGGTCGGCCCGGAGGGAGGCGACGCGCTCACGGGCCTCGCGCCGGGCGCGCAGCTCGTCCTTGACGGTGGTCCACAGCTGGGAGGTGCTCATGTCTCCAGTGTCGGGACTCGCTTCTCATGCGTCCAATGAAATCGGTACATGTGACCCATGCACTATCGTCATGGATGTGGACACCGATGCCCTGCGCTGGTTCCAGCTCGTCGCCGACGGCTACACCGTCACCGAGGTGAGCGACGTCTTCGGCGTGAGCCAGCCCGGTGTCTCGCGGGCCCTGGCCCGCCTCGAGGGCGAGGTCGGGACCCCGCTGCTGCGCCGCTCGGGACGGGTCCTGCGGATGACCCACGCCGGCGTCGCGTTCAAACGCCACGTCGACTCCCTCGTCAACGACCTCGACGACGGCCTCGCCGCGGTCAGCGAGCTGCTCGACCCCGAGGGCGGCGTCGTCACCCTCGCCTTCCCCCTCAGCCTCGGCTCGTGGCTCGTCCCCGGGCTGGTCCGCGACTTCCGGCGGGAGCGGCCCCGGGTGCGGGTCGTCCTCGAGCGGACCGCGGTGGGGGAGGCCGGCCGGGTCTCGCCGCTCCTCGCCACCCGTCGGGCCGACGTCGAGCTCACGGCCCACCGGGTGCACCAGGCCGACGTCGAGTGGGCCCGTGTCCTCGTGGAGCCCCTCGTCCTCGCCGTCCACCCCGGCCACCGGCTCGCCGACCGCGACGCCGTGTCCCTGGAGGAGGTGGCGGCCGAGCCGTTCGTCGTGCGCACGGCCCCGTCGACGATGCGCACCCAGACCCTCGAGCTGTGCGCGGCGGCGGGCTTCGAGCCCGACGTCGCCTACGAGGCCGAGGACCTGCCCACCGTGCGCGGCCTCGTCGCCGCGGGGCTCGGCGTCGGGGTGGTGCCGGCGACCGGCCTGCCGGCCCCGACGACCTTCGCGCGCACTCGGATGCTCCCGCTCACCGACGCCGGGGCCCAGCGCGAGGTGGGTCTGGCGTGGGTGGCCGGGCGCCCGCTCCTGCCGTCGGCGGAGGCCTTCCGTCGGTTCGTCCTGTCCGGGTGAGAGGATGCAGACCCGTCCCGCGGACCTGATGAAAGGCCCCCCGATGGCGTCCCCCCGCCCGGCCGCCCGCCCCCGCAAGGCCAAGGCCACGATCATCGCCCTCGCCAACCAGAAGGGCGGCGTCGCCAAGACCACCTCCGTGGCCTCCCTCGGCGCCGCCTTCGCCGAGCGCGGGCTGCGCGTCCTCCTCGTCGACCTCGACCCGCAGGCCTGCCTCACCTTCAGCCTCGGCGTCGACCCCGACGCCGTCGACGCGTCGGTCCACGACGTCCTCGTCGGCGGCACCGACCTCGCCGACGTCGTCGTGCGCTGCGAGGAGGGCGTCGACCTCGTGCCGAGCACCATCGACCTCGCCGGCGCCGAGGCCGTCCTGCTCTCGCGCCCGGCGCGCGAGTACGTCCTCCAGGGGGCGCTCGCCCCGGTGCGCAAGGACTACGACGTCATCCTCCTCGACTGCTCACCGAGCCTGGGCGTCCTCACCCTCAACGCCCTCACCGCGGCCCAGGGGCTCGTCATCCCGATGCCGTGCGAGATGCTCAGCCACCGCGGGGTCGGCCAGCTCCTCGACACGGTGCGCGACGTCCGCAGGATCCTCAACAAGAAGCTCACCGTCCTCGGGATCCTGCCGACCCTCTACGACGGCCGCAGCCTCCACGCGCGCGAGGTCCTCGAGGACGTCGGTTCGCGCTACGACCTGCCGGTGCTCGGCCCGCCCATCCCGAAGACCGTGCGGTTCGCCGAGGCCCCCGCCGTCGGCCGGTCGATCCTGTCGACGGCCCGGTCGAGCAAGGGCGCCAAGGCCTACCGCGAGGTCTCCCTCGCCCTCGTGCCCGCCTAGGCTGGGGGCATGACCACGACCGTCCCCGCCATCATCGTCGACGAGCCGAAGGGCGCGTTCCGCCAGGGAACCATCGAGACCCGCGACCTGCGCCCCGACGACGTCCGCATCGACATCGCCTACGCCGGCATCTGCCACTCCGACATCCACACCGTCCGCGAGGAGTGGGGCGCCGCCCACTTCCCGCTCGTCACCGGCCACGAGATCGCCGGCACCGTCGCCGCCGTCGGTGACGCGGTCACCGCGTACGCCGTCGGCGACCGGGTCGGTGTCGGCTGCCTCGTCGACTCGTGCGGCGAGTGCGAGCTGTGCCTCGACGACCACGAGAACTTCTGCACCAAGGGGTCGGTCGGCACCTACAACGCGCAGGGCTACGACGGCGAGTGGACCACGGGCGGCTACGCCCAGCAGGTCGTCGTCAGCGAGCGCTTCGTCCTGCGCATCCCCGAGGGCATCGAGCTCTCCGAGGCCGCGCCCCTGCTGTGCGCCGGCATCACGACCTACACCCCGCTCGTGCGGTGGGGCGCCGGGCCCGGGAAGAAGGTCGCCGTCGTCGGCATGGGCGGCCTCGGCCACATGGGCGTCAAGATCGCCGCCGCGCTGGGCGCCGACGTCACGGTGCTCTCGCAGAGCCTGTCCAAGGAGGACGACGGCCGCGCGTTCGGTGCCGCCGACTACCGCGCGACGAGCGACCAGCAGACGTTCAAGGACCTGCGCGGGGCGTTCGACCTCATCGTCTGCACCGTCTCGGCCGACCTGCCCGTCGACGCCTACCTGCGCCTGCTCAAGCCGTTCGGCACCTTCGTCATGGTCGGCCTGCCCGAGAACGACCAGTCGCTGAACTTCGGGTCGCTCATCCTGGGCGACAAGGTGCTCACCGGCTCGAACATCGGTGGCATCAAGGGCACCCAGGAGATGCTCGACTTCTGCGCCGAGCACGGCATCGGCGCCACCGTCGAGGTCATCTCGGCCGACGAGGTCGACGCGGCCTACGACAAGGTCGTCGGCTCGAAGGTCCGCTACCGCTACGTCATCGACACCAGCACCATCGCCGCCACGTCCTGACGACGCGGCCCCCGCACGACGAACCCCCGGCGGACTCGGTCCGCCGGGGGTTCGCTGCGTCGCGGGCGTCGCTCAGCTGGCGGTCTCGCCGGCCGGGCGTCCGCCGCGGGTGCGACGACGGCTGCGGTTGCGGGTGGCGCGCGGGGCGTCGGTCGACTCGGGGGCGGTCGCCGGACGGCCGCCGCGGTCACCGCGGTCTCCGCCGCGGCCACCACGGTCGCGGTCGCCCCCGCGGTCGCCCCCGCGGTCGCCACCACGGCCACCGCGGTCGCCACCGGCGGGACGGCGCCCGGAGGACTTGCCGGTCTCGCCGAGGTCCTCGAGCACCTCGGCGCCCAGGCCCTCGCGGGTCTGCTTCGCGTGGGGCAGGCGGCCCTTGGTCCCCGCGGGGATGTCGAGGTCGCTGAAGAGGTGGGGCGAGGAGGAGTAGGTCTCCTGCGGGTCGGGGATGCCGAGGTCGAGGGCCTTGTTGATCAGGCCCCAGCGCGGGATGTCGTCCCAGTCGACGAAGGTGACGGCGATGCCGGTGTTCCCCGCGCGGGCGGTGCGGCCGATGCGGTGGACGTAGGTCTTCTCGTCCTCGGGACACTGGTAGTTGATGACGTGCGTGACGTTCTCGACGTCGATGCCGCGCGCCGCGACGTCGGTGGCGACGAGGATGTCGACCTTGCCGTTGCGGAAGGCGCGCAGGGCCTGCTCGCGGGCGCCCTGGCCGAGGTCGCCGTGGATGGCGGCCGCCGCGAAGCCGCGCTCGGTGAGGTCGTCGGCGACCTTGGCCGCGGTGCGCTTGGTGCGGCTGAAGACGATGGTCAGGCCCCGGCCCTCGGCCTGGAGCATCCGGGCGAGCATCTCGACCTTGTCCATGGCGTGGGCGCGATAGACGAACTGCTCGACCGCGGCGACGGTGTGGCTGTCCTGGCCGTCGTCGTTGGCCATCGCCCGGATGTGCGTCGGCTGGTTCATGTAGCGACGGGCCAGCGCGACGACCGCACCGGGCATCGTCGCGGAGAAGAGCATCGTCTGGCGGGCGGCCGGCGTCAGGGCGAGGATGCGCTCGACGTCGGGGAGGAAGCCGAGGTCGAGCATCTCGTCGGCCTCGTCGAGCACGACGATGCGGGCGTGGCCGAGGTCGAGGTGGCCCTGCTTGGCGAGGTCGATGAGGCGGCCGGGGGTGCCGACGACGACCTCGACGCCCCGCTTGAGCGCCTCGACCTGCGGCTCGTACGCCCGGCCGCCGTAGACGGTGAGGACGCGGATGCCGCGGTCGGCACCGGCGCGCTCGAGGTCGTTGGAGACCTGGACGGCGAGCTCGCGGGTCGGCGCGACGGCCAGGGCCTGCGGCTTGCCCGCGTGGGGGAGGGTCGCGAAGGCGTCGTCGCGCGGGGAGACGACGCGGTTGAGGATCGGGATCCCGAAGCCGAGGGTCTTGCCGGTGCCGGTCTTGGCCTGGCCGATGATGTCGTGGCCGGAGAGGGCGACGGGCAGGGTCATCGCCTGGATCGGGAACGGCGAGGTGATGTTGTGCTTCGCGAGGGCCGAGACGATGTCGGCGTGGATCGGGAAGTCGGAGAACGAGGGGGCGGGCGGGGCGGCGACCGCGGGGGCCTCCACCGTCTCGCCCGCGGGGGCGTCGGTGACGTCGGTCATGGAACTCTTCCGGTCAGCAGGCGCGCAGGGGCGCCGGCGCATGGGGCTGCGGGCCGATCGGAGGTCTTCGAGGGGTGCGCGCCACGGCGAGGGCCGGGCGCCCACCACGTATCAATGGCTTGCACGTGCGTGCCGACCGGGCACCGTGGACGCGGCCCATCCTACCGTTAGGCTCCGGTGCCGTGGAGCAGACCTCGATCGACGACCCCGCCTACCAGGCCGCCGTCGTCGACCTCCTCGGCGTCCTGGCCTACGGCGAGCTCACCGCGTTCACCCGGATGGCCGTCGACTCCGACATCGCCCCGACGATCGCGCTGAAGTCGGCGATGGCCGGGCTGGCCAACACCGAGTACGTCCAGTTCACCCAGCTCGTCGACCACATGCGCAGCCACGGCATCGACCCCGAGAGCGCGATGGCGCCCTTCGTCGTGCCGTTCGCCGCCTACCACGAGCGCACCCGGCCCAAGGGCTGGCTCGAGGGCCTCGTCAAGGCCTACGTCGGCGACGGCATCGCCAAGGACTTCTACCGCGAGATGTCGCGCTTCGTCGACGACGACACCCGGGCCGTCATGGAGCGGGCCCTCGGCGACGAGGGACAGGCCGACTTCGTCGTCGGGGTCGTGCGCGACACCCTCAAGACCGACCGCACCGCCGGCGGGCGCCTCGCCCTCTGGGGGCGGCGCCTCCTCGGCGAGGCGCTCTCGCAGGCCCAGGCCGTCGCCGTCGAGCGCGACGCGATGTCGGCCCTCCTCGTCGGCGGTGGCGTCGACCTCGCCGAGGTCGGCCAGATGTTCGTCCGGCTCACCGACGAGCACCAGGCGCGGATGGCGCGCCTCGGCCTGGCCGCCTGAGCACGCGACGCGGCCCCCGTCCCGGGTGGGACGGGGGCCGCGTCACGCGCGGGGAGGCGCGTCAGACGTGCTTGGTGCCGCGACCGGCGACGACCCGCTCGTAGATGACGATGAGGACGGCGGCGACGATGACGCCGATGATCAGCGCGATCCAGTCGATGCCGCTGGTGTCGCCCTTGTTGAGCAGTCCGGTCCACACCCAGCTGCCGATGAGGGCGCCCAGGATGCCGAGGATGACCGTGACGACGGTCGAGATGTTCTGCTTGCCCGGCAGGACGAGGCGGGCCAAGGCGCCGATGATGGCTCCGAGGATGACGGTGACGATGATCGTGGTCAACATGTGGCTGCTCCTTCTGGGTCTGGAGACCCACGTGACGATGCGTGCGAGATCGGGGCGGTCGCCCCGTCCCGATCCGGGCAGAGCCCGGATGCGACTCCGAATGCTAGCCGCGTCCCGCAGCACAGTGGGGGACGGTGACCAGCGCAGATTCGGGCCTCAGACGGAGAAGCCGACCTTGCCCTTCTCGTTCTCGCCGACCTGGACCCAGCCGATGACCGAGCCCGGGACGAGGACGTTGCGGCCACGGCTGTCGGTGAGCTTGAGGACGCCGCCGTCGCGCAGCGCGGCCTCGACGGCCTCGGTGACCGCGGCCGCGTCGGACTCGGTCTCGACCGTGAGCTCGCGGGCGACGTTCTGGACGCCGATGGTGACCTCCACGGGTGCACACCTTTCGTTCGGGGGTGCGCGGTCTCGCCGCGCACGTCGGGCTCAGGCTAACCCGCGGCCCGACCGACGCATTCCGCGACCCGGCGGGCGCGCCGCCGTGTTCGCTGCGGGCGGATCAGGGCTCGACCTTGGGGAAGGAGCCGAGGCCGCGCCAGGCGAGCGCCGTGATGATGGCGGCCGCCTCCGCCTCGCCGACGTCGCCGCCCTGGGCGAGCCAGTGCCGCGCACTCACCTGGGCCATGCCGGCCAGGGCCGACCCGAGGAGGAGGGCGCGCTCGTCGTCGACGCCCGTGTCCTGCGCGATGACCTCGGCGATCGCCTCGGCGCAGTTCATCTCGACGGCGTCGAGCCGCGAGCGCACCTGGGGGACGCTCGTGAGGTCGGACTCGAAGACCATCCGGAAGGCGGCGCCCTCACGGGTGACGAAGTCGAAGTACGCGGCGACGGTGCGCTCGACGCGGACCTCGTTGTCGCCGCCCACCGCGAGTGCCTCGCGGACGAGCCCCTCGAGGGTCTCGCAGTGCTTGTCGAGCAGGGCGAGGTAGAGGTCGAGCTTGCCCGGGAAGTGCTGGTAGAGCACGGGCTTGGACACCCCCGCCCGGTCGGCGATGTCGTCCATGGCGGCGGCGTGGTACCCGGACTGGACGAAGACCGCCTGGGCGGCCTCGAGGAGCTGGGCGCGGCGCTCGCTGCGCGGCATCCGCTGGCCCCGCTGGGTCGTGTGCGTGCTGGTCATCCTCGTCCTTCGTCGCCGACGTCAGGTGTGCATCCTACGGACGGGTAACGACCGGACGGGGGATGGTCTCTCAGGCGGTTGTTATCGTCGCGCCATGGCCCGACCCCCGCTCGTGCCGCCGGGTCCCGAGCTCGACCGCACCGAGCGCACGCGCTATGCGCGCCACCTCCTCCTGCCCGACCTCGGGAGCACCGGCCAGCGGCGGCTGCGCGCGGCCCGGGTCCTCGTCGTCGGGGCCGGGGGGCTCGGCTCGCCCGCGCTGCTCTACCTCGCCGCCGCCGGGGTGGGGACCCTCGGCATCGTCGACGACGACGTCGTCGAGGCGACGAACCTCCAGCGCCAGGTGGTCCACGGCGACGCCGACGTCGGCCGCGCCAAGACCGCCTCGGCCGCCGACGCGGTGCACGCGGTCAGCCCGCTGACGACCGTCGTCGAGCACCGGGAGCGGCTCACCGCCGACAACGCCCTCGACGTCGTCGCCGACTACGACCTCGTCCTCGACGGCGCCGACAACTTCCCGACCCGCTACCTCGTGGGCGACGCGTGCGCCCGGCTCGGGGTGCCGCACGTCTGGGGCTCGGTGTTCCGGTTCGACGGGCAGGTCTCGGTGTGGTGGGCCGGGGAGGGGCCCTGCTACGCCTGCGTCTTCCCCCGGCAGCCGCCGCCGGACGCGGTGCCGTCGTGCGCCGTCGGCGGCGTCCTCGGGGCCGTCTGCGCGAGCATCGGGTCGGTCATGGCGACCGAGGCCGTCAAGCTCGTCACGGGCGTGGGCGAGCCGCTCGTCGGGCGGCTGCTCGTCCACGACGCCCTCGGACAGACCTGGGACGCCCTCCCGGTGCGGGCGGACGCGGCGTGCCGCGTCTGCGGCTCGGGCGCCGACGCCACGCGGCCCCTCGGGTGGGCCTCGGCGCGCGAGGACGACGGCTCGGCGGACGCCGGACCGGCCGACCCTCGCCCCACCGTCACCGCGCTCGGCCTGCGCGACGTCCTCGCCCGCGGCGACGTCCTCCTCGTCGACGTCCGCGAGGCGGGGGAGCGCGAGGTCGTGACGATCCCCGGGTCGGCGTGGCTGCCGATGGACGGGGTGCGCGCCGGGACGCCGGACGACCCGCTCCCCGGCCTCGACGTCCCCCGCGGCGGACCGGTCTACGTCGTGTGCAAGACCGGGGCCCGCTCGGCCGAGGCGGCCGCCCTCCTGCGCTCGCGCGGGGTCGAGGCGGTCGACGTCGAGGGCGGCGTCCTCGCGTGGGTCCGCGACGTCGACCCGTCCCTGCCGACGTACTGACGCCCGTCCCCGAGGGTGTCGGGGCGACGTGGTGGAATCCCCGGGTGCTCGTCCTCCGCCGCCCCGTCACCGCCTCGGCGACGGCCCCCTCCCTCGACCCCGCCCAGCGCGCCGCGGTCGAGGCCGACGGTGCGGTCGTGCGCGTGCTCGGCGGGCCCGGGACGGGCAAGAGCAGGGTGGCCGTCGAGCGGGTCGTGCGAGCGGTCGACGAGGGCGCCACCGCCGACTCCTGCCTGCTGCTCGCGCCCACCCGGCTCGCCGCAGCCCGGCTGCGCGACGCGGTCACCGCACGGCTCGGCGGCACGACGACGACCCCCCTCGCCCGCACCCACCAGTCCTTCGGCTTCGGAGTGCTGCGCGAGGCCGCGGCCCTCGCCGGCGACCCCACGCCCCGGCTGCTCAGCGGCCCCGAGCAGGACGTCATCCTCCGCGAGCTCCTCGCCGGCCACGCGTCCGGCGACACGGCGGCCCCGCCGTGGCCGACGGAGGTCGCGCCGGCCCTGGCGACCCGCGGCTTCCGCACCGAGCTGCGCGACCTGCTGATGCGCGCGGTCGAGCTCGGGCTCGACCCCGAGGACCTCGCCGCGCTCGGCACCGAGCACGGCCGGCCCGAGTGGGTCGCCGGTGCCGCGGTGCTGCGCGAGTACGACGAGGTCACCGCGCTCTCGGCGCCGGGGGCCTTCGACCCCGCCTGGGTGCTCGGGTCGGCGGCCGACCTCCTCGCCACCGACCCCGAGGCCCTCGACCGGCTCCGCGCCCGGCTGCGGCTCGTCGTCGTCGACGACGCCCACGAGCTGACGCCCGCGGCCGTCCGGCTGCTGCGCGCCGTCACCGGCGAGGGAGCCGTCCCGCTCGTCCTCCTCGGCGACCCCGACGCCGCCACCCAGACGTTCCGCGGCGCCGACCCCCGGCTGCTCGCCCGGGGGTGGGCTCCCACCGAGACCCTCGTGCTGGCGCACGGGCACCGGTGCGTGGCACCGGTCGCCGACGCGGCGGCTCGGGTCGTCGCCCACGTCGGCGTCGTCGGCGGGGTCGCCCACCGTGGGGCGGCGCCGGTTCCCGGCGACGGCGTCGTCGAGGCGCACCTGCTGCGGACCGCGGCCCAGGAGGCCGCGTTCGTCGCGGGCCTGCTGCGCGAGGAGCACCTCCTGCGTGACGTGCCGTGGTCGCGCATGGCCGTGGTCGTCCGCGGCGGCGCGCGCACGGCGACGCTGCGCCGGGTGCTGCGGGGCTCGGGAGTGCCCGTCGACACCACGGCCGCCGAGCTCCCCGTGCGCGACGAGGCCGCGGTGCGGCCCTTCCTCGCGCTCCTGCGGTGCGCCCTCGAGGTCGTCGCCGGCGCCGAGGAGCTCGACCCCGAGGTCGTCGTCGACGTCCTCGGCTCACCCGTGGGCGGGGCCGACGCCGTGGGCCTGCGCCGGCTTCGCCGGTCGCTGCGGCGCATCGAGCTCGACGACGGCGGCGGCCGGCCGAGCGACCTCCTGGTCGCCGAGGCCGTCCTCGCCCCGTTCGCCCTCGACCGGATCGGGCCCGAGGCGAACCCCGCCCGCCGGGTGCACCGCGTCCTCGTGGCCGCCGTCGACGCCCTGCGCGACGGCGACGGGGTCGAGGAGGTCCTCTGGGCGATGTGGAGCGCGAGCCGGCTCGCGGGGGCGTGGCGCGACGCCGCCCTCGGGGGCGGCCCCGCGGGTGCTCGTGCCGACCGCGACCTCGACGCCGTCCTCGGCCTGTTCGACGCCGCCGCGCGCTTCACCGACCGGCTCCCGGCGTCGCGGCCCGCCGACTTCCTCGACCACGTCCTGTCACAGGACGTCGCCGGCGACACCCTCGCCGCGCGGGCCGCCACGGGCGAGTCGGTCGCCCTGCTCACCCCTGCCGGCGCCGCCGGCCTCGAGTGGGACCTCGTCGTCGTCGCCGGGGTGCAGGAGGGCGTCTGGCCCGACCTGCGGCTGCGGGGCTCGCTCCTCGGGTCCACCGACCTCGTCGACGTCGTCACGGGGCGGTCGCCGGAACCGCGGGCCGCCCGCGCCCAGGTGCGCCACGACGAGACCCGCCTGTTCCACGTCGCCTGCACCCGCGCCCGCCGTCGGCTCGTCGTCACGGCGGTCCGCAGCGAGGACGAGCAGCCCTCGCCCTACCTCGACGTCGTCGACCCCCGCCCCGACGCCCGCGCGTTCACCGACGTCCCCCGCCCGCTGACCCTCCAGGGCCTCGTCGCCGAGCTGCGCCGCTCCCTCCTCGACCCCGACCCCGGCACCCGTGCCGGCGCCGTGCAGACCCTCGCGCGGCTGGCCCGCGAGCAGGTCCCCGGTGCCGACCCGGCCCAGTGGTGGGCCCTGCGGGCCACGAGCGACGAGCGACCCCGCCGCGCCGCCGACCTGCCCGTGAGGGTGTCGCCCTCGACGATCGACCACTTCGGCCGGTGCGGCCTCCAGTGGGTGCTGCGGGCCAGCGGCGGCGACGGCCCGTCGATGGGGGCCCAGGACATCGGGACCCTCGTCCACGAGATCGCCCACGACCTCGGCGACACCGACGCCGCCGCCTACGCCGCGGAGCTCGAGAAGCGCTGGGGCCGGCTGGGACTCGCGCCGGGGTGGCTCTCGCGGCGCGACCTGGCGCGGGCCACGGCGATGACCGGGCGGCTGGCGACCTACCACCGCGAGGCCTCGGCCGAGGGCTGGCGCCGGGCCGCCTCGGAGGAGCGGATGAGGGTCGCGCTCGGGCGGGCCGTCGTCTCGGGCACCGTCGACCGGGTCGAGGTCGGCCCCGACGGGGTCGTGCGCGTCGTCGACCTCAAGACGGGCAGCTCGAAGCCGACGAAGGACGAGGTGCGCCGGCACGGCCAGCTCGGCGCGTACCAGGTGGCCGTCGAGGGCGGGGCGTTCACCGAGCACGGCGGGCGCTCCGGCGGGGCCGCCCTCCTCCAGCTCGGGCGGGCGGCGAACCGGTCGACGACGCTGCAGGAGCAGGTCCCCCTCGCGCTCGACCCCGAGCCGCACTGGGCCCACGACCTCCTCGCCACGACCGCCGACGGCATGGCCGCCGCCGCCTTCACCGCGACCCCCGGGCCGCAGTGCGGCACGTGCCAGGTCAAGGACTCGTGCCCGGCGCAGCCCGAGGGGAGGCGACTGTGAGCGACCCGGGTCCCCGCTGGTCCGCGGCCGGGCTGGCCCGCGCGCTCGGCCAGTCGTACGCGCCCACGCCCGAGCAGGCGGCCGTCATCGAGGCGCCGCTGCGGCCGGTCCTCGTCGTGGCCGGGGCCGGCTCGGGCAAGACCGAGACGATGGCGGCCCGGGTCGTCTGGCTCGTCGCCAACGGCCTCGTGCGCCCCGACGAGGTCCTGGGCCTGACGTTCACCCGCAAGGCGGCGGGGGAGCTCTCCGAGCGACTGGCCACCCGGCTCACCGCGCTGCGCGAGGCCGGGATCTGGGCGCCACCGGAGGAGGACGGCGCCGTCGTCCTCGACGACGTCCCCACCGTCTCGACCTACCACGCCTACGCCGGACGGATCGTGCGCGAGCACGGGCTGCGGGTCGGCGTCGAGCCCGAGAGCCGCCTGCTCACCGAGGCCGCGGCGTGGCAGTTCGCCCATGAGGCCGTCGTCGCCTGGGACGGGCCGATGGACGAGGTCGACAAGGCCGAGTCCACCGTCACGACCGCGGTCGTCGACCTCGCCGGCGAGCTGGCCGAGCACCTCGTCGGCCCCCCGGCGCTCGCCGCGCACCTCCACGCCGTCGTCGCCGCCCTCGAGGCCGTCCCGAAGGGCGAGGGGACCCGCAAGCGCACCAACCCGATGCGCGACGTCGTCGGCGTCCTGCGCCAGCGGGCCGCGGTCGTCCCGGTCCTCGAGCGCTACCAGGAGCTCAAGCGCTCGCGCGACGCCATGGACTTCGCCGACCAGATGGCCCTGGCCGCTCGGATCGCCGCGGAGGTCGGGCAGGTGGGGGTCGCCGAGCGAGGGCGGTTCAAGGCGGTGCTCCTCGACGAGTTCCAGGACACGAGCGAGGCCCAGCTCCAGCTCCTGCGCTCGCTGTTCGTCGCGCCGGGGTCGCCGGTCCCGGTCACGGCGGTCGGCGACCCGCACCAGTCGATCTACGGGTGGCGCGGCGCGTCCTCGACGACCCTCGACCGGTTCCGCGACGACTTCCGCGACCCCGAGCCCGCCCGGGTCCTCCACCTGTCGACGAGCTGGCGCAACGACCGTGCCGTCCTCACCGCCGCCAACGTCGTCGCGGGCCCCCTCGCCGCCACGACCCGGGTGCCCGTCGAGCCGCTCGTCGAGCGGCCCGGCGCCGGCCCCGGCCACGTCTCGGCGGCGCGGCTCGAGACCGTCGAGGACGAGGCGCGCCACGTCGTCGACTGGGTGTCGAGCCGGCTGGCCCGCCCCGGGCGCCGGACCGCGGCGGTCCTGTGCCGCAAGCGATCCCAGTTCGACCCCGTCGTCGAGGCGCTCGAGCTGGCGCAGGTGCCCTACGAGGTCGTCGGCCTCGGCGGGCTGCTGCACACCCCCGAGGTCGCCGACCTCGTCGCCCTGCTCCACGTCGTGCAGGACCCGACCCGCGGCGACCGGCTGATGCGTCTGCTCACCGGCTCGTCGTGCCGGCTCGGCGCCGCCGACCTCGACGGGCTCGGCGCGTGGTCGCGGGTGCGCCAGCGCTCCGGTCGCGGCGACCGGCGCGCCGACCTGTCGCCCGACGCGAGCGAGCGCACGAGCATCGTCGAGGCGCTCGACGACCTCCCCCCCGCCACGTGGGTCGGCGACGAGGGCCAGCGCCTGTCACCCGTGGCGCTGCCGCGGCTCGAAGGCCTCGGGGCGGCCGTGCGGCGGCTGCGGGCGCTCACCGGTCTCGGGCTGCCCGAGCTCGTCGCCGAGGCCGAGACCTCGCTCGGGCTCGACATCGAGGTCCTCGCCCGTCCCGGGTACTCGCCGGGGGCCGCCCGCGCCCACCTCGACGCGTTCGCCGACGTCGCCGCCACCTTCGCCGCGAGTGCCGACCGCGCCACCCTCGGTGGCTTCCTGGCGTGGCTCGAGGCCGCCGTCGACGAGGAGCGCGGGCTCGACCTCGGCTGGGTCGAGGCACGTCCCGACGCCGTCCAGGTGATGACGGTGCACGCCGCCAAGGGCCTCGAGTGGGACGTCGTCGCGGTGCCCGGGCTCGTCGAGTCCTCGTTCCCGGCACACTCGGCGACGCAGGGGAAGGTCGTGGGCGAAGGGTGGGGGCACGGTGAGCCCAGCGACAAGGGCTGGCTCGTCGGCCTGGCGACGCTGCCGTACGACCTGCGGGGCGACCGTGCGGGCCTGCCCCGCTTCGGGTGGGGCGACGAGCACGACTGGGACTCCGTCGCCGAGGCCTTCGACCGCTTCACCGGCGCGCTCGCCGACCACGGCATCGCCGAGGAGCGCCGGCTCGGCTACGTCGCCCTCACCCGCGCCCGCACCGACCTGCTCCTCACCGCCCACGTGTGGGGGTCGGCGTCGACGCCGCGGGTCACCTCGCGCTTCCTCGAGGAGGTGCGCTCGGCCGGAGGCGACGGCGTCGCCCCCGGTCCGTGGGTGGCGATGCCTCCCGTCGACGACCCCCGGCCGCAGAACCCCCGGACCGCCGAGGTCGTGAGCGTCACGTGGCCGACCCTCGACCACGTCGCCCGTCGCGAGCGGCTCCTCGAGCCGGCGCGGGCCGTCGTGGCGGCGGCCGCTGCGGGGGCGGCTCCCGGGTCGGGGTCGTGGGACGCCGAGGTCTCGATGCTCCTCGACGAGCGGGCCCGCCGGCGGTCGGGGGCCGACGTCGACGTCGAGCTCCCGCCCCACCTGTCGACCTCGGCCCTCGTCTCCCTCGCCGACGACGCCGAGCAGTTCACCCTCGACCTGCGCCGCCCGCTCCCGCAGCCCCCCGCCCTCGCGACCCGCCGGGGGACCGCCTTCCACGCCTGGGTCGAGGAGCACTACAGCCGCGCGGCGTTCGTCGACGTCGACGCCCTCCCCGGGTCCGCCGACGACGACGCGTCCGACGCCGACCTCGGGGCGCTGCGCGAGGCCTTCCTCGCGAGCGAGTGGGCCGACCGGATGCCCGCCGAGGTCGAGACGAGCGTCGAGACCGTCGTCGACGGGATCGCCGTCCGCGGGCGGATCGACGCCGTGTTCGAGGAGGCCGGGCCCGACGGGGCACCGTGCTGGGTGGTCGTCGACTGGAAGACCGGGGCGCCGGCCACCGGGCGGCGCGCCACGGCGCGGGCGGTGCAGCTCGGGGCCTACCGGCTGGCCTGGGCGCGGCTGCGGGGGGTCGACCCCGGTCGGGTGCGCGGGGCGTTCTTCCACGCGGCGACGGGCCAGACGCTGTGGCCGGCCCTGCCCGACGCCGCCGAGATCACCCGCGTGCTGGCCGCGGCCCGTCCTCGCTGACGTCGGCGTCGTCCTCGGCGCGGTCGTCGTCGAGGTCGTCGGCGGCCGCCTCGATCTCGGCGGCGAGGGCCTGCGACTCGGCGGCGGCGACGGGGTCGTGTGTGTCGGGTGAGGGTCCCGGCTCCGCCTCGCGGTCCGCGGTGTGGTCGCCGACGGCGATGGGACGGGTCTCGTGCGTCGCCTCCTCCTCCCAGTCGTCGTCGGGCTCGGTGGTCGCGTCGGGCTCGGGGATCTCGTCCTGCTCCGGCTCGTCCGGGGACTCGTCCGGGATCTCGCCCGACGCCTCGTCCGCCGGCAGCCCGGGGAGCTCCTCCTCGTCCTCGTCGACGACGAGGGCGGGTGGCTGGGCGGTCCGCTGCCGCGGGACGACGGGGGAGAGCGAGGTGCGGCGGTAGTCGTCGTCGTCGTCCTCGGTGTGGACCGCGTCGTCGAGGCGGCGCAGCTGGGTCGTGAGCACCTCGACCGCTCCGGCGTCCTTGCGGGTCAGCGCCGTCATGAGCGTGCCGAGCAGGCCGAGCTCGGCGACGAGGCGGGCCCGGACGAGGAGGTTGGCGTCGGGGCGCTCGACCCGCTGGTGCGAGTAGGCCTCGAGGACGGTCTCGACGGCGCCGGGGGGCGCGTCGGCGACGAGGGCCGCGAAGTCGTCGGCCGGGTCGGCGACCTTGGCGTCCTCCCAGCCGGTCAGGGCCCGGATCCTCCCGGTGGAGGCGTCGGCGTCGTCGGTGAACACCGCGAGCACCTGGTCGCCGGTGAGGTCGCCGTGGGTCGCGGTCGGGGCGAACCGCCACAGCGAGACGTCCTCGAGCGCCGCCTCCCACCGGGCGAGCAGGGTCGTCGGGACCCGGCCCGACTCGGCGGCGCGGTCGAGGTCGGCGAGCCGCCGGGTGCGGTAGGCGTCGGCGTCGTAGCTGGGCAGCCCGGCCTCCTCGTACACGCCGGGGTCGGTGTTGTGCAGGGCCGCGAGGGCGCGGCCCAGCTCGGCGGCCAGGCCCGGTCCGGGGGGCAGCTCGGCGAAGTCGAGCTGGTGGCCGGGCAGGTACGGGTAGACCGCGGCGCGGCCACCCTCGGCGAGCGCGACGAACCCCTTGGGCGCGGGGACGGCGAACGGCAGCCGCCGCCCGAGGAGGGCGAGGAGCCCCACGGTGCGGTCCATCTCTGCGCCGGCGACGTCGGTGCGCGGGGCGCGGACCACCCAGCGGCGGTGCTCCGCGTCCTGGACGAAGGCGACGTCGAAGGACTGGTCGGGGGTGCTCGGCAGCGCCTCGACGCTCACCGGGTCCAGACCGGGAACGGCCGCGCTCGCGAGCGCGGCGAGGAAGGCGGGGCTGCGGTCCACGGCCCCACGGTATGCCGTGCGACCCGCCTAGGCTGGGAAGCGTGCCCGCAGCCGACGCGATCCTGCCCGACCTGGCCCTCAGCGCCGCGGCGTTCGACCGTCGCGGGGACCTGCGCCCCGATCCCGGCCTCCTGCCCCGGCTCCTCGCCGACCCCGCGACCCGGGTCGTGCGCCTCGTCGGGGACCGGGCCGAGGTCGTCGATGACGCGTCCGGCCCCCGGCTCGTCGTCGGTGCCCCCGACGCCCGCGACCCCGACCGCCTGGCCCTCTACCTCGGCGAGGTCGACGACACGGCGTGGGTCGGCGTCGTCGCCGACGACCTGCAGACCGCCGTCCCGGCCGACGTCGGGCCCGACGACGACGCGTGGCGCACCCTGCGGCAGGTGGGTGCCGACCTCGACGACGTCGGGGCCGCGGCGTTCACGACGACGCTCGCCCTCGCCAACTGGCACCGGGCCCACGGCCACTGCCCCCGCTGCGGGCGCCCCACCGAACCCGACCTCTCGGGCTGGATCCGCCGCTGTGCCCACGACGGGAGCGAGCACTACCCGCGCACCGACATGGCCGTCATCATGGCGGTCGTCGACGCCGACGACCGGATCCTCCTCGCCCGGGGGCGGGGGTTCCGGCAGGGCGGGATGTCGGTGCTGGCCGGCTTCGTCGAGCCGGGGGAGACGCTGTCCGCGGCCGTGGCGCGGGAGGTCCGGGAGGAGGTGGGGGTCGAGGTCGCCGACGTCACCTACCTCGGCGACCAGCCGTGGCCGTTCCCGACCTCGCTCATGCTCGGCTTCACCGCGCGAGCCCTCGGCACCGACCTGCGGCTGCAGGAGGAGGAGATCGAGGAGGCGCGCTGGTTCAGCCGCGAGGACCTGCGGCGGGCGGTCGAGGACGGCACCGTGCTCGTGTCGGGACGCATCTCCATCTCGCGCCGCCTCGTCGAGCACTGGTACGGCGGTCCGCTCGACGCCCCCGAGGTCCGGCTGCGCTGAGCCGGCCGTCCCGAGGGTCAGGCGAGCCGGTCGCGGACCTCGCCGATCGAGGGGTTGGTCGCCGCGCTGCCGTCGGGGAAGAGCAGGGTCGGGACGGTCTGGTTGCCGCCGTTGACCGACATGACGTACTCGGCGCTGCCCGGCTCGCGCTCGATGTCGACCTCGGTGTAGCCGATGCCCTCGCGGTCCATCTGCGACTTCAGGCGGCGGCAGTAGCCGCACCAGGTCGTCGTGAACATCGTGACGGTGCCCGCGTCGGGCAGGGTGCGCTCGGGCGCGCTGGACATGGGTGCTCCTGGGGTCGGTGGTCGGCTGGGGCAACGCGCGCGGCGTCCCGATCCTTCCCGGCGACCGGGCTGGGGACGGCCGCCGGGGACGTCGGCGGCGGCGCCTAGGATCGGGCGCGATGACGACGCTCCCCGTGCACCCCGGCGCCGACGCCGTCCTCGACGCCCTCGACCCCGAGCAGCGCGAGGTCGCGGCGAACCCGAGCGGGCCGATGTGCGTCCTCGCCGGCGCCGGCACCGGCAAGACCCGGGCCATCACCCACCGCATCGCCTACGGCGTCCTGTCCGGGGTGCACCAGCCGCAGCGCGTCCTCGCCGTGACGTTCACCGCCCGGGCCGCGGGCGAGATGCGCACCCGGCTGCGTGACCTCGGCGTCGGCGGGGTCCAGGCGCGGACCTTCCACGCCGCCGCGCTCCGGCAGCTGCACTACTTCTGGCCCCAGGCCATCGGGGGAGCGTCCCCCGAGGTCATGCCGCACAAGGCGAGCGCCGTCGCCGAGGCCGCCTCGCGCCTGCGGATCCGCGTCGACGGTCCCGCGGTCCGCGACCTCGCCTCGGAGGTCGAGTGGGCCAAGGTCTCGATGCTCACGCCCGAGTCGTACGCACCCGCGGCCACCGCCCAGCGGCGCGAGCCGCCCGCGGGCCTCGACCCCACGGCGATGTCCCGCCTCCTCACCTCCTACGAGGACGTCAAGGCCGACCGCGGCGTCATCGACTTCGAGGACGTCCTCCTCCTCACCGTCGGCATCCTTCGCGAGCACGAGGAGATCGCGCGCGCCGTGCGCGGCCAGTACCGGCACTTCGTCGTCGACGAGTACCAGGACGTCAACCGCCTCCAGCAGACCCTGCTCGACCTCTGGCTCGGCGAGCGGCGCGACCTCTGCGTCGTCGGCGACCCCGCCCAGACGATCTACTCGTTCACCGGGGCCTCGCCCGAGCACCTCCTCGGCTTCCGCACCCGCCACCCCGACGCCCACGTCGTCGAGCTCGTGCGCAACTACCGCTCCACGCCCCAGGTCGTCCGGCTCGCCAACCTCGTGCTCAGCGGGCCGGGGGGCTCCCGGCGCTCGGGGTCGGTCGAGCTGAGGGCCCAGCGTCCCGACGGGCCGGTCCCCGAGCTCGTCGTCGCCGACAGCGACCCCGACGAGGCCGCCCGCGCCGCGACGCGCATCGCGACGCTCATCGCTGAGGGGCACCCCGCCTCGGAGATCGCGGTCCTCTTCCGCACCAACGGCCAGAGCGAGGGCATCGAGTCGGCCCTCGCCGAGCGCGGCATCCCGTACCTCGTCCGCGGCGGCGAGCGCTTCTTCTCGCGCAAGGAGGTGCGCGACGCCGTCGTCCTGCTCCGCGGGGCCGCCCGCTCCGACGACGGGTCGGTGCCCCTCCCCGACCTCGTGCGCGACGTCCTCCTCGGGGCCGGGTGGAGCCGGGTCGCCCCGACCTCCGGGGGTGCCTCGCGCGACCGCTGGCAGTCCCTCGACGCCCTCGCCGAGCTGTCCGACCAGCTGCACGCCCTCGAGCCCGAGGCCCGGATGCCCGCCTTCGTCGCCGAGCTCGAGCAGCGCTCGGCCGAGCAGAACGCGCCCACGGTCCAGGGCGTCACCCTCGCGTCGTTCCACGCCGCCAAGGGCCTCGAGTGGGACACCGTCCTGCTCGTCGGCTGCTCCGACGGCCTGCTGCCCATCTCGATGGCCGACACCCCCGAGGCGGTCGAGGAGGAGCGCCGCCTGCTCTACGTCGGGGTCACCAGGGCCCGCGAGCGGCTCGTCCTGTCCTACGCCGGCGCGCGCACCCCCGGGGCCAAGGCCACCCGCCGGCCCTCACGCTTCCTCGACGGCACCGCCGACGTCCTCGGCGAGGCCGCGCGCTCCCAGCCGAGGAGCCGCAAGCGCGTCAAGGCCGCCGGCAAGGGTCCCGTCCCCCTGCGCTCGACCTGCCGGGTGTGCGACGGCGACCTCGCCACCGCCAGGGAGCGCACCATCGGGCGCTGCTCCTCGTGCCCGCCCACGGCCGACGAGGCCCTGTTCGAGACCCTGCGCGCGTGGCGCCTCGAGCAGGCCAAGGAGGCCGACGTCCCCGCGTACGTCGTCTTCACCGACGCCACCCTCACGGCGATCGCCGAGCGGGTGCCCCTCGACACGAGGGAGCTGTCGCAGATCAGCGGGGTCGGGCCGGCCAAGCTCGAGCGCTGGGGCGAGGCCGTCCTCGCCGTTCTCAGAGAATTTTCTGACGACTGATCACGGTGTCGCACAACGGATCACGTGGTGTCCGCGGGACGACACGGAAACTTTCCGGATTAAATGCGTTGCCACCCACGATTCCGCTCCCATACGCTCTTCTGACACACCTCGCGCGCCCCTTCGGGCGTGCGTCCGGGAACGAGCAGCAGTGAGGAGGGTTGGCCCCATGGAGAACACGACGATGAAGGAGGCGGCGATGAGCGCTGTCCGCAGCACCTGCACGCGTCTGTGGCGCGGCGCCAACACCGGTCACGCAGGCACGTTCCGCTCCGTCCAGGGGACCACTGTGTCCGCCGCCGGCTTCCGCGGTCGTGACGCCCAGCTCATCGATCTCGGCACCGCCGTCGCCCGCATCGTCGCCCCGTTCACGGGAGTCGTGTATCCACGCCTCGAGGCACCACCCGTCTGACCACCAGACAGGCGCACCTCGAGGCCGCGGATCCCGACACCGGGATCCGCGGCCTTCGTCGTTTCCCGGCCCACCCCACCCCCAGACGCACCCCAGACGCACACCACAGACCACGCGAGGACACGAGATGACCACCACCCCGGTGCGGACCCACGAGGGCCGCCCCCCGCATACGACGCGCCCCACCCGGCGCGCGACCGACCAGACCGAGCGCCACACCCGGCGCGCCGACCAAGGAGGTGAGGCACCGATGCACCTGACCGAGCTCCTCGACCTGCACGAGGCGTCCGCGACGACCGGCGAGGGGATTCCCTGCCGCGAGAACGACGCCGAGATGTGGTTCGCCGACACCCCCGAGGGTGTCGAGTTCGCCAAGTCGCTCTGCGGCACCTGCCCGGCACGCACGGCCTGCCTCGCCGGGGCACTCCACCGGCGCGAGCCGTGGGGTGTCTGGGGTGGCGAGCTCTTCGTCCAGGGCGTCGTCGTCCCGCGCAAGCGCCCCCGAGGCCGGCCCCGGAAGTCCGAGGTCGCCGCGTAGGCGCCACCCGTCCCACCACGATCCACAGACCAGCACCACCAAGGAGAACGAGATGTACACCAGGCGAATGCAGCGCCTCCGTCGCACCGCACAGGAACGCCGCGTCCACGAGACGCAGCGTCAGGTGCAGGCCGCGGCCGAGCGCGAGCAGGTCCGGGCGACCATCCACGCCATCGTGCGATGACCCCCGCGACCGACGAGCGCACCGCCCCCGACACCGCGTCGGGGGCGGTGCTGTTCCACCCCCCGTCACCCCTCCACGAGGTCGCGCTCACCGAGCGCGAGTTCTGGCGTGCCGTCGGCGCGACGGTGCTGGCTACCCTGAGGCCATGGTCTCGCTGACGATCGCCCAGGACCCCACCGCCGACCGCGTCCTGTCCGAGGACCCGTTCGCCCTCCTCGTGGGGATGCTCCTCGACCAGCAGTTCCCGATGGAGCGCGCCTTCGCGGGCCCGGCGAAGGTGCTCGAGCGCTTCGGGACCCTCGACCCCGCCGCCGTCGCTGCCGCCGACCCGGAGGCCTTCGCCGACCTGTGCGCGACGCCCCCCGCCGTGCACCGCTACGGGCGCTCGATGGCCGCGCGCATCCAGGCGCTCGCGGTCGTCGTCCGTGACGAGTACGCCGGCGACGCCTCGAAGCTGTGGCGCGAGGCCGCGACCGGCGCCGAGCTGGTCGGCCGCGTCAGGGCGCTGCCCGGCTTCGGCGAGCAGAAGGCGAGGATCTTCACCGCCCTGCTCGGCAAGCAGCTCGGCGTCCGCCCGCCCGGGTGGGAGCAGGCCTGTGGCGCCTACGCCGAGACCGGCTCGTACCGCTCGGTGGCCGACGTCGTCGACCCCGACTCCCTCCAGCGGGTGCGCGACTTCAAGAAGGCGGCCAAGGCGGCCGCGAAGTCCGGGGCCTGAGCGCCGTGGCCGGCCCCGGCGACGAGCGCGTCGTCTGCGCGACGTGCGGCACGTCGCCCCGCGACGACGCCGCGCTGGCCCTGGCCCGCACGACGTGGGCCCGCGGCACCGAGAACCGTCGCGCGGTGTGGACCTGCCCGCAGTGCAGCCGCGAGCACCTGCGCAGCATCGAGGGCAAGCTCGACTCCTCGTGGTGGTGAGCGCCCCGGTCAGCCGGGCGAGGGCGGCAGCCGGGACTCGTCGACCCCGGAGAGGTGGGCGCACACCATCTCCCGGAGCGGCACGGTGCCGCCGAGCTGGCTGAGCACGCCGATGCCGCCGAGCCAGACCCGGTGGATCAGGAGGTACTCGGGCGGCAGGTTGAGCTTGAGCCCGATGAGGAACTGCGGCCGGCGCGGGTCCTGCAGGGTCGCCGCGGCGCCGCGCAGCCACGCGCGGGTGGGGGTGAACTCCTCGTGGAGCAGCGGCTCGACGAGGGGGGTGAGGTAGGCCAGCAGTGCGTCGGGGTCGATCTCGATGCCCTTGCGGATGAACCCCTCGCTGCGCAGGGCCTGCTCCAGCGCCGGGGCGTCGCCGGCGAGCGCCTCGGTGAGCACGCGCCCGAGTGAGGTCGGCAGCCCGTGCGGGAGGCGGTTGACGGCCCCGAAGTCGAGGACGCCGAGCCGGCCGTCGTCGGTGACCCGGAAGTTCCCCGGGTGGGGGTCGGCGTGGAGCATCCGCGCGACGTTGGGCGCGCGCAGGAGGAACTCGAGGTAGAGGGTCGCGGCCTCGTCGCGCTGCTCGGGCGTGCCGTCGGTGATGATCCGCGACAGCGGCGTGCCGTCGACCCACTCGGTGACGATGACGTTGCTCGACTCGACGAGGACGTCGGGGACGAGGACGTCGTCGTCGCCGCGGAAGGCCGCGGCGAAGTGGCGCTGGTTGCGGGCCTCGAGGTGGTAGTCGAGCTCCTCGCTCATCCGCGCCTTGAGCTCGTCCATGATCGGCTTGACGTCGATCCCCGGCACCCACGAGCCGGCCATCCGGGCGACCCGGGAGATCTGGTTGAGGTCCGAGAGCAGGGCCTGGGCGGCACCGGGGTACTGGATCTTCACGGCGACGACGCGGCCGTCGCGCCACACGCCCTTGTGGACCTGGCCGATCGAGGCCGAGGCGGCGGGGACGTCGTCGAACTCCACGAGCTTGGTGCTGGCCCAGCGGGGGCCCAGCTCGCGGGCGAGGATCTCGTGCACCCGGTCGGCGCCCATGGGCGGGCCGGCCTCCTGGAGCTTGGTCAGGGTGGCGCGGTACGGCCCGGCGAGGTCCTCGGGCATCGCGGCCTCCATGACCGACAGCGCCTGGCCGAACTTCATCGCCCCGCCCTTGAGCGTGCCGAGCACGGCGAAGAGCTGCTCGGCCGTGCGGGCCTGCAGCTCGGCGGCCACGGCCTCGGCGGGACGCCCGCCGACCCTCTTGCCGACCCCGAGGGCCACCCGACCGGCGTGCCCGAGGGGCAGCCCGACGAGCTTGGCGGCACGGGCGACGCTGCCCTTGGGGATGTCGGTCACCCGGCCATTCTCACCCGCGCGCACCGACAACCGGGCCGCGGCCCCCAGACGCGGTGCGTCACGCGAACCTCGTCGAGGGCGACCTCGGTCGAGATCCCGCCCAGGGAGTCGTCGCCGCGCAGCGTCGTGAGCACCGTGACGACGGCGACGGCCGTCGCGAGGACGAGGGTCCCGGCAGGGACGTCCGAGGGGCCGCCGACGCGTGAGCCGTCCCACGCCGGGCCGGTGCAGCGCAGGCACGCGGTGCGCCCGGGGAGGACGAGCGGGCCGACGACGAGGCCGTGCCGCCCGAGCACGACGGGCAGGTGCGGCACCCCGCGGGCGTGCCACGGGTCGCCCGCCCAGGCGGGGGTGCGCCCCTGCGCGACGACGACGACGACGCGAGGAGGCGGCCGCCCGTCGAGCCGCAGCTCCGCCCCGTCGGCGGCGTGCAGCCCGCCCCCGACCACGAGGCCGTACCGGCGGAGCTGGGCGACGAGCTCCTCGGCGACCGGGCCCCACCCGTCGACGACGACGTCCGGCACGGCGTCCTCCTCCACGGCGTTGTCCGCCACGGCGTCCTGCGGCACGGCGACCTGCGGCACGCCCTCGTCACCGTCCTCCATCGGTCACCCCCGTCCTGTCGCGACCTCGCCATCCTGCCGGTGGTCGCGTCGTGCCCGCGCGGGTCGTCCACAGCCCCGGGGTGCCCCGGACGCGACGCGGCCCCGGTCCGTGGAGGACCGGGGCCGCGGAGCGTGGTTCGGGGGCGCTCAGGCCTTGCCGAGGATGCGGTTGAGGTTCGTGCCGCAGACCGGGCAGACGCCCTTGGCCATGCGGCGGCCGTTCTCGGAGACGACGACCTTCCCCTCGGCCTCGCGCTTCTCCTTGCACTTCACGCAGTAGAACTCGCCCTTGTAGGTCTCGTCAGCCATGGACGCTCTCCTTGTCGTCGACGACGGCGACCTGCCGCGTCGATGCGGATCTCTCGCCGCTGTCGCGGCCTGGACGGGTCCCACAGTAGCCACGGGCGGGGGTCGCGACCCCGTGACGCGCCCACGCCACGCCGCCACTGCGCCCCCACGCGAGCACACCCGCACCATGCGCCCCTTGCGCGTCGGGACGCCCTACGCTCGTGCCGTGACCAGCGAGGACGTCGAGGTCCGCCGCAGCCGGCGGCGACGACGCACCGTGAGCGCCTACCGCGACGGCGGGCGCACCGTCGTGCTCATCCCCGCCTCGTTCACCCGCGACGAGGAGGAGCGCTGGGTGGCGCGGATGCTCGAGCGCCTCACCACCGGCGAGCGGCACCGGCGACCCACCGACGCCGCGCTCCTCGCGCACGCCCAGACCCTGTCGCGGCGCTACCTCGGGGGGCACGCGAAGCCGACGAGCGTGCGGTGGGTGTCGACGATGGGCCGGCGCTGGGCGTCGTGCACGCCGTCGGAGGGGACCATCCGGGTCTCGGACCGGCTGCGCGACGTCCCCGACTTCGTCCTCGACTACGTCGTGCTCCACGAGCTGGCCCACCTGCTCGTCCACGGGCACGGGCCGGCCTTCTGGCGGCTGCTCGCCTCGTACCCGAGGCTCGAGCGGGCGCGCGGCTTCCTCGACGGCCTCGCCCACGCCGAGGGGCTCGACCCCCTCGAGGAGTCAGAGGCCGAGGGCGAGCCGGGCGGCTGAGACGAGCGGCGCGAGCTCGGCGGCGGTCCCGGGTGGGAGCCCGTCGACCGGCCACCAGCGCACGTCGTGCGACTCGTCGCTGACCACCGCCCGCGCGCCCTCGGCGGCCACGGCCGCGTACCGGACGTCGAGGTGCTCGTGGCACCGCCCGAACGAGCCGACGAGGACGTGGCGGTCGAGCTGGACCGGGTGGGGCAGCGGGTCGAGCGTCGCCAGGCCCGACTCCTCGCGCCCCTCGCGGCGCGCCGCCTCCCACAGGGACCCGTCGCCGGCCTCGAGGTGCCCGCCGAGCTGGAACCAGGCGTCGGCCTTGCGGTGGTGGGTCAGCAGGACCTGCTCGCCCGACCCGTCGAGGACGACGCAGGAGCCGGTGAGGTGGGCCGGCGGCCCGGCCTTCGCCACGGCGTCGGGGTGGGCCGCGAGGTGCTCGAGGTAGGACGCCCGCAGCCCGTCCTGCGCCGCGTCGGGCGCGGTCCACCGGGTGAGGACGTCGACGGCGTCGGCGTGCAGGTGGGCGAAGGTGGCGGCGACGCCGTCGGTCACGCGGGGTCCTCGCCGCTGAGCAGGCGGTCGAGCTCGGCGTCCATCGCGTCGCCCTCGGGTGCGGCGGACCGCTCGACGTAGCCGAGGGGGTCGTCGAGGTCGGTCGCTCCGGGCGCGAGGTCGGGGTGGCGCCAGGCGCCGTCGCGCAGGGCGGTGCCGCCGCGGTCCTCCAGGGCCCGGAAGAGGTTCGCCGCGTCGCGCAGCCGGCGCGGGCGCAGCTCGAGCCCGACGAGCGACCCGAAGGCCTTCTCGGCCGGGCCACCCGTGGCGCGGCGACGGCGGACCGCCTCGCCGAGCGCGGCGGCCTGCGGGAGGTGGTCGCGGGTCGCCGACTCGGTGACGACGTCGACCCAGCCCTCGACGAGCGCGAGGAGGGTCTCGAGGCGGGCGAGGGCGGCCTGCTGGGCGGGCGACTGCTGGGGCGCGAACATCCGGCCCTGGAGCGCCTGCTGGACGGCCTCGGCGTCGGAGGGGTCGATGGAGCGGACCGCCTCGTCGATGGCCTCGGTGTCGATGCTGATGTCGCTCGCGTAGTCGCGCACCGCCGCGAGGAGGGCGGGGGCCAGCCACGGCACGGCGCCGAACAGCCGGACCCGGGCGACCTCGCGCACGGCGAGGTAGAGGCGGGCCTGCGGCTCGTCCACCTCGAGGCCCTCGGCGAAGGCCCGCAGCGACTGCGGCATGAGGACGACGTCCGGGGAGGGGACGAGGGGGAGGGAGACCTCGCACCCGGTGAGCACCTCGCCGGCGAGCGTCCCCGAGCCCTGGCCGAGCTGCATCGAGAACATCGAGCCGTGCATCCGGCGCAGCATCGGACCGGCCTGGTCGAGCATCCCCGCCACGCCCTCGGGCAGGTCGGCCTCGCCGATCTGGCCGAGCTGGGTCGACAGGGCCGTCCCGACGGCGTCGGTGACCCCCTCGGCGACGGGCTCGACGAGGTCGGTCCACACCGGCATCGTCGCCTCGACCCACTCAGCGCGGCTCCACGCGGCCCCGCGCAGGCCGGGGGTGCTGACGTCGGTGACGGCGTCGAGCCACATGCCGGCGACCTGGACCGCCTCGGCGGCCCCCCGCCGGTCGGCCTCGGTGGCGAGCGCGTCGCCCTCGGCCGCGACGGTCTTGCGGGCGATGTCGGTGGCGAGGGTGGTGTTGACGGCCTCGCCGGTGTCGGGGGTGGCGAACATCGCCTGGACCTGCTGCATCACCATCGCGAGCATCTGGGGGTCGACCTTGTCCAGGCCCATCCCCTGCATCATCGAGGCGACCTGGGGGTCGACCGGGCCCCCGCCGGTGAGGCTGCTCAGCAGCCGCTCGATCTCGGGCGGCAGGCCGGGATCGTCGTCGTCTCGGGGGTTCGTCGAACCGGGGTCGTTCACACCGGGCTCCTCGCGGGGGGTGAGAGGATGTCGTCTCGTCCAACCCAACCACGACGACGCCGGAATGGTTCCGCCCCGAGCGTCCCCGAGGAGCCCCATTGCCGTCCGACCTTGACGCGGTCGTGCTCGTCGAGCTGCGGGACGCACCGCTGTCCGTCGACGAGGTGCTCGACGCCGTCCGCCACCCCGCGTGCGGCGGCATCGCCCTCTTCGTCGGCGTCGTGCGCGACCACGACCACGGTGAGTCCGTCAGCGCCCTCGACTACGAGGCGCACCCGAGCGCCGCCGAGACGATGCGCTCGGTGTGCGAGGAGGTCGCGGCCTCCCACGAGGCGTTGCGCGTGGCGGCGGTCCACCGCACCGGCGCCCTGCAGGTCGGCGACCTCGCCGTCGTCGTCGCGGCCGCGGCGCCGCACCGCGGGCAGGCCTTCGACGCCGCGCGGGCCCTCATCGACACCCTCAAGACGCGCACCCCGATCTGGAAGCACCAGCAGCTCGTCGACGGCTCCACCGAGTGGGTGGGGCTGCCGTGACGACCCGCTCCGCCGACGTCGTGTCCGACGAGCCCGGGGCGCAGGGCCCGTTCCTGCCCCGGAGCCGGTTCGGCCGCCGCCGTGGCCCCCGGCCCGGAGGCGACCCAATGCGCCCGGGCCTGGTCCCCGCGGCCATCCTCACCGTGACCTTCCTCGCCATCGCCGTCGCGGGGGTGCTCTCGTTCATCGGCCTGCCCTACGTCGTCATGTCGCCCGGTCCCGCGACGAACATCCTCGGTGAGGCCGGGGGCAAGAAGCTGCTCGAGGTCGAGGGCGCCCCCACGTACCCCACCGAGGGTCGGCTCGACTTCACGACGGTCAGCGTCCAGGGCGGCCCCGGCGTGCGCGTCACGACCTACGACGTCCTGCGCGCGTGGGTCTCCGGCTCCGACGAGGTGCTGCCCGAGGACGAGGTCTTCCCGCCGGACACCACCGAGGAGCAGGTCGAGGAGGAGGGCGCGGCCGAGATGGCCGGGTCGCAGACCGTCGCCGC
This sequence comes from Oryzobacter terrae, assembly GCF_042756445.1. Taxonomy (GTDB): domain Bacteria; phylum Actinomycetota; class Actinomycetes; order Actinomycetales; family Dermatophilaceae; genus Oryzobacter; species Oryzobacter terrae. The sequence continues at coordinate 3,236,760 of NZ_CP170578.1, forward strand.
CGCCACGGCCCTGCGGGCGCTGGGCAAGGAGGTCGACCAGGTCGTCGCCATCGCCGGGGTGCCCGACGGCAGCCCGAGCAAGGACGTCTTCCGCGCGGGCGACGTCCTCGTCTCGGTCGACGGTGACGCCGCCACGTCCTCGGACGCCGTGCGCGCCGCGGTCCAGCGCCACGAGCCCGGCGACACCTTCCCCGTCGTCGTCCGCCGCGACGACCGTGAGCAGACCCTCACGGCGCGCACGGGCGAGTCCGAGGGCCGCACCGTCATCGGGGTCGGCCTGCGCATCGACTACGACCTCCCGGTCGACGTCACCCTCAACACCGGGAACGTCGGCGGTCCGTCGGCCGGCCTGATGTTCAGCCTGGCCATCTACGACGTCCTCACGCCCGGGGCCCTCACCGGTGGCAAGGACGTCGCGGGCACCGGCACGATGGACGACGACGGCTCGGTCGGGCCCATCGGCGGCATCCGCCAGAAGCTCGTCGGGGCGCGGACCGAGGGGGCCGAGTTCTTCCTCGCGCCCGCCGACAACTGCGACGAGGTCGTCGGCCACGTGCCCGACGGCCTGAGGGTCGTGCGGGTCGCGACGTTCGAGGAGGGTCGCGACGCGGTCACCGCCATCGGCAGGGGCGACCTCGGCTCCCTGCCCACCTGCGGCTGACCGACGCCCGCCCCTCGGCGTCAGTGCGGGCTGAACGTCTCGCGCAGCGCGTGGACCAGGCCCGGGGCGATGTCGTCGCCGAGCGCGACCCTGTCGTCGCTGTCGTGGTCGCGCTGGCGCAGGAGGCAGCGCGACCGTCCGTCACGGGTCACCGCGACGAGCAGCCGCACGTCGGCGCGGCCGGGGTGCTCGGCCACAGCGCGCAGCGCGTCGGCGTCGTCCGAGGGGAGGTCGCGCTCGGCCTCCGGGGGCACGACGATCCGCTCGACGGCGATGGCGCAGCCCGCGACCTGGTCGGGCCAGGCGATCTGCGCGAGGAGCTCCTCGAGGCCCGGTGCCTCGGGGAGCTCCTCCTGCTCGATGGCGCTCAGGGCGCCCTCGACGGCGTCGTGGGCGGCGAGGCCGTCGCCGAGCTGCGGCTCGGCGGAGAGGAGCTCGGCGGTGGGCACGAGGGCGAACAACCGGACCGGCTGGTCCCACCCGGACCGTGCCACGTGGCGCTCGGTGTCGAGCGCGGCGAGGGTCAGGGGGTCGGTCACGGGCTGGGGGGTCTGGGTCACCGGACCATGGTGCCCGATGACCGCGCAGGAGCCCGGGGTACCTTTGTCGCCCACGGTCGACACGGGGGCCCACCCCGCCCGACGGGACGAGGAGAGCAGTGAGTCGCTCGGAGTGGTTCGACGGGCCCGCCGGCCCGGGAGACGGTACGCCTCGCGCCGAGGGAGGTGACGGTCCTCGCGGACCGTCGCGGCCCGCGGCCCGCCGACGGAGGGGGCCGCTCGGCACCACCCTCGTCGTCCTGGCCGGGCTCGCCCTGCTCGGAGGTCTCGCCGCCGACATCCTCACCGACGTCTGGTGGTACGACTCCGTCGGCTTTCGCGGCGTCTTCGTCAAGGAGCTGACGACCAAGGTCCTCATCTTCGCCGTCGCGGGTCTCCTCACCGCGGGTGCCGTCGCCGTGAGTCTCGTTGCGGCGTACCGCACCCGGCCGATCTACGTCCCCACGACCCCGGCCCAGCAGGTGCTCGAGCAGTACCGCCAGGCCATCGAGCCCCTGCGCCGCCTCGCCGTCGTCGCGATCCCCGTCGTCCTCGGCCTCCTCGCGGGCTCGGGCTCGCTCGGTGCGTGGCGCACGGTCCTGCTGTGGGCCAACCGCGAGCCGTTCGGTATCGAGGACCCGCAGTTCGGGATGGACGTCGGCTTCTTCGTCTTCACCCTGCCGTTCCTCCGCTTCCTCGTCTCGTTCGTCACCGTCGTCCTCGCCCTCGCGTTCGTCGCCGGTGCCTTCACCCACTACGTCTACGGCGGCCTCCAGCTCCCGGGTCGCGGCCCGACGACGCGCGCCGCGTACGTCCACCTCGGCGTCCTCGGCGCGCTCATCGCCCTCACCCGCGCCGCGTCCTACTGGCTCGACCGCTACTCCCTGTCGACACAACGGGGTTCGCTGCTCACCGGCATCACCTACACCGACGACAAGGCGGTCCTGCCGACCAAGGCGATCCTCGCGGTGGCGGCGATCATGTGCGCCGGCTTCTTCCTCGCGGCAATCTGGAGCCGCAGCTGGCGCCTCCCGATCACCGGGGTCGCCCTCCTCGTCGTCACGGCCGTCCTCGTCGGGGGCGCCTACCCGGCGCTCATCCAGTCGCTGCGCGTCAAGCCGTCCGAGAAGTCGCTCGAGGCCGAGTACATCGGGCGCAACATCGCGGCGACGACCAGGGCGTTCGGGCTCGACCGGGTCAAACGCGTCCAGAACCCCGCCCCTCCGGCGACCCCCGACAAGGAGACCGAGCGCGACGACGCCACGTCGATCCCCGGCGTGCGCGTCATCGACCCCAACGTCGTCGCCCCGACCTTCCGCCAGCTCGAGGGCCAGCGCGACTACTACGCCTTCCCCGACACCCTCGACGTCGACCGGTACGAGATCGACGGGTCGACCCGCGACGCCGTCGTCGCCGTCCGCGAGATCAACCTCGACGGCCTTCCCGACAGCCAGCGCAACTGGCTCAACGACCACACGATCTACACCCACGGCTACGGCTTCTACGCCGCGTACGGCAACCAGCGCACGAGCGAGGGCGACCCGGTGTTCTTCGAGGGTGGCGGCCGCAGCTCGATCGGCGAGTACGAGCCGCGCATCTACTTCGGCGAGCTCTCCCCCTCGTACTCCGTCGTCGGTGCGCCGGAGGGAGCGCAGCAGCGCGAGTTCGACTTCCCCGCCGGCAGCGAGGGCGACGTCGCGGTCAACAACACCTACGCCGGTGACGGCGGTGTCCAGATCGGCTCGATGCTGCGCCGCCTCGCCTACGCGGTGAAGTACCGCGAGGCCAACTTCCTCCTCTCCGACGCCGTGAACTCCAGCTCGCGCGTGCTCGACCACCGCAGCCCGACCGAGCGCGTCGAGCGGGTCGCCCCGTGGCTGCGCCTCGACGGCAACGTCTACCCGGCGGTCGTCGAGGGCCGCGTCCAGTGGATCGTCGACGGGTTCACCACCTCGGCGAACTACCCGAACAGCCGTCTCGTCGAGCTCGCCGACGCGACGTCCGACTCGGTGACGAGCCGCTCGAACGTCGTCACCGTCGGCGCCGGGCAGGTCAACTACCTGCGCAACTCCGTCAAGGCGACCGTCGACGCCTACGACGGCTCGGTCAAGCTCTACGGCTGGGACACCACCGACCCGATGCTCAAGGCCTGGGGCAACGCCTTCCCGGGCTCGGTCCGTGACATCTCGGAGATCTCCGGCGACCTCATGTCGCACATCCGCTACCCGCAGGACCTCCTGAAGGTCCAGCGCGAGCTGCTCACCGAGTACCACGTCACCCAGCCCGGCGACTTCTACTCCGGCTCCGACCGCTGGCGCGTCCCGCGCGACCCCGCGCAGCAGGCCCAGGACCAGCCGGTCGTCTTCCAGTCGATCGCCCTGCCGGGGGAGGAGACGGCGTCGTTCTCGATCACGACGTCCTTCGTGCCGGCGAGCAACAACGAGGCCGGCCGCGAGATCCTGCGTGGCCTGCTCGCCGTCGACGCCGACGCCGGGAACGAGGCCGGGAAACCGGGGGAGGGGTTCGGGACGCTGCGGCTGCTCGAGTACGGCTCCGCCACACCGGCCGGTCCGGGCCAGGTGATCAACCAGATCCAGAACTCCACGGCGCGGTCGCAGAACACCGCCGAACCGCTCAACCTCGCGCAGTACATCACCCAGAACTCGGGCTCGGGGAAGACGCTGACCTTCGGCAACCTCCTCGCCTTCCCGCTGCAGGGCCGGATGTTCTACGTCCAGCCCCTCTACGTGCAGGCCTCGGCCGGCTCGGGGTCGTTCCCCCAGAACAAGGTGACGGTCGCGGTCTACGGGACCAACGTCGCGTGGGGCGACACCCTCGAGCAGGCGATCAACGGCCTGTTCGGCGAGGGTGACGGCGAGGAACCGCCGACCGACCCGGGGACCCCGACCGACCCGGGGACCCCGCCGACCGGCACGGTGGCCCAGCAGCTCGCCGCGGCCCTCGGTGACATCCAGGCCGCGTACACCGCGGGCCAGGAGGCGCTGAGGAAGGGCGACTTCGCCGCCTACGGCACGGCGCAGAAGGAGCTCGACGCCGCGATCAAGACGGCGAACTCGCTCGCCGCGCAGCTCGGCACCGCGGCCCCGACGCCCGCCCCGAGCGGCACCGCGAGCCCGTCCCCGAGCCCGTCGCCCACCGGCTGACGGGAGTCCCACCGGGCCACGGGGGCCGCCCCGGCCGATTTGGCCCGGGGCGGCCCCGTCGCGTAAGGTCGGGGCATACCGAGAGCGGCCGCAAGGTCACTTTCACTCGACGCGGGGTGGAGCAGCTCGGTAGCTCGCCGGGCTCATAACCCGGAGGTCGCAGGTTCAAATCCTGCCCCCGCTACCAACGAACGATGGCCCAGGAACTCGGCGGCAGCCGAGACTCCTGGGCCATCGTCGTCGTCGCAGGGGCCGGATGCGGCTCCTGCCCCCGCACCAGCGGCATCCGAGTCCCACGGGGCGAGCGCGGTTCCCGCCCCCGCCTCCCCACCTGAGAGACTGGACCCACCATCGGGGTCACCGACGCCTCCTCCGCACCCGCGGGCCGCAGCAGCCCGCGCCACCCGAGACGAGCGCCTCCGTGACCCCCACCACGTCGCCCCAGAACCGGCATAGCGGCCCCTTCACCGGCGTTGACCCGGATGTGAGCACCCACCCCACCAGCCCGCACCGCGTCGTCGTCATCGGCTCCGGATTCGGAGGGCTCTTCGGCACGCAGGCGCTCCGGCGCCGCAAGGACGTCGAGATCACCCTCGTCGCCACGACGACCCACCACCTCTTCCAGCCGCTGCTCTACCAGGTCGCGACCGGGATCCTCTCCGAGGGCGAGATCGCCCCGAGCACCCGCGAGGTCCTGGCCCGCCAGAAGAACGCCCGCGTCGTCCTCGGGACGGTCACCCACATCGACCTCGAGAAGCGCACGGTCACCTCCGAGGTGCTCGGTCGCGAGACGGTCACCCCCTACGACGACCTCCTCGTCGCCGCGGGGGCGGGCCAGTCGTGGTTCGGCAACGACGGGTTCGCCCGGCACGCACCGGGGATGAAGTCGATCGACGACGCGCTCGAGCTGCGCGGCCGCATCTTCGGCGCCTTCGAGCTCGCCGAGCTGGCGCGCACGCCCGTCGAGGCCGAGCGGGCCCTGACCTTCGTCGTCGTCGGCGCGGGTCCCACGGGCGTCGAGATGGCCGGCCAGATCGCCGAGCTCGCCCACCGCACCCTCAAGAACGACTTCCGGCGGATCGACCCCACGAAGGCGCGCATCATCCTCGTCGACGCCGTCGACAAGGTCCTGCCGTCCTTCGGTGACCGCCTCGGCGGTGCGGCGAAGCGCCGGCTCACCGACATGGGGGTCGACGTCCGGCTCGGCACGATGGTCACCGACGTCGACTCCACGGGCATCGTCGTCCGCGAGCCCGACGGCAGCTCGACGCGCATCGAGGCCCTCACCAAGGTCTGGGCCGCGGGCGTGCAGGCCAGCCCGCTCGGCCGCCAGCTCGCCGAGCAGTCCGGCGCCGGGCTCGACCGCGCCGGCCGCGTCCTCGTGCAGCCCGACCTCACCCTCCCCGGCCACCCCGAGGTCCACGTCGTCGGCGACATGATGTCGCTCGACGGCCTCCCCGGCGTCGCGCAGGTCGCCATCCAGGGAGCCCGGTTCTCCGCGAAGCAGATCCGCCACCGCCTCGACGGCAAGCCCACCGACGCGCACTTCGAGTACTTCGACAAGGGCTCGATGGCGACGATCTCGCGGTTCAGCGCCGTGGCCTCCATCGGCAGGCTGAGGTTCTCCGGGTTCCTCGCGTGGGTGCTCTGGCTCGCGATCCACCTCGTCTACATCATCGGCTTCAAGCACCGCGTGACGACGCTGCTCCACTGGGCGGTCAGCTTCCTCGGCCGGGGCCGGGCCGAGCGGGTCGCCACCGAGCAGCAGGTCTTCGGCCGCCGCGCGATGGACGTGCTCCCCGCCGGCGAGGTGCCCTCCATCCCCACGGGCGCCACCGACGACGAGGTCGGCTCCGTCGCCGAGCTCGAGGAGCGCCACCGCGAGCGCTCGGTGCAGCGCGCGGGCTGACCGGGAGCCTCCTGTCGGGCGACGGTGCGCCGACGTAGGGTGACCGCCATGCCGCTGGACTACCCCATCCACCGACACACGCTGCCCAACGGGCTGCGGGTCGTCGTCAGCCCCGACCACACCGTCCCGAACGTCACGGTGAACCTGTGGGTCGGCGTCGGGTCCCGGCACGAGAGCCCGGGTCGCACCGGGTTCGCCCACCTCTTCGAGCACCTGATGTTCCAGGGCTCGCGCCACGTGCGCAGCGGCGAGCACTTCGAGGCGCTCATGGCCGAGGGCGGGCGGCTGAACGCCACGACGTGGTTCGACCGCACGAACTACTTCGAGACCGTGCCCACCGGCGCCGTCGAGCTGGCGCTGTGGCTCGAGGCCGACCGCCACGGGCACCTCCTCGACGCCGTGACCCAGGAGAACCTCGACAACCAGCGCGACGTCGTCAAGGAGGAGAAGCGCCAGCGGTACGACAACCAGCCCTACGGCAACGCGCTCATCGACGTCTACGCCACCCTCTTCCCGGAGGGGCACCCCTACCACCACCCGACGATCGGCTCGATGGAGGATCTCGACGCCGCGAGCCTCGAGGACGTCCACGCCTTCTTCCGCCGCTTCTACGGTCCCGACAACACCGTGCTCACCCTCTGCGGCGACATCACCGCCGAGCGCGGGTTCGCCCTCGCCGAGCGCTACCTCGGCCCGCTGCCGGCGAGCGCCGAGCCGCCGCGCCCCGCGCACCCGCAGCTCGAGCCGCTCGCCGCGCCGGTGCGCCTCGACCGGCGCACCGCCGTCCCGAACGACCGGCTCCACGTCGCCTTCCGCCTCCCCGTCGACGGCACCGACGAGTTCCTCGCCGCGGCCGTCGCCCTCGACTGCGTCGGCGGCCTGTCGACCTCGCGCCTGGTCCGGCGGCTCGTCCGCCGCGAGCAGAGCGCCCTCGGGGCGCACGCCACGGCGTGGGGCTTCGTCGACGGCAGCTCCCTCGGCTTCGTCGTCCTCGACGTCGCGCCGGGGGTCGACGCCGGTGCCGTCGAGGACGCGTTCCTCGAAGAGCTCGCGGGCTTCCTCGAGCACGGTCCCACCGACGCCGAGCTCGAGGCCTCCCTGGCGCAGTCCGAGCGCTCGTGGCTGTCGGCCCTGGCCAGCCAGGAGGAGCGGGCCGACGTCATCAGCCACCACCACCTGCTCCACGACGACCCCGAGGTCGTCAACACCCACCTCGACCGCCTCACGGCGCTGACCCGCGACGACGTCGTCGCGGCGGCCCGCCGCTGGCTGCGGCCCGAGAGCCGGGCCGTCGTCGCCTACCTCGCCGAGGACGACGCGAGCGACGACGTCGCGCACCCCGCCGACGAGGAGGCGGTGGCGTGAGCACCCCCGTCGTCCCGCGTCCCGACGTCGTGGCCCCGGGGCCGTGGTCGTTCCCCGTCCCCGAGGAGCACGTGCTCGGCAACGGCGTGCGCGTCCTCGCCCACGACATCCCGGGCCAGTACGTCCTGTCGATCCGGGTCGTCGTCCCGCTCGCCCTGTCCGCCGAGCCGGCGGGGCACGAGGGCGTCGCCTCGATGACGGCGCGGCTGCTCGACGAGGGCACCTCGCGCCACGGGGCCGAGGAGTTCGCCGAGCTGATGGAGCGGCACGGCATGGTGCTCGGCGCCGGTGTCTCCGACGGCGGCCTCCTCGTCGACGTCGACGTCCCGCAGCGCCACCTCGCCACCGCCGCCGACCTCGTCACCCAGGCGCTGGCCGAGCCCGTCTTCCCCGAGGCCGAGGTGCGGCGCATCCTGCGCAACCGCCTGGCCGAGATCGAGCAGGAGCGGGCCTCCGCGGCCCACCGCGCGGTCAAGGAGCTCGCCCGCACCCTGTGGGCCCCCGGCGAGCGGGCGGCCCTGCCCACCGCCGGGACCCCCGAGTCGATCTCGTCCCTGACCCGCGACGACCTCGTCGACTTCCACGCCCGCCACGTCGGGCCACGGGGCTCCACGGTCGTCCTCGCCGGCGACCTCACCGGCATCGACGTCCCCGCGGTCCTCGGGGCGACGCTCGGCACGTGGGACGCCCCGCGCCACGAGCCGTCACCGCGACCGACCGCGCCGCGCCCGGCACCCGACCGCGCCCGGGTCGTCGTCGTCGACCGCCCCGGGTCGGTGCAGACCGAGATCGCCGTCGGGGTCCCCGGGCCCGACCGCGCCACCCCCGACGGCTGGGCCCCCCACCCCGTCCTCTCCTTCGTCCTCGGCGGCTCCCCGAGCGCGCGCCTCGACGTCGTGCTGCGCGAGGAGAAGGGCTACACCTACGGCATCCGCTCGGCCTTCCGCCCCCGGGTCGCCGGAGGCACGTTCGTCACCTCCGGCTCCGTGCGGTCCGAGGTCACCGGCGAGGCGGTCGAGATCCTCCTCGGCATCCTCGACGGAGCCCGCGAGGGGTTCACCGACGCCGAGCTGCGCTCGGGGGTCGACTACGTTGCCAAGACGGCCCCCGGCCGGTACGCCACCGCCGACGCCGTCGCCGACGAGACCGCGGCGCTCGCCCTCGAGGGGCTGCCCCTCGACTTCACGACCCGCACCCTGCGCGACGTCGCCGACCTGCGGCGCAGCGACCTCGACGCCGCCTACGCCCGGGTCGCGACGGGGGAGTGGAGCGTCGTCCTCGTCGGTGACGCCGCGACGGTCGTCCCCGCGCTCGAGGGCCGGGTGTCCGCCCCGGTGGCCACCGTTGCCCTCTGAGGTCGGGCCCGCGGGGCGGCTCGGGCCCTCGCGCTCGGTTGTCATGGCCTCGCCGGTCGGGCGCCTCGAGCTCGTCGAGCGCGACGACGCCCTCGTCATGATCTCGTTCGACGCCCCGGCCGACGGCTCGCCCCGGCACGAGCGGGGTGGGTCGGCGCTGCTCACCGAGGCGCACCGCCAGCTGGTCGAGTACTTCGCCGGGCGGCTGCGGGTGTTCGACCTGCCCTTGCGCCCCGTCGGCACCGACTTCCAGCGCCGGGTGTGGGACGTCCTGGCGGCGGTCCCCTGGGGGACGACGACGACGTACGGCTGGATCGCCGACCGGCTGGGGCTCCCGCCCGGCGCCTCGCGGGCCGTCGGGGCCGCGAACGGCGCGAACCCCCTGCCGATCGTCCTCCCGTGCCACCGGGTCGTCGGCGCCGACGGGACCCTCATCGGCTACGCCGGGGGCCTGGAGCGCAAGGCCGACCTCCTCCGGCTCGAGGGCGTGCCGACCGAGGCCGACCAGATCGCCCTCTTCTGAGCGCTGCGCTCAGAGCCCGTCGACGTGCGACGGGTCGGGGGAGAGGCGGCGCAGCACCTCGTCGTGGAGGTGCCCGTTCGTCGCGACCGCGTTCCCGCCGAAGGGTCCGTCGACCCCGTCGAGGGAGGTGAAGCGGCCGCCGGCCTCGGTGACGATGGGGACGAGCGCGGCCATGTCGTGCAGGGCGAGCTCGGGCTCGGCGGCGATGTCGACGGCCCCCTCGGCGAGGAGCATGTAGGACCAGAAGTCGCCGAACGCCCTCTCGCGCCAACAGGACCGGGCGAGGTCGAGGGCCTGCCGCTCGCGCCCGACCGCCGCCCAGGAGGTCCAGCTCGAGCACGAGATCGAGGCGTCCTCGACCCGGGCGACGCCCGAGACGTGCATCTGCTTGGCGGAGGTCAGGCTGCGCCCGGCCCAGGCGCCGGAGCCCAGCGCCGCCCACCAGCGGCGACCCAGCGCCGGTGCCGCCACGAGCCCGATGACGGGTCGGCCGTCGTCGACGAGGGCGATGAGGGTGGCCCACACCGGGACGCCACGGACGAAGTTGTGCGTGCCGTCGATCGGGTCGACGACCCACTGGCGGGGGGAGCTGCCGGTCGTCGGGAACTCCTCGCCGATGACGGCGTCGCGCGGCCTCGTGCGCTTGAGCTGGCCGCGGATCAGCTCCTCGGCGTCCCGGTCGGCGTCGCTGACGAGGGTGAGGTCGGGCTTGGCCTCGACGTGCAGGTCCTCGGCACGGAACCGCGCCGTCGTCATCCGCTCGACCGCGTCCGCGAGCACGTGGGCGAGGCGCAGGTCGTCGTCGTAACCGGGCACGGGCCTCACCGTAGCCGCTCGCACCGAAGATCTTCCGGCGGCACGAGGGTCCCGGTCGCGCTTCGATCACGATCGGGCTCGCTTCGGTCACAATCGTGTCTCGGCGCGCTCCGAAACTTCCAAACGGCGATCCCGTGGTCTTTGATGGTGCGCGGCACGCCCGGAGGCGTCGCCACTGGGGCCCCACCCGATCGGGCGCGGCCCAGGAACACCTTTCACCCGACCAACGGGTGGGACACCACTTCACGTAGGAGGACATCCATGCGAGGAACCACTCGCACGGTCGCGGTTGCGGCCCTGTCCGCAGTCGCCCTGCTTGCCGCCGGGTGCGGTAGCGGCGGCAGCGACGACCCCGAGACCTCGGCAGGAGCCAAGACGGGCGGCGAGATCACCGTCCGCGGCTGCAACCCCGAGAACCCGCTCGTCCCGTCGAACACGACGGAGACCTGTGGCGGCAACGTCATCGACGCGGTGTTCGCCAAGCTCGTCCACTACGACCCCGACACGGCGAAGCCGACGAACGACATCGCCGAGTCGATCGAGACCACGGACAACCAGAACTTCACGGTCAAGCTGAAGAAGGGCTACAAGTTCCACGACGGCACCGAGGTCAAGGCGAAGAACTTCGTCGACACCTGGAACTACGCCGCGTACGCCCCCAACGCGCAGAGCTCGGGCTACTTCATGGAGCCCATCGAGGGCTTCGGCGACCTGCAGTGCACCGGTGAGGGCGACGACGCCTGCGCCGGCGCCGGCAACGCCAAGGCCGACAAGCTGACCGGTCTGGCCGTCACCGACGACTACACCTTCACCATCAAGACCACCGAGAAGGTCTCGAACCTCCCGGTGCGCCTCGGCTACTCGGCCTTCGCGCCGCTCCCCGACGCCTTCTTCGCGAGCCCCGACACCTTCGGCGACAAGCCGATCGGCTCGGGCCCGTACAAGCTGGACTCGTGGACCAAGGAGCAGTCGATCGTCCTGTCCAAGTTCGCCGACTACAGCGGCGAGTTCGACGGCAAGGTCGACAAGGTCACCTTCAAGATCTACCAGGACGCCGACAGCGCCTACAACGACGTCATCGCCAACAACCTCGACATCACCGACGAGATCCCGGCGAGCGCGCTCATCGACGACAAGTACAAGACCGACCTCCCCGAGCGCAACGCGCAGAAGGAGTCGGGCAGCATCTCGACGATCACCGCCGCGCCGAGCAAGGTCGACCCGGCCTACGCCGACCCGAAGATCAAGCAGGCGATCTCCATGGCGATCGACCGCGAGACCATCATCAAGCAGATCTTCAACGGCACCCGCGTTCCCGCCACCGGCTGGGTCTCCCCGGTCGTCGACGGCTACAAGGCCGAGCAGTGCGGTGAGTACTGCAAGTACGACCCGGCCAAGGCCAAGGCCCTCCTCGCGGAGGCCGGCGGCTTCAAGGGTGACAAGGTCACGCTGTCCTACAACGCCGACGCCGCTCACAAGGAGTGGACCGAGGCCACCTGCAACAGCATCAAGCAGGCGCTCGGTGTCGAGTGTGTCGCGACCGGTGTCGTCGACTTCGCGACCTTCCGCCAGGAGATCGGCGACCGCAAGCTGAAGGGCCTGTTCCGTACCGGCTGGCAGATGGACTACCCGTCGATCGAGAACTTCCTCGCCCCGATCTTCAAGACCGGCGCCTCCTCCAACGACGGTGACTACTCGAACCCCGCGTTCGACAAGCTCCTCGTCGAGGGTGCCGCCGCCACCGACCCGGCTGCCGCCAACGCCAAGTACCAGGAGGCCGAGGCTCTCCTGGCCAAGGACATGGCGTCCATCCCGATGTGGTACGGCAAGGCCACCATGGGCTGGTCGGAGAAGGTCACCGGTGTGAAGATCACCGCCTTCGGCACCATCGACCTCGCGTCGGTCTCGCTGAAGTGAGCTGACTGAACCAGCAGGTTCACCCGCACAAGTCGTCGGCCTGCCAGCACACGCTGGCAGGCCGACGGCCGTGTCAGGACCGTGATGCGCGATCCCCGGGGACGCGCGGATACTGGGTGCACACCCGCATGGTCTAGGTTCGTCCCCGGTACCCACCCGACGACGCCGTCCCCCTCCCCGGAGCGACGGCCCGAACAGCCAAGGAGGTGACGTGGGCACATACATCATCCGACGGCTGCTGCAGATGATCCCGGTGATCCTGGGAGCGACATTCCTCATCTTCGCCATGGTCTTCGCCCTGCCGGGCGACCCCCTGGCCGGGAAGTGCGGCGAGCGGCCGTGTCCACCGGCCTACGCACAAGCCTTCCGCGAGAAGTACAACCTCGACGACCCGATGCTCGTCCAGTACGGGAAGTACGTCGCGAACCTCGCGCAGGGCGACCTCGGTGAGACCTACAACGGCATCGCCGTCGCCGACCAGCTCAAGGTCAGGTACCCGGTCACGCTGAAGCTGGCCCTCATGGCCATCGCGTTCGAGACGGTGCTCGGCGTCATCGCCGGCGTGCTCACGGGGATCCGCAAGAACGGGTTCCTCGACAACCTCGTCCTCGTCTCGACCCTCGTCGTCATCTCCATCCCCGTCTTCGTCATCGGTGGTGTCGCGCAGTACTTCCTCGGCGTCAAGGCCGGGCTGTTCCCCGTGACCGTCACCTCGAGCAACCCCTCCCTCTACGAGCTGCTCCTGCCGGCCATCGTGCTCGGCTCGCTCTCGGTCGCCTACGTCACCCGCCTGACCCGCACCAACCTCGTCGAGAACCTGCGGGCCGACTACGTCCGCACGGCCGTGGCCAAGGGACTGACGAAGCGCCGGGCCGTCGGGGTCCACGCGCTGCGCAACTCGCTCATCCCCGTCGTCACCTACATCGGCTTCGACGTCGGTGCGCTGCTCGGTGGCGCCATCGTCACCGAGCGGATCTTCAACATCCCGGGCGTCGGCGGCTACATCTTCCAGTCGATCCGTCGTCGCGACGGCGCCAGCGTCGTCGGGTCGGTGACGGTGCTCGTCATCGTCTACCTGTTCGTCAACCTGCTCGTGGACCTGCTCTACGGGCTGCTCGACCCGAGGATCAGCCATGACTGAAGCCGCCATCGCCGAGGTCCAGGCGACCGACACGCACGATGCAGGCGACACCGGCGAGGAGCGCTCGCTCGCGTCCGACGCCTGGCGCGCCATGCGCAAGAACCCGCTGTTCTGGGTCTCCTCCGCGATGATCGTCGTGTTCGTCCTCATGGCCGTGTGGCCGAGCCTGTTCACGAGCACCGATCCGACCGAGGCGATCCTCCAGGAGTCGCGGGCCCGTCCCGGCGACGGCACGTTCTTCGGGCGCGACATCCAGGGCTACGACATCTACGCCCGGTGCATCTACGGTGCCCGGGCCTCGATCCTCGTCGGCCTCTTCACCACGGTGGGCACGGTGCTCCTCGGCGGGACGATCGGCGTGCTCTCGGGCTACCTCGGGGGCTGGGCCGACGCCCTGTTCTCGCGCATCGGTGACGTGTTCTTCGCGATCCCGCTGCTCCTCGGCGCGATCATCTTCCTCGTCTCGCTGCCGGACTTCTTCAACGACAACTACCTCCTCGTCGTGATGAAGGTCGTGCTCGCGCTGGTGATCCTGGGCTGGCCGAGCATGGCGCGCCTCATGCGCTCCAGCGTCATCCAGGTCAAGCCGAACGACTACGTCCAGGCGGCGCGGGCCCTCGGGGCGAGCCCGTGGCGGGTCGTGCGCTCGCACGTGCTGCCCAACGCGCTCGCACCGGTGATCGTCGTCGCGACGATCAACCTCGGCGCCTACATCGCGACCGAGGCGACGCTGTCGTTCCTCGGGATCGGGCTGCAGCCGCCGGCCATCTCGTGGGGCATCGACATCAGCGCCGCGATCGTCGGCCTGCGCACGACGCCGCACATGCTCTTCTTCCCGAGCCTGTTCCTGTCGCTGGCCGTGCTGGCGTTCATCATGCTCGGTGACGTCGTGCGCGACGCCCTCGACCCGAAGAACCGCTGACGGAGAGAGACATGACCACCGACACCACGACCCGGCCGACCGGCTCGGGGACCACGTACACGCCGCAGGACGGGGTGCTGCTCGAGGTCGACGACCTCTATGTCGAGTTCCACACCCCCGACGGCGTCGCCACCGCGATCAACGGCGTCTCGTTCGAGCTGCGCCAGGGCGAGTCCCTGGCCATCCTCGGCGAGTCCGGCTCGGGCAAGTCCGTGACCGCGCAGGCGATCATGGGCATCCTCGACATGCCGCCCGCCGTCATCCCGCAGGGTCACGTCCGCTACTGCGGGCACGACCTGCTCTCGATGCCGGCCGAGCAGCGCCGGCTGACCCGCGGCCCGGAGATCTCGATGATCTTCCAGGACGCCCTGTCCTCGCTCAACCCCGTCTTCCCGGTGGGGTGGCAGATCGCCGAGATGTTCCGCACGCACCGGGGCGTCAACAAGAGCGACGCGCTCACCGAGGCCGTGCGCCTCATGGAGCGGGTCCAGATCCCCGCCGCGAAGCAGCGGGTGCGGTCCTACCCGCACCAGTTCTCCGGCGGCATGCGCCAGCGCATCATGATCGCGATGGCGATCGCGCTCGACCCGGCGGTCCTCATCGCCGACGAGCCGACCACCGCCCTCGACGTCACGGTGCAGGCGCAGATCATGGCGCTGCTCGAGGAGCTGCAGGAGGAGCGCCAGATGGGGCTCATCCTCATCACGCACGACCTCGGGGTCGTCGCCGACGTCGCCGACCGGATCGCCGTCATGTACGCCGGCCGGCTCGTCGAGACGGCCGAGGTCCACGAGCTCTACGCGTCGCCGGCGCACCCGTACACGCGCGGGCTGCTCGAGTCGATCCCGCGCCTGGACCAGAAGGGCCAGACCCTCGCGGCGATCGGCGGCCTGCCGCCCAACCTCCTGCGCATCCCGCCGGGCTGCCCGTTCAACCCCCGGTGCCGGATGGCCCAGGACGTCTGCCGCACCGACCGGCCCGAGCTGCGCGAGGTCGTCCCCGGCCGCTTCTCGGCCTGCCACTTCGCCGAGGAGGTCATCGATGCCTGAGGTCATCCTCAGTGCCCAGAACCTGGTCAAGCACTACCCGATCAGGACCGGGATCCTGCGTCGCACGACGGGTCACGTCAAGGCCGTCGACGGCGTCAGCTTCGAGCTGCACAAGGGCGAGACCCTCGGCATCGTCGGGGAGTCCGGGTGTGGCAAGTCCACCCTCGGCCGCCTCCTCATGCGCCTCGAGGACCCGACCTCCGGCACCGTCACCTTCGGTGGCGAGGACTGGAGCACGGCGTCCGGCAGCAAGATGCGCCGCCTGCGCCGTGACATCCAGATCGTGTTCCAGGACCCGTACACCTCGCTCAACCCGAGGATGACGGTCGGCGACATCATCGGTGAGCCGTTCGAGATCCACCCCGACGTCGTGCCGAAGGGCGGGCGCCGCAAGCGGGTCCAGGAGCTGCTCGACCTCGTCGGCCTCAACCCCGAGCACATCAACCGCTACCCCCACCAGTTCTCCGGTGGCCAGCGGCAGCGCATCGGCATCGCCCGTGGCATCGCGCTCAACCCCAAGGTGCTCGTGTGCGACGAGCCGGTCTCCGCGCTCGACGTCTCGGTGCAGGCGCAGGTCGTCAACCTCATGGAGAAGCTGCAGGACGAGCTCGGCCTGGCGTACGTGTTCATCGCGCACGACCTGTCCGTCGTCCGGCACATCTCCGACCGGGTCGGCGTCATGTACCTCGGGCGGATGGCCGAGCTCGGCGAGGAGGACGAGGTGTACGCGCGCCCGACGCACCCGTACACCCAGGCGCTCCTGTCCGCGGTGCCCGTGCCCGACCCGACCCTGCGCGGCAAGCGCGAGCAGATCGTCCTCGTCGGGGACGTCCCGTCGCCGGCGAACCCGCCGAAGGGCTGCCGGTTCCACACCCGGTGCTGGAAGGCGCAGGACGTCTGCAAGGTCGACGAGCCCGAGCTCGTGCTGCGCGACGACGGCCGGGGCGAGCACCTCTCGGCCTGCCACTTCGCCGAGGCCCGCGTCATCGTCGAGACCGTCGACGTCAGCGACGAGGTCCCCGACGAGCGCTTCACGACGACCGAGGTCGCCGACCTGTCCGAGGTGACCGCGGCCCCCGTGGGCGTCGACGACGAGAAGGCCGGCCTCCTGCGCCGCGACGACGACCTGCCCCCGCAGGACACCACGCGGCTCGTCGACGACCAGCCCGGCGACCAGCGGCCGCCGACCGCCTGACCGAGCACGACGACGAGGGGCCCCGGGAGCGATCCCGGGGCCCCTCGTCGTCGCGGTGGTCAGTCGTCGGTGTCGGGGGTGCGCGCGCGCAGCAGGCGGCGCAGCGAGTCCAGGCGCGAGGGCCCGGCCGGTCCGGCGGCTCCGCTGGCGACCCAGGCGTCGAGGCCGCACTCCTCCTCGTCGTGGGTGCAGCCGCGGGGGCACTGCGCCGTCCCGGGCTCGAGGTCGGCGAAGTGCTGGACGATGCGCGTCAGGTCGACGTGGGCGAGGCCGAAGGACCGGACGCCGGGGGTGTCGATGACCCAGCCGTCGTCGTCGGGGAGGGCGAGGGCGACCGCCGACGAGGAGGTGTGGCGGCCGCGACCGGTGACGTCGTTGACGATGCCCGTGGCCCGCAGGGCGAGCGGGACGAGCGCGTTGACGAGCGTGCTCTTGCCGACGCCCGAGTGGCCGACGAGGACGCTGACCCGGCCGGAGAGCGCCTCGCGCACCTCCTCGAGCCCGTCGGTGACGCCGTCGCGGCGGGCCGTGACGATGTTGCGCACCGACAGCGGCGCGTACTGCTCGAGGAAGGGGGCGGGGTCGGTGAGGTCGGCCTTGGTGAGGACGAGGAGCGGTTCCATCCCGGCGTCGTAGGCGGCCACGAGGCAGCGGTCGATGAGGCGCGGCCGGGGCTCCGGGTTGGCCAGGGCCGAGACGACGACGAGCTGGTCGGCGTTGGCCACGAGGACCCGCTCGACGGGGTCGGTGTCGTCGGCGGTGCGCCGGAGCAGGGTCTCCCGAGGGGAGATGCGCACGATGCGGGACAGCGAGCCGACGTCGCCCGTGGTGTCGCCCACGAGGTGGACCTCGTCGCCGACGACGATGCCCTTGCGGCCCAGCTCTCGGGCGCGCATCGCGATGACGACGCGACGCTCGCCGTCCTCGTCGACGTAGGTCGTGTAGCGACCGCGGTCGACCCCGGTGACCCGCGCCTTCACGGCATCGCTGTGGGCGGGTCGGTCCTTGCTGCGCGGGCGAGATCCCCTGCGGCTGGGGCGGATCCGGACGTCGGACTCGTCGTAGTCGCTCGACGACCGAGCCATCAGGCGTCCGCCGGGACCCGCTGGGAGAGCATGTCGTCCCAGAGCTCGGTGAAGGACGGCATCGTCTTCGCGACGGTGCCCACGTCCTCGACGACGACACCCTCGACGGCGAGCCCGAGGACCGCCCCGGCCATGACCATGCGGTGGTCGGCGTAGGTGTGGAAAGGCCCTCCGTGCAACGGTTTCGGCGTGATCCGCAACCCGTCGTCGGTCTCGTCGACCTGGGCGCCGAGGTCGGTGAGCTCGGTCCGCAGCGCGGCGAGCCGGTCGGTCTCGTGGCCGCGGATGTGCGCGACGCCGCGGATGATGCTGGGGGAGTCGGCGAGGGCGCACAGGGCCGCGACGACGGGGGTCAGCTCGCTCGACCCGCGCAGGTCGACGTCGACCCCGGAGATCCCGTCGCCGCCGCTCACCGTCAGGCCGGCGCGGTCGAGGTGGACGTCGGCGCCCATCATGTCGAGGACCTCGCGGACGAAGTCGCCGCCCTGGGTCGTGTACTGCGGCCAGCCCGGCACGTGGACCCGCCCCCCGGTGACGAGGGCCGCCGCGAGGAACTGGGCCGCGTTCGACAGGTCGGGCTCGACCTGGACGTCGAGGGCGTTGACCTCGCTCGGCTCGACCCGCCAGGTGTGGACGTCGGCGTCGTCGACGACGACCCCGGCGTCACGCAGCGTCTCGACGGTCATCTCGATGTGCGGCAGGCTCGGGACGGCCTTGCCGTCGTGGTGGACCGTCACCCCCTGCTCGAAGCGGGCGCCCGAGAGCAGCAGGCCGGAGACGAACTGGGAGGAGGCCGAGGCGTCGAGGGTGACCGCACCGCCCCGCACCGCGCCCGTGCCGCGGACCGTGAACGGCAGGGAGCCACGCCGGTCGTCGTCGACCTCGACCCCGAGCGCGCGCAGCGCCCCGAGGACGGGGGCCATGGGGCGCACCCGCGCGTGGGCGTCGCCGTCGAAGCGCACCGGGCCGTCGGCGAGGCCGGCGAGCGGGGGCACGAAGCGCATGACGTTGCCCGCGAGGCCGCAGTCGACGGACCCGCCGCCGGTCAGCGGGCCCGGGGTGACGACCCAGTCGTCCTCGACGTCATCGACGCGCGCGCCGAGGGTGCGCAGCGCCTGCGCCATGAGGAGGGTGTCGCGCGAGCGCAACGGCGCCCGCAGCCGTGAGACGTCGGACGCGAGGGCCGCGAGGACGAGGTAGCGGTTCGTGAGGGACTTGCTGCCGGGGAGGACGACACGGGCGCCGACGGGTCCCGTGGCCGTCGGCGCCGGCCAGTCAGCTGACGGCATGGTGGGCGCGGGCCGCCTGGAGCCGGGCCTCGCGCCGCGCCGTGTGGGCGGCGTGACGCGCCTCGCGCCGGGTGGTGCGGGCGGCGCGCTGCGCGCTCTCGCCGAGGAGCCGGGCCCGGTAGGCCAGCCCGGGGCGGCCCTCGGTGTCGACGGCCGCGAGCAGCAGGCCCCCGAGCAGGCCGAGGTTCTTGAGGAACTGGACCTTGTGCTTCTCGCGCTCCTGCGCGTCCTGCTTCTCCCAGTAGGCGTGGGCCGCGATGGTCGTCGGCACGAGCGTGGCCGCGAGGACCGTGGAGGCGACGCGCGGGAGCTTGCCGAGGGCGAGGAGCGCTCCGGCGCCGACCATCGCGACCCCATTGGCGCGCACGAGCATCTCGGTGTCGTCGCCGAGGCCGAGGCGTGGCCCGACCCTCTCGACGAGCGGCCGGGCCGTGGCGGCCTTGCCCCCGGGGTGCTTGAGCTGGTCGAGGCCGCCGACGACGAACATCGCGGCGAGCATCGGGCGGGCGACACGTCGCACCAGGGTCATGGGAGGGGTCCTCACGATCGGTTCCTGCTGGTCAGGACTTGTCGTCCCTACGGTAGTTGCTCCACGTGGGGGTGCGTAGCCTGAGGCGCATGTGTGGTCGCTACGCCGCGACGGCGAACCCCGACGAGCTCGTCCTCGAGTTCGAGGTGGACGACGACCGGTCGGCCGACGTCGGCCGCAGCGTCCTCGTCAACCCGCAGGAGCCCCCTCCGGGCCGCCCCGACCACAACATCGCCCCGACCAAGCAGGCCCCCGTCGTCCTCGTGCGGGCCCCGCGCGAGGACCGCGAGGCCGGGGCCCGGCGCCAGCTGCGGCTCCTGACGTGGGGCCTGGTGCCCAGCTGGTCCAAGGACGTCAGGGGCGGGGCCCGGATGATCAACGCCCGGGTCGAGTCCGTCGCCGAGAAGCCCGCGTTCGCCCGGGCGCTCGCCACCCGCCGCTGCCTGGTCCCCGCGCGCGGCTGGTACGAGTGGCAGGTCTCGCCGACCGCGGTCGACGCCAAGGGCAAGCCGCGCAAGCAGCCGTTCTTCACCGAGCGGGTCGACGGGGCGAGCGTGGCGATGGCCGGGCTCTACGAGTTCTGGCGCGACCCGGCGGTCACCGACCCCGACGACCCGATGGCGTGGCTGAGCACCTTCACCGTCGTCACGGGCCCCGCCGAGCCGGGCCTGGACCGCATCCACGACCGCCAGCCGCTCGTCCTCGAGCGCGACGAGTGGGACACCTGGCTCGACCCGACGGTCGGCGCCGCCGACGCCCTGCCGCTCCTCGCGCCGCACCCGGCGGGGCGCTTCACCGCGCGGCCGGTGTCCCGGGCCGTCAGCAGCAACCGGTCCAACGGGCCGCACCTGCTCGACCCCGTGCCGCCGGAAGAGCTCGTCGGGGTCGTCGACCCGATGACGGGAGAGGTCGTCGGCGGGTGACCGAACGCCTCGTCCCCACCCCGGAGGGGCCCGCACGCACGACGACCACCGACCCGGCCGCCCCGGTGGTCGGGACCCTGGTCCTCGGCCACGGCGCCGGCGGCCTGCGCTGGACCCTCGACGTCCTCGCGGTCCGTGACGTCATGGTGGCCGCCGGGTGGCAGGTGGTCCTCGTCGACCAGCCGTGGCGCGTCGCCGAGCGCAGGATCGGCCCCCGACCGCCGGCCCTGGACGCCGCCTGGGTGCCCGTCCTCGCCGACGTCGAGCGCCACCGCCGGGGAGGGCGCCTCGTCACCGGCGGTCGCAGCGCCGGCGCGCGGGTCGCCTGCCGCACCGCGGCGGCGGTCGGGGCGGACGCGGTGGTCTGCCTGTCCTTCCCCCTCCACCTGCCCGGGAAGCCGCAGCAGTCGCGGGCGGCCGAGCTGGCGCTCCCGGCGGCCCACGGGCTCCCCGTCCACGTCGTGCAGGGCTCCACCGACCCCTTCGGCACCCCTGCCGAGGTCGAGGCCGTCCTCCCCCCGCTCACGACGCTCGACGTCGTGCCGGGACCGCACTCGCTGGGCCGTGTCGCCGACCGCGTCGCCGCCCTCGTCCTCGCCCGCCTTTCCCCCGGGGAATGAGCCGCCCGGGCCCGGCGTTGACGCGCCTGTCCCGAATCTCCACCCGAGAGGCTGCCCGTGCTCGTGCTCGACACCAATGCCCCCAGCCGGGCCCGGATAGGCTGGGAGGCGATGACCACTCCTTCCACGCCCCTCGAGGACACCGTTCCGGCCGAGGTCGACGTCGCCACCGAGACCCAGGCCGAGCGCCAGGCCCGGTTCGAGCGCGAGGCCCTGCCGCTCCTCGACCAGCTCTACGCCGCGGCGATGCGCACGACGCGCAACCCGGCCGACGCCGAGGACCTCCTCCAGGAGACCTTCGCCAAGGCCTACGCGGCCTTCCACCAGTACCAGCCGGGGACCAACCTCAAGGCGTGGATGTACCGCATCCTCACCAACACCTACATCAACACCTACCGCAAGAAGCAGCGCGAGCCGCTGCAGTCCGACGCCGCCGAGGTCGAGGACTACCAGCTCGCGCGCGCCGAGTCGCACACCTCCGTGGGCCTGAAGTCGGCCGAGGTCGCCGCCCTCGAGCACCTGCCCGACACCGAGGTGAAGCGGGCCCTGCAGGAGCTGCCCGAGGACTTCCGGATGGCGGTCTACCTCGCCGACGTCGAGGGGTTCGCCTACAAGGAGATCGCCGAGATCATGGGCACGCCGATCGGCACCGTGATGTCGCGGCTGCACCGCGGCCGGCGCCAGCTGCGGGCGCTGCTCAGCGGGTACGCGCGTGAGCGCGGCTTCGGCACGGAGGAGGACTCATGAGCCACGACACGCACGCCGGCCACGGTGACTGTTCCGAGGTCCTGCACCGGATCTACGAGTACCTCGACGGCGAGATGAGCCCCGACGACGTGCGCCGGGTCGCCTCGCACCTCGCCGAGTGCCAGCCGTGCCTGGCCGAGCACGACCTCGACCGGGCCGTCAAGGACGCCGTGCGGCGCTCGTGCGTCGAGTCCGCCGCCCCCGCCGCGGTCCGGCTGCAGATCCTCCAGCGGATCACCACGGTCCGTGTGGAGCGTGAGGGCTGAGTGACCCACGGGGTCCCTCGGGCCCCGTGGACCCCACCCGTCAGGCACGAACGCCCGGTGTACCGCTAGGTACACCGGGCGTCGTCGTCTCAGCGGATGCTCAGGCGTTGGGCTTGCGACCGTGGTTGGCCTTGTTGCCCTTGCGAGAGCGGCGCTTCCGAGCACGCTTGCTCATCGGATGCCTTTCGTCAGGGGGACAAACCCGGTCCTCGAAGGATTCCGGGGGATCTGATTCATTGTCGCACACCCCCGGGCGTGTCAAACTCATGACACCTAGGGCCGTACCCCTGAATCCGGCCCACCCTTTTTCCGGAAGGAAACCCCTGAAATGAACCGCATGCGTGCCCTCCTTGCCGTCACCGCCCTCGCCGTCCTCGCTGTCGCCGCCCCGGCGTCGGCCATGGCCGGAAGCAAGGGTGGCGAGACCGTCACCTACACCACGAACGGGTACTCCTACCGTCCGTGACCACAGGGACCGGTGACGAACTGACGTGTCTGAACTGACCGAGGAGCACCAGGAGACGCCGACCGGCGACTCCGAACGGCTCCCTCGTCAATTCGTCTCCCTCCTGTGTCTCGTCACGGGCGGAACGATCCTCCTCGAAGCGGTGGTGGCCTCGAGGCTCGGGATCACGCTGAACGCGACGTTCGTCGTGCTCTGCGTCCTGTTGGCGCTGGCATCGTGGTTCGGCAGCCTCGTGGTGGAGGAGAACGCCAACCTGTCGCTGTCGAGCATCATCCTCCTGGCCGCGGCCGTCCTCCTGGGACCGGCCGCGGCCGGGCTGGTGGGGGCCGTCTCCGGGCCCTCCGAGCGCGGTCCCATCCCGCTGCCCTTCCGCATCTACAACGGCGCGATGCAGGCGGCCTCCGGGATCGTCGCAGGGCTCGTCTTCCAGGCCCTCGGCACCCTGTCGCCGACGAAGCTCATCGGCACCTGGGAGATCCTCAGCCTCCTCGCGGTGCCGCTCCTGCTCGCGCACGTCGCGGGGGTCGTCGCCAACATCATGCTCCTCGTGGGACTGGTGTGGGTCCACAACCGGGTGCCGCCCCTCACCGTGCTGGCACGGCTTTACGGCACCCTGCCCGCGGCCATCGGGCACGGGGTGATCACCCTCATCCTCGTCATCCTGTGGATCCCTGCCGACGTCGGGCCGGGCAGCCTGCTGCTCGTCCTCGCGCCGCTGCTCGTCGCGCAGTGGGCCTACCTCCAGTACGCCGAGGAGAAGCTCGCCCGCGACCGCGCCCTCCACGTCCTCGTCGCGGCCGTCGAGGCCAAGGCCCCGCACCTCGCGGGGCACAGCAGCCGGGTCGCCGACCTCAGCGCGCTCATGGCCGAACACCTCGGACTGCGCCCGCAGGTCGTCGCGGATGTCAAGATGGCCGGCATGCTCCACGACATCGGCCAGGTCACCCTGCCGACGACCCTCGTGCGCGGCGCCCGCCCCGACGGCAGCACGCTGTCGGCCACCTACCCCTCGCGCGGCGCCTCGCTCCTGCGCGGCCTGTCGTTCCTCTCGGGCTCCCTCGACCCCATCGTGCGCCACCGCGTCGTCCTCGAGCAGCCGGCCTCCGACACCGACCGGGTGGCGCCGCTCGTCGTGGGGATCGCCGACGAGTTCGACCTCCTCACCGAGGTCGGCACCCCCGACGGCACCCTCCTGTCCGCCGAGGACGCCCTCGACCGGCTGCGCACGCAGGAACCCGTGCGTGACGACGTCGTCGCGGCCCTCGAGCACGCCCTGACCCGCCGGACCCCAGGGGTGGTCGCCGGGTGACTCCGTCACTGCGGCGCCGTGAGGGCGCCCTGCGTGTCGTCGTGCTCGGGCTGGGGGTCCTCGTCCTCGTCCGCGCCGCCGTCGTCGGCGGGGGGGACCTGCTGGCCACGGCCGACACCCACGCGAGCACCGTCGTCGTCCTCGTGCTGGCCGTCGTCGTCGGCGAGCTCGTCCGGCTGCGCATGCCGAGCGGGCGCACGACGGCCCCGCTCGCGTCGGCCTCCATCACCGCCGCGGCCCTCCTCGGGACGGTCGAGGGGGAGGAGGTGTTCGCCGTCGGCAGCGGGTTCGTCGTCCTCGTCGTGGCCCTGGGGATGCTCGCCGCCGGGCTGGTCCGGCGGCTGCGCCACCAGCCGGTCGGGATCGAGCAGATGGCCGCCCGCCTCGCGGCCGTCACGACGACCGCCTGGCTCGTGCGCCACGTCGGGACCTCCGAGGGGACCCTGTGGGACCTGGCCCTCGACCCCGGGACGCTGGGCTGGCTCATCGGGCTCGGGATGCTCGTGCTGTCGGTCGCGGGGCTGGCGGTCGAGGTCGTCCTCGTCTCGGCCGTCGCCGCCGAGCGGCGCCGCACGCCGTGGTGGGCCACCCTGCGGGGCGAGGTCGGCGAGGTCTTCCCGCTGACCCTGGCCGTGGCGACGACGGGGCCGCTCGTGGCGCTCATGGCACCGGCCCTCGGGCTCGCCGCGTTCCCCGCGGCCCTGTTCCCCCTCGCCTTCACCTACGTCGCCGTCGCGCGCTCCACCCGCAACCGCGAGACCTACCGCCAGACGATCCTCACCCTCTCCCACCTCACCGAGGAGGGCGGCTACACGCTGCGCGGCCACGCCGAGCGGGTCGCCGACCTCAGCATCCGGATCGGCCGCCTCCTCGGCCTCGGAGACCGCGAGCTGCGCGACATCGAGGTCTCGGCCCTGCTCCACGACCTCGGCCAGATCTCGCTGACCTCCCCGATCCCCGAGGGCGCCACCGTCCTCGCGGCCCCGGCCGACCAGCGCGACATCGCCGCCGAGGGGGCGCGGATCATCCGGCACGCCGAGGGCCTCGACGACATCGCCGACCGGGTCGAGGGGCAGACGACCGCCTACCGGCTCGTGCGCGAGCTCGGCGAGGAGGTTCCGATGGCGAGCCGCATCATCAAGGTCGCCAACGCCTACGACGACCTCACCGGCGGCACCGACGACCCCGTGCGCGTCGCGGCCGCGCTCGAGCGGATCCACCTCGGGCTGGGGTACGAGTACGACCCCGAGGTCGTCGAGGTGCTCGCCGACGTCACGAGCGACGCCACCGTCGGTGCGGTCGAGGACCCGGGCCGGGTCGCGCGCTAGCATCGTCGCGCCCCGCCCCCCGTCGAAAGGCCCTCGTGGACCGCCTCACCCCGGTCGTCTTCCACGACGCGTGGGGGTCGCACGTGTCGATCGCCAGCCTCCAGGGCCGCGACATCCCGAGCCCGCAGCCGGAGTCCGAGCTGTGGATGGGAGCCCACGAGGAGGGGCCCTCGCTCACCGACCGCGACGGCGCCCCCGACCTCGCGGCCGTCGTCGCCGCCGACCCCGAGGGGACCCTGGGCGCCGCGTGCGTCGAGCGCTACGGACCGCGCCTGCCCTTCCTCCTCAAGGTCCTCGCGCCGGGCCGGGCGATCTCCATCCAGGCCCACCCCACCGCCGAGCAGGCGCGGGTGCAGCGCGAGGCCACCGCCGACGAGGTCTACGTCGACGACTGGGCCAAGCCCGAGCTGCTCCTGGCCATCGCCCCCTTCGAGGTCTTCGTCGGGATGCGCTCGGTCGAGGAGGTCGCCGCCCTCGTCGACCGCCTCGACGTCCCGCGGCTGCGGACCCTGCTCGAGGAGACCGCGGGCGAGCCCGACCCCGTCCTCGCCCTCCTCGCGGCGGTCCTCGCGACCCCGGCGGCCGAGGTCACCGAGCTGGCCCGGCGCGTCGTCGCGGCGTGCGTGCGCCTCGAGGGCAGGAGCGACGAGTTCGGCGACGCCAGCGCGGCCATCGTGCGCGTCGCCGAGGAGCACCCCGACGACATCGGCCTCGTCGTGCTGCTCCTCATGCACCACCGGGTGCTCCAGCCGGGGGAGTACATCGACGTCGCCGCCGGGGTGCTGCACTCCTACGTGCGCGGCCTCGGCGTCGAGGTCCTCGCGAACTCCGACAACGTCGTGCGCGCGGGCCTGACGAGCAAGCCGGTCAACGTCCCCGAGCTGCTGCGCATCGTCGACCCCCTGGCCGACGGCGTGGCCGGGTGCGGCCGGGTGCTCGAGCCGGGCGTCGAGGTGTTCGACAGCGCGTCCGACCGGTTCCGCCTGCTGCGGGTCACCCCGGGGCGCCGCCTCCCGGGCGACACCTCCCCGCGGATCGTGTTCTGCCTGCGCGGGCGGGTCACCCTCACCGCGGCCTCCGGCGCCCTCGAGCTCGGCGACGTCGAGTCGGCGTTCCTGCCCGCGGGTGAGGGGGCCGTGACGCTCGAAGGCGTCGGGGAGGTCTACTGCGTGACCGTCCCCGACGCCTCCTGAGCGCTCGAGCCGTGCGGCTCAGCCCTTCTTGGTCTCCTTGAAGATCGCGTCGATCTCGTCGATCTTCGCGAGGAGCTCGTCGGCCTTGCCGGCGTCGAGCTCACCCTTGGTGCCGGAGGCGCCCGCGAGCTTGGTGGCCTCGTTGATCAGGGTGTGCAGGTTCGGGAACTTCTCGAAGTGCGGCGGCTTGAAGTAGTCGGTCCACAGCACCCACAGGTGGTGCTTGACGAGCTCCGAGCGCTGCTCCTTGATGAGGATGGCGCGGGTGCGGAAGTCGGGGTCGTCGTTGTCGGCGACCTTGGCGATGATCGCCTTGATCGACTCGGCCTCGATGCGCGCCTGGGCGGGGTCGTACACGCCGCAGGGGAGGTCGCAGTGGGCCGAGACGTCGGTGACGCGGAACAGGGACAGCATGGGTCGCTCACTCCTCAGAAGTCGGACGTACGGTCACGGCCCAACCTACCCCGCCACACCCGCGCCACCACGACCGCCTCCACGTCGGTGTCCGCGACCGAGCCGACGTCGAAGGAGGTGACCCCCTCGGACGGGTTGTCGCTGTCGAGCCACCAGCGCGAGGGGTCGTCGGGGTCGCGCCCGGTGACCCGCTTCACCGACAGCGGTCGAGGCCGCCCCCCGGGCTCCGGCGGCAGGTGCACGACGTGGGCCCGACCCGGCCGCGGCGCGGGGCCGCGCAGCACGAGGAGGACGTCGCCCTCGCGGAACGTCGGCAGCATCGAGCGTCCCCGGACCCGGACGAGTGCCGGGCGCGGGATCCTCGCCGGGATCACTCGGGGGTGTCCCCGAGCGCCTGCGCGTTGCCCGTGACCGTCGCGACGACCGCCTCGGCGTGGGCCTGCTCCTCCTGGCGCATCCGCGACAGGAACGCCTTGGTCCGCTGGTGCCTGGGGTTGCCGATGACCTCGCTCGGCGGTCCCTGCTCGACGACGACGCCGGCGTCCATGAACACGACCCGGTCGGCGACCTCACGGGCGAAGCCCATCTCGTGAGTGACGACGATCATCGTCATGCCCTTGCGGGCGAGGTCGCGCATCACCTTGAGGACCTCGCCGACGAGCTCGGGGTCCAGGGCCGACGTCGGCTCGTCGAAGAGCATGAGCTTGGGGTCCATGGCGAGCGCGCGCGCGATGGCCACGCGCTGCTGCTGGCCGCCGGAGAGCTGGCTCGGATAGGCCTTCGGCTTGTCGGCGAGGCCCACCTGGTCGAGCAGCTCGAGGGCGCGCGCCTGGGCGACCTTGCGCTTGGTCCCCTTGACCTGGACGGGGGCCTCGACGACGTTCTCGAGGACGGTCATGTGCGGGAAGAGGTTGAAGCGCTGGAAGCACATCCCGATGTCGCGGCGCTGGGCCGCGATCTGCTCGTCCTTGAGGCGGTGCAGCCGGCCCTCGCGCTCGGCATAGCCCATGAGGTCGCCGTCGACCCAGATCCGGCCGCCGTCGATGGTCTCGAGCTGGTTGATGCAGCGCAGGAAGGTCGTCTTGCCCGAGCCCGACGGCCCGAGGAGGACGACGACCTCGCCGCGGTGGACGTCCATGTCGATGCCCTTGAGGACCTCGGTGCCGTGGAACGCCTTGGTGACGTTGACGGCGTGGACGAGCGGGGCGTCGGTGGTGCTCGCAGCCATCAGTGGTCGGCCCCGATCTTCGTCAGCTTGAACTGGGTCTTCTGCGGGACGGCGCCGAAGCCGCGCCCGTAGTAGCGCTCGAGGCGGGACTGCCCGACCATGAGGACGGAGCAGACGATGAGGTACCAGATGGTCGCCGCGACGATGCCGGGCATGATCTGGAAGCTGCGCTGGCCGAACTGGTAGCTCTGGTAGAACAGCTCGACGATGACCGGCACCGCCGCGAGCAGCGAGGTGTCCTTGACCATCGCGATCGTCTCGTTGCCCGTCGGCGGCACGATGACGCGCATCGCCTGGGGGAGCACGACCCGGCGCATCGTCTTGCCGGGCGGCATGCCGAGCGCCTGGGCGGCCTCGGTCTGCCCGCGGTCGACCGAGAGGATGCCGGCCCGCGCGATCTCGGCCATGTAGGCGGCCTCGCTGAGCCCGAGGCCGAGGATGCCGACCCAGATCGTGCTCGAGATGCTGTTGTAGTCGAGGCTGAAGAAGGTCAGCTCGGAGTCGATCCCGAGGGCCGAGGAGATCTGCTGGCCGAACGGGACGCCGATGTCGAAGACGGGGTAGAGGAAGCCGATGCCCGTGCCGAGCAGGACGAGCAGGACGTAGCGGGGGATCGCCCGGAAGAACCACGTGTAGACGAAGGCGACGCCGCGCAGCACCGGGTTGGTCGACAGCCGCATCACCGCGAGCACGACGCCGAGGACGATGCCGAGCACCATCGCGCCGACGGTGCCGAAGATCGTGCCCTTCCACAGGCCCTCGATGACCGGGGTCTGCTGCATGATCTCGAACGCGAACGGGAAGTTCCACTTCTCGTTGGTGACGAACGAGCTGACGACCATCGCGGCGACGACCGCGATGACGACGACGGCCACCCACCGTCCGGGGTGCCGGACCGGCCGGGCGTCGATGGCGCCCGGCCGGTCCTCACTCGGCACGGTCATCGGGTCAGGAGACCGAGGGGTTCACGGCGAAGTCGGTGATGGCGCCGCCCTCGGTCTTCCACTTCTTCAGGACCGTGTCGTAGGTCCCGTCGGCCTTGAGGGCCTTGAGGGCCTCGACGATCGCCTCACCGAAGGCGGTGTCCTCCTTCTTGAGGACGTAGCCGTAGGGGGCCGAGTCGTACTGCTCGCCGAGGAGCTCGAGGGCCCCCGCGGTGGAGTCGACGGCCGCGATGGCCGGCGGGAGGTCGACGAGCATGGCGTCGGCCTTGCCCGACTGGACGCTCGCGGTGACCTTGGCCTGGTCGGCGTCGACGAGCACCTTGATCTCGGGCTTGCCGGCGTCGGTGCAGGCCTTGTTGCGCTTCGGCAGGTCCTCGTCGGCCTGGACGGTGCCCTTCTGGACGCCGACGGTCTTGCCGCACGCGTCGTCGGGGTCGATGCCCTTGGGGTTGCCCTTCTGGGTGACCCACTGGGTGCCGGCGGTGAAGTAGCTGACCATCGTCGCCTGCTGCATGCGCTCGGCGTTGACGGTGAAGCTGGAGACGCCGACGTCGTACTTGCCGCTCTGGACGCCGAGGATGATGGCGTCGAACGCGGAGGGGACCCACTCGGTCTCGACGCCGAACTTCGCCATCACGGCGTCGAAGAGCTCGACGTCCATGCCGATGACGGTCTTGCCGTCGGCGTCGAGGTACTCGTTGGGCTGGTACGTGGCGTCGGTGCCGATGACGATCTTGCCGGCGCTCTTGATCTTCTCGGGCAGCTTGGCGACGAGGGCGGCGTCGGGACCACCGGCGGGGGTGGAGGCGGCGGGAGCGGAG
Organism: Oryzobacter terrae; assembly: GCF_042756445.1. Lineage (GTDB taxonomy): Bacteria > Actinomycetota > Actinomycetes > Actinomycetales > Dermatophilaceae > Oryzobacter > Oryzobacter terrae. Next base: position 3,266,478 of record NZ_CP170578.1, read on the forward strand.
CTCGTGGCCCCTCCCTCCGACAGGGAGTCGGAGCCGCAGGCCGACAGGGCGAGTGCGGTCGTCGCCACGGTGGCGAGGACGATCGCGCGGGAGCGGAACATGGTGGTCCTTTCAACACGGTGCCGGGCCCTCAGGGGCGCCCGGCCGGGGGTCTGTGGGGCGATCCTGCCATCGGAGGCTGCGACGTGCGTCACGCCCGGGTAACTATCCGGCCCCATGTCGCCGGACCGGGGCGACGTGCGTCACACCGCCGTCCCTGTCCCGCCGCGCCCGTGCGTGCCATGATGGCGGCCTGCCGCGGAGCACCCCCTGCGGCGCGCGAACGCCCGAGACGCACCCCCCTCGGACCGCACCCCGACCACCGCCTTCCCGGCCGGTGCGTCCCGTGCCCCGATCCCGGAGGAGCTGCCCCATGGCCGCGTCGCCCCACGTCCCCTTCTTCGACCCGGACGGCGCCGTCTTCCGCGCTCACGAGGGCGGGAAGCTGGGCGTCCACGCGACGAAGCCGCTGCGTGACCGCGACGACCTCGCGCTGCTCTACACGCCCGGCGTCGCCGAGGTGTCACTGGCCATCGCCGCCGACCCGTCGCTCTCGACGCGCTACACGGCGCGGGGCAACACGGTGGCGGTCATCAGCGACGGCACCGCGGTCCTCGGGCTCGGCGACATCGGCCCGCTCGGGGCGATGCCGGTCATGGAGGGCAAGGCGGTGCTCTTCAAGCACTTCGCCGGCATCGACGCGGTCCCCGTCGTCATGGAGTCGGGGTCGGTCGACGAGCTCGTCGAGGCGATCGCCCGGATCGCCCCCTCGTTCGGCGGCATCAACCTCGAGGACATCTCGGCGCCGCGGTGCTTCGACATCGAGGAGCGGCTCAAGGAGCGCCTCGACATCCCCGTCTTCCACGACGACCAGCACGGCACGGCCATCGTCGTCCTCGCCGGCCTGCTCAACGGGGTGCGGGTCCTCGGGCGCCGCCTCGAGGAGCTGCGGGTCGTCGTCGCGGGCGCCGGTGCGGCGGGCGTCGCCGTGACGCGGCTGCTCCAGCGCGCCGGGGTGCGCGACGTCGTCGTCTGCGACTCGCGCGGCATCATCCACCCGTCCCGCCAGGACCTCACCGGCCACAAGGCGCGGCTCGCGGCGTCGACCAACCCGCGGGGGCTGACCGGCCGGCTCGGGGCCGCTCTCGCGGGCGCCGACGTCTACGTCGGGGTCTCCGGCGGGCAGGTGCCCGAGGAGGAGGTCGCCTCCATGGCGCAAGGGGGGATGGTCTTCGCGCTCGCGAACCCCACGCCGGAGGTGCACCCCGACGTCGCGCGCCGGCACGCCGCCATCGTCGCGACGGGCCGCTCGGACTTCCCGAACCAGATCAACAACGTCCTGGCGTTCCCGGGGATCTTCCGTGGCGCGCTCGACGCCGGTGCCACCCAGATCACCGAGGCGATGAAGCTCGCCGCGGCCCGGGCGATCGCCGACCTCGTGCCCCAGCCGACCGCGGAGTGCATCGTCCCGTCGGTGTTCCAGGAGGGGGTCGCCGACGCGGTGGCCGCCGCGGTGCGCCGGCTGGCCCCGACGGCCGGGCGGGGTCCGGCCCCCGCCTGAGGCGGCCGCTCAGCCGGAGGTGCCCGTCCCCGCCCGGAGGTGGGCGGCCCACGCGGTCGTCGCCTCGTGGGTGGGGAGCAGCCCCGACGCGCAGGCCTGCGCGAAGGTCGGCGCCGCGGCGTCCTTGGGGGAGAGCAGCGGCTCGATCCCGTCGGGGAGCTCGAGCCCCACCTCCGGGTCGAGCGGGTGGATGCCGTGCTCGCCCGACGGGTTGTACGTGGCGCTGCACAGGTACATCGCCGTCGTGTCGTCCTCGAGCGCGCAGAACGCGTGGCCCAGCCCCTCGGAGAGCCACACGGCCCGGCGCTCGACGGTGTCGAGGTGGACCGCCTCCCACCGCCCGAAGGTCGGCGAGCCGACCCGGATGTCGACGACGTAGTCGACGAGGGAGCCGGTGAGCACGGTGACGTACTTGCCCTGCCCGGGCGGCACGTCGGCGAAGTGGATGCCGCGCACCGTGCCCCGCGCCGACACCGAGACGTTGGTCTGGACGATGTCGGGGCGGTGGCCGAGGTGCTCGGCGAGGTGGTCGCCCCGGAACGACTCGAGGAAGACGCCCCGGTCGTCGGCGAACTGGCGCGGCGTCACGAGGAAGGCGCCGTCGATCGAGAGCGGGCGGACCTCCATCAGAGGGGGCCGCGGCCGCGGGCGAGGCACGCGTGGATGTAGTCGCCGTAGCCTGACTTGGCGAGGTCGTCGCCGAGGGCGCGGAAGGCGTCGTCGTCGATCCAGCCGGCGCGCCAGGCGATCTCCTCGACGCAGCCGATCTTGTGGCCCTGGCGGGCCTCGACGACGTGGACGAACTGGCTGGCGTCCATGAGTCCCTCGAAGGTCCCGGTGTCGAGCCACGCGGTACCGCGGGGGAGGACGGTGACGGTGAGGTCGCCGCGCTGGAGGTAGGCGTCGTTGACCGCGGTGATCTCGAGCTCGCCGCGCGGGCTCGGCTCGAGGGTGCGGGCGATCTCGAGCACGGCGTTGTCGTAGAAGTACAGGCCGGGGACGGCGTAGTCGGACCGGGGCCGCTCGGGCTTCTCCTCGATCGAGAGCACCGTGCCGTCGTCGGCGAACTCGACGACGCCGTACGCCTGGGGGTCGCTCACGTGGTAGGCGAAGATGTGGCCGCCGCGGACGTCGGTGAGGCGGCGCAGCGCGGTGCCCAGCCCGGCCCCGTGGAAGATGTTGTCGCCGAGGACGAGCGCGACGGAGTCGTCGCCGACGAAGTCGGCCCCGATGACGAAGGCCTGCGCCAGGCCCTCGGGACGGGGCTGCACGGCGTAGGAGATCTCGGTGCCCCACTGCGACCCGTCGCCGAGCAGGCGCTCGAACTGCTCGGCGTCCTGCGGCGTCGTGATGACGAGGATCTCGCGGATGCCGGCCATCATCAGCGTCGACAGCGGGTAGTAGACCATCGGCTTGTCGTAGATCGGCATGAGCTGCTTGGAGATCCCCCGGGTGATGGGGTGCAGCCGGGTGCCCGACCCGCCGGCGAGGATGATGCCCTTCATGGTGGGCGAGCCTATCGGCTGGCCGGACGGCGCCCTCGCGTCCCCCGTAGGCTGGAGCGCATGAAGGTTCTCGTCACCGGTGGCGCCGGCTTCATCGGCAGCAACTTCGTCCACCTCACCCTCGCGACCCGTCCCGACGTCGAGGTCACCGTCCTCGACAAGCTGACCTACGCCGGGCACCTGGCCTCGCTCGAGGGGGTCCTCGAGCAGGTCGCGTTCGTCGAGGGCGACGTCGCCGACGCCGACCTCGTCGACCGGCTCGTCGCCGACGCCGACGTCGTCGTCCACTTCGCCGCGGAGTCGCACAACGACAACTCGCTCGACGACCCCAGCCCCTTCGTGCGCACCAACCTCCTCGGGACCTTCGCCCTCCTCGAGGCCGTGCGCCGCCACGACGTGCGCTACCACCACATCTCCACCGACGAGGTGTACGGCGACCTCGAGCTCGACGACCCGAAGAAGTTCACCGAGGACACGCCGTACAACCCGAGCTCGCCCTACAGCGCGAGCAAGGCCGGCTCCGACCTCCTCGTGCGCGCGTGGGTCCGCTCCTTCGGGGTGCGGGCGACGATCTCGAACTGCTCGAACAACTACGGGCCGCGCCAGCACGTCGAGAAGTTCATCCCGCGGCAGATCACCAACGTCATCGACGGGGTGCGGCCGAAGCTCTACGGCGCCGGCCTCAACGTGCGCGACTGGATCCACGTCGACGACCACAACGCGGCGGTCTGGACGATCATCGACAAGGGCGTCACCGGCGAGACCTACCTCATCGGCGCCGACGGCGAGGTCAACAACAAGGACGTCGTCGAGCTGATCCTCGAGCTCATGGGTCAGGAACGCGACGCCTACGACCACGTCACCGACCGGGCCGGCCACGACCTGCGCTACGCCATCGAGGCGGGGCGGCTGCGGACCGAGCTCGGCTGGACCCCGCGCTACGGCAGCTTCCGCGACGGCCTCGCGGCGACCGTCGACTGGTACCGCGAGAACGAGGCGTGGTGGCGGCCCATGAAGGAGGCCACCGAGGCCAAGTACGCCCGGACCCAGCAGGTCGTGACCCGCTGATGTCGCGGTGGTTCGTCGCGGGTGCCGCCGGCATGCTCGGACAGGACCTGTGCGCCGTCCTCGAGGCGGCGGGGCACACCGTGACCCGCGCGGACCTGCCGGGGCTCGACATCCTCGACCCCGCCCAGTGCGTCGCGCAGGTGGCGGGCCACGACGTCGTCGTCAACAGCGCCGCGTACACCGCGGTCGACGCGGCCGAGGGCGACGAGGCGAGGGCGTTCGCCGTCAACGCGGTGGGTGCGGCCAACCTCGCCCGCGCCGCGCACGGCGCCGGCGCGGCGATGGTCCACCTCTCCACCGACTACGTCGTCGCCGGCGACGGGCACGAGCCGTACCCGGCCGATGCGCCGGTCGCGCCCGCCACGGCCTACGGCCGCACCAAGGCGGCCGGCGAGTGGGCCGTGCGCGCCGAGTGCCCCCGCAGCTGGGTCGTGCGCACCGCCTGGCTCTACGGTGCGAGGGGCAGGAACTTCCCGGCCACGATGCAGCGCCTCGCCGGGGAGCGCGAGCGGCTCACCGTGATCGCCGACCAGGTGGGGCAGCCCACGTGGACGGTCGACCTCGCCGAGGGGCTGGTGCGCATCGTCGACGCGGGCGCGCCGTTCGGCATCTGGCACGCCACCGGCGCGGGGGAGTGCTCGTGGTTCGACCTGGCCCGGGCGGTCCTCGAGGAGCTCGGCCTCGACCCCGAGCGCGTCTCGCCGATCTCCAGTGAGGAGTTCCCGCTCCCGGCGCCGCGACCGGCCTACAGCGTGCTCTCGCACGACATGTGGGAGGCGGCGGGCCTGGCGCCGCTGCCGCACTGGCGCGAGGCGCTGCATCGCGCCGCACCCTCGGTCCTCGGCGCCTGAGCGCCGCCCTAGACTCGCCGCGTGCTCAGAACGATCGTCGGACGTGTCCAGGCCGCCGTGCTCCCGAGGACCCACCACGGGACCTCGCCGTCGGGGGTGAAGCTGCCCCCGACCGTCTACCGGATGGGCGGGGCGCACTTCCGCCGCGACGACGCCTTCGTGTCCTCCGCCGTGGCCGAGGTCGGCCGGCTCGAGGAGCGGATCGGCCTGACCCGCGAGTCGCGGCTGCTCGACTGGGGCTGCGGCGCGGGCCGGCTCGCGGTCGGGGTCGCCGAGAAGCTGGGCCGGCTCCAGCACTACCACGGCGTCGACATCCAGAAGCACCTCGTCGACTGGGCCCAGCGCCACCTCGGTGACCGCGACGGCTTCACCTTCACCCACGTCGACCTCGCCAACCCGCGGTACAACCCCGGCGGCTCGCTCGAGCAGACGATCCCGGGCGAGACCGGCGGCTACGACGGGTTCTACGCCTACAGCGTGTTCAGCCACCTCATGGGCGACGACACCGCCGCCTACCTCCGCGAGGTCTCCCGGCTCCTCATCCCGGGTGGGCGCGCCTTCGTCACCGCGTTCGTCGAGGACGACGTCCCCGACCAGGAGGAGAACCCCGCCGGCTACGGCCCGCTGACCTGGTCCGGGCCGTTGCACTGCGTGCGCTTCGAGCGCGGGTTCTTCGAGGGGCTCGTCCGCGACGCCGGCCTCGAGGTCGACTCGCTCGAGCACGGCCAGGAGACCGACGGCCAGTCGCTCTACATCCTGCGCAAGCCGGCGTAACGCAGGTCACGGCGCCGGGCGCCCGGTCGCGCCGTAGGGTCGAGGACATGCTCGCCGCCACGTGTGTCAGCCAGTCCGCCGACGACCCGCTGTCGGGCCTCGAGGTCGGGGAGCGCCCCGACCCCACGGTCCCCGACGGCTGGACGACGGTCCGGCTGCGCACGGCCGCCCTCAACCACCACGACGTGTGGTCGCTGCGTGGCGTCGGCCTGCCCGCCGACCGGCTCCCGATGGTGCTCGGCTGCGACGGCGCCGGCATCGCCGAGGACGGCAGCGAGGTGCTCGTGCACGCCGTCATCGCCTCGCCCGGCTGGACGGGCGACGAGACGCTCGACCCGCGGCGCAGCCTGCTCTCGGAGGTCCACGACGGCACGCTGGCCGAGGTCGTCGCGGTCCCGCGGTCCAACGTCGTCCCCAAGCCGGCGGGCCTGTCGTGGGAGCACGCGGCCTGCCTGCCCACGGCGTGGCTGACCGCCTACCGGATGCTCTTCACCAACGCGGGCGTCCAGCCCGGCTCGACGGTCCTCGTCCAGGGCGCGGCGGGCGGGGTGGCGACGGCGCTGGTCCAGCTCGGGACGGCGGCCGGGATCCGGGTGTGGGTGACGAGCCGGGACGCCGCCAAGGGCGAGCAGGCGGTGGCGCTCGGCGCCGACCGGGCCTTCGAGAGCGGCGCCCGCCTGCCCGAGCGGGTCGACGCGGTGCTCGAGACCGTGGGCGCGGCGACGTGGTCGCACTCGGTCAACAGCCTGCGGCCCGGGGGGACGGTCGTCATCTCCGGCGCGACCTCCGGCGACGCCCCAGCCCGGGCCGAGCTGACGAAGATCTTCTTCAAGCAGCTGCGGGTCGTCGGCACGACGATGGGAACCCGCGACGAGCTCGAGCGCCTCGCCCGGTTCGTCGTCGACGCGGGGATCGAGCCCCTCGTCGACTCCGTCGTGCCGCTCGCCGACGCCCGTGACGGGTTCGCGCGGATGGTCGACGGCTCGGTCACCGGCAAGGTCGTCTTCTCCGTGGGCGCCGGCGACCCGGCATGAGCACGCCGCCGGTCGAGCAGGTCGTCACCCTGCACGGCCATCCCTTCGCCTACTCCGACAGCGGCGAGGGACCGGTCCTGCTCTTCATCCACGGGCTGCTCGGCTCGCAGCGCCAGTGGGCCCACCTCGTCGACCGCCTCGACGACGACCACCGCGTGCTCGTTCCCGACCTGTTCGGTCACGGCCAGTCCGCCAAGCCCATGGGCGACTACTCCCTGGGGGCCCACGCCGCCACCCTGCGCGACCTCCTCGACCGCCTCGAGATCGAGAGGGTCACCCTCGTCGGGCACTCCCTCGGCGGCGGCATCGCCATGGTCTTCACCTACCTGTTCCCCGAGCGCGTCGACAGGCTCGTCCTCGTGTCGAGCGGCGGCCTGGGCCGCGAGGTCAGCCCGCTGCTGCGCTCGGCCACCCTCCCGGGGGCCGAGCTCGTCCTGCCGGTCCTCGCGTCCGGGTGGGTGCGCGGCCGGCTCGCCTCGGCCGGGCGCGCCCTCGAGGCCGTGGGGATGCGGCCCGGCCCGGACGTCCGCGAGGTGTGGTCGGGGTTCACCTCCCTCGGCGACGCCGACACCCGGCGCGCCTTCCTCGCGACGACCCGCGCCGTCATCGACCCGGGTGGCCAGACCGTCACCGCCCACGACTACCTCCCGGAGGCGACCCAGCTGCCGACGCTCGTCGTCTGGGGCACCCGCGACCGGATGATCCCGGCGTGGCACGCGGCGTCGGCGACGACCTCGATCGAGCGGTGCCGGGTCGAGCTGTTCAAGGGCGCGGGACACTTCCCGCACCTCGACGACCCCGACCGGTTCGCCGACCTCGTGCGCGAGTTCGTGGCCGAGGACGCCTGACGCTCAGCCGATCTGGAGCCAGTCTGTCCAGCCGTGGTGGAGGACCAGCCACGCGATGAGGCCGTAGCCCGCCTGCCCCGGGTGGTGCGGCACCGAGCTCGCGGCGAGGTCGGTGCGCCACTGGTCGTGGCCCGACAGCGGGGTGTAGCAGTCGACGAAGGGCACGCTGCGCCGGGCGCAGACGTCGGCCTGGGCCTCGACGAGCACCTCGAGGCGCGAGTTGAGCTCGGCGTCGTCGGTGGGGGGCGGGCTGACGACGAACGCGTGGACGCCGCCGGCCGCCGCCTCGTCGAGGAGGTTGGCGAGGTTGAGCCGGTGCCGGGCGAGCGAGATGCCGCCCACGACGTCGTTGGAGCCGACCGAGACGACGACGCGGCGCTCGGTGCGACCCACCCAGCGCGCCGGGACCTCCTCGGCCCACTGGCGCAGGACGTCGGCCGAGGTGTTGCCGCGCACCCCGAGGTTGTAGGCGGTGAGGGTGAGGTCGGGGTGCGAGGTGCGCCCGACGACCCGGGTGACCCAGCCCTGCCCCTTGGGGTCGCCGACGCCCGCGACGAGCGAGGCCCCGAGGAAGACGACCGCGACGTCGCGCGGCCCTTCCGGGGACACGTGCGCCTGGGCGCTCGGGCGGAACTCCAGCGAGGGCGTGCCCTCGCCGGTGGGGTCGTCAGTCATGCGTCTCGCTCACTCGTCCTCGTCGTCCAGCCGGGCCAACCACGTCGCGAGCCGCTCCATGGGCACCTCGAAGTCCGGGTACAGGTCGACGAAGGTGCGCAGCTGCTCGGCCAACCAGTCGAACGAGACCTCCTCGTCACCCCGGCGGGCCTGCAGCTCCTCGATGCCGCGGTCCGTGAAGTACACGCGTCGAGACTATCCGGCGGAGCGCGTCCGCCCACGTGACGTGGCCGGGGGTACCCCTCAGCGGTCGAACGCGCGCGCGACGAGCTCGGCCTGCTCGGCCTGGTGCTTCTTCGTCGAGCCGGTGGCCGGGGACGCCGACGCCTTGCGCGACACCACGCCGAGGCGCCGGGTCTCACCGTGCTCGGCGAGGGCCTCGGGCAGGTTGAGCGCGAGGAAGGGCCAGGCGCCCTGGTTCTTCGGCTCGTCCTGGACGACGACGACCTCGGCCTCGGGGTACTTCGCCAGCTCGGCGGCGAGCTCGGCGGCGGGCAGCGGGTAGTACTGCTCCATCCGCAGGATCGCCGTCGAGGTGTCGCCGCGCTTCTCGCGCTCGGCCTCGAGGTCGTGGACGGCCTTGCCCGCGGCGATGATGACGCGGGTCACCGTGCCGCTCGTCGCGCCCTCGCGGTCGGGGGCGATGGGCAGGAAGGAGCCCGCGGTGAACGCCTCGGCCGGGCTGGCCGCGGCCTTGAGCCGCAGCATCGACTTCGGGGTGAAGACGATGAGCGGACGCCGCGGGCGGGCGTAGGCCTGGCGGCGCAGGAGGTGGAAGTACGAGGCCGGGGTCGAGGGGTAGGCCACGGTCATGTTGTTCTCGGCGCACATCGTGAGGAAGCGCTCGATGCGGGCCGAGGAGTGGTCGGGGCCCTGGCCCTCGTAGCCGTGGGGGAGCAGGAGCACGACCGAGGAGCGCTGGCCCCACTTCTGCTCCGAGGCGGTGATGAACTCGTCGATGATCGTCTGCGCGCCGTTGAAGAAGTCGCCGAACTGCGCCTCCCACAGCACGAGGGCGTCGGGCCGCTCGACGGAGTAGCCGTACTCGAAGCCCATCGCCGCGAACTCCGACAGCAGGCTGTCGTAGACCCAGAACTTCGCCTGGCCGTCGCCGAGGTAGAGCAGCGGCGTCCACTCGGCCGCGTTCTCCTTGTCGATGAGGACGGCGTGGCGCTGCACGAACGTGCCGCGACGGCTGTCCTGCCCCGCGAGGCGCACCGGGGTGCCCTCGATGAGGAGGGAGCCGAAGGCGAGCAGCTCGCTCGTGCCCCAGTCGACGCCGCCCTCGCGGGTGCTGGCGGCGCGCTTCTCGAGCATCTGGCGCAGCTTCGGGTGGACGGTGAACGCGTCCGGGACGTCGACGAAGGCGTCGCCGATGCGGTGCAGCATCTCGGTGGAGATGGCCGTCTCGCTCGCCGAGTGGGTCGTCGCGTCGGCGTCGAGCGCCTGGGCCGACGGCGGCTCGAGGCCGGTGTGGCCCTCGACGTCGGTGCCCGAGTAGGACGCGTCGGCCGCCTCGGTCTCGGCCTCCTTGAGGGCCGCCTTGGTCTCGACGAAGACCCGCTCGAGCTGCTGCTGGTAGTCGCGCAGCGCGGCCTCGGCGTCCTCGACGGTGATGTCGCCACGGCCGATGAGGGACTCGGTGTAGAGCTTGCGGACGCTGCGCTTGGCCTCGATGAGGTTGTACATCAGCGGCTGGGTCATCGACGGGTCGTCGCCCTCGTTGTGACCGCGGCGGCGGTAGCAGACCATGTCGATGACGACGTCCTTGTGGAACTCCTTGCGGAACTCGTAGGCGAGCTCGGCGACCCGGACGCACGCCTCGGGGTCGTCGCCGTTGACGTGGAAGATCGGTGCCTGGATCATCCGCGCGACGTCGGTGGAGTACGTCGAGGAGCGCGAGCTGCTCGGCGAGGTCGTGAACCCGACCTGGTTGTTGATGACGACGTGGACCGTGCCGCCGGTGCGGTAGCCGCGCAGCTGGCTGAGGTTGAGCGTCTCGGCGACGACCCCCTGGCCCGCGAAGGCGGCGTCGCCGTGCATGAGCACGGGCAGGACGGTGAAGTCCTCGCCGGCGAGGTTGAGGCGGTCCTGCTTGGCCCGCACGATGCCCTCGAGGACCGGGTTGACGGCCTCGAGGTGCGAGGGGTTGGCGGCGAGGTAGACGGCGGTCGTCGCGCCGGACTCGGCGGTGAAGGTGCCCTCGGTGCCGAGGTGGTACTTGACGTCGCCGGAGCCCTGGACCGACTTGGGGTCCTGCTTGCCCTCGAACTCGCGGAAGATCTGGCCGTAGCTCTTGCCCGCGATGTTCGCGAGGACGTTGAGCCGCCCGCGGTGCGGCATGCCGATGCAGACCTCGTCGAGCTCGTCCTCGGCGGCACGCGACAGGACGCGGTCGAGGAGGGCGATGACCGACTCGCCGCCCTCGAGCGAGAAGCGCTTCTGCCCGACGAACTTGGTCTGGAGGAAGGTCTCGAAGGCCTCGGCCGCGTTGAGCCGGCGCAGGATCCGCAGCTGCTCCTCGCGGGTGGTCTTGGCGTAGCCGACCTCGATCTTGTCCTGGATCCACTGGCGCTGCTCGGGGTCCTGGATGTGCATGTACTCGACGCCGATGGTGCGGCAGTACGAGTCGCGCAGGACGCCGAGGATCTTGCGCAGCGGCAGGAACGGCTGACCGCCGAAGCCGCCGGTGGCGAAGGTGCGGTCGAGGTCCCACAGGGTCAGGCCGTGCGTCGTGACGTCGAGGTCGTGGTGGCGGCGCTGCTTGTACTCCAGCGGGTCGGTGTCGGCCATGAGGTGGCCGCGCACGCGGTAGGAGTGGATGAGCTCCTGGACCCGGGCGACCTTGTTGATGTCGTCGTCGTGCGAGGTGTCGACGTCGCGGACCCAGCGGATCGGCTCGTAGGGGATCCGCAGGCTCTCGAAGATCTCGTCGTAGAAGGCGTGGTCGCCGAGGAGCAGGCCGTGGACGATCCGCAGGAAGTCGCCGGACTGGGCGCCCTGGATGATCCGGTGGTCGTAGGTGCTCGTCAGGGTCAGGGTCTTGCTCACCGCGTTGCGGTTGAGGGTCTCCTGGCTCGCGCCCTGCCACTCGGCCGGGTAGTCCATGGCCCCGACGCCGATGATGGCGCCCTGGCCGGCCATGAGGCGCGGCACGGAGTGCACGGTGCCGATGGTGCCGGGGTTGGTGAGCGAGAGGGAGGTGCCCTGGAAGTCCTCGACGGTCAGCTTGCCGTTGCGGGCCTTCTTGACCATCTCCTCGTAGGCGGTCCAGAAGTGCGCGAAGTCCATCGTCTCGGCGGCCTTGATCGACGGCACGAGGAGCTGGCGGGTGCCGTCGGGCTTGGCGAGGTCGATCGCGAGGCCGAGGTTGACGTGCGCCGGGCTGACGAGGACCGGCTTGCCCTTCTCGTCGAGGGCGTAGCCGTTGTTCATCTCCGGCATGGCGCCGAGCGCCTTGACGAGGGCGAAGCCGATGACGTGGGTGAAGCTGACCTTGCCGCCGCGGGAGCGGGCGAGGTGGTTGTTGATGACGATGCGGTTGTCGATGAGGAGCTTCGCCGGGACCGCGCGCACCGAGGTCGCGGTGGGGACCTCGAGCGAGGCCTCCATGTTCGTGACGACGCGGGCGCTCGCGCCGCGGATCGGGGTGGTGCGCGAGTCGCCGAGGGGGCCGGACGCCTTGGGGGCCTCCGGCTCGCGCGGCTTGGGCGTGGCCGACGCCGGGGCGGACTCGGTGCTCGGCTTGTCGCTCGCCGGCTTGTCGGTCGCCGGCTTCTCGGGGGCCTGCTTCGCGGCGGGGGTGGCCGGGGCGGCGGCAGGGGTCGGGGCGGGGGCCTTGGCGGCGGCGGGCGCGGGGGCCTTGGCGGCGGCGGGCGCGGGGGCCTTGGCGGCGGCGGGCGCGGGCGCCGCCGCGGGGGCCGGGGCCTTCGTCACGGCCGGGGTGCCGTTGGCGCCGGTGCCGTTGCCCTCGGCGGGGCGGGTCGTGGCGTCACCGGGCGTGTAGTCGCGGAAGAAGTCCCACCACGCCTTGTCGACGTTGTTCTTGTCCTGCTGGTACTGCTCGTACAGCTCGTCGACCAGCCACTCGTTCGGCCCGAAGGTGGTCAGGGGATCGCTGGACGGGGACTGCTCGGCCACGGAGGATGCGCCTCTTTCTCGGCTCGTCGGCTTCGAGGGGGTGGGTACCGTCTCAGCCTATCCCCGCTGGTCCCGCGGCACACCGGTGGATCCCGGGCCCCGACGCGACGGCGGCCGGCCCAGGGGAGCCCCCGTGGACCGGCCGGCCGGTCGTCGCGCGCGCGTCAGCTGACGTCGCTGCGCAGCGTGCGCCAGATGCCCAGGCCCGAGAGCACGAGGGCGTAGGCGCCGAGGACGAGCGCCCCGCCCCACCACTCGAGGCGCACCTCGTCGGGGCTCTGCGAGACCGCGTTGACGATGGCGTTGGTCGCCGACGTGGGCAGGAACTGCGCGATGTGCTCGCGGCCGAACTCCCAGAAGCTCATCGCGAACCCGATGAGCGGCTCGACGATCCACGCGACGCCGACGCCGATGAGCAGCGCCGCGACCTGGTTGGGGATGAGGATCCCGATGCCGAGGCCGATGAGGGCCCAGAGGCCGAGGACGAGCAGGCTGAGCGCCAGCGTGCGGGCCACCGACCCGGACGGGAAGGCGTCCTGGTCCTTGAACGAGAGCACCGCGGCGCCCACGGTGACCGAGCCGACGAGGCTGATGAGCCCGTACACGGCGCCGATCCCGAGGAGGGCGACGACCTTGGCGAGCATCGCCCTCAGCCGGCGCGGCGTCGCGAGGAAGGTGCCGGTGACCGTCTTGTGTCGGTACTCGGCGCCGATCTGGAGCACCCCGATGGTCAGCAGGAGCAGGTAGCCGATCGACAGGCCGCCGGTGTACACGCTGCTCGCGATCTGGGTCGCGTCACCGGTGGGCACGCCCTCCTCGCCGCCCTGGAACGCGTCGCTGGTGAAGAGGAAGCCGAACAGCGCGGCGAACCCCGCACCGGCGACGAAGATCGCGATCGCCATGCCCCACCACATCCGGGTGGTGAAGAACTTGCGGAACTCGCTGCGGATCGCGGGGATCACAGGTTCGCCCCTTCCTCGCCGAGGACGGCGTCCTGCTCGGCAGGGGCCCCCGGCGTCTCGTTGCGGTTGGTGCCCTCGGTCAGCTCGAAGAAGAGCGCCTCGAGGTCGGCACGCCGGGCCTGCAGGCCGTAGATCGGCAGCCCGGCGCGCAGCGCGACGTCGCCGATGAGGCGCAGGTCGGCCGTGTCGGCGACGAGGGTGCCGTCGGTCCCGGGCGTGCTCGTGACGTCGGCGACGCGCAGGGCACCCGCGAGGCGCTCGACGTCGGACGTGCGCACGACGGCGCCGGGGCCGCCCCGGAGGTCGGCGATGTTCCCCGACCGCACGAGCCGCCCGTTGGCGATGATGACGACCTCGTCGACCGTCTGCTCGACCTCCTGGAGGAGGTGGCTCGAGACGAGGATCGTCTTGCCCTCGCCGCTCAGGTGGCGCAGGAAGCCGCGCAGCCAGCGGATCCCCTCGGGGTCGAGCCCGTTGGCCGGCTCGTCGAGGACGAGGACCTTGGGGTCGCCGAGGAGGGCCGCGGCCAGGCCGAGCCGCTGGCGCATGCCCATGCTGTAGGCGCCGGCCCGCTTGCGCGCCGCCGCCGGGATGCCGGTGAGCTCGAGGAGCTCGTCGACGCGCCTCAGGGGGACGCCGCCCGCGTCGGCGAGCACCCGCAGGTGGTCGCGGCCGCTGCGGCCCGGGTGGAAGTTCGTCGCCTCGAGGGCCGCCCCGACCGTCTGCTGCGGGCGCGGCAGGTCGACGTAGCGGTGCCCGTCGATCGTCGCGGTCCCCCCGGTCTGGTGGACCAGCCCGAGGATCATCCGCAGCGTCGTCGTCTTCCCGGCGCCGTTGGGGCCGAGGAAGCCGGTGATCCGGCCCGGCTCGACGTCGAAGCTCAGGTCGTCGACCGCGACGAACGAGCCGAAGCGCTTGGTCAGTCCCCGCACCTCGATGCGGGCCCCCGCCGCCGTGGCGGCACTCATCGTTCACCTCTGTGGTTCATGCCCCGATCCTGTCAGTGGGCCCGCCGGCGCGGGTCACCCGGCCGGTGGAGTGCGGGGTCCACCTCGGGGACGACCCGGGCGTCGCGGACGGGCGTGCCGGAACGCGGCGGCCCGGCCATACGATGGAGCAGTCATGCACCCTCCCCGTCCCGATGCCCCATGACCGAGTGGCTGCTGCTCCTGCTCGGCGTCGTCCTCACGGTCGGGACGGCGCTCTTCGTCGCCGCGGAGTTCTCGCTCGTGGCCCTCGACCGCCCCGCCGTGCAGCGCGCGGTCGACAACGGTGAGCGCGGTTCCCGGTCGGTCCTCGCATCGCACCGGCAGCTGTCCACCCAGCTGTCCGCGTGCCAGCTCGGGATCACCCTGACGACGCTCGTCCTCGGCTTCATCGCCAGCCCGTCGGTCGGCGCCCTCCTCGTCGGACCGCTGGAGGACGTCGGACTCTCCGCGGGCGCCGCGTCCTCGACGGCGTCGGTCCTCGCGATGCTCATCGCCACGATCTTCTCGATGATCGTCGGCGAGATGGTCCCCAAGACCCTCGCGGTCTCCCTCCCGATGGCGACCGCCAAGGTCTCCGCCGCCCCCGTGCGCTGGTTCGCGGTCGCCACCAAGCCGATGATCGCCCTCCTCAACGGGGTCGCGAACCGGACGCTGCGGGCCATCGGGATCGAGCCGCAGGAGGAGCTGTCCGCTGCCCGCAGCCCCGCCGAGCTCGCCTCCCTCGTCCGCACGTCGGCCGAGGCCGGGACCCTCGACCTCGGGACCGCGCGGCTCGTCACCGCCTCGCTCGGGTTCGCCGACCAGACCGCCGCCGACGTCATGACCCCGCGCTCGCGGGCCACGTCGATCGACCGCACCGAGACCGCCGCCGACCTCGTGTCGCTCGCGCGGCGCACGGGGCACTCCCGCTTCCCCGTCGTCGGCGACGACTGGGACGACATCGACGGGATCGTCCACGTCAAGAAGGCCATCGCCGTCCCCTTCGACCGCCGCGACGACGTGCCGGTGTCGGCGATCATGGTGCCTCCCGTCCTCGTGCCCGAGACCCTCCGGCTCGACCCGCTCCTCCTCCAGCTCCGCCAGGGCGGGATGCAGCTGGCCGTCGTCGTCGACGAGTACGGCGGCACCTCCGGCGTCGTGACCCTCGAGGACCTCGTCGAGGAGATCGTCGGCGAGGTCAACGACGAGCACGACCGCTCGCAGACGACGGGCCGGGCGCTGCGTGACGGATCCTGGACCGTGCCCGGCCTCTGGCGTCCCGACGAGGTGCGCTCGCGCATCGGCGTCGCCGTCCCCGACGGGCCCGCCTACGAGACGATCGCCGGGTGGCTCATGGCCGAGCTCGGCCGGGTGCCCGACGTCGGCGACACCGCGACGGTGGACGGGTGGACCGCGAAGGTCGTCGACATGGACGGCCACCGGGTCGACCGCATCCGCCTCGTGCCGCCCCCCACGACCCCCACCGAGGACGCCGACGACGTGGAGGGGGAGCGATGAGCCTGTCCACCGTCCTCATCACCCTCGTCCTGCTCGGGGCCAACGCGTTCTTCGTCGGGGCCGAGTTCGCCGCGATGACGGCTCGCCGCAGCCAGCTCGAGCCGCTCGCCGACCAGGGCAGCAAGGGCGCCGCGATCGCGCTGGAGGCGATGCAGCGCACCGGGATCCTCCTCGCGACGTGCCAGCTCGGCATCACCGTGTGCTCGGTCCTGCTCGGGGCGATCTCCGAGGCCGCGCTGCACCACGCGCTCGTCCCGGTCGTCGAGGCCGCGGGGCTGCCCGAGGGGGTGGCCGACGCCGTTGCGCTCGCCCTCGCGCTCGCGCTCGTCGTCTTCCTCCACGTCGTCTACGGCGAGATGATCCCCAAGAACATCTCGATCGCCCGCCCCGAGCGGGCCGCCGTCGTCCTCGTGCCGCCGCTCGTCATGGTCACCCGCGTCGTCGCGCCGGTGATCCACGGCATGGACTGGCTGAGCAAGGCGATCCTCCGGCTCTTCGGCGTCGACCCCAAGGACGAGCTCGCCTCGGCGTTCACGGCGGAGGAGGTCGCGCACATCCTCGACGAGTCGCGCGACGAGGGGCTGGTCGAGGACGAGCACTACGAACGCCTCGGCGCCGCACTCGAGTTCAGCGACAAGGACGCCGCCGACGTCGGTGTCCCCGTGTCGGCGCTCGTGACGGTGACCTCGGCCGCGACGCCCGGTGACATCGAGCGGCTCGTGGCGCGCCACGGCTTCTCGCGCTACCCGGTCGTCGACGACGACGGTGACCTCGGCGGGTACCTCCACCTCAAGGACGTCCTCTACGCCGACGAGGTCGAGCGCGACGAGCCCGTGCCGGCGAAGCGGGTGCGCCGGATGGCCAACGTCCGCCGTGGCGACGAGGTCGAGTCGGTGCTGGGGACGATGCAGGCCACCGGGTCGCACCTGGCGCGGGTCGTGGCCGAGGACGGAGCCGTCGTCGGCGTCGTCTTCCTCGAGGACGTCCTCGAAGAGCTCGTCGGCGAGGTGTCCGACGCCTCGCAGCGCCGCTGACCCGGGCCTTGCCGTGGGCCCGTCCCGCGAGGATCGTGGCGCGGGTGAGGCGTGCCGCGGGGTCGGTCGCGGTGGCGGGGCTGCTCCTCGTCACCGGCGGCTGCGGTGCGCGGGTCGAGGTCCTCGGGGTCCGCTTCGGTGACGAGTGCCCGGTCGTCGCGCGAACCGTGTCTCCCCTCGTCGTCCCCGAGGAGGAGGGCAGCCTCGTCGTCATCGTGAGCAACCAGTCGTTCGAGGACCCGGTCGTGCGGCTGACGGTGAGCGTCGACGGCGAGGTCGTCGTCGATCAGGAGCTCGACGTCTGCGGGCAGCACGCGTGGGCGTCGTTCCCCCTGCGGGTGCAGCCGGGGTGGCACGACGTCGAGGCGCGCACCGACGGTGACGTCTCGACCACGGGCCGGATCGAGCTCCCCGCGGCACCGGCCCGGCGCTGGGTCGTCCTCAGCCACTGGACCGACCCGGACCCGAGGGTCGACCTCGAGCAGTTCAGCGAGCCGCCCGGCTTCGGCTGACCCTCCGGCGGAGGCGCACCGACCTGGGGGTGACCTCGCAGACACCTGCCCGCCGACCTCGGCCACACGGAGGAGCATGGGAGGTGGGAGGGCGGATCGAGGAGGACGCCATGACGACGACGGTGCAGGACCCGAGGACCCGACGAAGGACGGACCGGTACCGCGCCGGGTTGATCGCCGCGCTCGCCGTCGTCGCCCTCAGCGCCCTGGGCGGCGGGATCGGGCTCGCGACGACGGGCATCGGGATGCCCGACTCCTGGCTGGCCCGGCTGCCGGTCGACTCGTGGGTGCTGCCGGGGCTCGCCCTCGTCCTGACGGTCGCCCTGCCCCAGGCCCTCACCGCGGGGCTGCTGTGGCGCCGCCACCCGCTCGGCGACGACGTCGCGGTGGTCGCGGGCGTCGGTCTCGTGCTGTGGATCCTCGTCCAGCTCGCCGTGATGCAGCAGTTCTTCGTCCTGCAGCCCGTCGTGGCCGCCGTCGGTCTCGCCGAGGTGGCCCTCGCGGTGGCGCTGCGGCGACGGGGCACCCCCCGGTGACGAGCGGGCACGACAGACGCCCGCCGACCGCATCTCTGCAGGTCGACGGGCGTCTGGATGTGCCCCCGGTAGGATTCGAACCTACGCTCCCGCCTCCGGAGGGCGGTGCTCTATCCCCTGAGCTACGGGGGCGGGCAACATCGCCGCGAACCAGCGATTCGCAGCGCTCCGCGAGGGTAGCAGCCTAGGCTTTCGGCCATGCAACCCGGGACCGAGGGTGTCGGCCCGTCGTCGCTCGTGCTCATCTGCGACGACGTCGAGCCGATCCGACGTCTGCTCCGGATCAACCTCGAGCTCGCGGGGTTCGACGTCGAGGAGGCGAGCGACGGCCACCAGGCCATGGCGCGGCTCATCGACCCCGTCGCCCGCCGCCCCGACGTCATCGTGCTCGACTCCCAGATGCGGCCCTACGACGGCTGGTGGGCGATCGCGGCCATCCGGTCCCACCCCGCCCTCGAGGAGGTCCCGGCGCTCCTCGTCACGGCCGCCGCGAGCGACCACGCACGCTTCGAGGTCGACGAGGCCGGCTTCGACGGCATCGTCACCAAACCCTTCGACCCCGACGAGCTCGTCGGGGTCGTCTCACACCTCGCGGCCACGGGCAGGCGGCGTCCACGCCGTCCGTAGACTGGGCGGGTGACCCCCGAACAGCTCTCCGCCGCGATCCGCGACGCCCTCAGCTCCGCCGTCGACGCCGGTGACCTCACGGTCGCGGTGCCCGCGGAGGTGCGCGTGGAGCGTCCGAGGAACCGCGACCACGGGGACTGGTCGACCAACATCGCGCTCCAGCTCGCCAAGGGTGCGGGCGTCCCGCCGCGTGACCTCGCCACGACCCTGGCCACCCACCTGGCCGCCGTGCCCGGGGTCAAGGCCGTCGACGTCGCCGGGCCGGGCTTCCTCAACATCACCCTCGACGCCGCGAGCGCCGGCGAGCTCGCCCGCTCCGTCGTCGAGGCGGGCGCCGCGTACGGCACCGGCACGAGCGAGGCGGGCCGGGTCGTCAACCTCGAGTTCATCTCGGCCAACCCCACCGGGCCCCTGCACATCGGCCACACCCGCTGGGCCGCCCTCGGCGACGCCATGCGCCGTCTCCTCGCGGCCTCCGGTGCCACCGTGACGGCCGAGTACTACATCAACGACGCCGGCGCGCAGATGGACAAGTTCGGGGCGTCGGTCCTCGCGCGGGCCGAGGGCGTCGAGCCGCCCGAGGACGGCTACCCCGGCGAGTACGTCGCCGAGCGCGCGCAGGAGGTCCTCGCGCAGCGCCCCGACCTCCTCGAGCTCCCCCGCGAGGAGGCCGTCGTCGTCGCCCGCGACCTCGGCTACGTCGCGCAGCTCGCGGCGATCCGGCGGACCCTGGAGCAGTTCGGGGTCCACTTCGACGTGTGGTTCTCCGAGCGCAGCCTCCACGACGGGGGAGCGGTCGAGGACGCCGTCAAGCGGCTGCGCGGGCAGGGCCACGTCTTCGACGAGGGCGGCGCGGTGTGGCTGCGCACCACCGACTTCACCGACGACAAGGACCGCGTCCTCATCCGGGCGAACGGCGAGCCGACCTACTTCGCGGCCGACGCCGCGTACTACCTCAGCAAGAAGGACCGCGGCTTCGACGAGAAGGTCTACCTCCTCGGCGCCGACCACCACGGCTACATCAACCGGCTCAAGGCGATCGCGGCCGCCGCGGGCGACGACCCCGAGCACAACATCGAGGTCAAGATCGGCCAGCTCGTCAACATCGCCGGCGCGCGGATGGGCAAGCGGCTCGGCAACGCCATCTACATGGACGAGCTCATCGAGTGGATCGGCGCCGACGCGGTGCGCTACTCCCTGGCGCGCTACCCCGCCGACAGCCCGCTGTCGCTCGACGGCGAGGAGCTGCGCAGGCAGACCAACGACAACCCGGTGTTCTACGTCCAGTACGCCCACGCCCGCACGGCGAACGTCGCGCGCCTCGCGGCCGAGGACGGCGTCCACCGCGCCGACGGCTTCGACGCCGCCCTCCTCTCCGACCCCACCGAGGCCGCGCTCCTCGCGGTCATCGGCGACTACCCGCGCGTCGTCGCGCAGGCCGCCCAC
Organism: Oryzobacter terrae; assembly: GCF_042756445.1. Classification (GTDB taxonomy): domain Bacteria; phylum Actinomycetota; class Actinomycetes; order Actinomycetales; family Dermatophilaceae; genus Oryzobacter; species Oryzobacter terrae. The sequence goes on from NZ_CP170578.1 coordinate 3,286,576, forward strand.
CTCCTCGAGCCGCACCGCGTCGCCCGCTACCTCGAGGAGCTCGCGACCCGGTTCCACAAGTGGTACGACACCTGCCGGGTCCGCCCGATGAACGCCGAGGAGGAGGTCACCGACCTCCACCGCAGCCGGCTCTGGCTCAACGACGCCACCCGCCAGGTGCTCGTCAACGGCCTGGGCCTGCTCGGCGTCAGCGCCCCCGAGCGGATGTGAGCCGGTGCGCGCGCACGAGGCCGGCGCCCTCCACGCCGAGGGCTACGGCGGCCCCCCGCTCTACCTGCCGTACCCGGCCGACGTCATGGAGCTGCTGCCGCAGCTCTGGCCGCGGACCGTCACCCGCGACGCCGGCGGCCGGCTGACGGTCGGCGGCGTCGACGTCGTCAGCCTCGCCACCGAGCACGGCACGGCGGCATACGTCCTCGACGAGGACGACTTCCGTTCTCGCGCAGCCGACTTCCGCGACTCCTTCGCCTCGGCGTTCGCGCCGCTCGGCGGGGCGGACGTCTACTACGCCGGCAAGGCCTTCCTCTGCACGGCGGTCGTGCGGTGGGTCGAGGAGGAGGGGCTCTTCCTCGACGTGTGCACCGGTGGCGAGCTCGCGGTGGCCAGGCGGGCGGGCTTCCCGGGTGGGCGGATCGGCTTCCACGGCAACAACAAGACGGTCGCCGAGATCCGCGACGCCCTGTCCTACGGGGTCGGGCGCATCGTCCTCGACTCCTTCCACGAGATCGAGCGGGTGGCCGCCGTCGCCACCGAGCTCGGCGTCGTGGCGCCGGTCATGGTGCGCGTCACCGTCGGCGTCGAGGCGCACACCCACGAGTTCATCGCGACGGGGCACGAGGACCAGAAGTTCGGCTTCAGCCTCGCGGGGGGAGCGGCGGAGGAGGCGGTGCGTCGTGTCCTCGCCCGGCGCGACGTCCTCGACCTCCGCGGCCTGCACAGCCACATCGGGAGCCAGATCTTCGACACCGGCGGGTTCGAGATGGCGGCCCGCCGGCTGGTCGGCCTCCATGCGCGGATCGCGGACGAGCACGGCCACCACTGCCCCGAGATCGACCTCGGCGGCGGCTACGGCATCGCCTACACCTCGCAGCACACGCCGCTTCCCGCAGCCGTCCTCGCCGACGAGATGGCGGGCATCGTCGAGCGCGAGCTCAAGGCCGTCGGCGACGGCGGCGACCCCCACCTGCCGCGGATCTCGGTCGAGCCCGGCCGCGCCATCGTCGGTCCCAGCACGTTCACGCTCTACGAGGTCGGCACCGTCAAGGACGTCGAGGTCGGCGGCGGGGCGGTGCGCACCTACGTGTCGGTCGACGGCGGGATGAGCGACAACGCGCGCCCCGCCCTCTACGAGGCCGACTACTCGTGCACCCTGGCCAACCGCCGGTCCGAGGCGCCGCCGCGGCTGTCCCGGGTCGTCGGCCGGCACTGCGAGAGCGGCGACATCGTCGTCCTCGACGAGTACCTGCCCGCCGACGTCGAGCCCGGCGACCTCATCGCCGTCCCCGGGACCGGGGCCTACTGCCGCAGCCTGTCCAGCCAGTACAACCACACGCCCCGGCCGCCGGTCGTCGCGGTCCGTGGAGGTCGCTCCCGCGTCCTCGTGCGCCGTGAGACCATCGAGGACCTCCTGGCCCTCGACGTGGCCGAGTCATGACGCCCCAGACCGAGGAGACCACCCCCACCATGGCGCACGAACCCGGTGCCCCCCTGCGCGTCGCCCTGCTCGGCTGCGGTGTCGTCGGGTCCGCCGTCGCCACCCGTCTCGTCGAGCACGCCGACGACCTCGAGGCGCGCGTCGGCGCCCGGCTCGAGCTCGTGGGGATCGCGGTCCGCCGCCCCCACCGCCCCCGCCCCGACGTCCCCGTCGACCCGTCGCTCTTCACCGCCGACGCCCACGAGCTCGTGACCCGCGCCGACATCGTCATCGAGGTGATCGGCGGCATCGACCCGGCCCGCGACCTCATCCTGCGGGCGATGGAGCACGGCGCCTCGGTCGTGTCGGCGAACAAGGCGCTGCTCGCCGAGGACGGCCCGACGCTCTACAAGGCTGCCGACGCCGCCGACGTCGACCTCTACTACGAGGCCGCGGTGGCCGGGGCGATCCCCATCCTGCGCCCCATCCGCGAGTCGCTCGCCGGCGACGAGGTCCGCAAGGTCCTCGGCATCGTCAACGGGACGACGAACTTCGTCCTCGACGCCATGGACACCACGGGCGCCGGCTTCGCCGAGACCGTCGAGCGGGCGCAGGCGCTCGGCTACGCCGAGGCCGACCCGACCGCCGACGTCGAGGGCTTCGACGCCGCGGCCAAGGCGGCCATCCTCGCCAGCCTCGCCTTCCACACCCGCGTCTCGTCGGCCGACGTCCACCGCGAGGGCATCACCGAGGTGAGCGCCGGCGACATCCAGGCCGCCGCGGAGATGGACTGCGTCGTCAAGCTCCTCGCCATCTGCGAGCGGGTCACCGGAGCCGACGGCGGCGACGCCGTCAGCGTGCGCGTCCACCCGGCGATGATCCCGCGGACGCACCCGCTCGCCAGCGTGCGCGAGGCCTTCAACGCCGTGTTCGTCGAGGCCGACGCCGCCGGCGAGCTGATGTTCTACGGCCGCGGCGCGGGGGGCGACCCCACGGCGAGCGCCGTCCTCGGCGACGTCGTCGCCGTCGCGCGCCACCGCGTCGCGGGCGGCCGCGGACCGGGGGAGTCGGCCTACGCCGACCTGCCCGTCGTCGACATGGGCCAGGCGATGACGAGGTACCACATCAGCCTCGACGTGGCCGACCGCCCCGGTGTCCTCGCGCAGGTCGCCACGGCGTTCGCCGAGCACGGCGTCTCCATCGAGACGGTGCGCCAGCAGGTCGCCCCCGGGGAGGGCGAGCGGGCCAAGCTCATCGTCGTCACCCACCGGGCCTCCGACGCCGCGCTCGCGGCCACCGTCGACGCCCTCGCCGACCTCGACTCCGTCGACGACGTCGCGTCGGTCCTGCGCGTGGAAGGAGCCTGACGTGGCGCACCAGTGGCGCGGGGTCATCCGCGAGTACGCCGCCCGCCTGCCGATGCTCGAGGGCGCCCCGGTCGTCACCCTGCACGAGGGCGGCACCCCGCTCGTCGCGTGCGAGGGCCTATCCGAGACGACCGGTGCCAACGTCCTCGTCAAGGTCGAGGGGATGAACCCCACGGCGTCCTTCAAGGACCGCGGGATGACGACCGCCATCTCGGTCGCGAAGCGCAACGGTGCGCGGGCCGTCATCTGCGCGAGCACCGGCAACACGAGCGCCAGCGCCGCGGCGTACGCCACGAAGGCCGGGATGACCTGCGCCGTCCTCGTCCCCGACGGCAAGATCGCGATGGGCAAGCTGAGCCAGGCGGTGGCCCACGGGGCCACGCTCATCCAGGTCGAGGGGAACTTCGACGACTGCCTCACCGTGGCGCGCAAGCTCGCCGAGGCCTACCCCGTCGAGCTCGTCAACTCGGTGAACCCGGCGCGCATCGAGGGGCAGAAGACCGGCGCCTTCGAGGTCGTCGACGCCCTCGGCGACGCCCCCGACATCCACGTCCTGCCCGTCGGCAACGCCGGCAACATCACGGCCTACTGGCGCGGCTACACCGAGTACGCGCAGCCCACCGCCGGCCTCGGGGGCGAGGTGCTCGCACCCGTCGCCACCCGTCGCCCGCAGATGTGGGGCTTCCAGGCCGCCGGCGCCGCGCCGATCGTCCTCGGCCACCCCGTCGACGAGCCCGAGACGATCGCCACGGCCATCCGGATCGGCAACCCGGCGTCGTGGCGGCAGGCCGAGGAGGCCCGGGACGAGTCGGGAGGGCTCATCGACTCCGTCACCGACGACGAGATCCTCGAGGCGCACCGCCTCCTGTCCTCCACCGAGGGCGTCTTCGTCGAGCCCGGCTCGGCGGCGTCGATCGCGGGCCTGCTGAAGATGTCGCGCGCCGGGCGGGTCCCCGCCGACTCGACCGTCGTCTGCACGGTCACCGGTCACGGGCTCAAGGACCCGCAGTGGGCGCTGCGCACCGCCGACGGGGCAGAGGTCCAGCCGGTCCGGGTGCCCGTCGACGCGTTCAGCGTCGCGAGCGCCCTCGGCCTCGAGGGCTGACGTGGCCGAGGACGCCCCGCGCCTGCGCCCCGGTGCCTCGGTCGAGGTGCGGGTCCCCGCGAGCAGCGCCAACCTCGGCCCGGGGTTCGACTCCGTCGGCTGCGCCCTCGGCGTGTGGGACACCTGCCGCGCGACGGTCACCGAGGAGCCGGGGCTCGTCGTCGTCGTGTCGGGGGAGGGCGAGGGCGTCGTCCCGCTGGACGCCTCGCACCTCGTCCACCGCGCCATGCAGGTCGCGTGGGGCGAGCTCGGCGTGCCGCCGCCCGCCGGCCTGCGCCTCGACTGCACCAACGCCGTGCCGCACGGCCGGGGGATGGGCTCGTCGGCGACGGCGATCGTCACGGGGGTGGTCGCGGCCCAGGCGCTCCATGAGGTCTCGCGGGGGGCTGCCGGCGACGGCGTCGACCTCGCGTTCACCAACACCCTGGCCGCGCGGCTCGAGGGGCACCCCGACAACTCCTCGGCGAGCGTCTTCGGCGGGGTGACCCTCTCGTGGTCCGACGACGACCTCGCGAGCACGACGACGGTGCGCCTCGAGGTCCACCCCGACGTCGTGCCCGTCGTCCTCGCCCCCGACGCCCAGCTCTCCACCGCGAAGGCCCGTTCGGTGCTGCCCCAGCAGGTCCGCCTCTCCGACGCCGCCGCGAACGCCGGCCGCGCCGCCCTCCTCGCCCACGCCCTCGCGCGCGCTCCCGAGCACCTCCTCGCCGCGACCCGCGAGTGGCTGCACCAGGAGGCGCGCCGGCCGTCGTACGCCGCGTCGATGGCGCTCGTCGACGCCCTGCGCGCCGACGGCCACGCCGCCGTCGTGTCAGGAGCCGGGCCGTCCGTCCTCGTCCTCGCGGTGGGCGACCGGGCCGCCGACGTCGCCGGTCACGCCGGTGCGGGCTGGCGCGTCGTCACCCCGGGCATCCCCGAGCACGGCGCGACGGTCCGGGTGCTCTCCGGCGCCTGACCGGCGCCTGGATCGAGCCGGACCGGCGACACCCCGCGGTGGACCGATCCGCGTCCGGCGTCGGCCCCCGGTGCTATCCTCGTGCTTGCGACCGCAGTCGATGCCGGGGTCAGTCCCGTTGCCTGCCGCGAGTCGCCCCCCACGACCAGGGCCAGCCCCGTTGATTTCGACCGGTGCCTGCATGTCCGGCGTGGACTCCCACATGATCGGCCGTAATGAGGCCATCCACGAGCGAGGGGAAGGATCCTTCGTGACAGACACCACCACCCTCGAGGCAACGGCCTCGGGCTCGAGCCCGCGCCGTTCCGGAGCACTGACCGCCATGCGGTTGGCCGAGCTCCAGGGGCTTGCCTCGAGCATGGGCATCAGCGGGACCGGCAAGATGCGCAAGGGCGACCTCGTCGCCGCCATCAAGGCCCGCCAGAACGGCGAGAGCGGCCCGGCCAGCGCCGGCGAGCCCCGCCGCCGTGAGCCCGACACCGCCCGTGCCGAGCGTGCCGAGGGCACGACGCGCGAGGAGCAGCCGGCCCGCGAGGAGCGCGCCGACGACCGCGGCGAGCGCCAGGCGCGCGCCGACCGCCAGGAGCGCTCCGACCGCCAGGAGCGCACCGACCGCCAGGACCGGAGCGAGCGCCAGGAGCGCACCGACCGCTCCGACGCCCGCGAGCGCCAGCAGGACCGCGGCGAGCAGCGCGAGGGCGGCGCCGACCGCCAGGAGCGCACCGACCGCAGTGACCGCACCGAGCGCCAGGACCGCGGGGACCGTCAGGACCGGGGCGGCCAGGCCACGGGCACCCGCGGTACCAACGGCCAGCAGGCCGCCGGCCAGGGCCAGCAGTCCCAGAACGCCACGGCCGCCGCGACCGCGGCCGCCGACGACGAGGACGGCCGCGGCGGTCGGCGCCGCCGCAACCGGGGCCGCAACCGCGACAAGCGCCGCCCGCAGGACGGCGTCACCACCCAGCAGGACGACGTCGCGCCGCAGATCTTCGAGGACGACGTCCTCGTGCCCGTGGCCGGCATCCTCGACATCCTCGACAACTACGCCTTCGTGCGCACGACCGGGTACCTGCCGGGCAGCAGCGACATCTACGTCCCGCTCGCCATGGTCAAGCGCCACGGCCTGCGCAAGGGCGACGCCGTCACCGGTTCGATCAAGGCCACCCGTGAGGGCGAGGAGCCGCAGCAGCAGGCCGTGGGCGGGCGCAACAGCCGCGCCAAGTTCACCCCGCTGGCGCAGCTCGACACCATCAACGGCCAGTCGCCCGACGAGGCGCGCCGCCGTCCCGAATTCGGCAAGCTGACGCCGCTCTACCCGCAGGACCGCCTGCGCCTGGAGACCGAGCAGCACCTGCTGACGACGCGGATCATCGACCTCGTCGCCCCCATCGGCAAGGGCCAGCGCGGCCTCATCGTCGCCCCGGCGAAGGCCGGCAAGACGATGGTGATGCAGGCGCTGGCCAACGCGATCACGACGAACAACCCCGAGTGCCACCTCATGGTCGTCCTCGTCGACGAGCGTCCCGAGGAGGTCACCGACATGCAGCGCGCCGTCAAGGGCGAGGTCATCTCCTCGACCTTCGACCGGCCCGCCGAGGACCACACGACGGTCGCGGAGCTCGCCATCGAGCGCGCCAAGCGCCTCGTCGAGATGGGCCACGACGTCGTCGTGCTGCTCGACTCGATCACCAAGCTCGGTCGCGCCTACAACCTGTCGGCCCCCGCGAGCGGACGCATCCTCTCCGGTGGCGTCGACTCGGCCGCGCTGTACCCGCCGAAGAAGTTCTTCGGCGCCGCGCGCAACATCGAGAACGGTGGGTCGCTCACCATCCTCGCGACGGCGCTCGTCGAGACCGGCTCGCGGATGGACGAGGTGATCTTCGAGGAGTTCAAGGGCACCGGCAACATGGAGCTCAAGCTCGACCGGCAGCTCGCGAACCGCCGCATCTTCCCCGCGGTCGACGTCAACAACTCGGGCACCCGCAAGGAGGAGATCCTCCTCGCCCCCGAGGAGCTGCGGATCATGTGGAAGCTGCGTCGCGTCCTCGCGGCGCTGGACTCCCAGCAGGGCATCGAGCTGCTCCTCGACCGCCTCCGCAAGACGAAGACGAACTACGAGTTCCTCAGCCAGGTCCAGCAGACCGCGACGATCAAGCTCGAGGACGAGGACGACTGACCTCGTCCCGCGAGCACCCGGCACGCCGTCCCGCACCAGCGGGGCGGCGTGTCGCGCTCTCAGGCCGGGTCGCGCGGCACGGGACGCGACATCGCGGGGAACGAGCGCGCCACGAACCCGCGGGGCTCGTAGATCCGGGCGCCGCGCGGCGTCGCGAAGAGGTCGACGCGGGTGACGTCGGTGTGCTCGAGGAACCAGGCCATGAGGTCGTCGGTGACGGCGGCCGCGAGGCCACGGCCGCGGTGGGCCGGCAGCGTCGCGACGTTCGAGATGAGTCCCACGGCGCCGTTCGGGGCGCCGGGCCCGGGGATGAGCGCGGTGACCTCGCCGACCGCGGCCGCGACGACCTCGCCGCCGACCTCCGCGACGGTGGTGCGGACCCCGTCGCGCCCGGTGCTCCGGACGAACCAGTCGTGGGCCGCGTGGCGCCACACGTCGTCGGCGAGCCGCTCGGGTGGGACGCCCATGGCCTCGAACATGACGACGCGCAGGACGACGAGCGCGGCCGCGTCGTCGGCGGTGGCCTCGCGCACGTGGGCCGACGGGGCAGCCGCGTCACCCACCGTGGGTCCTCAGCGCTGCGGGCCGAGGGCGAGGCGGCGGCGGGTCTCGGCGCGGCCCTCCGCGGAGTCGGGCAGGTCCCACCACGACTCGACCCACCACGTCGCGCCGGCGTCGGCCCAGGCCTGCACCGGAGGCCGGGTCTGGCCGAACGAGCCGTGGCTGTCGCCCTCGACGACGACGTCGTAGCCGTCCATCGGGAGCCCGGCGTCGGCCCGCATCGTCCCGATCCGGTCGACGACCTCGCGCAGGCCGTCGTGGGTGAGCCGCGAGCCGGGGTCCTCCAGGCTGCCGCCGGCGATGGCGGGGAAGACGCCGTTCCAGCGCGCCGCGCGCTCGAGGGAGCGCTGCCGCTCCCGGCCCTGGACGAGCATCCCGACGCACCACACGGGTGGGTGCGGCGTCTGGACCGGGGGTGGGGGGACGAGCTCGGTGACGGGAGTGGCGCTGAAGTGCTCGCCCTCGAAGGAGAACGGCTGGCCACCCATCAGCCCGGCGTAGACCGCGAGGCACTCGTCGAGCTTCCTCGCGCGGGTGGCTCGGCCCTCGTCGGCCTCGAAGGCCAACCAGTTGCCGTGCAGCGCCCCGAGGCCGACCCCGAGGGTGACCCGCCCGTTCGACAGCCGGTCGACGGAGGCGACCTTCGAGGCGAGGTCCCACGGCCGGTGACGGGCCGCCGGGGTGAGGAGGGTGCCGAGCCGGATCCGCTCGGTGGCCATCGCGGCGGCGCCGAGGGTGACCCACGCGTCCTGCCCCCACACGGCCTCCCACGAGAAGACCTGGTCCCACCCCGACTCCTCTGCGACGGCGGCGAGCTCGGTGAACTCGCGCTCGGTGGCGTACGGGATGACGGCTCCGAACCTCATGCCGAGCCACGGTACCCAGCCGGGCCGACAGCAGGCCCGATCAGCGGCGTGCGGTCACTCGCACATGACCATCGGCCGCTCGGGGACGTCGACGACGACCGTCACCCCCGCCGTGGTCGCCGTCGCCGGGACGACGACGCCCGAGGCGTCGCCCTCCCCCACGGCGAGCTCCCACAGGACGTCGCCGCTGGCGGGGTCGAGGGCCGACACCCGCTGCTCGTCGTCCCGGTCCGGTCCGCCCTGCACGAGGACCGCCGCCACGCCGGACGCCCCGGTCACCCGACCGGGTCGTCGCCACAGCTCGGTCCCGGCCACGGGGTCCCGGCCCACGACGACCGCACCCTGCTCGTCCGACTCGGTCGTCGCGACCACCCCCCGGGTGGCCGCCACCGACGAGCGGTCCGTCGGGGTCGCAGCCGTCCAGCGCCGCATGCCGGTCGTGACGTCGTGGCCCGCGAGGCCGCTCGCCGAGACCAGCCCGACGACCGGTGCTCCGGGCGTCAGCACCTCGTCCTGGGGGACGGCGCCGGGCGCCCGCCACCGCACGTCTCCCGTGGCCTCGACGAACGCGGTCTCCGCGACGCCCGTGGCCGACCACGAGACGAGGACGCCGCCGGGCGCGGGGGTGAAGGCGGTGTCGAACCGGCGGGCCACCCCCTCGGGGACCACCCGCCAGCCCAGCGCTCCGTCCACCACCCCGTACACGGACCCGTCCGGCGTCGCCGCCAGGACGACGTCGTCCCCGACGACGGCCAGCGGTCCGAGGACCTCCGCCGGAAGCTGGACCGGGGAGCCCGAGGCCGTGCCGCGTTCGGAGGGCCGCGGGACCACGTCCACCGAGTCGCCCCAGGCGACGGCGAATCCCGTGCCCACGGTGACGACGGGGGAGGGCGCCTGGCTCCTCGAGTCGCTCGTGCGCGACCAGCGGAAGCCGCCGGTCGTGCCGTCGAGCGGGCGGCCGACGAGGACCGGACCGTTCTCGTCGCGGAAGGCCCCCACGACGAGGCCGTCGACGACGGCGCCGGGGTCCTGGACGGCATCGGTGTCGAGGAGGACCCGACCCGTCGCGGCGTCGAGGACCGTCGTGGCGCGGCAGCCGTCGACGACCACGGTGCCGCCCTGCTGGAACACGCGAGCACCCGAGTCGCGCACGGTGGTGCGCCACGTGGTGCTCCCGTCGTCCGCGACGGCGGTGACCACCCCGCCCAGCGAGCCGCACGCCGACTCGTCGCACGCCGATGGTGTCGTCGAGCACCCGGCGACGAGGGCCACCACGGCGAGGGAGAGCGCGCGTGCCGCGCGCCGGTGCGAGAGCATGGCGTCATCCTCGGGGCGAGGTGCCTGACGTGCGACGACGTCGCGCCGATCGCAACCGTCCCGTCCCCGGATCGTGACCGGTCCGTGAGGAATGCCGAGGGGGTCGCCGCCGTTTAGGTGACGGTGTGCCACCTCTGGCACACTTGAACGCTGGACCGGTTCACGGCAGTGACGCGTTTCCTGAGCGACCTCCCCACGAGGGTCGCAGTCGGGGCGCCAAGGGTGAGATGCACCGTGCTGAGCCCGCCGACCCGGAGAGATCCAAGGAGACACTCGTGAAGAAGGACATCCACCCCGACTACGTCGAGACCACGGTCACCTGTACCTGTGGCAACACGTTCACCACCCGCAGCACTGCGAAGAACGGCCTCATCCACGCCGACGTCTGCAGCAACTGCCACCCGTTCTACACGGGCAAGCAGAAGATCCTCGACACCGGCGGCCGCGTGGCCCGGTTCGAGGCCCGCTACGGCAAGAAGGCCGCCAAGTAGCACCCCCGACGCGCCGGTCCGCCTCCTCGTGAGGTGGACCGGCGCGTCGCGTTTCCACCCCCGTCGCACCTGACGACACCCTCAGACCGACCACCGGAGGCCGCCGTGCTGGAGTCCGCCCAGGCGCTCGTCGACGAGCACGCGGCCCTCGAGCGGCAGATGGCCGACCCCGCGGTCGCGTCCGACCCCGACCGCAGCCGCGAGGTCGCCAAGCGCTACGCCGCCCTCGGCCCGACCGTCGCCGCGCACCACGCGTGGACCCGGGCCCGCGACGACCTCGAGGCCGCCCGCGAGCTCGCCCGCGAGGACGCCGCGTTCGCCGAGGAGGTCCCGGCCCTCGAGGCCACCCTCGCCGCGGCCGCCGACCGGCTCCTGCGCCTCATGGTCCCGCGCGACCCCGACGACGACCGGGACGTCATCCTCGAGGTCAAGGCGGGGGAGGGCGGCGAGGAGTCGGCCCTGTTCGCCGGCGACCTGCTGCGGATGTACCTGCGGCACGCCGAGCGCCGCGGCTGGCGCACCGAGGTCCTCGACGCCACCGAGTCCGACCTCGGCGGGTACAAGGACGTCCGCGTCGCCGTGAAGTCGCGCAGGGCGGCGCTGCCCGGCGAGGCGCCGTGGGCCCGGCTGAAGTTCGAGGGCGGGGTGCACCGCGTCCAGCGCGTGCCCGTCACCGAGAGCCAGGGCCGCATCCACACGAGCGCCGCCGGCGTGTGGGTCATGCCCGAGGCCGAGGAGGTCGAGGTGACGATCGACCCCAACGACCTGCGCATCGACGTCTTCCGCTCGAGCGGCCCGGGCGGCCAGAGCGTCAACACCACCGACTCCGCCGTGCGGATCACCCACCTGCCGACCGGCCTCGTCGTGTCGTGCCAGAACGAGAAGAGCCAGCTGCAGAACCGCGAGGCGGCGCTGCGCGTGCTGCGCGCCCGCCTCCACCAGCTCGCGATGGACGAGCGGCACGCCGCCGACGCCACGGTCCGCAACAGCCAGGTCCGCACCGTCGACCGCAGCGAGCGGATCCGCACGTACAACTACCCCGAGAACCGGATCAGCGACCACCGCACCGGGTTCAAGGCCTACAACCTCGACACCGTCCTCGACGGCGACCTCGACCCGATCATCCAGTCGGCCGTCGACGCCGACGAGGCCGCCCGCCTCGCCGCGATCTCCGAGCGATGAGGACCGCGCCGGCCACGCTGCACGACGCGGTCTCCCGCGCCCGGCGCTCGTTCGCCGACGAGGGCATCGCCTCGCCCGACGTCGACGCCGTCGAGCTCGCCGCCTTCGCCCTCGGCACCGACACCGACGACGTCCGCCGCCGGATGGTCCTGCGCGACCCCGCCGACGCCGGCTTCCTCGACACCTACGGTGACCTCGTCGAGGAGCGGCTCGGCCGCGTCCCGCTCCAGCACCTCACCGGGCGGGCGCACTTCCGCCGGCTCACCCTCGCGGTCGGGCCCGGCGTCTTCGTGCCGCGTCCCGAGACCGAGGTCGTGGCCGGTCTGGCCATCGAGGCCGCACGGGCGGTCGGCGACGCCCCCCTCGTCGTCGACCTGTGCACCGGCTCGGGGGCGATCGCGCTCGCCCTCAAGGACGAGGTGCCCGGCGCCGCGGTCCACGCCGTCGAGCTGTCCGACCTCGCGCACGGGTGGGCCGTCGCCAACCGCGAGCGCACCGGGCTCGACGTCGACGTCCGCCTCGGCGACGCCACCGTCGCCTTCGACGACCTCGAGGGGACGGTCGACGTCGTCGTGAGCAACCCGCCGTACATCCCCGACGGCGCCGTCCCGCTCGACCCCGAGGTCCGCGACCACGACCCCGAGGTCGCCCTGTACGGGCGCTCCGCCGACGGCCTGGCCGTCCCGCTCGCGGTGGCCGCCCGGGCCGCGGTGCTCCTGCGCCCCGGCGGGGTCCTCGTCATGGAGCACGCCGACAGCCAGGGGGAGTCGCTGCCGCGGGGGCTGCGGGCCACCGGCGCCTGGGCGGAGGTCGTCGACCACCGGGATCTCTCGGGGCGCCCCCGCGCCACGGTCGCCCGGCGCCGGTGAGCCCTCCGACCGCCCACCGACCCGGAACCCTAGGCTGGGTCCCATGAGCCCCGTCTTCGACTGCACGACCGAGCACGGGCGGGCCGACGCCATCCCGAAGGTCGCGTCCGGGGTCCGCGAGGGCAAGCTCGTCGTCCTCCCCACCGACACCCTCTACGGCATCGGCGCCGACGCCTTCTCCCCGGAGGCCGTGCACGCGCTGCTCGCCGCGAAGGGCCGCGGGAGCGACATGCCGCCCCCCGTCCTCGTGCCCGACACCCGCACCATCGACGGCCTCGCGACCGACGTCCCCGACTGGGCCCGCGCCCTCGTCGAGGCGTTCTGGCCCGGCGCCCTCACCGTCGTCGTCAAGGCTCAGCCGAGCCTGATGTGGGACCTCGGCGACACCGGCGGCACCGTGGCGCTGCGGATGCCCGACGACCCCGTGGCGCTCGCGCTGCTGCGCGAGGTCGGCCCGATGGCCGTCAGCTCGGCCAACCGCACCGGCCACCCCGCGTCGCGCACCGTCGTCGAGGCCGCCACCCAGCTCGGCGCGAGCGTCGAGTTCTACCTCGACGGCGGTCCCGTGTCCGGCGGGCTCGCGTCGACCATCGTCGACTGCACCCGCGACGAGCCGGTGTTCCTGCGGGTGGGGGCGATCTCGGAGGCCGACGTGATGGACGTCGTGGAGCGCGCCCGCGGCAACGCCCTAGAGTTGGCGGGCGCCGAGCCCGCCGCGCCTCCGGAGACGGACGTGCCCGACGAGTCCCCGTCCACCGATCACCGAGAGACCAGCGATGACTGACACCTTCTACGGTTCCGACTTCGGCGCCCTCGAGGCCTTCGACCCCGACATCGCCGGCGTGCTGGTGAGCGAGCTCGACCGCCTGCGCGGTGGCCTCCAGCTCATCGCGAGCGAGAACTTCTCGAGCCCCGAGGTCCTCACGGCGCTCGGCTCGACGCTGTCGAACAAGTACGCCGAGGGCTACCCCGGGCGCCGCTACTACGGCGGGTGCTCGGAGGTCGACAAGGCCGAGACGCTGGCCATCGAGCGGTGCACGGCGCTCTTCGCCGCCGACCACGCGAACGTCCAGGCGCACTCGGGGGCGAGCGCCAACCAGGCGGTCTACGGCGCGTTCCTCAAGCCCGGCGAGACGATCCTGGCGATGAGCCTGCCCCACGGCGGGCACCTCACGCACGGGACGAAGATGTCGTTCTCCGGCAAGTGGTTCGACGCCGTCCACTACGGCGTCGACAAGGACACCGAGGACATCGACTACGACGAGGTCGAGCGCCTGGCCAAGGAGCACCGCCCCAAGGTGATCCTCGCCGGCGGCTCCGCGATCCCGCGCCTCATCGACTTCGCGCGCTTCCGGGCCATCGCCGACGAGGTGGGCGCGATCTTCTGGGTCGACGCCGCGCACTTCATCGGCCTCGTCGCCGGCGGCGCGATCCCGAGCCCGGTGCCGCACGCCGACGTCGTGTCCTTCACGACCCACAAGGTGCTGCGCGGACCGCGCTCGGGCGCCATCGTCTGTCGTGCCGAGCACGCCTCGGCCATCGACCGCGCGGTCTTCCCGATGATGCAGGGCGGCCCGCAGATGCACACGATCGCCGCGAAGGCCGTGAACTTCAAGGAGTGCGCGACCCCCGAGTACGCCGCGTACACCCGGCAGGTCGTCGCCAACGCCAAGGTCCTCGCCGAGTCCCTCGGCGAGAAGGGGATCCGTCCCACCACCGGCGGCACCGACACGCACCTGTCGCTCCACGACCTCCAGCCGGTCATGGTCACCGGTGCCGACGCCGAGGCCCGCGCCGACGCGGCCGGGATCACGCTGAACAAGAACGCGATCCCGTTCGACCCCCAGAAGCCGAACATCGCCTCCGGCATCCGGGTCGGCACGCCGTGCGTCACGACCCAGGGCATGGGGGAGGACGAGATGCGCACCATCGCCTCGCTCATCGCCCGGGCCGTCGTCGACGGCGACGCCGACCCCGAGCACCCCGTGTCCCGCGAGGTCCGCGGGCAGGTCACCGACCTGGTCGGCCGCTTCCCGGCCTATCCCCGCCCGGGTGCCCCGCAGGGCTGACGGCGGGGGACCCGTGGGCGAGCCGAGCCACACGCGTCGCCGTCCCCTGCTCGGACGGCTGAACCGACGCGGCTTCCGCCTCGTCATGCTCCTCGACGCGCTCGCGGTCCTCACCCTGACCGTCGCGACGATGGTCTACCGCTTCGGCGACCCCCCGTGGCCGACGTACTCCCTCACGGCGTACGCGTTCTCCTTCGGGATCTCGACGCTGATCTTCGTCGTCGCCTTCTACTTCGGCGGGCTCTACGAGCGGGAGCCCCGGCTCGGCGGGGCGCCCGTGCTCGCGCACGCGGCCCGCCTGTCGCTCGCGGCCGGCAGCTTCGTCGCCCTGCTCAACCTCGCGCTCACCGGCTTCGCGCAGCAGCGGGGGTCGCTGCTCGGCCGGGCCCTGCCCTTCCCGATCGTCAACCTCGTGGCCGTCATCGTCCTCGCGGCCGTCGCCGTCGCCCTCAACCGGGGCATCGTCCACGCCCTGCGGACCCGCCGCGAGGGACCGCCGCACGTCATCGTCGCGGGGGAGCAGGCCGACCTCGAGCTCGCCCGGCGCCACCTCGAGCTCGTCGACCGGGCCGACTTCGTCGTCGTCGGCGAGGTCGACGACGCGATGTCGGTCGTCGACGCCGCCCGCGAGCACGGCGCGACCGACGTCCTGCTGATGACCGGCGCCTGGCTCGAGGAGTGGTACCCGCGCACCATCGGCCGCCTCGACCGGATGGGCACGACGATCCTCCTGCGGGTCACCGGCCGCGAGACGCTCTACGGCCTCGACCGCCTCCGCGAGGTGGCGGGCCTGCCGTTCGTGCTCCTCCTGCCCCAGACGATGCCGAGCTCGCAGCGCCACTTCAAGCGACTCCTCGACCTCTTCCTCCTCGTCCTCACCGCGCCCGTGTGGGTCCTCCTCCTCGGCGGCGTCGCCCTCCACCAGCTCGTCGTCGCGGGGCGCCCGCTGCTCTACCGCCAGACCCGGGTCGGGGTGGGGGGCGAGACGTTCGAGATGCTCAAGTTCCGCACGATGCGCGTCGACGCCGAGGCCGACGGCGGGGCCCAGCTCTCGACCCAGGGCGACCCCCGGGTCATCCCCGCCTGCCGGTGGCTGCGGGCCACCCGCGCCGACGAGCTGCCGCAGATCCTGCACATCGTCACCGGCCGGATGTCGATCGTCGGGCCCCGCCCGGAGCGTCCCGAGCTGACCGCGGGCTTCGAGAAGGAGATCGCGGGGTACACCCGGCGGCACGAGGTCCCCCCGGGCCTCACCGGGCTGGCGCAGATCCACGGCAGGTACCACACCGACGCCGAGTACAAGCTCGGCTACGACCTCCAGTACCTCGTCAACTGGTCGCCGGTACTCGACCTGGAGATCATCGCGCGCACCATCTACGTCATCCTCGCGCGGCGGGTCTGAGCCCCCGGTTGAGCCCGTCCGGACGCTTGTGATAACTTTCACAAGCACCGAGGACGCCTGTCAGACCACGACTCCCCGAAGAGGCCGATCGCCGATGACCGACCGCTCGCCGAGCACCGCACCGCACGCCGGTGCGCCGTTCGCCGCGATGCTGCGCGGGGCGCTGCTGCCCTCGGCCGCCGCCGGTCTCGTCACGGTCGCCGTCCTCCTGGCGGTCCGCGGGGGAGACGCCCTCGCGGGCGCCCTCATCGGGCTGTTCGTCTCGCTCGGCTTCTTCGCCTCCGGCATGTTCCTGCTGAGCCGGCTCGTGCGCACCGCGAACCCCCAGGCCTTCTTCGCGGTGGCGATGACGGTCTACCTCGGACAGGTCATCGCGCTCCTGCTCGTCATCATCGCGTTCAAGGACGCGAGCTGGGTCGACGGCCCGGCACTCGGCGTCGTCGCGCTCGTCGTGACGATCGTGTGGCAGGTCTTCGCGATGGTCGCCCTGCGCAGGGCGCGGGTGCCCGTCTACGACCCCCCGGCCGACGACGAGGGCACCCCGTGAGCAGGTCAGCGCCCGTCCAACCCGCCGTCGCACCGACCCGTGAGGGTCGGGTAGCGTACGTCCCGTTCACACGGGCTGCCGTCGCGCGCGCCTGTGAAACCCCCGAGGAGAGGCTGTGAGCCCGAGCGTGGTTCCCGCACACTGGCTTCAGACCGGCGTCGCCGCCGCCGACGGAGAGGGCTTCCAGGCTCCCGGTGTCGAGGACTTCTGGTGGCCGCTCATCGGCAGCGACACGAGCAACTGGACCTTCACGCGTCCCGCGTTCGTCGTCATGGCCTCGGTCGTCATCATCGGGCTGTTCTTCATGACCGTGGCCGGCAGGCTCAGCGTCGTCCCGACCAAGCGCCAGTGGGTGGCCGAGCAGGCCTACGGGTTCGTCCGCAACACCATCGCGCGCGACATCATCGGGGCCAAGGACTTCCGCCCGTTCGTGCCGCTGCTGCTGACGCTGTTCACGATGATCCTGTTCAACAACGTCATGGGGATCTTCCCGCTCGTCCAGTTCCCCTCGATGAGCCGCATCGCGTTCCCCATCGTCCTGACGCTCGTGGTCTACGTCGTCTACCACACCGTCGGGATCCGCCGGAAGCACGGCGTCGTCGGCTACCTCAAGTCGCTCGTCCCCCCGGGCCTGCCGCTGTGGCTGCGGCCGATCATGTTCGTCCTCGAGTTCCTCACCTACTTCTTCATCCGGCCGCTGACGCTCGCCCTGCGACTGTTCGGCAACATGCTCGCCGGTCACCTCATGCTCCTCGTCTTCATCCTCGGCGGCGAGTACCTGCTCCTGCACGGCAGCAACATCGGCATCCAGGCGTCGGGCGTCCTCGGCATGGGCTTCGGCGTCGTGATGACCTTCTTCGAGCTCCTGGTCCAGTTCCTCCAGGCGTTCATCTTCACCCTCCTCGCGGCGCTGTACATCAGCGACGCGGTGAGCGAGCACCACTGACCCCGGCCCGTCCGGTTGCACGACCCTCCTGAATCAGCACACCGACGCCGGGACAAGCCCCGGCGCCTCCGAAAGGAAACGCAATGACTGGTGACATCACCTACCTCGGCTACGGCCTCGCCGCCATCGGCCCCGGTATCGGTGTCGGTCTGATCTTCGCCGCGTACATCAACGGGGTGGCTCGCCAGCCCGAGGCCCGCGGCATGCTCCAGACCATCGCCTTCACCGGCATGGCGCTCACCGAGGCGCTCGCGATCCTCGGTCTCGTCTTCGTCTTCGTCTTCTCCGGCTGACGTCCCGCGCAGACCGCACACCCAAGCACGACCGACAGATAAGGAAGCGACGTGGTTCTCGCATCCGTTCCGGCCTCCGAGGGAGTGGGCTGGCCCGAGCAGCTCCCGCTCCTGCCGCACCCGGCCGAGCTCATCATCGGCGCCATCGCGTTCGGCGTCCTGTACTGGATCTTCTCCACGAAGGTCGTCCCGCGGATGGAGGCGATGTACGAGGAGCGTGCCGCCGCCATCGAGGGCGGGATGCAGCAGGCCGAGGAGGCCCAGGCCGAGGCCCGGGCCGCGCTGGAGAAGTACAACGCGCAGCTCGCCGAGGCCCGCACCGAGGCCAACGCGCTGCGCGAGTCCGCCCGCGAGCAGGGCGCCTCGATCGTCGCGGAGATGCGCAGCCAGGCCCAGGCCGAGGCTGCCCGCATCACCGAGGCGGCCAAGCGCCAGGTCGAGGCCGAGCGCCAGCAGGCGGTCGTCCAGCTGCGCCAGGAGGTCGGGGCGCTGTCCACGGCCCTGGCCGGCAAGATCGTCGGCGAGTCCCTCGAGGACGAGGTGCGCCAGAACGGCATCGTCGACCGCTTCCTCGCCGAGCTCGAGGCCGGGGACGTCAAGCCCGAGAAGGTCACCCCCGCGGGGCAGGGCGCCTGATGCGCGGCTCGTCACGCGGTGCGTCCAGGGCGGTCCAGTCCGCCTTCGACGCCGCCCTGGCCAAGGGCACCGGGCTCACCCTGGCCGAGGAGCTGTTCGCGGTGTCGGCCGTCGTCGACGGCAGCGCCTCGCTGCGCCGCGCCCTCGCCGACCCGTCGCGTGACGCGGCCGACAAGCAGGGCCTGGCCCGGTCGCTCTTCGGCGGAAAGGTCGGCGAGACCACCGCCGGCCTCGTCGCCGAGGTCGCCGGTCAGCGCTGGGCCGCCGAGCGCGACCTCGGGGACACCCTCGAGAGCCTCGCCGTGCAGACGCTCCTCGCGTCGGCCGAGCGCGAGGGTCGCATCGACCGCGTCGAGGACGAGCTCTTCCGCTTCGAGCGGATCGTCGCCGGGGACCCCGGTCTGCGCGACACGCTCTCGGGCCGCAACACCGACGCCGACGGCAAGGTGACCCTCGTCCACGGGCTGCTCGAGGGCAAGGCCGCACCCGAGACCGTGCGCCTGGCCGAGCAGGCCGTGCGGGCCCCGCGCGGGCGCCGCTTCGACCGGGTCATGGAGGCCTACCTCCGGCTCGCGTCCTCGCGCCGCGACGAGCTCACCGCGCTCGTCACCGTGGCGACGCCGCTCTCCGAGCAGCAGTCCGCGCGGCTGCGCTCGGCGCTGGAGTCGCACTACGACAAGGCCGTGACCCTCCAGGTCGTCCTCGACCCCACCGTCATGGGCGGCATCCGGGTGCAGGTCGACGACGAGGTCGTCGACGGCACCGTCCTGCGCCGCCTCGACGAAGCCGGCCGGCACGTCGCCGGCGGCTGAGCCGCACCGCACCACGAACTGAACAGCCGCACCACCCACCACAGACTTCGGCCCCACAGGGGGCCGGTGACCGAGGAGAAGATCAGATCATGACGGAGCTCTCGATCCGTCCGGAGGAGATCCGGGACGCCCTGGACAGCTACGTCCGGTCCTACGAGCCCGGGACGGCCTCGCGCGAAGAGGTCGGCCGCGTCACCGACGCCGGCGACGG
The DNA here is from genome assembly GCF_042756445.1 of Oryzobacter terrae. Lineage (GTDB taxonomy): Bacteria > Actinomycetota > Actinomycetes > Actinomycetales > Dermatophilaceae > Oryzobacter > Oryzobacter terrae. The sequence goes on from NZ_CP170578.1 coordinate 3,306,014, forward strand.
CATCGCGCACGTCGAGGGCCTGCCCTCGGCGATGACCAACGAGCTGCTGCTCTTCGAGGACGGCACGCGCGGCCTCGCGCTCAACCTCGACGTGCACGAGATCGGCGTCGTCATCCTCGGTGAGTTCTCGGGCATCGAGGAGGGCCAGGAGGTCAAGCGCACCGGCGAGGTCCTCTCGGTCCCCGTCGGCGACAAGTTCCTCGGTCGCGTCGTCAACCCGCTCGGTGTCCCCATCGACGGCCTCGGCGACATCGAGGCCGAGGAGCGCCGCGCCCTCGAGCTCCAGGCCCCCACGGTCGTCCAGCGCAAGTCGGTCCACGAGCCGCTGCAGACCGGCCTCAAGGCCGTCGACGCCATGACCCCCATCGGTCGCGGCCAGCGCCAGCTCATCATCGGCGACCGCCAGACCGGCAAGACCACGGTCGCGGTCGACACGATCATCAACCAGAAGGAGTTCTGGGACAGCGGCGACCCCGACAAGCAGGTGCGCTGCATCTACGTCGCCATCGGCCAGAAGGGCTCGACCATCGCGGCCGTCCGCGGCACCCTCGAGGACGCCGGCGCGATGGAGTACACGACGATCGTCGCGGCCCCCGCCTCCGACTCCGCGGGCTTCAAGTACCTCGCGCCCTACACCGGCTCGGCCATCGGCCAGCACTGGATGTACCAGGGCAAGCACGTCCTCATCGTCTTCGACGACCTGTCCAAGCAGGCCGAGGCCTACCGCGCCGTGTCGCTGCTGCTGCGCCGCCCGCCGGGCCGCGAGGCGTACCCCGGTGACGTCTTCTACCTCCACAGCCGGCTCCTCGAGCGCTGCGCGAAGCTCTCCGACGACCTCGGCCACGGCTCGATGACCGGCCTGCCGATCATCGAGACCAAGGCGGGCGACGTCTCGGCGTACATCCCGACCAACGTCATCTCGATCACCGACGGCCAGATCTACCTCCAGGCCGACCTGTTCAACTCCAACGTCCGCCCCGCCATCGACGTCGGCGTCTCGGTGTCGCGCGTCGGTGGTGCCGCGCAGATCAAGGCGATGAAGTCGGTCGCCGGCCGCCTCAAGCTCGACCTCGCGCAGTACCGCGCCCTCGAGGCGTTCGCGATGTTCGCCTCCGACCTCGACCCCGCGTCGCGGGCCCAGCTCGCCAAGGGTGCTCGTCTCGTCGAGCTGCTCAAGCAGCGCCAGGCCGCGCCGTTCCCGGTCGAGGAGCAGGTCGTCTCGATCTGGCTCGGCACCACGGGCAAGCTCGACAGCGTCGCCGTCGAGGACGTCCGCCGCTTCGAGGCCGAGTTCCTCGACCACCTGCGTCGCACCAAGGGCGACCTCCTCGCGGGCATCCGCGAGACGGGGAAGTTCGAGGAGGAGACCGAGCAGGCGCTCGAGGGCGAGGTCGAGACCTTCAAGGCCAAGCTCTTCGAGGGCGCGGGCGCCGACGGCGTCCAGGCCGGCAACGAGGCCGAGGACGACGCGGCCGCCAAGGCCCAGGCGTCCGAGCAGGAGCAGATCGTCAAGCAGAAGCGCTGACCCGGACGGCCGGGTGCGCAGCGCACCCGGCCACCGGTCAGTCCTCGGCCCGAAGCGAAAGAACCAGGAAGGCGGAAACGTATGGGAGCGCAGATCCGGGAGTACCGGCAGCGCATCCGAGCCGTCAGCTCGACGAAGAAGATCACCCGGGCGATGGAGCTCATGGCGGCCGCACGCGTCGTCAAGGCCCAGCAGGCCGTGCGTGAGTCGAGCCCCTACGCCCGCGCGCTCACCCGCGCGGTGTCAGCCGTGGCCACGTTCTCCAACGAGGACCACCCGCTGACGACCGAGAAGTCCGACGTCACGCGTGCCGCCGTCGTCATCATCACCTCCGACCGCGGTCTCGCCGGCGCGTACAGCAGCTCGGTGCTCAAGGAGAGCGAGCGCGTCGTCGCCGCCCTGCGCGAGGACGGCAAGGAGGTCGTCCCCTACCTCCTGGGCCGCAAGGCGGTCGGCTTCTACAGGTTCCGCCAGCGCGAGTTCGCGGCCGAGTGGACCGGCAACTCCGAGAAGCCGGTGTTCGAGACCGCCCGTGAGGTCGGCGAGCGCCTCGTGGCCGACTTCACCCGGCCCACCGAGGAGGGCGGCGTCGACGAGGTCCACGTCGTCTTCACCCGGTTCGTCACCATGGTGACGCAGGAGCCCGAGGTCATCCGGCTGCTCCCGCTCGAGGTGGTCGAGGGGACCGAGGCGCCCGACGCCGACGACCTGCTGCCGCTGTACGCCTTCGAGCCCAGCGCCGAGAAGGTCCTCGACGCCCTGCTCCCGAAGTACGTCAACGCGCGACTGTTCAACTGCATGCTCCAGGCCGCCGCGTCCGAGCTCGCCGCGCGCCAGCGCGCGATGAAGTCGGCGACGGACAACGCCGAGGAGCTCATCAAGAAGTACACCCGGCTGGTCAACCAGGCCCGCCAGGCGGAGATCACCCAAGAGATCAGCGAAATCGTCGGTGGCGCCAGCGCCCTGGCCGAGAGCAAGTGAGTGAGAGAGAGACCATGACTGCCACTGTCACCGAGAAGAGCGAGTCCAAGGCCGGCAGCGTCGGCCGGATCTCGCGCATCATCGGCCCGGTCGTCGACGTCGAGTTCCCCGTCGACGGCATGCCCGAGCAGTACAACCTGCTGACCACCGAGGTCGAGCTCCTGGGCGAGAAGAAGAACCTCAACCTCGAGGTCGCCCAGCACATCGGCGACAACATGGTCCGCGCCATCTCCCTCCAGCCCACCGACGGCCTCGTGCGCGGGACCCCGGTGCAGGACACCGGTGGCCCGATCACGGTTCCCGTCGGCGACATCACGCTGGGCAAGGTCTTCAACACCACCGGCGAGGTCATGAACCTCGCCGAGGGCGAGACCTTCGAGGCCACCGAGCGCTGGGGCATCCACCGCACCGCGCCGGCCTTCGACCAGCTCGAGTCCAAGACCCAGATGTTCGAGACCGGCATCAAGGTCATCGACCTGCTCACCCCGTACGTCCAGGGCGGCAAGATCGGCCTGTTCGGCGGTGCGGGCGTCGGCAAGACCGTCCTCATCCAGGAGATGATCGCCCGCGTCGCGCGCGACCACGGTGGTGTGTCGGTGTTCGCCGGGGTCGGCGAGCGCACCCGTGAGGGCAACGACCTCATGGTCGAGATGGAGGAGGCGGGCGTCCTCGGGCAGACCGCGCTCGTCTTCGGCCAGATGGACGAGCCGCCGGGCACCCGACTGCGCGTCGCCCTCTCGGCGCTGACGATGGCCGAGTACTTCCGCGACGTGCAGGGCCAGGACGTCCTGCTCTTCATCGACAACATCTTCCGCTTCACCCAGGCCGGCTCCGAGGTGTCCACCCTCCTCGGCCGCATGCCGTCCGCCGTCGGCTACCAGCCGACCCTCGCCGACGAGATGGGCGTGCTCCAGGAGCGCATCACCTCCACGCGTGGTCACTCGATCACCTCGATGCAGGCGATCTACGTGCCGGCCGACGACTACACCGACCCGGCCCCGGCCACGACGTTCGCGCACCTCGACGCGACGACCGAGCTCTCGCGCGAGATCGCCTCGCTCGGCATCTACCCCGCGGTCGACCCGCTGACCTCGACGAGCCGCATCCTCGACCGCCGGTACATCACCGAGGAGCACTACACGACCGCGGTGCGCGTCAAGCAGATCCTCCAGCGCAACAAGGAGCTGCAGGACATCATCGCGATCCTCGGCATCGACGAGCTCTCCGAGGAGGACAAGATCCTCGTCAACCGGGCCCGCCGCATCCAGCGCTTCCTGTCGCAGAACACCTACGTCGCGAAGCAGTTCACCGGCATCGAGGGCTCCACGGTCCCGCTGTCCGACACCATCGAGGCCTTCACCAAGATCTGCGACGGCGACTACGACCACGTCGGCGAGCAGGCGTTCTTCATGTGCGGTGGCCTCGACGACGTCGAGCGCCAGTGGGCCGAGATCCAGAAGAACCTCTGATGGCACTGAACGTCGAGCTCGTCGCGGCCGACCGCAAGGTCTGGGAGGGCGAGGCCACCCAGGTCAGCGCCCGCTCGATCGACGGCGACCTCGGCATCCTCCCGGGCCACACCCCGATCCTCTGCGTGCTCGCGGAGGGCGAGGTGCGGGTCAACACGGGTGGGTCCTGGCACTCGGCCACGGTCGACGGAGGGTTCCTCTCGGTCGACCACGACCGGGTGACGATCGTCGCCGAGAGCGTCGACGCCAGCAACATGGGCTCCTGAGACCACGGGCAGGGGACCGCTCGCCATGACGCCGCTCGTCGTGACCGAGCTGGTCCTCGCCCTGCTCGTCCTCCTCGTCGTCGGCGCGCTCACCTTCGTGTGGGCGCGCCGACGCTTCATCTCCGGCGACGGCCGGCCGATCATGCTCTGCGCGCGGCGCGACGACCCCGTCGGCCGCTGGCGGCTGGGGCTGGCCCGCCTCGGTGCCGACCGGTTCGAGTGGTTCAGCATCGTCGGGCCCTCGTTGCGCCCCGAGGTGTCGTGGCAGCGCGGGGAGCTCGACCTCGGGACCCCCGAACCGCTCGCCGACCCCATCCCCGGACTCGCCGACCCGGTCGCGGTCCGCGGTGGCACCAAGGGTTCGATGTGCGAGTTCGCCTTCGCCCCAGCGGCGTACACGGCGATCAGGGCCTGGCTCGAGTCGAGCCCGCCCGGCTACAACGTCAACGTCGCCTGACCCGCGAGCCGGGCTGAGCGGGCCGCGCCCCTGAGCGGCTCAGGGTCGCGTGGGGGGCGACCTCAGGTGTCTCCCTGATGTGCGGCACCCCGGGCCGCCGACAGGATCCTCGACATGATCACGGTCGAGCACTTGAGCAAGAGATACGGCGGCGCCCTCGCCGTCGACGACGTCACCTTCACCGCAGCGACAGGACGCGTCACCGGGTTCCTCGGACCCAACGGCGCCGGCAAGTCCACGACGATGCGGATCATGGTCGGGCTGACGCCCGCCACCTCCGGGTCCGCCCTCATCGACGGAGCGCGCTTCGTCGACCTGCCCAACCCGGGTACCGACGTCGGGGTCCTCCTCGACGCGTCGGCGCAGCACGCCGGCCGCACGGGCCGCGAGATCCTCACCCTGGCGCAGCGGACGATGGGCCTGCCCCGCGCCCGGGTCGCCGAGATGCTCGACCTCGTCAGCCTCACCTCGACGGAGGCCGACCGCCGCGTCAAGAACTACTCGCTCGGGATGCGCCAGCGCCTCGGGATCGGGACCGCGCTCATCGGCGACCCGCACGTCCTCATCCTCGACGAGCCGGCCAACGGGCTCGACCCGGCCGGCATCCGCTGGATGCGCGACCTCCTGCGCTCCTACGCCGACGAGGGCGGCACCGTGCTGCTCTCCTCGCACCTGCTCCACGAGATCGAGGTCATCGCCGACGACATCGTCGTCATCGGCAACGGCCGGATCGTCGCGAGCGGGACCAAGGCCGAGCTCCTCGCGGGCGCCGGCACCATCGCCCGGGCCGCCTCGTCGACCGGCCTGGCCGCCGCGCTCGAGCGCACCGGGCACCACGTGACGCTGCGCCCCGACGGCAGCGTCCACACCGACGCCGAGGCCGCCCTCGTCGGCGAGGTCGCCCTCTCGCTCGGCGTCGCCCTCACCGAGCTGCGCGCCGCCGACGGCGCCGGCCTCGAGGAGATGTTCCTCGACCTCACCGCAACGACCCAGCGTGAAGGAGCCGTGGCATGACCACCGCCGTCCTCGACCAGACCTCCGCGACGACCACTCGGCGCCGTGCCGCGGCCGCCCGGATCCCGCTCACCCGCCTCGTCGGGGTCGAGCTGCGCAAGATGTTCGACACCCGTTCCGGCTTCTGGCTCATGGCGAGCATCGTCATCACCAGCGTCCTCGCGACGGCGGCGATCATCGTCTTCGCCCCCGACGAGGAGCAGACGTACGAGAACTTCGCCGCCGCCATCGGGGCGCCGATGACGGTGATCCTGCCGATGATCGGCATCCTCGCCGTGACGAGCGAGTGGACCCAGCGCAGCGGGCTGACGACCTTCACGCTCGTCCCGCACCGGGGCCGGGTCCTCGGGGCCAAGCTCCTCGCCGCCGTGTCCGTCGGCATCGTCGCCATGGTCATCGCGCTCGTCGTCGGCGTCCTCGGCACCCTCGTCGGCAGCGCCATCACCGGGCTCGACCCGGTGTGGAACGCCACGGCGCAGGAGTTCGGGCTCATCGTCCTCGGCAGCGTGCTCGGGATGCTCTTCGGCTTCATGCTCGGCGTGCTCATCCGCAACAGCTCGGGCGCGATCGTCGGGTACTTCGTCTACACCCTCGTGCTGCCCCCGCTCCTCGGCCTGCTCGCGATGAACCAGGAGTGGTTCCGCGACCTCCAGCCGTGGGTCGACTACCAGTTCGCGCAGATGCCGCTCTTCGAGGGCAGCGTCTCGGGCGAGCAGTGGCAGCACCTGGCCGTGGCCGGGACCCTGTGGTTCCTCCTGCCGCTCGTCGTCGGGCTGGTCCTGGTCCGCCGCTCCGAGGTCAAGTGACCCCGGTGGCCGCGGGGTCAGCCCTTCGGGTTGTCCTCGCGGCCACCTCCCGGGGCCCACAGCACGTCGCCACCGGCCGGCACGTTCGCCGTGCGGGCCAGCACGAAGAGCAGGTCCGAGAGCCGGTTGAGGTACGTCGCGGTGACCGGGTTGACCCCGCCCTCACCGCGGGCCTCGCCGGGCTCGGTGCCGTACTCCTCGATGGCGGCCCACACCGAGCGCTCCGCCCGGCGGACGACGGTGAGGGCGACGTGGAGGTGGGCCGAGCCCACGGTCCCGCCGGGGAGGATGAAGGAGCGCAGCTTCTCGAGCGGCTCGAGGTAGCGGTCGCAGTCGGCCTCGAGCTCGGCGACCCACTCCTCCTTGACGCGCAGCGGCGGGTACTCGTACTCGCGCTGGAGGGGCGTGGACAGGTCGGCCCCGACGTCGAAGAGGTCGTTCTGCACCCGCAGGAGGACGGTCCTCACGTCCGGCGGCAGGTCGCCCGCGGCGACCGCGACGCCGAGGGCCGCGTTGGCCTCGTTGGCGTCGGCGTAGGCCGCCAGGCGGGCGTCGGTCTTGCGGGTGCGGCTCAGGTCGCCGAGCGAGGTCGTCCCGTCGTCGCCGGTGCGCGTGTAGATGCGGGTGAGGTTGACCATGGGCACAGACTGTCAGACCGCCCGCGGTGACCTGCGCCGTGGCATGAAGGGGACATTGTCCGTTCTTTGCCGGATCTTTACCCCGCGGATCATCGTCCGACGGGCGGACCCACAGTTCAATGGGTCCACGACGACGTGAGAGGGGGGACCGTGGCCGACCTGGGGGATGTCCGCGTGACGCTGACCGAGGCCCATGACGAGCGCGGCTGCCACCTGGCCCTGGCCGGGAGGCTCGACGTGCGCACCGTCGCCGACGTCAGGCTGCCGCTGCACCGCACCATCGCCGCGGGCTCGACCGCGGTGCACCTCGACCTCGGCGCGGCCCACATCGGTGACGCCACGGGCTTCGGCCTCGTCGTCGAGGTGCTGCGCCGGGCCCGCCGGGCCGGGCGCCCGCTCGTCGTCGTCGCCGCCGACGACCGCACGCGGCGCCTGTTCCGCCGGGCGCGGATGGGCTCGCTCCTCGCCGACGAGGTCCTCGCCGGCGCCGTCGGCTGACGCGTCGTCACCGGCCCCCGGAGGGGTGGGCCTGTGTCGACCGTCACCGTGTGGGCGCGCTCACCGTGCCGCCGCGGGCCCGGAGCCCGCGACTAGCGTGCTCGCATGCCCGAGAGCAGCGACGCCACCCGGCCCGAGCGGGACCGCCCGTGGGTGATGCGCACCTACGCCGGCCACAGCAGCGCCGCCGCGAGCAACGCCCTCTACCGCCGCAACCTCGACAAGGGGCAGACCGGCCTGTCGGTCGCCTTCGACCTCCCGACCCAGACCGGCTACGACCCCGACCACCCGCTGGCCCGGGGCGAGGTCGGCAAGGTCGGCGTCCCCGTCTCGCACCTCGGCGACATGCGCGCGCTCTTCGCCGACATCCCCCTCTCGCGGATGAACACCTCGATGACGATCAACGCCACCGCGATGTGGCTGCTCGCCCTCTACCAGGTGGCGGCCGAGGAGCAGGCGGAGGAGGCCGGGGAGGACCCGGCCGCGGCGGTCCGCGCGCTGACCGGGACGACCCAGAACGACATCATCAAGGAGTACCTGTCGCGCGGGACCTACGTCTTCGCGCCGGCTCCCTCGCTGCGGCTCATCACCGACATGGTCGCGTACACGGTGTCCGACATCCCGCGGTGGAACCCGATCAACATCTGCAGCTACCACCTGCAGGAGGCCGGGGCCACGCCGGTGCAGGAGATCGCCTACGCCATGTGCACGGCGATCGCGGTCCTCGACGCCGTGCGCGACTCGGGCCAGGTGCCGCCCGAGCGCTTCGGCGAGGTCGTCGCGCGGATCTCCTTCTTCGTCAACGCGGGGGTGCGCTTCGTCGAGGAGATGTGCAAGATGCGGGCCTTCGTCCAGCTGTGGGACGAGCTGACGCGCGAGCGCTACGGCGTCGAGGACGCCAGGCAGCGGCGGTTCCGCTACGGGGTGCAGGTCAACTCGCTCGGCCTCACCGAGGCACAGCCGGAGAACAACGTCCAGCGCATCGTCCTCGAGATGCTCGCGGTGACCCTGTCGAAGGACGCCCGGGCCCGCGCGGTGCAGCTGCCCGCGTGGAACGAGGCTCTCGGCCTGCCGCGGCCGTGGGACCAGCAGTGGTCGCTGCGCATCCAGCAGGTGCTCGCCTACGAGTCCGACCTCCTCGAGCACGAGGACCTCTTCGAGGGCTCGGTCGTCGTCGCGCGGAAGGTCGCCGAGCTCGTCGAGGGAGCCCGCGCCGAGATCGACCGGGTCCAGGCGATGGGTGGTGCGGTGCCCGCCGTCGAGGGCGGGTACATGAAGTCCGAGCTCGTCGCGTCGCACTCGCGCCGGCGGGCGCGCATCGAGGCCGGTGAGGACGTCGTCGTCGGGGTCAACCGGTTCGAGTCCACCGAGCCGAACCCGCTGACCGCCGACCTCGGGACCGCGATCCAGTCGGTCGACCCCGGTGTCGAGGCCGCGGCGGCGCAGGCCGTCCGCCGCTGGCGCGAGGAGCGTGACGCCGACCCGGAGCGCCGGAACCGCGCCGCCACGGCCGTGGAGCGCCTGCGCCGCGACGCCCGGGCCGACACCAACCTCATGGCCGCGACCCTCGAGTGCGCCCGCGCGGGACTGACCACGGGGGAGTGGGCGGGCGCCCTGCGCGAGGAGTTCGGTGAGTTCCGCGCTCCCACAGGGGTGTCCGGCTCGGTGGGGGTCGCCGGGGGATCGGAGGCGCTCGCCGACGTGCGCGCCCTCGTGCGAACCACCGGCGAGGAGCTGGGCGAGACCCTTCGCGTCCTCGTCGGCAAGCCCGGCCTCGACGGGCACTCCAACGGCGCCGAGCAGGTCGCCGTGCGGGCCCGCGACGCCGGGTTCGAGGTCGTCTACCAGGGGATCCGGCTGACCCCCGAGGAGATCGTCGCCGCGGCGGTCGCCGAGGACGTCCACCTCGTCGGCATCTCGATCCTGTCCGGGTCGCACATGGAGCTCGTGCCCGAGGTGCTCGACCGGATGCGCGAGGCCGGCGCAGGCGACGTGCCCGTCATCGTCGGCGGGATCATCCCCGAGACCGACGCGGCCCGGCTCAAGGAGCTGGGCGTCGCCGAGGTCTTCACGCCGAAGGACTTCGGGCTCAACGAGATCATGGCCCGGTTCGTCGACGTCATCCGCGACGCCCGCGGCCTAGCCGTCAGCCCAGGGCGTCGAGCAGAGCACGGTTGAACGCGGGGAGGTCGTCGGGGTTGCGGCTCGTGATGAGGTTGCCGTCGACGACGACCTCCTCGTCGGTCCACGTGGCCCCGGCGTTGCGCAGGTCGGTCTGGAGGCTGGGCCAGGAGGTGACGGCGCGACCCCGGACGGCGTCGGCCTCGACGAGGGTCCAGGGCGCGTGGCAGATCGCCGCGACCGGCTTGCCCGAGGCGACGAAGTCGCGCACGAACGCCACGGCGGCCTCGTCGGTGCGCAGGGCGTCCGGGTTGGCGACGCCGCCCGGGAGGACGAGCGCGTCGTAGTCGGCGACGTCGGCATCGCCCACGAGGGCGTCGACGTCGAAGGTGTCGCCCTGGTCGAGGTGGTGGAAGGCCTGGACGGTGCCGCCCTCGGTCGACAGGAGGACGGGGCGCGCGCCGGCGCCCTCGACGGCCTCCCACGGGGCGGTGAGCTCGACCTGCTCGATGCCCTCGGGCGCGACGAGGAAGGCGACGGTGCGGGGGGTGGTGTCGGTGGAGGTCATGTCCGGGCCCTACCCACGGCCGCCGGCGGGCATGCGCCGTCGACCCGGGGCGTAGCGTGGTCGGCATGGCGCTGCACTGCCCGGCGACCCTCCTGCTCGTCGAGGAGGGAGCGCTCGTCGGCGGCCTCGACGCCCCGGCCGCCGCCTACGGACCGTGGGACGTCGGCACCGACGTCGTGGCGGAGCTCGAGCACCTCGCCGACCTCCATCGCGGGGAGCGGGTCCTCGTGACCATCGGCCGCGGCGGCGTCGCGGAGGTCCTGCGCTCGGTGGGACGCGCGGCCCCTCGTGACGAGCCCGCGGGGCGGCTGCGGCTCGAGGTCGGCGACGACGGCTGGGTCGTCCTCCCGTGGGAGCCGGCGGCGAGCGCCTGAGCGCTCGCGCCCGTCGTCAGAAGAGCCGGTGCTCGCTGTTGTCGATGCCCTTGAGGGCGTCGTAGTCGAGGACGACGCAGCGGATGCCGCGGTCCTCGGCGAGGGTGCGGGCCTGGGGCTTGATGGCCTGGGCGGCGAAGACCCCGGTCACCGGCGCGAGGTGGGGGTCGCGGTTCATCAGCTCGAGGTAGCGGGTCAGCTGCTCGACGCCGTCGATGTCGCCGCGCCGCTTGATCTCGACGGCCACGCTGGCGCCGGCGCCGTCCTTGCACAGGATGTCGACGGGGCCGATGGGCGTCATGTACTCGCGGCGGGTGAGGGTCCAGCCGTCACCCAGGGTCGTGATGTGCTCGGCGAGGAGCCGCTGGAGGTGGGCCTCGACGCCGTCCTTGACCAGTCCCGGGTCGACGCCGAGGTCGTGGCTGCTGTCGCTGTGGACCTCGTGGAGGCGCACCCGCAGGCGGTCCTCGGACTTCGCGTGCTGGACGACCCAGACCGCGGTCACGCCCTCGGCGGCCTCGGACTCGTCGGGCTCGACCTCGGCCATCGCGCACGGCGGCGACATCCAGTTCAGCGGCTTGTACGAGCCACCGTCGGAGTGCACGAGGACCGAGCCGTCGGCCTTGACGAGGAGCAGCCGGGTCGCGAGCGGGAGGTGGGCGGTCAGCCGCCCCTCGTAGTCGACGCTGCACGTCGCGATCACCAGTCGCACGGTCGACCACCCTACCCAGCGATCTCCCCGCCCCGTCCCGTTGCCGGGGACGGCACCGGAGGCGCACACTGCTGGCAGAGGTGAGGCCGATGAGGGCAGCCCTGGCGACCGGGCTCCTCGTCGCGCTGCCCAGCGCCTGCTTCATCGTCCTCGTCGAGCTCGTCCGGTGGGCCGGGGGCGGCGACCCGCCGCGGCTGCTGCGTCCTCTGCTGCCCGCGCTGGCGCGCGGCTGGGGGCGCGTGCGTCCGCGCCGGGTCACCGAGCCGCTGCCGTCGGTGCTCATCGCCCTCGAGCTGCGCCGCCTCGAGGCCGAGGTGCGCCGGATCGAGGAGGGTGACGCCCCGCACCGCGCGATGCGGATGCGCGCCGCCCTCGCCGCCTACGACGCGCTCCTGCTCCAGCTGTGCGAGGTCGTCGGGGTCGAGGCCACCGGGGCGCCGACCCCGCTGCGCTCGGGGGAGCGGCTCGCCCTCGAGGCCGAGCTCGTGGCCGCCGGACACGACTGGTGAGGCCTTGGTGGGACCCGTCGGCCGGACACGGGGTGGGCAGCGTCACGCCCCGGTGACGTGACCGCCACGGTGCGGGCCTGAGAGGATCGCCCGCATGGCACGTGACTTCACCAGCGTCGGTGTGATCGGACTCGGCACCATGGGTGCGGGCATCGTGGAGGTGTTCGCCCGCAACGGGATCGACGTCATCGCCGTCGAGGTCGACGCGGCGGGGATCGAGCACGGCAAGCAGGTGCTCGGCGGCTCGACGGGGCGCGCGCTGGCCCGCGGCAAGATGACCCAGGACGAGCACGACGCCCTCCACGCCCGAGTCACCTTCACGACCGACCTCGGTGACCTCGCCGACTGCCTCCTCGTCGTCGAGGCCGTGCCCGAGCACCTCGACCTCAAGAAGGAGATCCTCGGTCGGGTCGACAAGGTCGTCACGGCCGAGGCGATCCTCGCGACGAACACCTCGTCGCTGCCGGTCACCGAGATCGCCGTCGCCACGAGCGACCCCAAGCGGGTCGTCGGGATGCACTTCTTCAACCCCGCGCCCGTCCAGCAGTTCGTCGAGGTCATCCGCACCGTCGTCACCGCCGACGACGTGTTCGAGGACGTCAAGGCGCTCGCCGAGCGGCTCGGCAAGAAGCCGGTCGTCGTCGGGGACAAGGCGGGCTTCATCGCCAACGCCCTCCTGTTCGGCTACCTCAACCACGCGGTGTCGATGGTCGAGTCGCACTACGCGTCGCGCGAGGACCTCGACGCCGCGATGCGCTTCGGCTGCGGCTACCCCATGGGCCCGCTCCAGCTCCTCGACCTCATCGGGCTCGACACGGCCTACGAGATCCTCGACACGATGTACAAGCAGGGGCGCGACCGGCTCCACGCGCCGAGCCCCATCATCAAGCAGATGGTCAGCGCCGGGCTGCTCGGCCGGAAGTCGGGTCGTGGCTTCTACACCTACGCCGAGCCGGGCTCGCCCCAGGTCGTCGACGACGCCCGCACCCCGACCGGCGGCGTGCCGGCAGGGGTCGCGCTGAGGCCCGTCGCCACGGTGGGGGTCGTCGGGTCCGGGACGATGGCGACCGGCATCATCGAGGTGTTCGCCAAGGCCGGCTTCCCGGTCACCTACGTGGCGCGCGGTGACGACAAGGTCGAGGGCGTGCGGGCGGCGATCGCGCGCTCCACGGCCAGGGCGGTCGAGAAGGGCCGGATGACGGCGGAGGAGGCCGAGTCGCTGCTCGGTCGGCTCACCGGGTCGACGAGCCGCGAGGCGCTCGCCGACGCCGACCTCGTCGTCGAGGCGATCGCCGAGGACCTCGAGGTCAAGCAGGACCTCTTCCGCGACCTCGACCGGATCTGCAGGCCCGGGGCGGTGCTCGCCACCACGACGTCGTCGCTGCCCGTCATCGACTGCGCGAAGGTCACCTCGCGGCCCGAGGACGTCGTGGGGATGCACTTCTTCAACCCGGCGCAGGTGATGAAGCTCGTCGAGGTCGTCCACACCGTGTCGACCGCGCCCGACGTCGTCGCGACGGTGCAGGACCTCTGCGCCCGCGTCGGCAAGGTAGCGGTGACGTGCGGCGACCGCTCGGGCTTCATCGTCAACGCGCTGCTCTTCCCGTACCTCAACGACGCGGTGAAGATGCTCGCCGCGAACTACGCCACCGCCGACGACATCGACACCGCGATGAAGACCGGCTGCGGCCTGCCGATGGGTCCCTTCGAGCTGCTCGACGTCGTCGGCCTCGACGTGTCGCTGGCGATCCAGCGCGAGCTCTACCTCGAGTTCCGCGAGCCCGGGTTCGCCCCCGCGCCGCTGCTCGAGCACCTCGTGACCGCCGGCTACCTCGGCCGCAAGACCGGCCGCGGCTTCCGCACCCACCCCTGACCCCGCTCCTCCGCCGCCGAGGCTCCTGCTCCTCCTCCGCCGCGGCTCCCCTTCCTCGTCCCCTCGCCCCCGAGTAGCCCACCTCAGGACGGCAACACGCCGAACTGACGCTCGCAGCATCGGCGTGTTGCCGTTCTCACGTGGGGCTCACGGGAGGACGAGGGAGCGCGGGTCGATGCCGAGCGCGGTCGCGAGCCGCCGGAGGACGAGGGCGCTGCGGTGCCGCTGGGTCACGTCCTCGTGGAACAGCTCGACCACGGTCCACCCCGCGTCGGTGAGCAGCCCGATCCGGTAGGCGTCGAGCGACCGCGCCCGCCGGTCGGCGTGGACGGCGCCCTGGTACTCGGCGACGACCCGCTGGGCGGCCCACACGAGGTCGCCCTCCGCCAGCCAGGCACCGTCGAGGTCGTGGAGGGCGACGTTCAGGTGCGGCTCCGGGAGACCGCCGCGGACCACCATCAGCCGCGCCCGCGACTCCATCGGGGACCGGGAGCCGGGTCGGCAGAGCTCGAGCCCGACGGCGAGCGCAGGCCGGCCCACCACGCGGACCCGGCGCGCGAGGACCTCGGCGAGGGCGGCGCGGCCGGGGCCACGGGCGCCCGCACCATCGGGCCCGGCCAGCCGGTTGAGGACGACGTCGCCGGCCACGACGAGGTCGTCGACCGACAGCCCGTGGCCGACGAGTGACGCGAGGTCGACCCAGGTGTCGGGGAGCGAGGTCACCCTGACGCCCTGGGTCGGCACCACGAGCCGCTGCTCGGCGCCGCGGTGGTGGCGGCACCCGTGGCGCTCGATCGGTCGACGCTTCGTGTCCCGCATGACGTCGAGCACCACCTGCGCCTCGAGGGATCTCGGCAGCGGGAGTCCCCAGAGGCGTGCGGCCGTGATGTGCGAGTAGACGACGTCGTCGGGGAGCGCCAGGGAGAACGCCGCGGACCGGGCGGCGACGTCCGACGGGCTCTCGAGCGCCCGCACCGACTGGGTGACCCGCACCAGCTCGGCGAGCCGCCACTGCGGGTCGCTGAGCCCGAGGCGGCGGGCGGCGGACAGCGTGAGCGGGCCCTCGGGCAGGGGTGGCAGGACGGGTGGGCTCACCCTCCGACTCTCGTCCCCGCCGCGGATGCCGCCGCGTCGTCATCCACAGGCCCACCCCCTTGGCGCCACTTCAGTACGGCAACACGCCGAGCGACGAGGGCCTCGGTCGGCGTGTTGCCGTCCTGAAGTTGGGGTTGGGGTGGGGGGAGGTGGACGGTGGCGTGGGGGCGGCGGTCAGTACAGTCGCCGGGTGAGCAGCGCCGCCCCCGAGACCTCCGCCCGACGCACCCCGACGCTCCCGCCACGGGCGCGCGTCGTCGTCATCGGGGGCGGGGTCATCGGGACCTCGATCGCGTACCACCTGGCGCACCTCGGGGTCACCGACGTGCTCGTCCTCGAGCGCGACCGGCTCACCTCGGGCACCACCTGGCACGCCGCGGGCCTGATGACGTGCTTCGGCTCCTTCAGCGAGACGAGCACCCGGCTGCGGCTGTACTCGCGTGAGCTCTACGCGCGGCTCGAGGCCGAGACGGGGGTCGCCACGGGGTTCAAGCCGGTGGGGCTCATCGAGGCCGCCGCCGACACCGACCGGCTCGAGGAGTACCGGCGGGTCGCGGCGTTCCAGCGGCACCTCGGCCTCGAGGTCGAGGAGATCGGGCCGCGCGAGATGGCCGAGCTGTTCCCCCTCGCGCGCACCGACGACCTCGTCGCCGGCTTCCACGTGGCGGGCGACGGGCGGGTCAACCCCGTCGACCTCACGATGAGCCTGGCGCGGGGGGCCCGCAACCTCGGGGTTCGGGTCGTCGAGGGCGTCAGCGTCGAGCAGGTGGTGACGCGCCCCCGCGGCCTCGTCGAGGAGGTCACCGGAGTCCGGACCGACGCCGGTGACGTCGAGTGCGAGCTCGTCGTCAACTGCGCCGGGATGTGGGCGCGCGAGCTCGCGCAGCGCAACGGCGTCGTCGTACCGAACCAGGCGGCCGAGCACTACTACCTCGTCACCGAGCCGATCGACGGGATGAGCGCCGACGCCCCGGTGTTCGAGGACCCCGCCTCCTACGGCTACTACCGCGAGGAGGGCGGCGGCATGATGGTCGGCCTCTTCGAGCCGGTCGCCGCGGCGTGGAAGGTCGACGGCATCCCGAAGGACGCGAGCTTCACGACCCTGCCGCCCGACTGGGACCGGATGGGCCCCTTCGTCGAGAAGGCCGTGGCGCGCGTCCCGGTGGTGGAGACGGTCGGCATCCGGACCTTCTTCTGCGGGCCCGAGTCGTTCACGCCCGACCTCTCGCCCGCGGTCGGGGAGGCGCCCGGCATCCACGGCTACTTCGTCTGCGCGGGGCTGAACTCGGTCGGGGTGTTGTCGGCCGGTGGGCTCGGTCGGGTCGTCGCCCAGTGGATGGCGACCGGCCGCCCGGACGTCGACGTCACCGGGTTCGACGTCGCCCGCTTCCGCGACTGGCAGCTCGACCCGACCCGCCGGGCCGAGCGCACGGCCGAGGTGCTGGGCACCGTGTACGCCTCGCACGCCCCCGGCGTCGAGCTGACGACGTCACGCGGGGCGATGCGGTCCCCGGTCCACGACCGGATGGTCGCCGAGGGCGCCAGGCTGCGCGACGTCAGCGGGTGGGAGTCGGCCGACTGGTACGCGGGGCGGGGCGAGACGCCTGACCACGGCGAGCCCGGCTGGGGACACCTTCCCTGGTTCCCACGCTGGAGGGCCGAGCACGAGACGGTCCGCGAGCGCGTCGGCCTCATGGACATGTCGTTCATGGCGAAGTTCGCCGTGCGCGGCGCCGATGCCGGTGCCGTGCTCGACCGGCTCAGCGCCGGGGCCGTCAACGCCGCCGACGGGCGGATCACCTACACCCAGTGGCTCGACGACGACGGGCACGTCCTCGCGGACCTCACGGTCACCCGGCTGGCGCCGGACGACTTCCTCGTCGTCGCGTCGGACACCGCGCACGGACGCGTCGAGGGCCTGCTCCGGCGCGCGGTCGGGGAGTCCGGGGCCACGGTCGAGGACGTGACGACGGACCACGCGCTGCTCACCGTCCAGGGGCCGGCCTCACGTGCCACCCTCACTGCGGCCGCCCCCGAGGTCGACTGGAGCAGTGAGGGGTTCGCGTTCCGCGACGCCCGGCGCGTGGTCGTCGCGGGTGCCGAGGTCCTCGCGATCCGGATCACCTACCTCGGCGAGCTCGGGTGGGAGCTCTACGTCCCCGCCGACCGGGCCGCGGACGTGTGGGACGCGGTGCTGTCGGCCGGCGAGGCCCACGGCATCCGGCCGGTCGGGCTGCGCGCCCTGTCGAGCCTGCGGATGGAGAAGGCCTACCGCGACTTCGGCCACGACATCGACAACACCGACGACGTCTGGGGCGTCGGCCTCGGGTTCGCCGTCGCCCTCGACAAGCCGGGCGGCTTCACCGGGCGCGAGGCGACCCTCGCGGCCAAGGAGCGCGGGACGCCGCACGATCGCCTCGTCCAGGTCCTCCTCGACGACCCGGAGCCGCTCCTCTTCCACGCCGAGCCGGTGCTGCGCGACGGCGTGGTCGTCGGGTACGTGCGGGCGGCCTCCTACGGGTGGACGCTCGGGGCCGCGGTGGGGCTGGCGTTCGTCGGCAACGACGGTGGCCCGGTGACGCCGGCGTGGCTGGCCGAGGGGACGTGGGAGGTCGACGTCGCGGGGACGCGGCACGGCGCCCGGGTCTCGCTGCGCCCCCTCTACGACCCCACGAGCGCCCGCGTCACGGCCTGACCCCGGCTCGTCGTCGGGTCGGGTGGTGTCCGTCCCGGCGAACGCGCGCTCCGGCCGTCTGGGACGATGGTCGGCATGCCCCGCGCCAACCGTCGCCGTCGCGACCTCGACGAGCGGCCGCTCTTGGGGTCGGGCGAGGTGGCCACCGAGACCTACGGCGGGCGGCCGTGGCACGTGCGGCGGCTCAGCGGGGCGAGCGCCACGCGCGAGTACCGCTGCCCGGGCTGCCACCAGGGCATCCTCGCCGGGACGCCGCACGTCGTCGTGTGGCCGGCGGAGGGCGTCGGCGGCATCGAGGAGCGGCGGCACTGGCACCGCCGGTGCTGGCAGGCGCGCCACGCCGCCCGCCCCTGACCCGAGGACGACCCCCGGTCAGGCGCGGCGCTGGCGCGGGACGAGCACCTCTTCGTAGAGGAGCAGCAGACCGGCGGCCACCGGGATCGCCAGCAGCGCCCCGAGCACGCCGAGCAGCGCACCGCCGGCGAGGGCCGCGACCACCGTCACCGGCCCCGGCACCGACACGGTGCGCTGCATGATCCGCGGGGCGACGAGGTAGTTCTCGAGCTGCTGGTAGACGAGGTAGTAGACCCCGGCGATGACGGCCTTCTGCGGCTCGTCGAAGAACGCGACGAGGCAGACGAGCACCGCACCGAGGGTCGCGCCGACCATCGGGATGAGCCCGAGCAGGCCGACCGACACCGCGAGGACCGCGGCGTACGGGATCCCGACGAGCGACATCATGAAGAACGACAGGATGGCGTTGAGCGTCGCGATGGAGACCTGGCCGATGGCGTACGAGCCGACCCGCCGCATGATCTCCTCCGAGAGCGAGACGAAGCGGGCCCGGCGGGTGGAGGGGACCATCGCGTAGGCCGCCTGCTTGACGCGGGGGAGCGAGGCGAGGAAGTACAGGGTGAGCACGAGGATCGTGAAGAACTGGAACGCCCCGTTGAGCACCGCCCGGCCGGCGCCGAGCAGCCCCCCGAGCAGGCCCTCGAGGAAGCGCTGGTCGGACAGCTTGGTCGTCAGCTCGGCCTGGACCTTGTCGATGACGTCGTAGTTCTTGTCGATCTCGCGCACCCACCGGCTGTTGAGGGCGTCCTGGGCGTAGGTGGGGGCGGTCTGCGCCAGCTGGGCGCCCTGGTCGACCACCGGCGGGATGACGAGGAAGCCGATGAGGACGAAGACGACGATGGCGCCGCCGAAGACGACGGCGACCGCGCCCGCCCGGCGCACCCCGCGCGCGACGAGCCGGTCGACGATCGGGTTGAGGGCCAGGGTGAGGAAGAAGGCGACGACGAGGACCGTGAGGGTCGTCGTCAGGCGGCCCATCAGCTGCCAGAGGCCCACGGCGAGCATCGCGCCGGTGGCTCCGAAGAAGCCGATGTAGAAGGGCGAGTGCCGGTTCAGCGGCCTCCCGACGGTGCCGTAGGGGGCGGTCGGGATGCTGCCGGCACCCTCACCGGGGGGAGGGGAGCGGTGCGGCTCCGGGGCGTCGGAGCCGAGGAGCATCTCGTCGACGGGGGAGTCGGTCGAGCCGGTCGAGTCCCGCGAGTCGGTCAAGCCCGCGGACCCGGTGGAGGCAGTGGCCGCCGCCGGCGCCGCGACGGGGACGTCGTCGACCTCCACGGCGCGCGCCGCGATGTGGTTGCTCTGCTCGAGCGCCTCCAGCTGCCGTCGCCGGAACTCGCCCCAGCGCGTCACCGGCGCCCACAGCCTCGACACGTCCACGTCGCACCTCCCGCGGCCACCCTAGTGGCGCGGCGCGCCGCGACCCGGACGCCGCGTCCGGGTCGCTCTCAGGCGTCGCGGAACCGGTTGATCGCGGGCTCGAGGGCCGCGCGCTTCCCGGGGTCGGTGACGCCGAGGCCCGGCTCGGGCGAGAGCGTGAGGACGCCGACCTTGCCCTGGTGGGCGTTGCGGTGGACGTCGAGCGCGGCCTGGCCGACGTCCTCGAGGCGGTAGGTCTTCGACAGCGTCGGGTGGATGAGGCCGCGGTTGACGAGCTCGTTGGCCTCCCACGCCTCGCGGTAGTTCGCGAAGTGCGAGCTGACGATCCGCTTGAGGTTCATCCAGAGGTAGCGGTTGTCGTACTCGTGCAGGTAGCCCGAGGTGGACGCGCACGTGACGATGGTCCCGCCCTTGCGCGCGACGTAGACCGAGGCCCCGAAGGTCTCGCGGCCCGGGTGCTCGAAGACGATGTCGACGTCGTGGCCGCCGGTCAGCTCGCGGATCTTCTTGCCGAGGCGCTGCCACTCCTTGGGGTCCTGGGCCGTGTCGTCGTCGTTCCAGAACCGGTAGCCCTCGGCGGAGCGGTCGATGATGAGCTCGGCGCCCATCGCCCGGCAGATGTCGGCCTTCTCGGGGGAGGACACGACGCAGACGGGCGTCGCGCCACCGGCCAGGGCCATCTGGGTGGCGTAGGACCCGAGGCCGCCCGACGCCCCCCAGATGAGGACGCGGTCGCCGAGCTTCATGCGGGCGCCGTTCCTGCTGATGAGCTGGCGGTACGCCGTGCTGTTGACGAGGCCGGGGGAGGCGGCCTCCTCCCAGGTGAGGTGGGCGGGCTTGGGCATCAGCTGGTTCGCCTTGACGATCGCGAGCTCGGCGAGCCCGCCGAAGTTCGTCTCGAACCCCCAGATCCGCTGCTGCGGGTCCATCATCGTGTCGTCGTGGCCCTCGGCGTCCTCGAGCTCGACCGAGAGGCAGTGGGCGACGACCTCGGTGCCCGCCTTCCACTTCGTGACGCCGGGACCGGTCCGCAGGACGACGCCGGCGAGGTCGGAGCCGACGACGTGGTAGGGCAGGTCGTGCCGCTTGGAGAACTCCGACATCCGCCCGTACCGCTCGAGGAAGCCGAACGTCGAGACCGGCTCGAAGATCGAGGTCCACACCGTGTTGTAGTTGATCGCGCTGGCCATGACCGCGACGAGCGCCTCACCGGGGGCGAGCTCGGGGACCGGGACGTCCTCGACGTGGAGGGACCGCCTCGGGTCCTTGTCCTTCGTCGGGAGGTCGCCGAACATCTCGACCTCGTCCTTGTGCACGGTCGCGGCGCGGTAGACCGCCGGGATCTCGATCCCGGCGTAGGTGGCCTCGCTGCGGTCCCCGGAGAGGATGGCCTCGCGGATCTGGTCCATGCGGTCGTGCTCCTTCGGCGTGGTCGGACAGCGTCGTCGGCGGACACCTGCGGCGACGCTAGCGGCCGGTGCACGAGGCTCCCGGCCCGTGTGACCGCGCCCACCGCGTGATCCGGCTCACGGGGTGCGGGGGACGGGCCCACGACCCGCGGGATAGCGTGCCGTCGTGGCCAGCACCCTCCTCACCCCCCGCCGGGCGGTGCTCGGCGGGGTCGGGGTGGCGGCCTACTCGGCGGCGGCGTACTGGAGCGTCACGCAGCGCATCATGCGGGCCGAGATCCGCCTCTACAGCGAGACCGTGGCCTTCTCGGGCCGCGGCTCGCGGGTGCTCGTCCCGGCCGGACGCGTCGACACCGTGGTCCCCGGCACCCGGGTGCTCGCCGGGCGGCCGCAGACCCCGCTCCTCGTCGAGGACGAGCTCGCCTGGCTGGAGGAGTGCGCGCCGTGGGTGCGTCGCCGGCTCGACGACGGCGACGACCTCCTGCGCTCCGCGCTCCTCGACCTGCGGGTGCTCTCGGCCGGGCTCCCGGTCTCGGTCGCGGGGTGGACCGACCGGTGGCGCTACGCGTGGCCGCGCGACGTCTCGTTCGTCACCGCCGCCCTGGCCCGCTCGGGCCACGCCGAGGACGCCGCCCGCCACCTCGGCTTCCTCCAGCGGGTGCAGCGCCCCGACGGGTGGTTCGAGGCGCGCTACGACCTGCGGACGGGGCGCCGGCCCGACGACCGCGTCCCCCAGCTCGACGGGTCGGGGTGGGTGGCCTGGGCCGCCGCCCAGATCGCCCTCGCCGACCCGGACGGCGCGGTCGAGCTCCTCGCGCCGTTGCGGCCGATGCTCGTGCGCTGCGCGCAACGGCTCCTCGCCTCCCTCGACGACCAGACGATGCTGCCCCCGCCGTCGTCGGACTACTGGGAGCTCGTCGAGACCACCCTGACCCTCGGGACCGCGGCCGCCGTCCTCGCCGGGATGCGCAGCGTCAGCGACGTCCTGCCGCTCGTCGGGGAGATGGCGATGGCCGACCGGACGCGTGCCGCAGCCGACCTGCTCGGCGCCCAGGTCCGCCGGAAGTTCGGCCCCACGGGCTACCCGCGCCTGCTCGGCGGGTCGGCGGCCGACGCGGCCGTGGCCTTCCTCGTGCCGCCCATCGGTCCGACGAGCGCCGACATCGAGGTCCTCTCGGCCCTCGACCGGGCCCAGACGTCGATGATGCGGCCCGCCGGCGGCCTCGCCCCCGGCGCCGAGTGGCGCAACGACGGGGTCAGCTGGACGCCCCAGACCGCGCTGTTCGCCACCGCCTGGGCCGCCACCGGCCACGCGGGCAAGGCGGAGGCGCTGCTGCGCTGGCTCGGCGACCACCGCACCGACGCGGGCTCGTTCCCCGAGAAGGTCCTGCACGACGGCCGCCCCGCGGCGGTGGCACCGCTCGCGTGGACCGCCGCGCTCGTCGTCATCGCCCGGCACGAGGAGGTGCGGTCCCGGTGACGCGTCGTCGGGGCCGCCGGGTCGTCGCGGCCGTCGTCGGCGTCGTCCTCGCGCTCGCCACCGCGCTGTCCGGCGCCGGCGCCGCGTCAGCCGCGTCAGCCGCGTCAGCCGCGTCGGGCTCCGTCCGCACCGCCACCGACCCCGTCCCGCTCGTCGTCGTCGGGGCACCCGGGCTGGCGTGGTCGGACCTCGAGCGCGACGACCTCCCGGCCCTGTCGACGCTCGTCGCCGACGGCGCCCTCGGCTCGCTGACGGTGCGGGCGGTGCGCAGCCGGGCGTGCGCGGTCGACGGGTGGCTCACCCTGTCGTCGGGACGCCGGGCCGCCGACACCGCCGGGGAGTGCCGCGTCCCCGCCCCTCCGGTGGGCGGAGCGGTGCCCGGGTGGTCCGCCTACCTCGCCGCGGCCGCCTCCGACGGGTACGGCGCGCGCCCGGGCACCCTCGGCACGGACGTCGCCTCGACGGGGGCGTGCGTCGAGACCGTCGGCGCCGGAGCCGCGATCGGCGGGGCCGACGTCCGGGGCCGGGTCGAGCATCACCACGAGAGCGTGCCGGCGAGCTTCTCGTGCGCGGTCGTCCTCGTCGACGGGGGCGTCCTCCCCGAGGGCGGACCCGAGCGGGTCGCCGCCGTCAGCCGGCTCGACGAGGTCGTGGCCTCGGTGCTGCGAGCAGCCGAGGACCGCGACGTCGTGGTCGCCGGCGTCGGCGACGGGGTCTCTCCCGTGCGGCCCCGCGCGATCGTCGCCTCCGGGCCCTCGTTCGCGACCGGGACGCTCACCTCGGCCTCGACCCGCCAGCCGGGCGCCGCGCAGCTCCAGGACGTCACGGCGACGGCCCTCGCGCGGGTTGGGGTCGGGACCGCCGCGGTGACGGGCCGCGTGCTCACGACCGTGCCCGACGACGGCCCGGTCGCCGAGCGGGTCGCCGAGCGGGTCGGCTTCGAGACCCGCGCGGCGACGCTGCGGTCGGTGAGCCCGCAGGTCACCGGCTGGCTCGCGGCGCTGTTCACCCTGTGGTGCGCGCTCGTCGCCGTCCTCTGGTGGCGCCGGGGGGCCGACACGACGCTGCCGCGGACCGTCGTCGCGGGTGGGGTCGCCGTCGCGACGGTCCCGGTGGGGACCTTCGTCGCCAACCTCGTCCCCTGGTGGCGTGCCCCGGCGCCGGGCCCGGTCTTCGCGGCCGCGCTCGTCGTGGTCGTCGCCGTCCTCGGCGTCGCCGCGCTGGCCGCCGAACGCCGGCGACCGCTCGGCGGGCTGGTCCTCGTCGCGCTCGTGACTTTGTGGGTCCTCGGCGGCGACGTCCTGCGTGGGTCGGGGCTCCAGCTGGGGTCGGTCTTCGGCCAGAACCCGACGGTCGGCGGCCGGTTCTACGGCTTCGGCAACACCTCGTTCGCGCTCTACGGCGTCGCGGTCCTCGTCGTCGTCGCTGCCGTGGCCGCCATGGCGACCAGGTGGCGGGTCGGGCGCTGGGGGGCGGCGGCGCTCGCGATCACCGTGCTCGTCGCCGCGCTCGCGCTCGAGGCCCTGCCCGGCCTCGGGGCCGACTTCGGCGGGCCTCCGGGGCTCCTGCTCGGGGGCCTGCTCGTCATCGCGCTCTCGATCGGGCTGCCGCTCACCCCGGTTCGCGTGGTCTCGGCCGTCGTCGGCGCCGGCGCGCTCGCCGTCGGCGTGGCCCTCCTCGACTGGTTGCGCCCCGCCGACGCGCGCACCCACCTCGGCGACTTCGTCGAGTCCGTGGTCTCCGGCGAGGCGGGGGAGGTCGTCGGCCGCAAGGTCGCCCAGAACCTCGCGAACCTCGGCTCGCCCCCGCTCGTCGCGATGGCGCTGGCCACGCTCGTCCTCGGCGTCGTCGCGTGGCGACGTGGCTGGCGGCCCTCGCCCGCGGGCGGCGTGGTGCTCCGGGGGGCGGCCGTGGTCGCGCTCGTCGGGTTCGCCGTCAACGACTCGGGACTGGTGATCCCCGCGTTCGTCGCCGTCGTCCTCGCCCCGCTCCTCGTCGCCGCGGGGCGGCAGGAGCGGGGCGCCGGCGACGTCAGTGCCCGGTGACGGGCCCGTCGGAGTGCTCGGCCCGGTTCGGGAGGAAGAGGGCCACGACGACGACGAGCAGCGAGATGGCGGCGCCGACCCAGAACGCGGAGCGCAGGCCCTCGAGGAGGGCCGCGACCTGCCCCGTGCCGGTCTCGACGAGGCCGGCCGCGCGCGTCGTCATCACCGTGATGACGAGGGCCGTGCCGAAGGCCGCGGCGACCTGCTGGAGCGTGCCGAGCATCGAGCTGCCGTGCGAGTACAGGTGCGCCGGGAGCGCTCCTAGCCCGAGCGTGAACACGGGCGTGAACACGGCCGCGAGCGAGACCGACAGCAGGACGTGGATGCCGAGGACGAGCGCGTACGGGGTCGCGGCGCCCACCTGGGTCAGGCCGGCGAGGGCGACGACGATGCCGACCGCCCCGGGGACGACGAGGACCCGGCCGCCGAGGCGGTCGAAGACCCTGCCGACCGACGGGCCGAGCAGCCCCATGGCGATGCCGCCGGGCATGACGAGCAGCCCGGTCTGCAGCGGGCTGAGGCCGCGTACCTCCTGGAGGTAGAGCGGCAGGAGGATCATCGCGCCGAGCATCGACATGAACGCGACGGCCATGAGGAGCAGGGCGAGCGTGTAGGTGCGGTGGGTCAGCACGCGCAGGTCCATGAGCGGCGACCCGGTGCGCTGGAGGGACCGCTGGCGCAGGACGAACGCGGCGATCGCCCCGAGGCCGGCCACGATGAGCGCGACGGGGGTCGCGACCTCGCCCTCGCTGAACCGGCTGAGCCCGTAGACGAGCCCGCCGAAGCCGAGGGCGGCGACGACGACGCTGAACCAGTCGACGTCACCGGGCCGCGGCTCGCCGACGTTCTCCAGCCGGCGGAAACCGACCCACGTGATGGCGGCCGCGATCGGCAGGACGAGGAGGAAGAGCAGGCGCCACGAGCCGACCTGGAGGACGACGCCGGAGACGGCCGGACCCATCGCGGGGGCGACCGACATCGCGAGCGTCACGTTGCCCATGACCCGGCCCCGGTCGCTCTCGGGCACGACGGTCATCAGGGTCGTCATGAGGAGCGGGATCATCACGGCCGTGCCACCGGCCTGGACGATCCGGGCGCCGAGCAGCACCTCGAAGGTCGGGGCCGCGGCGGCGAGGGCGGTGCCGACGAGGAAGGTCGCCATCGCCGTGAGGTAGGCGGTGCGGGTCGCGAAGCGCTGGAGGAACCATCCGGTGACGGGGATGACCGCGGCCATCGTCAGCATGAAGGCGGTCGAGAGCCACTGGGCGGCGGTCGCGGTGATCGCGAGGTCGGTCATGAGCCGCGGGATCGCGTTGATCATGATCGTCTCGTTGAGGATGACGATGAAGGTCGCGAGGACGAGCCAGCGGATGACCGGCGGGGTGCCGGTGGGGCGCGCGGCACGGGCCGGGGTCGTCGACGTGGTCGAGCCGGTCGACGTGGTCGAGCCGGTCGGCGCGGTGGTGGCGGGGGAGGTCACGAAAGGGGTCCTGACAGACGAAGGGCGGCACGATGGCCCGTCACGTCGTCGGGGAGGACCAGCCGTTCGAGGCTACGTCTGGCAAGGCGCCCGGGCGACCGGTTATTCCGTCAGTGCGCGGCGTCGGCCGCCGGCTCCACGAGCTCGACGAGGATGCCGCCCGCGTCCTTGGGGTGGATGAAGTTGACCCGGCTGTCGCTGGTCCCACGGCGGGGCGCGTCGTACAGCAGGCGCAGGCCGCGCTCGCGCAGGGTGGCGCTCACGGCGTCGAGGTCGGCGACGCGGTAGGCGAGCTGCTGGATGCCGGGACCGCTGCGGTCGAGGAAGCGCGCGATCGTCGACGCGGGGGAGAGGGGTGCGAGCAGCTGGATGCACGACCCCGAGTCGCCGACCGCCATCATCGCCTCGCGCACGCCCTGCTCCTCGTTGACCTCCTCGTGGAGCTTGCGCATCCCGTAGGTCGACTCGTAGAACGACACCGCCTCGTCGAGGTCGGCGACGGCGACGCCGACGTGGTCGATCGCGGTGAAGAGGTCGGTGGGCAGGGCGCTCATGGGGCCAGCGTAGGAGCGGCGGGGGACGGCAGCGGCGCCCGGGTGGCGAGGGTCACCGACCGCCGGGGATGGCGCCGCGGCGCCCCGGGACTACAGTCGAAGCCGATCCCCACGACCCCGACTCCGGAGGCCATCGCATGTCCACCGACCCGTCCGTCATCGTCGCCGGCGCCCGTACCCCGATGGGTCGGATGAGCGGCTCGCTCAAGGGCTTCAGCGGCTCCGACCTCGGTGGCTTCGCCATCAGGGGGGCCCTCGAGAAGTCCGGCGTCGCCCCGGAGGACGTCGACTACGTCATCATGGGCCAGGTCCTCACGGCCGGCGAGGGCCAGATCCCCGCCCGCCAGGCCGCGGCCAAGGCCGGCATCCCGATGAGCGTGCCCGCCCTCACCATCAACAAGGTCTGCCTGTCGGGCATCGACGCCATCGCGCTCGCCGACCAGCTGATCCGTGCCGGCGAGTTCGACGTCGTCGTCGCCGGCGGCCAGGAGTCGATGACGAACGCGCCGCACCTGCTCGAGAAGAGCCGCGACGGCTACAAGTACGGCGACGTCACGCTGCACGACCACATGGCGCAGGACGGCCTCTGGGACGCGTTCACCGACCAGGCGATGGGCCTGCTCACCGAGACCGCGAACACCGGGGAGGTCGCCTTCACCCGCGAGGAGCAGGACGCCTTCTCCGCCCGCAGCCACCAGCTGGCGGCGCGCGCCTGGAAGGACGGCTACTTCGACGACGAGGTCGTCACCGTCTCCATCCCGCAGCGCAGGGGCGAGCCGGTCGAGTTCAAGACCGACGAGGGCATCCGCGCCGACACGACGACCGAGTCGCTCG
This sequence comes from Oryzobacter terrae, assembly GCF_042756445.1. Lineage (GTDB taxonomy): Bacteria > Actinomycetota > Actinomycetes > Actinomycetales > Dermatophilaceae > Oryzobacter > Oryzobacter terrae. Next base: position 3,333,148 of record NZ_CP170578.1, read on the forward strand.
GCGGCCTGCGACCCGCGTTCCGCAAGGACGGCACCATCACGGCCGGCTCGGCCTCGCAGATCAGCGACGGTGCCTGCGCGGTCGTCGTCATGCGGAGGTCGAGGGCCGAGGAGCTCGGCCTCACCTGGCTCGCCGAGATCGGGGCCCACGGCGTCGTCGCCGGCCCCGACTCCACGCTCCAGAGCCAGCCCGCCCGCGCCATCGCGAAGGCCTGTGAGCGAGAGGGCATCTCGCCCTCCGACCTCGACCTCGTCGAGATCAACGAGGCGTTCGCCGCGGTCGGCCTGGCCTCGGCCAAGGAGCTCGGCCTCGACGAGGACAGGGTCAACGTCAACGGTGGCGCCATCGCCCTCGGCCACCCCATCGGGATGTCCGGCGCGCGCATCACCCTCCACCTCGCGCTCGAGCTCCAGCGCCGCGGTGGCGGCGTCGGTGCCGCCGCGCTGTGCGGCGGCGGCGGCCAGGGCGACGCCCTCGTCGTCAAGGTCCCCGCGCGGGGCTGACGCGCTGAGCGGCGTCCGCAGCGTCGACGTCCCCTCCCTCGTGTCCGACGCGAGGGAGGGGCGTCCGCGTGCGGTCGCCCGCCTCATCTCCCTCGTCGAGGACGGTCACCCGGCGCTGCGCGAGCTCATGGCCGCGCTGGCGCCGCACACCGGCCGGGCGCACGTCGTCGGCATCACCGGCTCGCCCGGGGTCGGCAAGTCGACGACGACGAACGCCCTCGTCACGGCCTACCGGGCCCGGGGCTCGCGCGTCGGGGTCCTCGCCGTCGACCCCTCGTCGCCCTTCTCGGGCGGGGCGCTCCTCGGCGACCGGATCCGGATGTCCGAGCACGCCGCCGACCCGGGGGTGTTCATCCGCTCGATGGCCTCGCGCGGCCACCTCGGCGGGCTGTCGTGGGCGGCGCCCCAGGCGGTGCGCGTCCTCGATGCCGCGGGGTGCGACGTCGTCCTCCTCGAGACGGTCGGGGTGGGGCAGAGCGAGGTCGAGGTCGCGTCGACCGCCGACACGACGGTCGTCCTCCTCGCGCCGGGGATGGGCGACGGGGTCCAGGCGGCGAAGGCGGGCCTCCTCGAGGTGGCCGACGTCCTCGTCGTCAACAAGGCCGACCGCGAGGGAGCCGACCGGACCGTGCGCGACCTGCGGCACGCGGTGTCGCTGGCGGACCGCGCCGAGCCCGACGCCTGGCGCCCGCCCGTGCTGCGGACCGAGGCGCTCACGGGCAGCGGCGTCGACGAGGTCGTCGCCGCCCTCGACGCGCACCGCGCCCGGCTCGGCGCCGACGGGCTGCGGGCCCGGCGCACCCGGCGCGCGGCCCGCGAGGTCGAGGCGCTCGCGGTCGAGGCGCTCCGCCGACGGCTCGGCGGCGTGGCGGGCGCCCGTCTCGAGGCACTGGCCGCCGACGTCGCGGCCGGCCGGCTCGACCCCTACGCCGCGGCCGACGCCCTGATGGAGGAGCCCTCGTGACCCCTGACCTCGTGACGAAGCCGACGCTCGAGGGTGCCCTCGTCGTCCTCCGGCCGTTCCGCGAGGGCGACGCCGAGACGATGGCCGAGATCCTCTCCGACCCCGAGGTCCGGGCCCTCACCGGCAGCGTCGAGACGACGGCCGAGGCGCGGCAGCGGCAGGAGCTCGACGACCGGCTGCGCGACTGGTACGCCACCCGCAACGACCAGGTCGACCGCCTCGACCTCGCGGTGCAGGAGCGCGCCACCGGCCGCCTCGTCGGGGAGGTCGTCCTCAACGAGGTCGACCCCGACGCCCTCACGGCCAACATGCGCGTCCTCGTCGGGCCCGAGGGGCGGGGGAAGGGGCTCGGGACCGAGGCGGTCGGCCTCGTGACGGCGTACGGCCTCGAGCGGCTCGGCCTGCGGCGGATCACCCTCGAGGTCTTCGACCACAACCCGCGGGCGCGGCGCGTCTACGAGAGGGTCGGCTACGCGGCCACGGGGCAGCGGGCCGACGCGCTCGTCTTCGACGGCCTGTCGATCGGCGCGACCGACATGGCCGTCGACGCCGCCACCTGGCGCGGCTGGCCGCCTCGCGACACCTGACCGGGCCCCGCCCCGGTCAGGTGCGCAGGGGTCACTCGGGGCCGATGAGCGAGTGCTCGCCCAGCCCGGGCTCGGGGACGCCGATGTCGGTGATGAGCGGCTCGGGGACCTCGCCGTCCTCCAGCGGCATCGGGTCGGGGACCCCGGCGGTGATCCGGCTGCCGTCGGCCCGGGTGCCACCGGTCTGCGGGCGGTCGCCGAGGACGCCCTCGATGCGGGGGCCGTGGCCGTCGAGCGCGACGGTCACCGGTGACCCGGGCGCGACGACGTGGTCCGCTCCGCGCACCTGGACGGGCACGGGCGACTCGCCCTCCTCGACCTCGAGGTGCAGCGCGTCGGCCGTGAGGGTGAAGCGCACCCGCGTCCCCCGCCAGGTGAGCGGGAAGGTCAGCGAGCGCCACTGCTCGGGCAGGCGGGGGTCGAAGCGCAGGTTGCCGTCGTGGTCGCGCATCCCGCCGAAGCCGTTGACGAGGGAGGCCCACACGCCACCGGTCGAGGCGATGTGCAGCCCGTCGACGGTGTTGCCGTGGAGGTTCGCGAGGTCGACGAACAGGCCCTGGAGGAAGTAGTCCCAGGCGACCTCGTGGTAGCCGACCTCGGCGGCGACGACGGACTGGACGACCGCGGACAGGGTGGAGTCGCCGGTGGTGATGGGGTCGTAGTACTCGAAGTCGGCCCTCTTCTCCTCGGCGCTGAACCGGTCGCCCTGGAGGAAGAGCGCGAGGACGACGTCGGCCTGCTTGAGCACCTGGAAGCGGTAGATGACGAGCGGGTGGTAGTGCAGGAGCAGGGGCCGCAGCTCGTCGGGGGTCTTGCTGAGGTCCCACACCTCGCGGTCGAGGAAGAAGTCGTCCTGCGGGTGGATGCCCAGGCCCTCGTCGAACGGGATGTGCATGCCGTCGGCGCACTCGGCCCACTCGGCGACCTCGGTGTCGTCGAGGCCCAGCTTCTGGACCAGCCGCGCGTGGACCTCCGGGTGCTCGCGCTGCGCCCAGCCGACCCAGGCCACCGCCTGCTCGAGGTTGTAGCGCGCCATGACGTTGGTGAAGAGGTTGTTGTTGACGACCGTCGTGTACTCGTCGGGACCGGTCACCCCGTGGATGTGGAAGGAGCGGTCGCCGTTGTTGCGCCAGAACCCGAGGTCGGCGTAGAACCGGGCGGTCTCGACGAGGATCGGCAGGCCGTCGCGCAGGAGGAAGCCGACGTCGCCGCTCGCCGTCACGTACTGGACGAGGGCGTGGACGACGTCGGCGTCGATGTGCACCTGGGCGGTCCCGGCCGCGTAGTACGCCGAGGCCTCCTCGCCGCTGATCGTCCGCCACGGGAAGAGGGCGCCGCGCTGGGAGACCTCGCGGGCGCGGTCGCGCGCCGCCGGGAGCATCCGGGCACGGAAGTGCATGAGGTTGCGGGCGAGCTCGGGGCTGGTGAAGGACAGGAAGGGCGCGACGTAGACCTCGCTGTCCCAGAAGTAGTGCCCCTCGTAGCCCGAGCCCGTGACGCCCTTGGCGGGGACGCCCTGGCCGTCGGCGCGCCCGGCGGCCTGCGCCAGGGTGAAGAGGTTGAAGCGGATGGCCTGCTGGATGCCCTCGGTGTCGGGGTCGTCGGAGCCGATCTCGACGTCGCTGCGCTCCCAGAACGCGTCGTACCAGGCGCGCTGCTCGGCGAGGTAGTGATCGACGTCGTAGCGGGCGGCGCGGTCGAGGGTGCGGTCGCACCGGTCCGACAGCTCGCGCACGGGCAGGCTGCGGGAGGTGTGGTAGGCCACGACCTTCTCGACCCGGACCGTCCTGCCCTCGGACGCGTCGACGCGGAAGACGATCTTCGTCTGGTCCTTCTCGGCCCGCACGACGGTCTCGTAGGAGTCGTCGGTGCGCAGCGAGTGGTCGGCGGCCACGGTGACGGTCATGCCGGAGTTGGCGCAGCGGTAGCCCAGCGTCATCCGGTCCTCGGTCGCCACGTGGAGGCGCGGCTCGAGGACCCTCCCCTCGATCGCGGACGCTTTGCGGGGGTCGGCCGTCGCGACCTTGGCCTGCGCGGGCTCGTGGTACTCGTCCTCGCCGTCCTGGCGGTTGAGCAGCTGGCTCGAGACGAGGACCGGTGCGTCGCCCGAGAGCATCGTCACCTCGAGGGTGAGCACGACGAGGTGGCGCTGGGTCATCGAGACCATGCGGGTGGAGTCGACGCGCACCCGCTTGCCCGACGGGGTGCGCCACACGACGGAGCGGCGCAGCACGCCGTCGCGGAAGTCGAGGGAGCGCTCGTAGTGCTCGAGGTCGGCGCTGCCGATGACGAGGGGCTCGTCGTCGACGTAGAGCTTCATCAGCTTGGCGTCGGGGACGTTGACCATCGTCTGGCCGGTGCGGGCGAACCCGAAGGCCCCCTCGGCGTGGCGGATGGGCCAGGTCTCGTGGAAGCCGTTGACGAAGGTGCCGTGCTCGTGGGCGCGGCGCCCCTCCTCGGGGTTGCCCCGCATGCCGATGTAGCCGTTCGCCACGGTGAACAGGGTCTCGGTGGTGCCGAGGTCGATCCGGTCGGGGTCACGCTCGACGAGGCGCCACGGGTCGGCGGGGAAGCGGCTGCGGTCGAGCGGGTCGCCCTCGACGTGCCCCGCCTTCACGCGAGGGCCCCGAGGTCGTCGACGACGAGGTCGGCGCCCGCGGCGGTGAGGACGTCGGCCCCGGCGCCGCGGTCGACGCCGATGACGAGGGCGAAGTCGCCCGCGGCCCCCGCGCGCACGCCGGACACGGCGTCCTCGACGACGACGGAGCGCGCGGAGGTGGCGCCGCAGGCGAGCGCCGCGTGGACGAAGGTGTCGGGCGCCGGCTTGCCCGGCAGCCCCAGGTCGGTGGCGACCCGGCCGTCGACGACGGTGACGAAGCGGTCGGCGATCCCGGCGGCGGCCAGGACGGCCGGCGCGTTGGCCGACGACGACACGACCGCCAGGGGCGTCCCGAGGTCGCGCAGGACGTCGAGGAGGGCGATGGAGCCCGGGTACGCCGTGACGCCGTCGCGCTCGAGGACGGCGTTGAAGGCGTCGTTCTTGCGGTTGCCGAGCCCGCAGACGGTGACGGCGTCGGGCGCGTCGGAGGGCTCGCCCTCGGGGAGGGTGATGCCGCGCGAGGTGAGGAAGTCGCGCACGCCGTCGTAGCGCGGCTTGCCGTCGACGTGGTCGTAGTAGTCCTGCTCGCTCCACGGGCGGGTGTCGCCCTCGCCGGTCCACGACCCGAGGAAGGCGTCGAACATCTCGGCCCAGGCGCGACGGTGCACCTCGGCGGTCGGCGTCAGCACGCCGTCGAGGTCGAACAGGACCGCGTCGTGGTCGGTCCAGGTCACGGGGGCACCGGTCATGGTGGGAACGCTAGGGAGTGCGAGAGCGCTTGCGCAATCCGCCCCGCGGTCGGGTGCCCCGCCGTTCGGTGAGCGGTCGGTCCGGGGGGCGCGCTGCGGCCTCGGCTAGCGTGCACGCTGTGAGCCAGCCCGTCCGCCTGCCGTTCGACCCGATCGCCCGGGCCGCGGAGCTGTGGGAGGACCGCTGGGGGGAGCGGTCCCACGCCGTCTCGATGGCCAGCGCCACCTCGATCATGCGGGTGCAGCAGCTGCTCCTCGGGCGGTTCGACGCCATCGCCGGGCGCCACGGGCTGACCTTCGCCCGGTACGAGGCCCTCGTCCTGCTCGCCTTCTCCCGCGAGGGCCGCCTGTCGATGTCGCGGATCGGCGAGCGGCTCATGGTCCACCCGACGAGCGCGACGAACATCGTCCAGCGCCTGGCCGCGCAGGGCTTCGTCGAGCGGGTGCCGAACCCGGCCGACCGCCGCGGCGCCTTCGCCGTCATCACCGACACCGGGCGGGCGGCGATGGAGGCGGTCACCGCCGAGCTCGAGGCCGCCGACTTCGGCCTGGGCATGCTCGACGCCGACCAGCACGCGACCCTGTTCTCCCTGTTGCGCACGGTGCGCGTGGGAGCCCGCGACTTCGACGCCTGAGGCCACGCTGAGCCACGGCACGCCGTGGCGTGGGTCACGCCCGGTGCTCCCGGGATTTGTCGCGCGGCTGCGGCGTTTGTCATGGTGGACGACAGCCCTCGTCCCGGACGCGTGTCCGGGACGCCCCCGGACCCGTCCCGAAGGACCCCCGTGCTCACGTTCCTCACACGCCTCGTCGGTGTGCTCCTGGCCCTCGTCGGCCTCGCGCTCACCGTGCTCGGTGGGTGGTTCGCGACCGAGCTGGGGACCTCGGGCACCGCGCAGTTCACCGTGCGCCCCGCGACGAGCGACCCGATCGTCATCCGGCCCGAGGTGCTCAACCGCGTCGACGCCGACGTCGTCGTCACCGCGACCCCCGCCGCCGGTGGCCGCGTCTGGATGGCGCTGGCCAACCCGTCGGACGCCACCGCGGTGCTCGGCGACTCCCGGCACACCCGGGTCACCGGCGTCGACGTGCGCGACTGGCTGCTCACGACGCGCTCGGCCGGCTCCGGAGACGCCGCCGAGGGGCTCGGGGTCGCCGACCTGTGGCGCCAGCAGGACCAGGGCGACCTCCCGGTCACCCTCACCGTCGAGCAGGCCGAGGCGCCCGAGACCCTCGTCGTCGCGTCCGAGGGCGGCCCGCTGCGCTCCCTGACCTTCGCCGTCACCGACAAGACGTGGTTCGTCGAGGCGGTCGTCGCCGCCCTCGTCGGGCTCTTCGTGCTCGTCGTCGGCGTGCTCCTCGCCTGGCCGCGGCGCCCGACCCACCCGTCCGGGCCGGACGTGCCGCCCGTTCCCCCCGCCACCCCTGATCCCGCTGACACACCCGATCCCGCCGTCGCGCCGGAGCCCGACCCCGAGCCCCGCGACCCCGAGGAGGCCACCCGATGACCCGCCGTCCCTGCTCGACCCGCTCGACCCGCCCCCTGGCCCTCGCCGCCGGCGCGCTCGCCGCCGCCGTCCTCCTCGGCGGCTGCGGCGACGCGACCGAGACGCTCGTCGGGATGCGACCGGCACCCGCCGAGAAGACCGCCACGGCGCCGCTCGACCCCGACGGCGCCACCGCCATCGCGACCCGCCTGCTCACCGAGGCCGACACGCCCGCCGAGGGCGACGCCGCCGCGCAGAAGGCGGCCCGGGCGAAGGTCTTCACCGGCGACGCCCTCGCCCTCGCCGAGGCCCGGGCCCAGCGCCCCGTCCCGGCCACGGCTGCCGGGGACGCCGCGCTCGCCACCGGGCCGACCCCCACCGTCGTCGCCCAGTCCCAGGGTCGCGACTGGCCGCGCGCCATCCTCGCGGCGACCCTCGACGCCGACACCAACACCCAGTACCTCCACGTCATGCTGTCGGAGGAGCCCGACGAGCCGTTCCGGATCGCCGCCAGCGTGCCGATGTTCGCCGGCGCGCAGCTCCCCGCCGTCGGGACCGAGGCGACGGGCGCCCCGCTGCTCGACCCGAAGGCCTCCGAGGGGCTGGCGACCTCGCCCGAGAAGGCCGTCGCCGCCTACGCGGCCGCCATCGCGCAGCCGAAGGGCAAGGCCTCGCCGGCGGTCGACGTCACCGACCCCTTCGCGACCGGCCTCCGGACCGCTGCCGCGACCCAGGCGAAGTCCCTCGGCAAGCTCGCGACGCTCACCCAGGTCCACGAGCCGCGCCTGGAGAAGGCGCTCACCTTCCGGCTCGCCCGTGGTGGCGCCGTGACCTTCGCCCTCATGCAGCGCACCGACACCATCACGGTGCGGCCGACGGCCAAGGAGATCGTCCTGCCGAAGGTCTACGCCGACCTCGTGAAGAAGAAGAAGGTCACCAGGAGCCTGGTGCTCAACAACCTCGAGGCCGTCGTCGTCGTCGTGCCCGCCACGGGCGCCGCCACGGTCATCGGGGCCGACGAGCTGCTCGTCTCCGGGCGCGGTCGCTGAGCCCGTCCGGGCCGCCGCGCACCGGGCCATCCGCCCTTTGACACAATCAGGACCATGACCGAGACCCCCAAGCCCGCGGGCACCCGCGGCGCCGTCGACCTGTCGTCCGTCACCGGCGCGCCGGGCCCGGCCCCCGCCGGCCCTCCCGTCACCGGAGGGTCCGCGGCCGCGGGCTCCGCGGGCGGCGCCGGCGCGACCGGAGCGACGGGCTCGACCGGCGCGGCTCCCACCGCCCCGGCCGTCCCCGAGGGTCTCGTCGTCGAGGTCCGCGCCGAGAACCTCCAGTCGGCCCTCAACAAGACCCTCCAGGTCCCCGGGGTCCTCGTCCTCTGGTCCTCGGCCCACCCGCAGACCCGCGAGCTCGTCGAGACGGTGACCCGCGTCGCCGCCTCGCTCGAGGGGCGCGTCCTCGTCCTCGTCGCCGACCTGTCGGCCGAGCCCGAGCTGCTCCAGGCGTTCCAGCCGATCCTCGTGCAGGCCTTCGGCCAGCCGACCGTCCCGGCCACCTTCGGGCTGCTCCAGGGCCAGCCCGTCCCGCTCTTCCCCGGGATGCAGCCCGAGTCCGAGGTCCGCGTCGTCCTCGACCAGCTCCTCCAGGCGGCGGTGCAGAACGGCATCACCGGTCGGGTCGACCTCGGCCCGGTGCCCGGCGCCCCCGACGACGACGAGCTGCCGCCGCTTCACCAGGCCGCCTTCGACGCCATCGAGGCGGGCGACTACGCCGCCGCGACGGCCGCCTACGAGCAGGCCCTCGCCGCGAACCCCAAGGACCACGACGCCGAGCTGGGACTGGCCCAGGTCCGCCTGCTCCAGCGCACGAGCGAGGTCGACCTCACCGCCGCCCGGGCGGCCGCCGCGGCCGACCCCACCGACGTCGACGCCGCGACCACCGTCGCCGACCTCGACGTCCTCGGCGGCCACGTCGAGGACGCGTTCACCCGCCTGCTCGACCTCGTGCGCTCCACGACCGGTGACGACCGCGACCGCGTGCGGACCCACCTCATCGAGCTGTTCGCCGTCGTCGGGAGCCACGACGAGCGGGTGCGCAAGGGCCGCACCGCCCTGATGAGCGCGCTCTTCTGACCCGGTGACCACCACCGTCCTCGACGGCCTCGTCCGCTTCCGGTTCCACCCGGACGACCCGAGTGTCACCGCCGTCTCCCTCGACTGCGACCGCGCCGTGCCCGGACCCCGGGCGATGCAGCGTCGCGACGACCACTGGCACCTCTACCTGCCGCACCCACCGCTGCAGCGGGTCGAGTACCGGTTCACCCTGACCCGCGGCGAGGGCCAGGAGACCGTCCTCGACCCGGCGAACCCCCTGCGCGTCGCCACGGCGTTCGGTGAGCGGTCGGTCGTCGAGCTGCCCGGCTACACCGCCCCGTGGTGGCTGTCGGCGCCCGTCGTCGGGGGACGGTTCACCGCGATGGGCGTCGAGGGCGAGACGGCCGACGAGGTCCCGGTCACGGTGTGGTCCCCCGAGGACCTGCCCGACGACGAGCCGGCCCCGCTGCTCCTCGTCCACGACGGTCCCGAGTACGGCAGCCTGGCCCGGCTCACGACCTACAGCGCGGCCCTCGTCGCGGCGGGGCACCTGCCTCCCCACCGCGTCGCCCTCACCCACCCCGTCCTGCGCGACGCGTGGTACTCGGGGTCCCCGCAGTACCTGCGCACCGTCGCGGACGCGGGCCTGGACCACTTGGGGGAGCGGTTCGCGACGGCGGGGCCCGTGGTCGTCGTCGGCGCGAGCCTCGGTGGCCTCACCGCGGTGCTGCTCGGCGTCCTCGGGGCGCCCCGGGTCGGCGGGGTGTTCGCGCAGTCCGGCTCGTTCTTCCAGGTGCGCCACGACCACAACGAGAGCGGCTTCCGGTACTTCGACCGGATCTCGCGCTCGGTGCAGTCCGTCCTCGACATGCGCGAGGTGGACCACCCCCTCGTCGTCGGGATGACGTGCGGCTCCCTCGAGGAGAACCTCGCCAACAACCGCGACATGGCCGCGGCCCTCACCCGGGCGGGCCACGACGTCACGCTGCGCGAGGTCCCCGACCTCCACAACTACACCGCCTGGCGCGACGCCCTCGACCCCGGGCTCACCGAGGTGCTCCAGCGCCTCTGGTGAGCGCGGCCCGTGGTTGCGACGGGCTGGCCCGGACGGCAGGGTGGGGCGCATGGAGACCCGCAGCGTCAGACTCCCGGTCCCGGGGCACGACGCGACCCTCGAGGTCGTCCGGCACGGGTCGTGGGGCCGGCCGGTCCTGCTCTTCCCGTCCGAGGCGGGCGGGGCGCACGACGCCGAGGGCAACGGGATGCTCGACGCGGTGCGCTGGCTCGTCGACGAGGGGCGGGTCAGCCTCTTCTGCGTCGACTCCCTCGACGCGTGGTCGTGGTCGAACCGCGACCTGCCGACGGAGGAGCGGGCGCAACGGGCGGGCACGTACGGGGCCTGGCTGTCCGAGCAGGTGCTGCCGTACGTCGTCGGCGAGACCGGCGGCGACCAGGAGGTCGTGACGGTCGGGGTGTCCCTCGGGGCCTACCACGCCGTCCACCTGACCCTCCAGCGTGCCGACGTCGCCCCGGTGGCCATCGGGCTCAGCGGCAACTACGACCCGACGACGTGGAACGGGTGGGGCGACCTCGGTGACGCGACGTACTTCGCGAACCCCATGGGGTACGTCGCCCACATGGAGGGCGACCACCTCGACTGGGTCCGCTCACGGGTGTCGCTGCTGCTGGTCGTCGGGCAGGGCCCGTTCGAGGAGTCACCCACGCGGGCGCTGTCCTCCACGCGTGAGTTCGCAGAGGTACTGTCGCACAAGGGAATCCGCCACGAGCTCGATGTCTGGGGACATGACAGCGCCCACGACTGGCCGTGGTGGCACCGCCAGCTCGCGCACCACCTGCCCCGTTTCGTGTGACCGCCCGCCCGTCTGACCGAAGGAGAACCATCGTGGCCCCCACGACCGACCACCTCGTCGGACTGCTGCTCGGCGCCGAGGAGGACTGGCCGACGACGTTCGAGGCGCTGGCCCGCAGGCTCGGCGTCCTCACGGCCCCCGACGGGACGAGCCACACCCTCACGACCGAGCGGCTGAGCATCGAGCCGTTCAACCTGCGCGACAAGCCGCGCCAGGAGCTCGTCATCGACCGGCTCGCGCACTGGTACTACCACCCGCGCGAGTGGCTGAAGAAGATCGCGCTCATGGACGACGTGTACCTGCTCAACAGCCCGTTCACGTTCCAGTCGATGGAGAAGCACTCGGCGTACTGCGCCCTGATGCGGCTGGGCATGAACGTGCCCGAGACCGTCCTCGTCCCCTACAAGAACCCCGTCGACAACGCCCGCTGGGCCTACACGTCGGCGAAGTACAACCGGAACTTCGACCTCGACAGCATCGCCGACAGCCTCGGCTACCCGTTGTACATGAAGCCCTTCGACGGCGGCGGCTGGCGCGGGGTCTCGCAGGTCACCGACCGCGCCGACCTGCACCGCTCCTACGACGACTCCGGCGAGATGCTCATGCACCTCCAGGCGTCGGTGCCCGACTTCGAGCACTTCGCCCGCTCGCTGACCATCGGCCCCGAGACGATGGTGATGAAGTTCCAGCCCGACGAGCCCATGCACCAGCGCTACGCCGTCGCCCACGGCTTCCTCTCCGAGGAGGTCGGCCGCGAGGTGGTGACGATCTCGCAGACCGTCAACGCCTTCTTCAAGTGGGAGTTCAACTCCTGCGAGATGCTCGTCAAGGACGGCGTCGTCTACCCGATCGACTACGCGAACGCCTGCCCCGACGTCGCCGTCACCTCGCTGCACTACTACTTCCCGTGGGCGATGAAGGCGCTGCTGCGGTGGACCGCGTTCTGCGTCGTCACCGGGCGGTCCCCGCGCACCCAGGTCGAGACCGGCCCGTGGTTCGCCGTCGCCGACGACGAGGTGCTCGACTACCAGAGCCGTCTCGGGGCCTACCAGACCCTGGCCGACGACTACTTCGAGACCGAGCGGTACCGCGCGTTCTGCGACTCGGCCCTGCCCGACCTCGACGAGATGGTCCTGGACTGGATCTCGGGCCCGGACTTCCGCACCCTGCTCACCTCGACCGTCCAGCAGACCTACCCGCCCCACGAGTGGGAGCGCTTCGAGGCGCACTTCGGCGGGTTGCTCGGGATGTGGGTCAGCGACGAGCAGACCCGCCTCGGCAGCCAGGTCGGCTGAGCCCCGTGGGACGCCCCGAGGGCGTGCCGGAGGTGTTCGACGTGCGGACCGTCGTCTACCTGCGCAGCGGCGACAACCCGCCCGACCTCGACGAGGAGGCCTCGACCGCGCTGCACCACGCCCACCTCGCGTTCCTCGCCGACCTCGGACGGCGCGGCCTCGTCGCCGCGAACGGTCCGCTGCTCGACAAGAGCGACGAGACGATCCGCGGGATGTCGGTCTGGACCGTGCCGCCCGACGAGGCGCGGGCGATGGCCGAGCAGGACCCGGCCGTGGCCGCCGGACGGTTCCGGGTGGACACGGCCCGGTGGGCGGTGTCGGCGGGGCGGATCGCCTTCCCCGAGCGAGAGGAGCCCGTGGGCGAGCGGGTCCGCTTCGAGGACCTCTGAGCCGCTCCGTCCACAGGCGGTGCCGTCAGTGGCGGCCGTCCACAGGGCCGGCTGTGGCCCTGCGCGTGCCGGTGAGGGTGCGGTGATGTGGGGCATGTCCAACCTCGACGACCAGGACGACCCGCTCGAGGCCGTCGCCACGGCCTTTCGTCTGGCCCGACGCCGCTACTCGCTGAGCCAGCGCGAGCTCGCCGACCTCCTCGGGTGGGACCGCGCCGTCGTGGGCCGCTGGGAGGCGGGCAACGGACCGAAGGCACTGGGCCGGGTCGACGGCATCCTGCGAGGAATGGGCTTCCGGCTGCGGGTCGTGCCGATCGACCCCACGGACTGGCCCGAGGCCGACGAGGTCGTCGAGCACGTCCTCGACCGCGGTCGACGACGACTTCCGGCGCACCACCTCCACGTGGTCGAGCGGTACGACAGTCCGCAGACCTGGGACCGCCACCGCGGCAAGGTCAACCCCTACGGACCGCACTGGGCGGCCGTGGGGCGACTCCCGCCGCGCGGGGACTCCCCGGACCCGCTGCCGCACTTCCCGGGCCGGTACTGGACCCTGTAGGGCCTCCCGGTGCCCGTGCCCGTGCCCGGGCCGGTGCCGTGCCGGTGCCGCTCGATGGCGACGGCCGCCGCAGGCATGTGCCGTTTCAGCGCCTTCGCACTGCTGCGCTGGGGGTCAGCAGTGCGAAGGAGCGGCGCGACCATATCCCCGAGGCGCGCAGTCGCACTGCTGCGCTGGGGGTCAGCATTGCGAAGGAGCGGCGCGACCATATCCCCGAGGCGCGCAGTCGCACTGCTGCGCTGGGGGTCAGCAGTGCGAAGGAGCGGCGCGACCATGTCCCCAGGGTGCGCAGTCGCACTGCTGCGCTGGGGGTCAGCAGTGCGAAGGGGCGGCGCGCGCATGTCTCCGAGGCGCGCAGTCGCACTGCTGCGCTGGGGGTCAGCAGTGCGAAGGAGCGGGGACAGACAGGACGGGGCGGCCGGGGTCAGGCGCGGGTCGGCCGGGCGGGGCCCACGTCGCGGTCGTACCGCAGCAGCTGGGCGTGCGGCGGGACCGGACCGACCGAGGTCGCCCCCGTCGGCCTCCACCCGAGGCGCTCGTAGAACCGCCGCCCGCGGTGGTTGTCGGTGTAGACCGTGAGCCACGCCCTGCGGATCCCGCGCGCTGCCATGAGGTCGAGGAGGGCGTCGTGCGCCGCCGCCGCGACACCGGTGCCCCACAGTGCAGGAGCGATGCCGAAGTGCCGCACCTCGCGCCCGCTCGTCGCGGCGAAGCCGACCACCGCGCCGTCGAGCTCGACGACGAGGCAGTCGACCACGGGGTCGGCGATCTCGTCACGCCACCGCCGGCCGACGGTCTCACGGGGAAAGGGGAAGAGCTCCTGCGGGAAGACGTCCGCGAGCCCGAGCACCGCCCCGGGCTGCTGCACGTCGAGGACGTCCTCGACGTCCCCGGCGGTCATCCGACGCAGCGAGACCACGGCGGGCGCAGCGGCGTCGGGGGTCATCCGCCGAGGGCGGCGGAGACGACCTCCTTGGCCTCGGCCTGGACCTGGGCGAGGTGGTCGAGGCCGCGGAAGGACTCGGCGTAGATCTTGTAGACGTCCTCGGTGCCGCTGGGGCGCGCGGCGAACCAGGCCGACTCGGTGACCACCTTGAGGCCGCCGATGGCCGCCCCGTTGCCGGGGGCCTCGGTGAGCTTGGCGGTGATCGGCTCGCCGGCCAGGGACTCGGCCGTGACGTCGTCGGGGGAGAGGGCCGCGAGCTTGGCCTTCTCCTCGCGCGAGGCGGCGGCGTCGATGCGGGCGTACGCCGGCTCGCCGTGGCGCTCGACGAGGGAGTGGTAGTGCTCGCTCGGGCTCTTGCCGGTGCTCGCCTGGATCTCCGAGGCGAGCAGCGCGAGGAGGATGCCGTCCTTGTCGGTGGTCCACACGGAGCCGTCCCGGCGCAGGAACGACGCGCCGGCCGACTCCTCGCCACCGAACGGACCCGACCCGTCGAGCAGCCCCGGCACGAACCACTTGAACCCCACCGGCACCTCGACGAGGCGACGGCCGAGGTCGGCGGCGACCCGGTCGATCATCGAGGACGACACGAGCGTCTTGCCGATGAAGCCGTCGTCGCGCCACTGCGGACGCGCCCCGCCGTAGAGGTACTGGATCGCGACCGCGAGGTAGTGGTTGGGGTTCATCAGCCCGGCGTCGGGAGTCACGATGCCGTGGCGGTCGGAGTCGGCGTCGTTGCCCGTCGCGATGTCGTACTCCGAGCGGCGCTCGATGAGCGAGGCCATCGCCGAGGGCGACGAGCAGTCCATCCGGATCTTGCCGTCCCAGTCGAGGGTCATGAACCGCCACGTCGCGTCGACGAGCGGGTTGACGACGGTGAGGTCGAGGCGGTGGCGCTCACCGATCGCGCCCCAGTAGTCGACGGCCGCTCCGCCGAGCGGGTCGGCCCCGATCCGGACGCCCGCCTCGCGGATCGCGTCGATGTCGACGACGTTCGGCAGGTCGTCGACGTAGGTGCCGAGGAAGTCGTGGGTCGAGACGGCGGCTCGGGCCCGGGAGAACGGAACCCGCTTCACGCCGGCGAGCCCGCCGCGGATCAGCTCGTTGGCGCGCGCGGCGATGACCTTGGTCGCGTCGGAGTCGGCCGGGCCACCGTGCGGCGGGTTGTACTTGAACCCGCCGTCGCTCGGCGGGTTGTGCGACGGGGTGACGACGATGCCGTCGGCGAGTCCGGCGCCGGCAGGCATGCCGTCGACCCCGGTCACCTTGCCCCGGTTGGCGACGAGGATCGCGTGCGAGACCGCGGGGGTGGGGGTGTACCGGTCGGCGGCGTCGACGAGCACCGTGACGTCGTTGGCGACGAGCACCTCGAGGGCCGACGCCCACGCCGGCTCGGACAGGCCGTGCGTGTCGCGCCCGATGAACAGCGGACCGTCGTACCCCTGCTCCCTCCGGTAGTCGCAGATCGCCTGGGTCGTCGCGAGGATGTGTGCCTCGTTGAACGAGGTCCTCAGGCTCGAGCCCCGGTGGCCGGACGTGCCGAACGCGACCTGCTCGTCGACGTTCTCGGGGTCGGGCTCGCGCGTGTAGTACGCGGTGACGAGGGAGGAGAGGTCGACGAGGTCGGACGCCTGCGCGACCTGTCCGGCACGGGGGTCGTTCACGACCGGGCTCCTTCCGTGACGGGGGCGAGGTAGACGGCGGAGAGCCGTGAGACACCCACCGTCACCGAGTACGGCTGGTCGTTCCAGGGCGTGTTCTCGGTCTCGAGGACGATGCCGGCCTGGCTGGGCGAGCTGTGCTCGTCGTAGCCGACGGTGTCGAGGACGACCTCCCAGCGGCCCGACCGTGGGACGCCGACCCGCACCCACGCCTTGTCGTCGCCGCCGTAGTTGACGAGGGTCGCGACGACGTCGCCGCCCCCGTCGGCCTGCTCGAAGCGCAGGTACGACAGGACGTTGCCGGTGTTGTCGTCGGCGTCGAGCCAGCGGAACCCCGCCGGCTGGCTGTCGAGCGCCCAGAGGGCCGGGTGCTCGCGGTAGACCCGGTTGAGCTCCTTGACGAGCGCGTGGACCCGGTAGTGCGCCGCGTGGTCGAGCAGCCACCAGTCGAGGGAGCGGCCGTCGGCCCACTCACCCGGCTGGGCGAACTCGCATCCCATGAAGAGCAGCTGCTTGCCCGGGTGGCTCCACATGTAGGCCAGGAACGCCCGGACCGTCGCGAGCTGGTCGTACCGGTCGCCCGGGACCTTGGTCAGCAGCGAGCCCTTGCCGTGGACGACCTCGTCGTGGCTGATCGGCAGGACGAAGTTCTCGCTGAACGCGTACATGAGCGAGAAGGTCAGGAGGTTGTGGTGGTACTGGCGGTGGATCGGCTCCTCCTTGAGGTACCGGAGGGTGTCGTTCATCCACCCCATGTTCCACTTCAGCCCGAACCCGAGGCCGCCGCTCGACGTCGCCTTGGTGACGCCCGGCCACGAGGTCGACTCCTCGGCGATCGTCACGACGCCGGGGACGAGCTTGTACGAGGTCGCGTTGGCCTCCTGGAGCAGCCCGATCGCCTCGAGGTGCTCGCGGCCGCCGTGGACGTTGGGGATCCACTCGCCGTCCTTGCGCGAGTAGTCGAGGTAGAGCATCGAGGCCACGGCGTCGACCCGGAGGCCGTCGATGTGGAACTCCTTGAGCCAGTACACGGCGTTGGCGACGAGGAAGTTGCGCACCTCGAGCCGGCCGAAGTCGAACACGTGGGTCCCCCAGTCGGGCTGGTCGCCACGGCGGGGGTCCGGGTGCTCGTAGAGGGGCAGGCCGTCGAAGCGGGCGAGGGCGAACGCGTCACGGGGGAAGTGGCCCGGGACCCAGTCGAGGATGACCCCGATGCCGGCCTGGTGGAGCGTGTCGACGAGGTACTTGAAGTCGTCGGGGGTGCCGAACCGGGCCGTCGGCGCGTAGTAGCCGGTGACCTGGTAGCCCCACGAGGGGCCGTACGGGTGCTCCATGACCGGGAGCAGCTCGACGTGGGTGAAGCCGAGGTCGACGACGTAGTTGACGAGGTGCTCGGCGAGCTCGCGGTACGACAGCCCCTGGCGCCACGAGCCGAGGTGGACCTCGTAGACGCTCATCGGGCCGTGGTGCGGGTCGCCGCCGGCACGCTGCTCGAGCCACGCCTCGTCGCCCCACTCGTGCCCGGCCTCGTCGACGACCGACCCCGTGTTCGGGGGGCACTCGGTGCGCCGCGCCATCGGGTCGGCCTTGGTGCGCACGACGTCGTCGGCGCCGCGGATCTCGTACTTGTAGATCGACCCGACGCCGACCTCGGGGATGAACAGCTCCCACACGCCCGACGAGCCGATGAGCCGCATCGGGTGGACCCGACCGTCCCAGTCGTTGAAGTCGCCGATGACGCGCACCGCCTTGGCGCGGGGGGCCCACACGGCGAAGGAGACCCCGCGGACACTGCCCATGGGCCCGGGGTACTCGTGGACCCGGGCGCCGAGGACGGTCCACAGCTCCTCGTGGCGGCCCTCGCCGACGAGGTGGAGGTCGACCTCGCCCAGGGTGGGGGCGAAGCGGTAGGGGTCGTCCTGGACGTGCTCGATGCCGTCGGCCCAGGTGACGAGGAGGCGGTAGTCCATCGTCCGGGTGGCATCGGGCCGCACGGCGCTCCACGTGCCCTCGGCCTCGTGGACGAGGTCGATGACCTCGTCGTCCTCGAACCGGACCCGGACCGAGGTCGCGAGGGGCTTGAGGGCGCGGATCCGCAGCCCGCCGGGCTCGAGGTGCTGGCCGAGGAGGTCGTGCGGCTGCTGGTGGCGCCCCTGGACGAGTGCCGTGATGGCTCCGCTGACCTCGGGGCTGGGGGTGGGGGTCACTGCGGGTCTCCTTGCGTGGTGGTGTCCGGAGAGAAGTGGGCGGTGAGGCGCCGGACCGCGCCGAGGGGGATGCCGACCCACCCCGGGCGGTTGCGCGCCTCGTAGACGACCTCGTACATCGCCTTGTCGAGCTCGAAGGCGGCGAGGAGGGCGCCGAGGCGTCGCGGGTCGGCGCCCGCGCGCTCGGCGTAGCCGTCGAGGAAGGCCTGCTGCACCGAGGTGACCCAGGCGCGGGCCGAGGTGCCCCGGACCTGCTCGAGGGTGCCGCCGACGTAGTCGAAGCTGCGCAGCATCCCGGCGACGTCGCGCACCCACTGGTCGGGGAGCAGCCGCTCGGACAGCGGCCGGAGGGGCTCGCCCTCGAAGTCGAGGAGGATCCACCCGAGGTCGCGGGAGTGGAGCACCTGGCCGAGGTGGTAGTCGCCGTGGATGCGCTGCAGCGCCGGCCAGCTCGCGTCGAGGGCCGCGGTGAGGACGGCCTCGACGGGGCCGCGGACGGCCTCGAGGTCGGGGGAGGCGTCGATCGCGGCGTCGAACCTCAGCCGCATCTCGGCGACGATCGCCCGGGCCTGCTCCGGGGAGGTCGGCTCGGTGCCGAGGACGTCGGCGAGGGTGCCGTGCACCTCCGCCGTCGCGGCGCCGAGGTCGCGGGCCGGGCCGGTGAAGTCGGTGCCCTCCTCGGCGGCGCGCAGGGCGACGCGCCACGCGTCCTCGACGCCGGGGAGGAACTCCTGGCAGAAGGCGAGGTGCCCGCGCGCCGGCTGGTCGCCCTCGGTGCCCGGGTGCGGCCAGGCCCCGGTGACGGCGCCGACGACGGCGGGGACGCGGTGGGAGCCGGCGTCGACGAGCGCGCCCTGGAGCACGACGTCGGGGTTGTCGCCGGGCGAGAGCATCCGGAAGACCTTGACGATGAGCGGCGTGTGGTGGCCGTCGGGGAGGTCGCCGTCGAGGATGACCGAGGTGTTCGACTGCTCGCCGGAGAGCACGCGCGAGGTCCGCACGTGCACCTCGTGGGGCCAGCTCGCCTGCGGCACACCGGCGACGGCGTCCTCGTCGGCGTCGGAGACCGACGAGGACCGCGCCCGAACGCGGCCCTGGACGAGCTCGAGAAGCTGCGTCGCGTACACCGGGTCGTGCGGGGCGTCGTAGACCCAGCGCGTGCCGAGCACCGAGTGCTCCATCGTCCCGACGAGGGCGTGGTCGGCGCTGCCGAGCGGCTCGCCGCGGTAGGTGAGCGGGACCTGGTAGACGACGGTCTCGGGGCCGGACTCGTCGGCGACGATGATCGTCTCGACCCCGACCTCGCCCTCGGGGTCGTCGAGACGCCACGCCGCGAGCCGCCGCAGCCTCGGGCGTCGGCCCTTGGCGGCGTACCACCGCTGCTCGCCCATCCAGGACTCGAGCAGCTCGACCTTGGTGGGGGAGAGGGTCGCGTCGTGGATCTCAGCCACGGGCACCCCCGGGCGGGGGCTCGAGGGCCAGCCAGAAGAAGTCGCGCGAGCCGAGGGTCACGGTGATCGTGCCGTCGTCGGCGATGTCGGGGAACCCGGTGCCGCCGAAGAGGTCCCGTGTCCACGACCCCGCGAGCTCCTCGGGCAGCGTGAGGGTGGTCGCCTGGGGCTTGGACGAGAGGTTGTTGATGCACAGGACGGCGCGGGCCGAGCGGTCCTCGGCGTCGCGGTCACGTCGGTCGACGCGCGTGTAGGCGAGCACCCGGTCGTGGCTCGACTCGCACACCGAGAAGTCGCCGAGGCCGAAGACGGGGTGCTCGCGGCGCACCGAGAGCATGCCGCGCACCCAGTGCAGCAGCGAGGACCCGGTGGCCATCTGCGCCTCGACGTTGACGTGGTTGTGGTGGTAGACGAGCGACTGGATGACCGGCAGGTAGAGCTTGCCGGGGTCGGCGGTGGAGAAGCCGGCGTTGCGGTCGGGGGTCCACTGCATCGGGGTGCGCACGGCGTCGCGGTCGTTGAGCCAGATGTTGTCGCCCATCCCGATCTCGTCGCCGTAGTACAGGCACGGCGAGCCGGGGAGCGAGAGCAGCAGCGCGTGGATGAGCTCGATCTCGGGGCGGGACCCGTCGAGCAGCGAGGCGAGCCGCCGCCGGATGCCGACGTTGGCCCTCATCCGCGGGTCGGGGGCGTACCAGCCGTACATCGCCGCGCGCTGCTCGGGCGTCACCATCTCGAGGGTCAGCTCGTCGTGGTTGCGCAGGAACGTGCCCCACTGCGCGCCGGCGGGGATGGCCGGGGTGTCGGCGAGGACGTCGATGATCGGCGCCGCCCGCTCCTCCCGCAGGGCGTAGTAGAGCATCGGCATGACCGGGAAGTGGAAGCACATCTGGCACTCGGGCGCTTCGTCGGTGCCGAAGTAGTCGACGACGTCGGCCGGGGGCTGGTTCGCCTCGGCGAGGAGGATGCGCCCCGGGTACTCGGTGTCGACCATGGCCCGCAGCTGGACGAGGAAGTCGTGGGTCTTCGGGTGGTTCTCCCCGTTGTGCCCCTCCTCCTCGTAGAGGTAGGGCACGGCGTCGAGCCGGAAGCCGTCGATGCCCATGTCCATCCAGAAGCGGACGACGTCGTACATCGCCTCGTGGACGGCCGGGTTCTCGAAGTTGAGGTCGGGCTGGTGGCTGAAGAAGCGGTGCCAGAAGAACTGTCGCCGGATGGGGTCGAAGGTCCAGTTCGAGGTCTCGGTGTCGATGAAGATGACGCGGGCGTCGTTGTACCTGTCGTCGGTGTCCGACCACACGTAGAAGTCGCCGTACGGACCCTCCGGGTCGCTGCGCGAGGCCTGGAACCACGGGTGCTGGTCGCTCGTGTGGTTCATGACGAAGTCGGTGATGATCCGGATGCCGCGCGCGTGCGCCTGGTTGATGAGCTCCTTGAACTCGGGCAGCGTGCCGAACTCGGGGAGCACCTGGGTGTAGTCGGCGATGTCGTAGCCGCCGTCGCGCAGCGGGCTCGCGTAGAAGGGTGGCAGCCACAGGCAGTCGACGCCGAGCCACTGGAGGTAGTCGAGGCGGTTGACGATGCCCGCGAAGTCGCCCTCACCGGACCCGTTGCTGTCGCCGAAGGCGCGCACGAGGACCTCGTAGAACACCGCGGTGCGGAACCACTCGGGGTCGTGGCGCAGCCCGGGCTGGTTCATCCCCAGCCCGGCGTGGCCGTGGCCCATGCCGGCGATGGCACTCACCAGGGCCTCCTCACGGCGACGACGTGGACGGGTTCGACCTCCGGCCCCAGCCGGACGTAGTTGTCGCGCTGCCAGGTCCACTCCTCGCCGGTGACGAGGTCGTGGGCCGCGAAGCTGTCGCCCGACTCGAGGCCGAGGGCACCCATGTCGAGGCGCAGCGTCGTGGCGCGGGTCGAGTGGGGGTCGAGGTTCGCGACGACGACGACGACGTCGTCGGTGCCGTCGGGCAGCCGTCGGCGCTTGGAGAAGGCGAGGAAGTTCTCGTCGTCGACGTGGTGGAAACGGATGTCGCGCAACCGGTGCAGCGCCGGGTGGTCCCGACGGATCTCGTTGATCCGGGTGAGGTAGCCGGCGAGGGAGCGTCCCTCCTTCGAGCCGCCCTCCTCGTAGTCCTCCCAGTGCCGGTTCTTGAACTCGTACTTCTCGTTGTCGATCTGCTCCTCGGCGCCGGGACGGGCGACGTGCTCCATCAGCTCGTAGCCGGTGTAGATGCCGTACGTCGGGACGAGGGTCGCCGCGAGCATCGCCCGCAGCTTCCACGCCGCCGGTCCGCCGAACTGCATGTAGGGCGTGAGGATGTCGTGCGTCGTCGGCCAGAACGAGGGGCGCATGTACGACGCGGCCTCGCCCGAGAGCTCGGTGAGGTACTCGCGCAGGTCGGCGGCGCTGTTGCGCCACGCGTAGTACGTGTAGCTCTGCTGGAAGCCGACCTTGCCGAGGGTGTGCATCATCGCGGGCTTGGTGAAGGCCTCGGCGAGCCAGATGACCTCGGGGTGGTCCTTCGCGACGTCCTCGATGAGCCACTGCCAGAACTCGACCGGCTTGGTGTGCGGGTTGTCGACGCGGAAGAGCTTGACGCCGTGGTCGATCCACACCTGCACGACGCGGCGCACCTCGGCGTAGATGCCGGCGGGGTCGTTGTCGAAGTTCAGGGGGTAGATGTCCTGGTACTTCTTCGGGGGGTTCTCGGCGTAGGCGATCGTGCCGTCGGCCCGGGTCGTGAACCACTCGGGGTGGCTCTGCACCCACGGGTGGTCGGGGGAGCACTGGAGCGCGAGGTCCATCGCGACCTCCATCCCGAGCCGCTCGGACTCGGCGACGAAGGCGTCGAAGTCCTCGAAGGTGCCGAGGTCCGGGTGGATGGCGTCGTGGCCGCCGTCGGGGGAGCCGATCGCGTACGGGCTGCCGGGGTCCTCCGGGCGCGCGTCGAGGGTGTTGTTCGGACCCTTCTTCGCGGCCTGGCCGATCGGGTGGATCGGCGTGAGGTAGACGACGTCGAAGCCCATCGCGGCGATGGCCGGCAGGCGCTTCGCCGCGGTGCGCAGCGTGCCGGTCGTCCAGCGGTGCTCCTTCTCGTCGTACGTGGCCCCCTCACTGCGCGGGAAGATCTCGTACCACGCGCCCGAGAGGGCGAGCTCGCGCTCGACGAGGAGCGGCAGCTCGGTGGAGGGCGAGACCATGTCGCGCAGCGGGCGCTCGGCCAGCTCGTCCTCGACGGCGGGGTCGGTGCCCGCCTTGAGGCGGACCGCCGGGGGCTTCGAGGTGTCGCGCAGCCCGGTGACGGCGGCCTCGAGGACGGCCTGCTGCTCGGCGGTGCGCTCGACCTCGGCGACGGCCCGCTCGAGGACGAGGGCACCCTCCTCGAGCATCAGCTCGGTGTCGACGTCGGCCTGCACCTTGATCGTCGCGTCGTGCTCCCAGGTGCCGTAGGGGTCCGACCAGCCCTCGACGCGGTAGGTCCACCACCCGACCCGGTCGGCGGAGACGCGGCGGGCCCAGGTGTTGAGCCCGGGGTTGGTGCACGACATCGGCAGGACGTGCTCGCCTCCGTCGGGGTCGGTGAGGACCACGGAGGCGTTGACGGCGTCGTGTCCCTCACGGAACACCGTTGCCGTGACGTCGAACTGCTCGTCGACGACCGCCTTGGCGGGGCGGGCGCCGTGGTCGACGATCGGTCTGACGTCCTGGACGGGAATGCGTCCGATCGGTGCTTGCGGGGGGGCGGTGCGGAAGGCGTCGCTCACCCCACCGAACCTACACGGACCGGTGCCTGCCGTTCAGCCCCGCGTCGGCCCGTGATGCCCCGTCTCAGCCGTTCCAGATCCGCTGGAGGTAGTCGCGCATCGAGCGGTCCGAGGAGAAGTAGCCGGACC
Source organism: Oryzobacter terrae (assembly GCF_042756445.1). Lineage (GTDB taxonomy): Bacteria > Actinomycetota > Actinomycetes > Actinomycetales > Dermatophilaceae > Oryzobacter > Oryzobacter terrae. Next base: position 3,356,403 of record NZ_CP170578.1, read on the forward strand.
GGGCGACGTTGAGGATGGCCGAGCGCGACCAGCCGTCGGGATCGGCGTACGCGGCGTCGACCCGGGCCTGTGCGTCGAGGTAGGCCTGGAAGTCGGCGAGCACCATGAACGAGTCCTGCTGGAGCAGGTTGTCGATGACCGGGCCGACGGCCTGGCGGTCGCCGCCGGTGAAGACGCCGCTGGCCAGGAGGTCGATGGTGCTGCGCAGGCGCGCGTTCTCCTCGTAGACGGAGGCCGGGCTGTAGCCGCGGGTGCGCAGCTCCTCGACCTCGGGCTCGGTCATGCCGAAGAGGAAGAAGTGGTCGTCGCCGACGAGGCGGCGGATCTCGACGTTGGCGCCGTCGTCGGTGCCGATCGTCAGGGCGCCGTTGAGGGCGAACTTCATGTTGCCCGTGCCCGAGGCCTCCTTGCCCGCGAGCGAGATCTGCTCGGACAGGTCGGCGGCGGGGATCAGCTTCTCGGCGAGGGTGACGTTGTAGTTGGCGGGGAAGGCGACCGACAGGCGGCCGGCGACCCGGGGGTCGGAGTTGACCGTGTCGGCGACGGCGTTGACGAGGAAGATGATCTCCTTCGCCAGGTGGTAGCCGGGGGCCGCCTTCGCGCCGAAGACGAAGGTGCGCGGCGTGACGTCCTCGACGGGGACCCGGCCGGACACGACGTCGTCGTAGAGCGAGACGATGTGGAGGAGCTTGAGGGTCTGGCGCTTGTACTCGTGGAGCCGCTTGACCATGACGTCGAGCATCGCGTCGCCGGGCAGCACGAGGCCGTCGCGGACCTTGAGCAGCGCGTAGAGCCGCTCCTTGTTGGCCTGCTTGACGGCGCGGAACTCCTCGCGGAAGGAGGCGTCGTCGGCGTAGGGCTCGAGCTCGCTCAGGCGGTCGAGGTCGCTGACCCAGCCGTCGCCGATCGTGTCGGTGACGAGCTCGGACAGGCGCCGGTTCGCGAGGCGGACGAAGCGCCGGGGCGTGATGCCGTTGGTGACGTTGGTGAACTTGTCGGGCCACAGCTGGGAGAAGTCGGGGAGGACCTTGTCGCGCAGGAGCTGGCTGTGCAGCTCGGCGACGCCGTTGACCTTCGCCCCGGCGACCGTGGCGAGGTAGGCCATCCGGACCGCGCGCTCGGGGTGCTCGGCGATGATCGACATCCGGCGGGCGCGCATCTCGTCACCGGGGAAGGCCTCACGGACCTCCTCGAGGAAGTCCTCGTTGATCCGGTAGATGATCTCGAGGTGGCGCGGGAGGAGCCGGCCGAGCAGCTCGGCCGACCAGACCTCGAGGGCCTCGGGCAGCAGCGTGTGGCAGGTGTAGGCGAAGCACTTGCGGGTGATCTGCCAGGCCTCGTCCCACTCGATGCCCTTGAGGTCGACGAGGATCCGCATCAGCTCGGGGATCGCGATGACGGGGTGGGTGTCGTTGAGCTGGAAGATGATGCGCTCGTGCAGCCGGCGCAGGTCGTAGTCGGCGGGCAGCGTGTTCTCGATGAAGTCGTGCAGCGAGCACGCGACGAAGAAGTACTGCTGCTGCAGGCGCAGCTCCTTGCCCTGGGGCGTGGAGTCCTCGGGGTAGAGCACCTTGCTGATGTTCTCGGCGAAGGTCTGGGCGCGGACGGCCTGCGCGTAGTCGCCGGAGTTGAAGATCTGGAGGTCGAACGCCTGGGTGGCGCGCGCGCTCCACAGCCGGAGGGTGTTGACGACGCCGTTGCGGTACCCCGGGACCATGTAGTGGTAGGGCATCCCGAGGATCTCCCAGCCCGGGACCCAGGTGGTGTGGGCGGTGCCGTCGTCGTCGGACGTGGTGACCGTGTGGCCGCCGAAGCTGACGATGACCTGGCGCTCCGGGTGGGGGAACTCCCACGGGCTGCCGAGCGAGAGCCACGAGTCGGGCACCTCGACCTGGCGGTCGTCCTCGAAGGTCTGGCGGAAGATGCCGTACTCGTAGCGGATGCCGTAGCCGATGCACGGCACGTCCATCGTCGCGAGGGAGTCGACGAAGCAGGCCGCGAGGCGCCCGAGGCCGCCGTTGCCGAGGCCGGGCTCGACCTCCTGGGCCCGCAGGGACGCGATGTCGATGCCGCACTGGGTCATGGCCAGCTCGGCGATGTCCTGGAGGTTGGTCGCGAGGAGGTTGTTCCCCAGCTGGCGGCCGAGGAGGTACTCGGCCGAGAGGTAGCCGATCGTCTTCTGCTGCGCCTGGCGCCGCCGGCTCCCGGTCTCGAGCCAGTCGGCCATGAGGTAGCGGCGGATCGTGCGCGCGAGGGCGAGGTACTGGTCGTTGAGGGTCGACTGCGAGAGCAGCGTGCCCTGGCCGTAGTTCAGCTCGGCGAGGAAGGCCTCGACGAAGCCGTCGACCGTCGTCGCGGGCTGGACGACGGGCCCGGACGCGAGGGGGTGGGTGCTCCGGTGCGCGGTGCCGATGCGTCGGGCGTCGGTCGACGGCGACTCGTCGGACACGACGTGGGGGCTGGGCACGGTATCGGTCATCGGGGATCGTCCTTCGGAGGGCCTGCGGCGGGGACGCAGGAACGGCGGTGCGGGGACAGAGTACAAACTCCGGGTGGAAACGCTTGCACCTCCGGGCCCGGCGGTCCGGTCCGGCTCAGGATGCGGGCGCCGCGACGAGGCGGTCGCGGGTCACGTCGGCCAGGGTGCGGCACCCGGTGAGGGCCAGGGCGAGGTCGAGCTCGGCGACGAGGTTGCGCAGCACCTCGGACACGCCCTCGGCCCCCGCGAGGGCCAGGCCGTAGACGTGCGGCCGCCCGATCCCGACGGCCGTGGCGCCCAGGGCGAGGGCGACGAACGCGTCGGCGCCGGTGCGCACGCCGCTGTCGAACACGACGGGAACCTCGGACCCGGCGTCGCGCATCGCGTCGACCACCCCCGGGAGCGCGTCGAGCGCACCGACCGACCGGTCGACCTGACGGCCTCCGTGCGTGGACACCCAGAGGCCGTCGACCCCGGCGTCGACCGCGCGGCGCGCGTCCTCGGGGTGCAGGACGCCCTTGAGGACGACCGGCAGGCTCGTCAGCTCGCGCAGCCGGGGGAGGTCGGCCCAGGTGAGCGAGGGCCGCGAGAACACCTCGAGGAAGGTCTCGACCGCGGCGCGGGGCTCGGGGGACGAGAGGTTGCCGCGGGTGTCGCCCGGGTGGTTGCGGCTGAGGCTGAGCAGGGTGCGCACCGCCGCGGGGGTCGGGCGGGGCTGTGGCTCGGTGGGCTCCCCGGCCTCGGCGGCGGCCCGGACGGCCGCCACCCGCTGCGCGACGAGCCGCCGGAAGACCGGGTCGGAGGTGTACTGGGCGATGCCCTCGCCGCGGGCGAACGGCAGCGACCCGAGGTCGAGGTCGCGGGGCCGCCAGCCGAGGTAGGCCGTGTCGAGCGTGACGACGATCGCCTCGCTGCCGCACGCCTCGGCCCGGTGGACGAGGCTGGCCGTCAGGTCGTCGTCGCGGCTCCAGTACAGCTGGTACCAGTGCCCCGTCCCGCCGAGCTCGGCGGCGACGTCCTCCATCGGCACCGACGCCTGGGTCGACAGCACCGGGGTGACCCCCTGCGCGCGGGCCCCGCGGGCCATCGCCAGGTCGGCGTCGTCGTGGGCGGCGCCGAGGACGCCGATGGGGGAGACGAGGAAGGGCGTCGGGTGGCGCCGGCCGAGCAGGTCGACGCCGAGGTCGCGCTCGCTCGTGTCGACGAGGACGCGGGGGAGCACCTGCCAGCGGGCGAAGGCGTCCCGGTTGGCCCGGGCCGTCGCCTCGCCCCCCGCCGAGCCGGCCACGTAGGCGAAGGCGCGCGTGGACATCACCCGCCGGGCGGCGTCCTCGAGGGCGGTCCCGTCGGTGGGGACCCGGGGGCGGCGGCCGAAGCTGCCCGCCCGGTAGATCGCGGACTGGGCGGCGCGGCCGAGGTCGGGCATGGCGTCGTGTCTACCGGATCGGGGCCGCCCTAGGGTGGCGCCATGACCAAGTTCTCGTGGGCCGCCTGGGGGCTGCTCGCCGTCGTCCTCGACCTGCCGCTGTACGGCTGGGACGTCGTCCCGGACCTCGTCGGGTACGCGTGGCTCGTCATCGGGCTCACCGGGGCCGCGGCGGTCCACCCGGCGTTCGTCCGGGCCCGCGCCGCCTCGATGGTCGGCGTCCCGGTCTCGGTCGCCACGGGCACCCCGCTCTTCCTCGACGAGCGGTGGGAGGCGCTCCTCTTCGGGGCCCTCGTCATCGGCATCGTCGTGTTCGTCGTCGTGGTCCACCAGCTGCTGACCGGCCTGCTCGCCGTGGCCCCGGCCGGCGAGGAGGACACCCTGCGCTGGGCGCCGGCGCTGCGCCGGGCCGCCCCGTTCGTCGGCGTCCTCCTCGTCGTCGGGGTGGCCTCGATCGGCCGGGCGCTCGAGGTCCTCTACCCGCTCGGCTTCCTCGCCGGCGTCGTCGTCGGGCTCCTGGCGGTCGTCATGCTCCATCGCGTCAACCGCGCCGGCTGGATGGACACGGTGGCGCCTGCCGCGCGCGCGGCCTGACGCGCACGGGCTCTCCGGGCCCCCGGGCCGTCGCCGGGTCCACCTCCCACGAGGAACCCGCCCCTCCCACCGGAAGTCTCCGGTGGGAGGGGCGGGTTCTCCGGGGAGCCCTGGGATCCGCCGGACGGGTGTCAGCGGAGGAAGGGGACCTCGCGGTCGAGCAGGCCGCGCTCCTTGAGCTCGGCGCGCAGCGGGATCTCGTCGTCGATCCAGCCGCTCTGCTTGATGCCCCAGAAGGACGCGTGGTCGGGGCCGTAGCCGAGGAGCTGCTGCTGGAGCGGCGTGAGCCCGGCGAACCACTCGGAGGACTGGTCGGCGACGGCCTCGTCGAGCGGACGGATCCAGCGGTAGGTGTAGCCGATGAACATCAGCTTGCGGATGCGCTCGCTCTTGTTCATCGAGCGGCTGTGCCACAGGCGGCGGTCGAAGATGAACGCGTCGCCCGCCCTGAGCAGGACCTCGGTGGCGCCCTCGGGCTCGATGATCGGGTCGCCCTCCTTCTCGGGGCGCCCGGCGAGCGTGTTGTTCTTGTGGCTGCCGGGGATGACCTTGGTGTTGCCGTAGCCCGGCTCGGAGAGGTCGGTGAGGGCGTAGCAGATCTTCGTCATGAACATCGGACGGACGTCCATGTCGATGTCGGAGTTCTGCCGGTAGCCGTCCTGGTGCCAGTTCCAGAAGGGCGGCTCGTCCTTCGGCGGGTTGACGTCGATGTGGTTGTGGTGCGTGTAGATGTTCCAGCCCATCGTCCCCCAGATGTAGGGGAAGGTCGTGGGCCAGCTGAGCAGCTCGACGAAGCGCGGGTCCTTGTGGAGCCAGCCCATGACGTGGATGGAGCGGTCGGGGCGCAGCTCGCCCGCGGCCTCCTCCTCGGCGTAGATCCGGTCGACGGCGCCCTCGAAGTACGCGCGGTCCTCCTCGGCGAGGGCGTTGGGGATCACGACGAAGCCGTCGCGGTCGTACTGCTCGCGGATCGCGGGGTCGAGCGGCTCGAACCCCGTGGCGGCGGACGTGGTCGCGGTCATGCGGACACTGCTCCCTACTGGTGCCCACGGTCGCGGGGGGCACCCACCCGCTGCGGTCGCGCCGGTCCCGCGGCGGACTGCGTCCTTGCCGCCAGTCTAGGACGGCGGTGGGGTGGGGTCGTGGGAGGCGGGTGCGCCCGGCGCCCGGCTCATGTCGTCGCGTACACCCGCAGGCTGCCCGCCGGCACCGGCACCGGACCGGGGACGACCCCGCCGACCTCGGGCTCGGGCCGCTCCCACGCGCTGTCCCAGAGGAGGGTGTAGGCGTCGGCGGAGGGCGCCGCCGGGAGGACGACCTCGACCTCCTCGGAACCGCCGTTGACGACGACGAGCGCGGACCCGGCGCCCAGCCAGCCGCCCGCGACGAGCATCTGGACCACGCGCACCCCGTGGTCGTCCCAGCGGTGGCCCATCGGGGCGCCGTCGGCGGCGTACCACTCCATGTCGCGGGTGCCGTCGTCGTGGACGGGGCGCCCGAGGGCCCAGCCGCGCTGCCGCAGGGCGGGGAGGTCGCGCCGGACCTCGGTGAGCCGACGGGTCGTCGCGAGGAGGTCGGCCTGCCACGGCTCGAGGTCCCAGTCGACCCAGGAGATCTCGTTGTCCTGGCAGTACGCGTTGTTGTTGCCGCCCTGGGTGCGTCCGAGCTCGTCGCCCGCCGTGATCATCGGGACGCCGGTCGACAGCAGGAGCGTGCCGAGCAGGGTGCGCAGCGTCCGCGCCCGCGCGGCCCTGACGTCGGCGTCGTCGGTGGTGCCCTCGACGCCGTGGTTCCACGAGGTCGAGCCGTTGCTGCCGTCGCGGTTCTCCTCACCGTTGGCCTCGTTGTGCTTGTGGTCGTAGGCCGTGAGGTCGGCGAGGGTGAAGCCGTCGTGCGCGGTGACGAAGTTGACCGACGCCGTGGGGCCGCGGTCCCGGTCGCCGAAGAGGTCGCGCGACCCGGCGAGGCGGGTTGCGAGCTCCTGCACGCCGTGCCCCTGGCCCCCGTGCGCCTGGGCCCGCCGGTCGCTGACCCAGAAGTTGCGGACGGCGTCGCGGTAGCGGTCGTTCCACTCCATGAACGGCGGCGGGAACTGGCCCGTGCGCCAGCCGTGCATGCCGAGGTCCCACGGCTCGGCGACGAGCTTGACCGCCGAGAGGACGGGGTCGGTGCGCAGCGCGACGAGGAAGGGGTGGTCGGGGTCGAAGGCGTCCCCCCGCCCGCGGCCGAGGGCGACCGCGAGGTCGAAGCGGAAGCCGTCGACGTGGTACTCCTGCACCCAGGTGCGCAGCGAGTCCAGGACCATCCGGCAGACGACCGGGTGGCGCAGGTCGAGGGTGTTGCCGCAGCCGGTGACGTCGATGTCGCGGCCGCGCTCGTCGAGCCGGTAGTACGCCCGCTGGTCCAGGCCGCGCCACGACAGCGTCGCCCCCGTGCGGGCCTGCTCCGCCGTGTGGTTGTAGACGACGTCGAGGATGACCTCGAGGCCCTCGCGGTGGAGCAGCTTGACCATGCCCTTCACCTCGTCGACGACGCCCTGGGGGTCGCGCGCCGCCGCGTAGGGCGCGTGCGGGGCGTGGAAGCCGAGGGTGTTGTAGCCCCAGTGGTTCGTCATCCCCATCCGCGCGAGGTGCGGCTCGTGGGTGAACGCGTGCACGGGGAGCAGCTCGACGGCGGTGACGCCGAGGGAGGTCAGGTGCTCGAGCGAGGCGGGGTGCGCGAGGCCGGCGTACGTGCCGCGCAGCTCCTCGGGGACGTCGGGGTGGAGCTTCGTCTGGCCCTTGACGTGCGCCTCGTAGAACACGGTCTCGCTGCGCGAGCGGCCCGGCGGCCGGTCGTCCTCCCAGTCGAACTCGTCGTCGACGACGACGCACCGCGGCATGCTGCCGCGGTCGTCGAGCTCGGAGGGGCGCTGCACGTCGCCGGTCCACGAGTCGTCGACGACGTGGCCGTAGACCTCCGGACCCCAGCGCACGTCGCCCTCGACGGCGCGGGCGTACGGGTCGAGGAGGAGCTTGGCCGGGTTGTGCATGAGGCCGCGGTCGGGGTCCCACGCACCGTCGGCTCGCAGGCCGTACCGCTGGCCCGGACCCATGCCCGGGACGAACCCGAACCACCACCCGTGGGCCCGCTCGCGCAGCGGCACCCGGCGCTCGCTCTCGCCGCTCGTGTCGCCCGCCTCGAACAGGCACAGCTCGACGCCGTCGGCGTGCCCGGCGTAGACGGCGACGTCGGCGCCGCCCTCGACGAGGGTGACCCCGGGGGCCGGGGGGAGGTCGCGCGTCAGGGGTCCCGGGGCAGGCGCGGGGCTGGGGGAGCGCGGCATGGAGGGGAGCCTAGTGAGTGGTTACGGTGGACCCATGACCGATCCCTCCTCGCTGCCCAACTTCCCGCCGCCCCCGGACGAGCACCCGCTGCGCGGCCGGGTCCTCGACGTCCTCGTCGACCTCGGGGTGGCCCCGAACATCGACGGCGACGGCGACGTGGCGTTCACGGTCAACGACCAGCAGCTGTTCGTCCGGTGCTCCGAGAGCGACGTGCAGATCATGCGCGTGTTCGGCCAGTGGCAGATCCAGGAGGACCTCCAGGGCGACCGCGTCAAGCTCCTCGACACCTGCAACGAGCTCAACCTCAACCTCAACTGCGTCAAGAGCGGGATCGCGGGCACCACCCTCGTCGTCACGGGCGAGCACGTCATCACGCCCGGCGCCGACCTCGCCAACCTCGTCCAGGTCTCGATCCAGGTGATCCTCTCGGGCGTGCACATCTGGCACCAGCGCGTCATGGGCATCGACCCCTCGACCGGCCAGCCCGACGGGGCGTCGTCGTGACCGACCTCGTCCGCCTCGAGGTCGAGGACGGCATCGGCACCATCCGGCTCGACCGTCCGCCGATGAACGCTCTCAACGGCGAGATCCAGCACGGCCTCATCGCCGCGGCCCGCGAGGCCTCAGGGCGCCGGGACGTCGCGGCCGTCATCGTCTACGGGGGCGAGAAGGTCTTCGCCGCCGGAGCCGACATCAAGGAGATGGAGGCCATGGCGTACACCGACATGGTCGACCGCTCCGCCCTCCTCCAGGAGTTCACCAAGGCCCTGTCCTCGATCCCCAAGCCGACCGTCGCCGCCATCACGGGGTACGCCCTCGGCGGCGGCTGCGAGGTCGCCCTCGCGTGCGACTTCCGGGTCGCGGCCGAGGACGCGACGCTGGGGCAGCCCGAGATCGGCCTCGGCATCATCCCCGGCGCCGGCGGCACCCAGCGCCTCGCCCGGCTCGTCGGCCCGTCGCGGGCCAAGGACCTCGTGTTCTCCGGCCGGTTCGTCAGCGCCGACGAGGCGCTCGCCATCGGGCTCGTGGACGAGGTCGTCCCCGCGGCCGACGTCTACACCGCCGCCCGGGCGCGGGTCGCCCGGTACGTCGGAGGCCCCGCCTACGCGGTGCGGGCCGCCAAGGAGGCCATCGACCGTGGGCTCGAGGTCGACCTCGAGTCGGGCCTGGAGATCGAGCGGATGCTCTTCGCCGGCACCTTCGCCACGAAGGACCGCGCGATCGGCATGCGCCACTTCGTCGAGAAGGGGAAGGGCCCGGCCCCGTTCGAGGGCGCCTGAGCCACAACGACGGCCGCACGACCGCGCCGCGCCTGGGCCCCGGTGCTCAGGCGCGGCGACGCCATCTGGTGCAGGGTCGGGGGATGACCCAGACGACCGTCCGGCCGCATCGGGTGCTGCGCACCGTCCTCGTCGTCCTCCTCGTCGCGACGGCGGGAGCCGTGGCCGTGGGCGCCATCGCCTGGTGCTCGGTGTTCGGCTGCACGCTCTTCTCCGAGGACTTCGAGCCGCAGGGGGAGGAGGCGACGCGGGCCCGCGCCGCCGCCGTCTCCAGGGTCGCCGACCTCGCCGACCGGGCCTCCGCCGACGGGCGCGTCATCGCCCGGGCCACGCGCGACGGCTGCCGGACCGGCCAGAACGACTGGAAGCGCAAGGACACCTACTCCCACGAGTGCGAGGTCGACGCGAGCCGGCTCGTCGTCGTCGCGACCGAGCGGTCCGCGGTGGCCGACGGGCTGACCGCCGTCGACATCCGGCTGCGCGGCCTCGGGTGCGAACCGCGCCCGCGGGGCGGCCTCGACCGGGTCCGCGACGAGTACTGGGACGAGGGCAACCCGAACGTCGCGCGCGAGGGCGCCGCGGGGCTGCCCTCGGCGACGTACGCGTGCGGCGAGGACCGGTCCGTGGAGGTCGAGCCCCTCTCCGCCCGCGGGTCGACCTCCTCGCTCCGCTCGCTCACGAACGGCACGCTGTGGCTCGACGACGCCCTCGCCGTCGACTGGTACGACGTCGACGACGTCCGGGCGCTGCGCGAGTCCGACGCCGAGCTCGCCCTCGTCGTCACGGTCGGCGAGGGCTACTACCGCACCCGCTTCTGAGGACGTGGCGCCCGTCACGAGGTGGCGACCGTCACGCCCCACCGGTGGTGGCCGAGCGCTCACCGGCTGAGAGGATGACGGTCACTGCCCTGGCCGCGACCGGCCGGCACGACAGCCCCGAGTGAAGGAAGAGGACGAGGCACGCATGAACATCGTCGTCTGCGTCAAGTACGTCCCGGACGCCCAGTCCGAGCGCACGTTCCAGGAGTCCGACAGCACCGTCGACCGCGCCGCGTCCGACGGCCTGCTGTCCGAGCTCGACGAGTACGCCGTCGAGGAGGCCCTGAAGATCGTCGAGGCCGCGGGCGAGGGTGAGGTCACCGTCCTCACCGTCGGTCCGGAGGCCGCCGCCGACGCCATCAAGAAGGCCCTCCAGATGGGTGCCCACCAGGGTGTGCACGTGCAGGACGAGGCGATCCACGGCTCCGACGCCGCGGCGACGTCGCTCGTCCTCGCCGAGGCCGTGAAGAAGGCCACCGACGGCGCGCCGCAGCTCGTCCTCACCGGGATGTCCTCGACCGACGGGGTCATGGGCGTCGTGCCCGCGATGCTGGCCGAGCGACTCGGGCTCCCGCAGGTCACCTACGCCTCGGAGCTCACCGTGGGCGAGGGCACCGTGACGATCCGCCGCGACGGCGACACCGCCTCGGAGACGATCGAGGCCGCGCTGCCGGCCCTGGTGTCGGTCACCGACCAGATCAACGAGCCGCGCTACCCCTCGTTCAAGGGGATCATGGCCGCGAAGAAGAAGCCGGTGCAGCAGTGGGGCCTGGCCGACCTCGGCCTCGAGCCCTCGCAGGTCGGCCTCGACGCGGCGTGGACCTCGGTCGTGTCGTTCGCGAAGCGGCCCCCGCGCGAGCAGGGCCAGATCGTCAAGGACGAGGGCGACGGCGGCGCGAAGCTGGCCGAGTTCCTCGCCGCCCAGAAGTTCGTCTGAGCACGGCTGAAGAGAAGGAGAACACCCCCATGGCTGAGGTCCTCGTCCTCGTCGACCACACCGACGGACGCCTGCGCAAGGCGACCGCGGAGCTGCTCACCCTCGCCCGCCGCCTCGGCGAGCCCTCCGCCGTCCACATCGGCTCCGGCGCCGAGAAGGCCCAGGTCACCCTGGCCAAGTACGGTGCCCACAAGGTCTACGTCGTCGACGACGCCGACTCCGCCGGCTACCTCGTCGCGCCGCAGGCCGAGATCCTCGCCCAGCTCGTCGAGAAGGTCGCCCCGGCCGCCGTGCTCATCCCGAGCAACGCCGCCGGCAAGGAGATCGCCGCGCGCCTGTCGATCAAGACCGAGTCGGGCCTCATCACCGACGCCGTCGACGTGCGCGCCGGCGACGGTGGCGGCGTCGAGACGACGCAGTCGGTCTTCGCCGGCTCGTACTCGGTGACGGCGACCGTCACCAAGGGCACCCCGATCATCGCGGTGAAGCCGAACTCGGTGGCGATCGAGGCCTCCCCGGCCCCCGGCGCCGTCGAGCAGTTCGGCGCGACCGTGAGCGACGCCGCCAAGGCCGCCAGGGTCACCGAGACCAAGCCGAAGCAGGCCACCGGGCGCCCCGAGCTGACCGAGGCCGCGATCGTCGTCTCCGGCGGCCGCGGCACGGCGGGCGACTTCGCGCCGATCGAGGCGTTCGCCGACAGCCTCGGCGCCGCCGTCGGCGCCTCGCGCGCCGCGGTCGACGCCGGCTGGTACCCGCACAGCAACCAGGTCGGCCAGACCGGCAAGCAGGTCTCGCCGCAGCTCTACGTCGCGGCCGGCATCTCCGGCGCCATCCAGCACCGCGCCGGCATGCAGACCTCGAAGACGATCGTCGCGGTCAACAAGGACGAGGAGGCGCCGATCTTCGAGCTCGTCGACTTCGGCGTCGTCGGCGACCTCTTCTCGGTGCTGCCCCAGGCCACCGAGGACGTGCGCAAGCGCAAGGGCAGCTGACCCGACCGCGCCGGGGCGGCCACGGCCGCCCGGTGCACGACCACCGCTCACGAGGCGGTTCGCCGCGGCACGCCGCGGCCGAGGAGGGGCGACCGATCCGGTCGCCCCTTCGGCGTCGGCGGGCAGGAGTAGCGTCGCCGGGCGAGAGCCACCGCCCCCGACGCAGGAGGTCCGATGACCCACCCGCGGCTGCTGCACACCGTCCTCGACACCACCGACGTCCGCACGCTCGCGGAGTTCTACCGCCGCCTCCTCGGGCTGCGCTACCGACCCGGTGACGAGGTCCCGGCCGACGGGCCCGACGACGCCGACTGGCTCGTCCTTACGACCGCCGACGGCGGGCGGGCGCTGGCCTTCCAGGAGGTCGAGTCGCTGACCCCCACGACGTGGCCCTCGCACGAGGTCCCGATGCAGCTGCACCTCGACCTCACCGTCCCCGACGTCGAGGCGCTCGAGGAGGCTCGGCGCGATGCCGAGGGGCTCGGTGCGCGCGTCCTGCTCGACCGCACCGACGACGACGAGGAGCCGCTCTACGTGTTCGCCGACCCGTCGGGTCACCCGTTCTGCGTGTTCGTCGGATGACCAGCGTTCCGTGGGCGGGGATCGCGTGGTGGGCACTCGTCGGTGCCCTCGCCGGTCTCGCCGTGGTCTCGCTGCTGTCGATCGGCGTCCTCGTCGCGCCGGTGGTCCTCGCTCTCGGAGCGGGCGGCCTTCTCTCGCAACGGTTGCGGCGGGGGATCGTGCCCGGGCTGCTGCTCGGGGTGTCGCTCGTGCCGCTGGGCCTCGCGTGGCTGAACCGTTCGGGGCCGGGGCTGGTCTGCTCGACGACGGCCACCTCGCAGTCGTGCGCCGAGCAGTGGAACCCGTGGCCCTTCGTCCTCGCCGGGGTGCTGCTCCTCGCCGCGGGCGTGGCCGTCGTGCGCAGGTCGGTGCCCGCACGGGCCTGAGCGGGCCCGAGCGGGCCGACGTCGCTCCGGGCGCCACCGCGAGGGCGGCGGCGCCCGGTGCGGTGGGTCAGGCGACGCGGGCCGTCGAGTCGGCGACCAGCGTGCCGCTCGAGCGGACGACGCGCGGCTGGTCGGTCCAGTTGCCGCCCATGCCGATGAGGCGGTCGACGAAGGCCGACCCGCCCGAGACGGCGACCACCGGCACCGACTCGGAGGTGGCCGTCGCGCGGCACGTCCACGTGTTGGTGAGGATCGCCGTGCCGCCCTGGACCATGACGAGGCCGGTGTCCTTCTGGTCGCTGAAGTCCGACGGCCGGGCCATGCCGAAGTTGAGCTTGGTGTTGGTGAAGGAGACGCCACCGCCCTTGACGACGATGAGCGCGCCCATGGCCGGGTCGTTGGCGTTCTGGCCCTCGATGACGCAGTCGCTGATGTCGAGGCCGCCCTGCTGGTTGGCGGGGCCCTCGACGAGCACGGCGCGCGACCCGCCGCGAGCGGTGAGGTACATGTGCTTGACGGCCGTCTTGGACAGGTTGGAGAAGCGGACGAGGTACCTGCCGCCGTTGGCCCCCTGCCAGCCGTAGTTGATGTCGCCGGCGCACCAGAGGAAGTTGTCGGAGCCGCGCAGCGAGAACTGCGTGTCCTGGACCGCCACGCAGGTCCACGACCCGCGGAAGGTGCACAGCGTCATCGAGAACGGGTCGGAGGGGAGCCCGAAGACGTGCTTGAAGCCGTAGAACGCCAGCGTGTCGAAGGTGCCGGCGTAGCTGGTGCCCGCGCTGAAGGGGTGGTGGTAGAACTGCGTCGCCGCGTTGCTCGACTTGAAGACGATGCCCGCGACGGTGACGTTGTAGGTCGTGCTCGTCCCGACGAGCCAGGACCTCGATCCCGAGCCGCAGTTCAGCGTCACGGTGCACTGGGGGAGCGCTCCCGCGGTCCCGGCGATCTCGGGGTTCTGCCAGCCGACGTTCGGGCCGAGGATGCGCAGACCGGAGAAGGTCGTGCGGGTGCGGGTGAACGAGTGGCTGCGGGCGGCGAGCCGGATGGCGCGCCGGGGGTTCGAGGTCTCGGCCACCTTCAGGGCCTGGGTCAGCTTCTCGTCGTCGCTGCCGGCGAAGGAGTCGAGGAGGATGTCGTCGAGGGCCTCAGCGGCGTTGGCCTCGCTCGGGGCGACGGCGACAGCCGCCGTGGTGGCGGCGGCCGCGACCGCCATGCGCTTGAGCACGGTACGTCGTGTGGACATGGGTGATGGATCTCCTTGGATGGGCCCACGGAGCAGCCCGACCTGTCGCGGCGCAGGGGCCGGCGACGTCGGAGCACAGGGGTGCCGTGTCGGGGGCAGCGCACCTTCAGGAGGGATACCGGGCCACCTCGGCCTGGACCGGCACCACACGCCAGCGAGAGGTGCACGCGGGCTGTGAATCGGATGACCGTAACAGGTCGGTCACGAAGATAACGAAACGGCAACGCCCCCGTCCCATGCGGATTTCGCGGGGTCGGGGCGGCGGATCACCGCCCCGGCCGGGGCACCTCACGACGACCCCGCAGGTCAGCGTGGATGCCGACGGGCTCCGCGTCCCTGCCGATTCCGTCGGCTGTCCACGTCGACCGGTCCAGACCGTGGACACCCACGGGCCGACCTAGACTGGACGGTCGTGACCCACTACCTCGACCACGCGGCGACCACGCCGATGCTTCCTGCCGCCGTCGAGGCCCTCACCGAGCAGGCCGCCCGGGTCGGCAACGCCTCGTCGCTGCACACCTCCGGCCGCGCCGCGCGCGCGGTCGTCGAGGAGTCGCGCGAGCGGATCGCCGGCGTCCTCGGTGCCCGGCCGAGCGAGGTCGTCTTCACCTCCGGGGGGACCGAGGCCGACAACCTCGCCGTCAAGGGGACCTGGGCCGCGCGCCACGACGCCGACGCCGCCCGGACCCGCCTCGTCGTCAGCGGCATCGAGCACCACGCCGTCCTCGACCCGGTCGAGCACCTCGTCGGACACCACGGCGCCTCGGTCACCTGGCTCGAGACCGACCGCTGCGGCCACGTGTCGGTCGACGGCCTGCGGGCCGTCCTCGCCGAGCACCCCGACGACGTCGCCCTGGTCAGCGTCATGTGGGCCAACAACGAGGTCGGCACGGTCCAGCCCGTGGCCGAGCTCGCCGCGGCGGCCCGCGAGGCCGGGGTCCCGTTCCACACCGACGCCGTCCAGGCGGTCGCGCACCTGCCCGTCGACTTCGCGGCCTCGGGCGCCGACCTGCTCACGGTGAGTGGCCACAAGGTCGGCGGACCGCTCGGGGTCGGCGCGCTCCTGGCCCGCCGCGATGCTCGCCTCGTCCCGCTGGCCCACGGTGGAGGGCAGGAGCGTCAGGTGCGCAGCGGCACGCTCGACGTCCCCGCCATCCGGGCGCTCGCCGTCGCCCTCGAGGAGACCGTCCGCGCCCGTGACCTCGAGACCAAGCGGGTCATGGGCCTGCGGGACCGGCTCGTCGAGGGAGCCCTCGCGCTCGACCTCGGCATCACCGTGAGCGGGTGCTGGACCGCGGGCGACGCCAGCACCCGGCTCGCCGGCAACGCCCACCTCCTCGTCCCCGGGTGCGAGGGCGACTCCCTCCTCTACCTCCTCGATGCCGTCGGGGTCGAGTGCAGCACCGGCTCCGCCTGCCAGGCCGGGGTGCCGCAGCCGAGCCACGTCCTGCTCGCGATGGGCTACCCCGAGGCCGAGGCCCGTGGCGCCCTGCGTCTCTCGCTCGGCCACACCTCGACCGACGCCGACGTCGACGCCGTCCTCGCGGCCCTGCCCGCCGTCGTCGAGCGGGCCCGGCGCGCCGGGGGCTTCCGCTGATGCGCGTCGTCGCGGCGATGTCGGGCGGTGTCGACTCGGCGGTCGCGGCCGCCCGGATGATCGACGCCGGTCACCAGGTCGTCGGCGTCCACCTCGCGCTGTCCCGGTCCGCGGCGACCCTGCGCGAGGGCGCCCGCGGCTGCTGCACCATCGAGGACGCCGGGGACGCCCGCCGCGTCGCCGACCGGCTCGGCATCCCCTTCTACGTCTGGGACCTCGCGAGCCGCTTCGAGCGCGACGTCGTCGAGGACTTCGCCGCCGAGTACGCCGCCGGGCGCACCCCGAACCCGTGCCTGCGGTGCAACGAGCGGATCAAGTTCGCCGGCCTGCTCGACAAGGCGGTGGCGCTGGGGTTCGACGCCGTCGCCACCGGCCACTACGCGCAGGTCGTCGAGGGTGGGGGTGGGCGCGAGCTGCACCGCGCCGTCGACAGCGCCAAGGACCAGTCGTACGTCCTCGGGGTCCTGGACGCCGACCAGCTCGCCCGCTCGTTCTTCCCCCTCGGGGACTCGACGAAGCCCCAGGTGCGCGCCGAGGCGGCCGAGCGCGGCTTCGCCGTGGCCAAGAAGCCCGACAGCCACGACATCTGCTTCATCCCCGACGGCGACACCCGTGGCTGGCTCGAGCGACGGCTGGGGGAGCGGGAGGGCGAGCTCGTCGACGCGACGACCGGCGCCGTGGTCGGCACCCACCGGGGGGCGCACGGCTTCACCGTCGGCCAGCGGCGCGGGCTGGGGCTCGAGCGCTCGTCCCTCGACGGCGAGCCCCGCTACGTCGTGCAGGTCGACGCCCCCGCCAACCGGGTCGTCATCGGCACGGCCGACCTCCTCGGGGTCGACGTCGTGGAGGGCGACCACCTGCGCTGGTGCGGGCCGGCGCCCTCGGGTCCGGTCCGGGTCGGCGCCCAGGTGCGGGCGCACGGCGAGGAGGTGCCCGCCTCGGCCGTGGTCGGCGACGACGGCACGCTGCGCGTCGTCCTCGACAGCCGGCTGCGGGGCGTCGCGCCCGGCCAGTCGGTCGTCCTGTACGAGGGCACCCGCGTCGTCGGGTCGGCGACGATCAGCTCCACCGGCCGCGCCTGACCCCCTGACCCCTTGGCGGCCGCAGCGTCGGGCCTGGTCCTCGGCGCTGGTGGCGCCACCGTGGCGACGTCATCGAGGTCGGCGTCCTGCTGACCCACTCGTCCGACGTCGCGCGCCTGAACGGGGAGTGGGCGGCGTGGTTCTCCTCGGACCCACCGACGCGATACGTCGCAGGCCTCTGCGACGGCCGGTTCCGACGAGGGCTCGGTCACGTCGACCCGAGCCCGTGCTGCTTGCCCGGCCGGACTGTGCGCTTGTCCACGAGCATCCACAGCGCCCTGGCCACCTGCTCCCGGGTGTGCAGGCTCCATGATGTCGTCGACGAGGGCGCGTGCGGCCGCGGTGTGCGGCGTGGAGACGCCGCCCGGCACTGCTCCACGAGCTCCTCGCGGCGGGCGGCAGGGTCGTCCGCCTCAGCGATCTCTCGCCGGTCAGAGATGAGCGTCGGTCGCCGCGAGACGGTCGTCTTCGCGACGGAGGTACTTCGGCCTGTGCAGGAACGCTGCTCCCTGGGCGAGGGAACGTGACGGTCTTGGTCTTGTGCCGGTGGGCGCGTCAGCGGACGGTGACCCTTTCGAGCGCCGCGTCGAAGGCGGCGAGCGTTTCCTGCTCGTCGGCGGGATCCCACTCAGTCCAAAGGAACATCAGGCCTTCCGTGGATCGCACCGCGACCACCTCCATCGGTGCGTTCTTCAGGGGCTTGTAGCGGTTCCCGCCCACCACGGCCCACATGTCTGAGGGTGCGAGCATCTTGTTGCGCATCTCCAGTCGGAACCGCTGAGCTGGGACTCCGGACTGGGTGACCTCGCGCTGGTTGGTGACACGGACGTCCTTGCGGGTGGTCTGCAAGAACTCGGCTACGTTCTCGGGCACGTCCTGCTGTGCAACAGTGGCGAGCTCGCTGATGGCTTGCACGGTGATGATCTTGATGCCTTGGCCGTTGTGAAAGGACGCCGAGCCAGGTGCGCTCCCGGCCGCGACCCAGGTGCCGTCTGGGGTCAGCTCCACCGGGTACTGCGGCAGTGATGGCAGCCCCTTCATGGTGCTGCCTCTGGCCGGACTGGCGGAAGGTGCTCCCGATGAGGCCGCCGACGAGGACGGGGACGACTGCGTTTCGGAGGTGCTCGAGCCGGAGCAGCCGACCAAGCCGACGGCCAAAGACGCGGCAAGTAGGGACATGCGGAGGAACGTCAGTCGGGGGTCCATAGCCATCTCCTCCGTGCGGCCGCACACCGCCGACCCTCCGGGTCCTGTGACCGGTGCCGGATGTTGGTTGCAGCGTTTCTACACGATGACGGGTCGCCTGCCTTCCATTCCGCTGGTTTCTCGCCCTGGGGGATCCGCAAACGGGCTCTGTGGTTCAGGGTCGCGGTCGAGCGTTGGTCCCCGGAGGTCAGCCTGCTCGGCGCCAGGTACCTTCGAGGGCGAGCCGTTCCTCGGGGGTTGCTTCGGTGAGTCTGACGCCCTGCACGGGAGCGATGTCGCCGATGACGAGGGTGTCCCCCTCCAGAGTCCATTCGAGCGCGAGGTCGAGGTTCTGGACCAGTCTTCCGAGGGCGTCGTAGGAGGTGTCTGCTTCGTCGCCGAGGACGAGCGTGCCGTCGTCGTCCTCGACGAATACGTAGAGCTTCGTTCCCGAGATGTCGAGGTGAAACCGCCCGCGCCCATCGTCGAGGAAGTTGGCGCGAAGAGTGGCAGGACCGAGGTCGAGCCCGCCCTGGCGCAACTCGGCGACGTCGACCTCCTTGGACCAGCGGCCTTCGGGGATGGTGGGGCCCTGCCACGACGAGTTGAGCGCGGACACCCAGTTGGTGGTGGTGAGCAGCCGCACACGCGCCGGGCAACGGTCCTGATCAGCCTGGAGGACGAGCCGGTCTGCGACCCGTTTGACGGTGTACGTCCCGGGCGCCGCGCCGTTGCAGGCGTCTGGGGAGAAGAGGTCGGTCGTGAGGCGACCGCCTCGCAGCCATCCCGCGGCGGCCGGGCCTCGGTCTGCTCCGACGGGAGCCGACGCCGTCACCTGGCCGTCGTCGGCGACGTCCAGGCGCCATTGGCCCGCGGACCCGGGCACGCCCGGCAGGCCCGGCGCGAGCCCGGTGTATGAGCCCCCTGAGTCGAGCCGGGACGGGGAGTCTGCCGTCGGCCACGACAACCCCGGACGGTCCGGGCCGATCACGGCGATGCCCACGACGGTGCAAGCTGCCACCAGGGCCGCGGCGGCGCTCAAGCGTCGAGTGCTGCGCCGTCTGCGGTGTATGGCCAAGGACCGGTGGAACCGCATCTCGAGATCCGGTTCCGGGAGTCTGGAGGCGGCCTCGGCGAGCCCGGCCCGCAGTCGCTCGTCAACGGACATCGTTTGCCACCTCCTCACCCAGCGCTCGTGCCAGCCGCGCGCGAGCCCGGTACAGGTGCTGCTTCACCGTTGACTCCGACACCTGCAGGGTCGAGGCGACCTCGGCGACAGGTCGGTCCTCGAAGTAGTGAAGGACGACGACCGCACGCTGCATCGGCCCCAGTCCGCGGACGGCGTCAACCACCTCGGATGCAGGGTCCCGCGGTGGCGCCGACCTCCGTTCGCCGGCGCGGCTCTCCCGCTCATGTCGCCGCCCCTCTCTCGCGGCGTGCCGGACAGCCATCCGCGTCGCGACCTTCCTGACCCAGGCCTGCGGGTGGTCGTAACCCGCCACGGCATCCCAGCGCTGGAGCAGCTTGATGAAGGCTTCCTGGGTGATCTCCTCCGCGGCCTCACGGTTGTGCACGATCAGGAAGACCGTGCGTGTGATCGAGGTGTACGACGCGCGGAACACCCACTCGTAGTCGGGTTGGTCCTCCGCGCGCATCGCCACTCCCAGCCCGACCACGCTAGCGGCTGGTGAGGCAATCGGGAACCCACCTCATGGCCGGCCCTGGACGGCTTCACACACCGCGCCGATGAAGACCTCGTCCGAGAGCACCTCGTCCAGAGGCACGTTCTCGTGGCGCGTCGTCACCCCTCGCTCGGTCACGTGCCCCGTGAAGGTGCCCACCTGCCCGGCCGGCTCGACCAGTGTGCCGACCAGCCGCAGTACGGGGGCGCCGCGCACGGACCTGATGTCCATGGGGACACCTTCAGTGATGACGGTCATCGAGGACAGGTCCCCCGGCACGGCGAAGGGCTCACGGAACCGGGTCCGCACGCTGATCAGCGCCGTCGCCGGTCCCGCTGGGGAGGTGCTCAGCTCGTCCAGGTCGTTCTGGTGCACGTACCGGTCGTAGTTGCGGTAGTCCCAGTCGTAGTACCGGGTGGCTCGGCGCTGGAAGGTGCTTCGTGCGTACACCGGGACATCGCAGGAGAAGTCGAACGGTTGCCAGTCCTTGACGGCGTCCAGCTCGCCGGTGCACACCGGCCCGGTCCGCCTGAACGCGCAGGTCCACGGGGCAAGGTCGGGGTGCAAGGCAGGGACCAGAAGAGACTGGTCCACCGGACCTGGCGGAGCCTCGGCCGAGGCGGAGGACGACACCAGCTGGGCGCAGGTCACAGCCAGCGCCACGAGGCCAGTTCGCGCTGTGCGGATCTTCATCGAGGACTCCTTCCCGACTCCGCACCGTCGCGGAGGTCATCTCACCCGGAAACAGACCCCAACACCTGCGGAGGTTGACACCTCGCCCGAAAAAGTCCCAGCGCGTGCGCGACACAGGACGTACACCGTTCAGCCCCCGATGCACCCCAGCCGACCAGTCCCCCAGCACATCGAGGACGACCTCGACCTCGACCTCGAGGAGAAACTCGTGGCAGTGCTGCGATGCATCTGTTGCGGAGACGATGACATCCGGCTACGGCGCCCACGGCCGAGCCGCAAACACAACGGCGTCAGTCGGCAGGTCATCGACCCGGCGGAGCACATCCTTCAGAGCTGGAACGCGCGGACCTTGGCGTGGGCGATGACGAGCGCACATGCCGCGACAGGGCCGCCTGCAATGTCCCGTCGACGCGGACGGCACGAGCGCACCGGCACGTCGTACGGTCGAGCATGGTCGCCTTCGTGAAGTCCGTGACGTTCGACTGCTCGAGTGCACTGCTGCTGGCGACGTTCTGGGCCGAGGCACTGGGGTCCAACGTCGACGAGGACAGTACCGACGAGCGGGCGTGGGTCGAGCCGGCCGGCTGGGGAGGGCCCAACCTGTGGTTCCGGCGGGTGCCCGAGGGAAAGGTCGCCAAGAACAGGCAGCACTTCGACCTGCGTGCCGTGGGCCCCGTCAGCGCCGAAGTGGACCGCCTGGTGGCACTGGGCGCGCATGTTCTCGCCCACGACGTCGACCTCGTCGTGATGGCCGATCCCGAGGGGAACGAGTTCTGCGTCGAACCCTGAAGGCAACGTCCGCCAGGCCGGGCCCAGTGGGTTGGTCCGATCAGAGGACGTGGACGTCCACGACCGTCGCGACGCCTGAGGTGTCGATCTCACATTCCGCACTGAGGTCGCTCGGGGATTCGTCGCGGGTCCACGGCGGGACGGTCGCGTAGCTCGACCCGTCGTCGCGCTGCCCGTGGTCAGTGGACGGATGGTCCCAGACGTCGTCCGGCTGGGTGACGAGCTCGGTGCCGGCATCGCCGTACCTCTCCACCCACGTGATGAGCTCGGGGTGTGTGCCGTTCCTTGGTGGGACGTCGACCTCAGGAGGGGAAGTCGGGCCCGGCATCCAGACGGAGCCGGAGCAGGACGTCCAGAGCCACGGAGTCACCGTCCCGGCCACCCGCTCCGACCTGGAGCGGGGCGTCGCTCGGGTCGACGTGGACGCCGGCCAACCGCCCGCGCAGGCTGGGTGCCACGACCAGGACGTACCAGCGGCCGTCGGTGCCGACGGCGGCTCGGCGGTCCCGTCGGACGTACCAGCCGACGAGGTCGGTGCGCAGGGTCCCGCCGCCGCTGTAGGGGAGGGCCCGCAACCGGGTGGGTTCGACACCGGCGGTCCGCATCGCGTCGGCGAAGGCGGCCACCATCGGTGCCGTGAGCCGCGCCTCGGCCTCCGCCGCCCGCGCCTCGGCCGCGCGGTGGTACTCGGCGTTCTCCCGTGCCTGGCGGCGACGCACCGCGGCCGGGTCCTCGGGCTCGTTCTCCGCGGTCATCGAGCGATCATCGCAGCGGCCGGGGGCACGGGCCGGTGTGCGCGTCGGACGTCAGGCAAGGGATGCGACACAGCCGGGCGACGCGTGCTCGCCCCACGAGCCGGTGCCGGGGGGTGGCGGAATAGTTGATGTATCAACTACCGTTGGACCCGGCAGTCGCCCCCGGTGCGGGGGCGAGCCGAAGGAGCTGATGACCATGCCCGCCGTGACCGTCGAGAACGTCCTGACCCTCCCGCGCGTCACCGAGCCCGTCGCGACGGCCGTGAGCCGTGCGGTGCGCTCGGTCACCACCGCGCCGCAGGGTTTCGAGGGAGAGGGCTTCCCCGTGCGCCGCGCGTTCGCCGGCGTCGACCTGGCCGCCCTCGACCCCTTCATCCACATGGACCAGATGGGGGAGGTCGAGTACGCACCGGGCGAGCCCAAGGGGACCCCGTGGCACCCGCACCGTGGCTTCGAGACCGTCACCTACATCATCGACGGCACCTTCGTGCACCGTGACTCCCAGGGGGGTGGCGGCGTCATCAGTGACGGCGACACCCAGTGGATGACGGCCGGCTCGGGGCTGCTGCACATCGAGGTCCCGCCGGAGGAGCTCGTCGTCAGCGGCGGCCTCTTCCACGGCCTCCAGCTGTGGGTCAACCTCCCCGCGAGCCAGAAGATGTCGCCCCCGCGCTACCAGGACATCCGCGGAGGTGAGGTCTCCCTCCTCTCCAGCCCCGACGGCGGCGCGCTCGTGCGCGTCATCGCCGGTGAGCTCGACGGCCACGCGGGCCCGGGCATCACGCACACCCCGATCACCGTGCTCCACACGACGGTCGCCCCGGGGGCGCACGTGCGGCTGCCCTGGGACCCGGGCTACAACGCCCTCGTCTACGTCCTCGCCGGCAAGGGCACGGTCGGCCCCGACCGCCGCCCGATCCGGATGGGTCAGCTCGCCGTCCTCGGCGCCGGCGACCTCATCGAGGTCACGGCCGACGACAGCCAGGAGAGCCGCAGCCCGAGCCTGGAGCTCTACGTCCTCGGCGGTCGCCCGATCCGCGAGCCCGTCGCCGCGTACGGCCCGTTCGTCATGAACACCCGGGCCGAGCTCGTCCAGGCGTTCGAGGACTTCCAGGCCGGCCGCCTCGGGACCATCCCGTCGGAGCCGCACCCGGGTCACGACGTCCTCTGACGTCCTGCCCGCCCGCACGACGCGACGCCCCCACGACCAGCCGGTCGTGGGGGCGTCGTCGCGCGTGGCTCAGGCCGCCGGGTAGCTCTGGGTGCCGTAGCCCTTGCGCGTCGTCGCCCGGTTGAAGGCGAGCCAGCGCGACTGGGTGCCGATGCCGCCGGTGGCGACCCCGGCCGCGCGCAGCACGCGGTTGGAGTGGCCGGACGTCTGCGACCCCCAGACGCCGTCGACGGTCGTCGGCAGGCCCCAGACGTAGCGGCAGGACGCCTGGACGTGGAGGACCTGGGCCCGCGACGAGGAGTCGAAGCTGCTGTTCGCGGTGCCCGACACGAGGTTGTCGATGTGGATGTGGTTCCAGTGGTCGCCGTTGTACGCGTAGGTGAGGACGTTGCGGAAGTGGTAGTGCGCCGACGCCGAGGTGGCCCAGTAGCGCCTGCGGGTCAGGGCCAGGTCGCTGCCCGACAGGGTGCGCCACTGGTCGTAGCGGGCGTTGAACCGGCGGGTGCTGCCGGTGTAGAGGCGCGACAGGTCGAAGCCGCGGCCGTTGTTGTGGGCCTCGGTGACCCGGCCGTCGTAGTGCGCGCCGTAGCTCCACACCCGCGACACGTTCGCCCAGGACGACGGGGTGTTGGCGTTCCAGAAGGCCAGCCAGGTGTCGAGCCGGCTGTGGAACGAGGGGCGGTAGCCCCACGTCGTGAGCGCCCCGTTGACCTCGTAGACCGTGCGGGCCCCGTTGATGCTGGAGTAGCTCGTGATGGTGCCGTGCGCCGCTGCCGGGCCGGCGGCCGCGAGGCCGGTGGCCCCGGCCCCGACGAGGCCGAGCGCCCCCGCGCCCATAGCCCCTCCGAGGATGCTCCGCCTGCTCGCCGTGGCGTGCTCGTCGTGCGTCGTCATCGTGTTCCCCTCTCGTGGTGTCCAGGACACGACCCCCGTGCCCCCGCGAGCGACGCTAGGGAGGCCGCGTCGCCCCGTCGATGGGGAGCGGTCCCCGCCCTGGCGCGGGGTCAGGCGCCGGCGAGCACGGACGCCAGGGTGCGGGCGGCGGCGTCGGCCGCCGTCTCGGGCAGCCCGGCGTAGCAGAGGACGAGCCCCCGCACGGGCGCCTCGACGGCGTACGCCGACAGCGGGCTCGCCGCCAGCCCGCGGGAGGCCAGGGCGTCGACGACGTCGAGGTCGTCGACCTCGTCGGGGAGGCGGAGGACGACGTGGAGGCCGGCGTCGACGCCCTCGAGGACGGCGTCGGGCAGGTGTCGCCCGACCCCGGCGACGAGGGCGGCGCGACGCGCGGCGTAGGTCCGGGTGACCCGCGCGTGGTGGGCGGCCAGGGAGCCGCTGGCGACGAACTCGGCGAGGGCGTGGCCGGTCGCCTCGTTGACGACGAGCCCGCGGCCCTCGAGCTCGACCCGCAGCGGCTCGCGCAGGTGCCGCGGGGGCGCGAGCCAGGCGACCCGGAGCGACGGCGCGAGCAGCTTGCTCGCCGTGCCGACGTAGAGGACGTGGTCCTCGGCCCCGGGCAGGGACCGGAGCGCGGGCAGGGGCGAGACGTCGTACCGGAACTCCCCGTCGTAGTCGTCCTCGACGACCGTGCCCCCGGTGCGGGCCGCCCACTCCAGCAGCTGGACCCGCCGGGTCACGGGCATCCGGGCGCCGAGGGGGTACTGGTGCGAGGGGGTGACGTAGGTGGCGGCCGTGCCGCGGGGGAGGAGCGCCGGGTCGAGGCCGTCGGCGTCGACCGGGACGGCGGCGACGCGCACCCCCTCGGCGGCGAAGGCCGTCCAGGCCTCCGCGTACCCGGGGTCCTCGAGCGCGACGGTGCGGCCGACGACGCCGAGCGGGCCGGGCAGCGCGCGCAGGGAGGCGCCAACCCCCGGGACGACGAGGAGGTCGGCCGCCTCGACCGCCACG
Source organism: Oryzobacter terrae (assembly GCF_042756445.1). Taxonomy (GTDB): domain Bacteria; phylum Actinomycetota; class Actinomycetes; order Actinomycetales; family Dermatophilaceae; genus Oryzobacter; species Oryzobacter terrae. The sequence goes on from NZ_CP170578.1 coordinate 3,381,304, forward strand.
CCCCGGCTGCGGCGGAGGTGGTCGGCGAGGACCTCGCGCAGGCGGCGGTGCTCGGGCCCGGCTCCGGCATCGTTGCCCGGGACGACCGAGCCCGCGTGGCGCCAGGCGCGCCGCCACGCGGAAGCGTCGACGAGCGAGGTGTCGGGGCGCCCGGGCCGCAGGTCCCACCGGGGCTCGGGGGAGGCGGGACGGTCCTCGGCGGGGCCGCGCGGCGCGGACGTGTGGACGTGGGTCGCGGCTCCGGCGGCCGCAGCGCGGTCGGCCTCGGGGGCGACGACCGCTCCGGAGCCGCCCCGGGTCACGACGAACCCCGCCGCCACGAGCCCGTCGACGGCCGCGACGACCGGGCCCCGCGAGACGCCCAGCGCCCGGGCGAGGACGCGGGTGGAGGGCAGGGCATCGCCGGGCCGCAGCCGGCCGGCCCGCAGCTCGGCGACGACGGCGTCGGCGATCCGGTGCCGCAGGGGAGCCGGGCCGTCGAGGACCCGCAGCGGGAGGTCGAGGGGACGGGCCGAGCGGGGCACGGGTCGACCATACTGGTCCTGTGCTTCAACGGGAAAGTGGATCTCGGCATGGTCCACTTCCGTGCGGTGTCATGGGGGCGGCGGGCACCGGCCCGTCGGGCCGGAGCGCGGTCGCCGCCGTCGGGTGGCGCAGGAGAGGATGTCGTGGTGAGCGGGCTGGAGATGCGACCCGGGTGCGAGTGCTGCGACGTCGACCTCCCGGCCGACGACGTCGGGGCGGTCGTCTGCTCCTTCGAGTGCACCTTCTGCTCGGGCTGCGCCGAGCACCTCGAGCGGGCCTGCCCCAACTGCGGCGGAGCGCTCATGCCGCGCCCCACTCGCGTCGGCGACGCCCTCGTCCGGCACCCCGCGTCCACGGTCCGTGTCGTGTCCGGACAGCCTTGTCCCGGAGCGGGATACGCCGGACGGGAGCGTCCAGTCGAGAGGCTCCGACGAAAGCCCGAGCGCGGCGCGTCCGACCGCGCCGAGCTCGACTCCCTCCTCGACGAGGTCCTCGCGGGCACCCTGTCCACGGTCGTCGACGGGCGCCCGTGGGTCGTGCCGATGCTCTTCGCGCGCGACGGCGACCGGGTCCTCCTCCACGGGTCCACCGGAGCCGGTGCGCTGCGCCAGGTGGCGGCGGGCGCCCCCGCGGTCCTGTCCGTCACCGTCGTCGACGGCCTCGTCGTCGCCCACACGACCTTCGACTCCTCGGCCAACTACCGCTCGGCCGTGATCCACGGCGAGCTCACCGATCTCACCGGCAGCGACCGGGCGCGTGCGCTCACCCGCATCTCAGAGCGGCTCGTCCCGGGCCGCACGAGCGAGGTGCGGCCCTCCACCGCGAAGGAGGAGGCCGCCACGCTCGCGATGGCCCTGCCCATCACCGACGGGCGGTGGGTGCTCAAGGTCCGCTCGGGCGGCCCGACCCCGCCCGACGAGGACCCGGAGGGCGCGTGGTGCGGCGTGGTCCCGCTGCGCGTCGTCGCGGGAGAGCCGGAGCCCGCCCCGTGGACGGTCGAGGCCGGCGTGCCGGTGCCCCGCTCGGTCGGCGACTTCGTCGCGGCCGTCGGAATGGCCACGACGTGACCGAGGTTGTGCTGCCCGTGGATGCCCCTGCCGTCGTCACCGCCCCGGTCCGCGCGACGGGCATCGGGTCGTGGCCCGGGACCTCGGTGCGCGAGGCCGTCCGCACCGTCCGCGACCTCCTCCTCGACGGCGAGGGCGTGGGCCTGCCCTTCCTCCCCGAGACGCCCGGGCGGGGGCCGGGCGCCGACATCATCGGGCGCGCCGCGGCGATGCTCACCGACCTGTACGTCGACCTCCAGCCCAGCGGCTGGCGGCTCGTCGACCGCCCCGGCCGCGACGCCGGCCGCACGGCCTCGCTGCTGCGCCAGGACCTCGACGAGCTGGCCGAGGCCTACGACGGGTACACGGGTCCGCTCAAGGTGCAGGTCGCCGGACCGTGGACCCTCGGCGCCTCGCTGCGCCTGACCCGGGGCGAGCGCGTGCTCGTCGACCGGGGGGCGTCCGCCGACCTCGTCGCCTCGCTCGCCGACGGCATCGCCGGGTACGTCGGTGACGTGCGCCGCGTCGTCCCGGGTGCCGAGGTCGTCCTCCAGCTCGACGAGCCGTCGCTGCCCGCCGTCCTCGAGGGGTCGCTGCCCACCGACTCCGGCTTCGGGCGGATCCGCAGCGTCGACCCCCAGGTCGCCGCCCGCGGCCTCGAGACCGTGCTCGCCGCCCACGACGGGCCCACGGTCATCCACTCGTGCCACCCCTCGGTCCCGCTGCCCCTCCTGCGGGCCACCGGCGTCGGGGCCATCGCCATCGACCTCACCGGCGCCACGCCGGCCCGGTGGGAGTCGGTCGCCGCCACCCTCGACGCCGGGACCTCGGTCTGGGCCGGGGTGCTGCCCACCGACGGCTCCGGCACCTCGCAGGACGCGCGGGCCCTCGTCCTCGAAGGGCTCGAGCGGGCCGGGCTCGCCGTCGACGCGCTGCGCGGGCTCGTCGTCTCGCCGACGTGCGGGCTCTCCGGACTCACACCCGAGGGGGCCCGCGACGTTCTCCGTGCGGCGCTCGACACCGCGCGCCGACTCGGAGAGGAGGTCCACCGGTGAGCCGTCAGCCCCGCGTGCCCTGGCAGGTCAAGTTCGTCGCGCTCGTCCTCATCTGGGGGTCGAGCTTCCTCCTGATGAAGGTCGGCCTCGAGTCGCTGTCGGCGGTGCAGATCTCCGCGCTGCGGATCGTCTCGGGCGCGGCCGTCATCACCGCCCTGCTCTTCCTCGGCGGAGGGCGGCTGCCCACCGGAGCGCGTGTGTGGGGGCACCTCCTCGTCTGCGGCTTCTTCCTCGCGACGCTGCCGTTCACCCTCTTCGCCCTGTCCGAGACCCGGATCACCTCGGCCCTGGCCGGCATCGGCAACGCGGCCACCCCCATCGCCACCGTCCTGGCCACGCTGGCGATCCTCCCGGGGGAGCGGGCCACCGGGCGCCGCCTCGTCGCCGTGGGCGTCGGCTTCCTCGGCGTCGTGACGATCATGCAGCCGTGGACCGCCACCGACCGCCCCGACCTCGTCGGCTTCTCGATGGCCCTCGTCGGCGGCGCGAGCTACGGCATCGGCTGGACCTACAACCGCCGCTTCCTCAGCGGCGTCGACCTCGGCGGTCTCTCCCAGCCGGCGGCCACCCTGCTCACCGGCCTCGTCCTCATGGTCCCGGTCGTGCTCGGGTGGGCCCTGCTGCAGCCCGAGGGAGTCGCGAGCACCTGGTCGTACGCCACCCCCGACACCGGCCGGCCGGCGTGGTTGCCGCTGCTGTGCGTGCTCGTCCTCGGCCTCGTGGGAACGGGGTTCGCGTACATGCTCCAGTTCGACGTCGTCCGGGGGGCGGGCCCTGTCATCGGCTCCACCATCACGTACCTCATCCCGGTCGTCTCGGTGCTCCTCGGCGTCCTCGTCCTCGGTGAGCACCTCGGCGCCGCGCAGCTCGTCGGGTTCGCCATCGTGCTCGGCGCCGCGTTCGTCATCAACCGCCGACCGCGCACCCCCGAGGCCGTCGTCGTGCGCGAGCGCGAGCAGGCGGCGTCGACCTCGGGCTGACCCGTGCAGGGAGGCGGTCCGCTCGACGCTCATTCCGACGGCGGGCGGACCTCGCGACGCAGGATCTTGCCCGTCGGGCCCTTGGGGAGGGCGTCGACGACCCACAGGGTCCGCGGGTACTTGTAGGCCGCGATCCGCTCCTTGGTGAACTCGATGATGTCCTCGGGCGTCGCCGTCGAGCCCTCGCGCAACGCCACCGCGGCGGCCACCTGCTCGCCGTAGAGGTCGTCCGGCACGCCGACGACCGCGACCTCGAGGACGTCGGGGTGGGTGTAGATGACCTCCTCGACCTCGCGCGGGTACACGTTCATCCCCCCGCGCAGGATCATGTCCTTCTTGCGGTCCACGATCGTGAAGTACCCCTCGTCGTCCATCGTCGCGAGGTCGCCGGTGCGGAACCAGCCGTCGGGGATCGCCTCCGCGGTGGCCTCGGGGTTGCGCCAGTAGCCCTTCATGACGTTGTCGCCGCGGATCGCGATCTCGCCGACCTCGCCGACGGGGACCTCCTGGCCGTCGAGGTCGACACAGCGCATCTCGCAGCCGGGGATCGCGATGCCGATGGTGCCCGGCTTGCGCTCGCGGTCGGGCATGTTGAAGCTCGCGACGGGGGAGGTCTCGGACAGGCCGTAGCCCTCGAGGATGACGCAGCCGAACTTGTCCTCGAAGGAGCGCATCACCTCGAGCGGCATCGCGGACCCGCCACTGGCACACGTGCGCAGCGAGCTCGCGTCCATGCCGTCGCTGCTCGGGTGGTTGAGGATCGCGGCGTACATCGTCGGCACGCCCTGCATGATCGTCACCCGCTCCTTCTCGATGACCTCGATGGCGGCGGCCGGGTCGAAGCGGGGGATGAGGGCCAGGCTGGCGCCCGCGATCGTCGCGGCGTTGAGGCCGACGACGAGCCCGAACACGTGGAACAGCGGCAGGCACCCCATGACGACGTCGTCGCTCGTCATCTGCTGGATGACGTGGGCCGAGCGGTCCGCGTTGAGGTGGATGTTGCTGTGGGTCAGCTCGGCGCCCTTCGGCCGGCCGGTGGTCCCGGAGGTGTAGAGGATGATCGCCGTGTCGTCGTCGGCGCGGTCGGTGGGCTCGGTGATCGGCTCGCCGCCCGTGAGGCCGCCCTCCACCGGACCGGTCGGGGTGCACTCGACGATGACGGTCCCGCTGTTCTCGGCGCCCTTGGTCGCCTCGGGGACGAAGTCGGGCCAGACGAACGCGATCTTCGCGCCCGAGTTGGTGAAGAAGTAGTCGATCTCGCCGGCCTTGAGGAGCGGGTTCATCGGGACGACGACACCGCCCGCCAGGAGGATGCCCCAGTAGACGACCGGGAACGCGGGGACGTTCGGGAGGATGACGGCCACCCGGTCGCCGGGCTCGATCCCGTTGGCGCGCAGGGACCCTGCGACCTCGGCCGCCATGGCGTGCAGCTGTCCGTACGTGACGCCCTGGCCGTTGATCCGCAGGGCGTCCTTCTCGGGGTTGTCCGCTGCGGTCGTCGTGAGGTTCGTCGCGAGGTTGGTCATCGGTGCTCCTGGGTCCGGCGGCGGTGGCGGGCTGGCCCCATCCTCACCCGCGCCGGTCCTGCCACGCCAGAGCATCGACGGGGCAGTTGGCGGATCGAGGGTTGCCGGTCCCGTCCGGGTCCGGCTCAGACGGCCTCGAGGGCGAAGAAGAGGAAGCACATGAACGACTCGTGCTCGAGGCCGGGCGGGAGCAGCTCGGGAGGGGTGTCGGGCGCCGGGGGAGGTTCGCTGATCGTGCTGATCCGGAAACCGGCGGCGGAGAAGGAGTCGGCCATGGTGTGCAGCGGCCGGTGCCAGAAGGTCAGCCACACCGTCTGGCCGTCGAACACGTAGTCCTCGGAGTACCGGGTGACGGCGAAGTAGTCGGCTTCCGGGTACACGATGGCGTAGGCGGCGGGGTGGTTGACGCACAGGAGCAGGCGTCCGCCCGGCCTCAGCACCCGACGCAGCTCGGCGAGGGGCCCGGACCAGTCCTCGAGGTAGTGCAGGACGAGGGACGCCACGACGTCGTCGAAGGAGGCGTCCGGGAACGGCAGCGGCGCCGCGAGGTCCGCGACGCGGAGGTCCGCGTCGTCACCCAACCGCTCGCGGGCCAGGTCGACCATCGCCGCACTCACGTCGACGCCGGTGACCAGGGCCCCCCGGTCGCGCAGGCTCTCGGTGAGCGGGCCGGACCCGCACCCGGCGTCGAGGACGCGCCGACCCGAGACGTCACCCGCGAGGCGGAGGATCTCGGGTCGTGCGTAGTACGCGTTGAACAGACCGCCCTCGTTCTCCGCGGCGTAGGCGGCCGCGAAGCCGTCGTAGTCGGTGGCGCCCGCCGTGGTCCCGTCCTCGGTCCGCTGCATCCCTCGTTCCTACCCGCCGCCCACCGCCGTCTCCACTCGACACGCGGCCCCGCCCCGCCCTCCCGTCAGCGCAGGTCGTCGAAGAGGTCGGTGAGCATCGGCGCGCCCGGGTCGCGGGGCGGCCACACGACGCAGTACCACTCGCGCCCCACGCGCCGCTCCCACTGCACGGTGTCGTCGGGGTCGTCGGACATGACGTGGAGCTGGCTGCGGTGCTCGCGCAGGCCCGCGACGACCCGGCCGGCGACGGCACGGACGTCGACGGTGATCCCGATCGTCTCGTCCGGCACGCCGCGCATGTGGTAGGTCCGCGTGGGGTCGAAGGTGAACAGGCCGAGCTCGGCCCGCTGGCGGTTCCACCGCTCGAACACGCTCTGCGGGACGGCGCCGTGCACGAGACGCCGGGAGCCGGGCGGGTCGCCGGAGAACAGCCGCGTGAACGCCTCGTCGGTGGCCGCGCCGACGGCGACGTGGTCGGGGTGCCCGAAGATGCCGTCCGGGCCGAACGTCACGACGACCGCGGGGTCCTCCTCCTGGAGGATGCGGGCCACCGCGGCGACGACCTCCGCGGCGGGGACGTCGGCCACGCCCCCGTCGGGCAGGCCGAGCCACTCGTGGCGGTCGGGGACCCGGCCCAGCGCCCGCCACGCCGCCTCGTCCTCGGCCCGGCGGACGGCCCCGAGCGTCTCGCGGGTCGCCGGGAATCCCTCGCGGATCTCGCCGAGCTCGCCCACGGTGGCGTGGACGAGGACGAACCGGAAGTCCGGGTCGTCCCCGTGGAGCGCGACGCTCCCGGCGGCGCCGTACGCGTCGTCGTCGGGGTGCGCGAAGACGCAGACGAGGGTCCGGCGGGGCATGCCCCATGATCGGGCCCGCGGGCGACCGGGCACTAGTCTCCGGAGGTGAGGATCGAGGAGCTCGACTGGCAGGACACCCCCTGGGGCGAGATCAGCCTCCGTCGGCGCCGGGACCGCGTCACCGAGCGCGACGTGCTCGAGGTCAAGCTCGGCGACGACTTCCTCATGTCGAGCCAGTTCACGACCGGCGAGGAGGAGCTGTCGCGGATCGGCCTCGCGGCGACCACGGGCGAGGCGCTGACGGTCCTCGTCGGCGGGCTGGGGCTCGGCTACACCGCGCTCGCCGCCCTCGAGGACGAGCGGGTGAGGGAGCTGACGGTGGTCGAGGCCCTCGAGGCCGTGGTCTCGTGGCACCGGCGCGACCTCCTGCCCGACTCGCGCGGCATGGCGGCCGACCCGCGGGTGCGCCTCGTCCTCGACGACTTCTTCGACGTCGTGCGCACGGGCCGCGCCGACCGCACCTATGACGCGGTACTGGTGGACATCGACCACGCCCCCGACTGGCTGCTGCGCGAGGACCACGGCGACCTCTACACCGTCGAGGGGTTCGCCCGTCTGGGCGCGATGCTCGTCGACGGCGGGGTGTTCGCGCTCTGGTCCGACGAGCCCCCCGAGCCCGAGGTGGTGCGCCGGATGGGGGCGGCCTTCGAGCGCGCCGACGCGCACGTCGTGCCGTTCCCCAACCCGCTGACCGGCGGGGAGTCGGCCAACACCGTGTACCTGGCGGTCGGGCCGCGTCGCTGACGGCGACGGGTCGCGGCTGTCGGACCCCTGCGCGAGACTCCCACGATGAGCACCGAGTACACCGAGACCGAGCAGTTCCGCGGCGCCCGGATCCACCTGTCCGACCTCGCGGGGCTCGAGATCCGCGACTGCGAGGTCAGCGGCCTGAAGATCGTCGACTGCTACGGCAGGGACGTCTCGCTCGGAGGTGACTTCGAGCGGCTCGTCGTCAACGACGTCGACGTCACGGCGTACGTCGAGTCCGAGCTCGACCGGCTCCACCCCGCGCGCCGGCTGGCCCGCGAGGCGAGCACGCCGCAGGACTACCGCACCGCCTGGGACGCCGTCGAGACGATGTGGGCCGCGACGCTCGAGCGGGCCCGGCGGCTCCCCGACGACGCCCTCCGGCAACGGGTCGACGACGAGTGGTCGTTCCTCGAGACGCACCGCCACCTGCTCTTCGCGAGCGACGCCTGGCTCGGCAACGCCGTCCTCGAGGAGGACGCGCCGTACCACCCGCTCGGGTTCCCCTCGAGCGGGATGCCGGCGGAGGAGGCCGCGGCGCTGGGCGTCACCCTCGACGCCGACCCGACCCTCGACGAGGTCCTCGAGGCCCGGCGGCGGCGGATGGCGACGATGCGTCGCGTCGTCGACGGGCTCACCGACGCCGAGCTCGACCGCGTCTGCGCCCGCAAGCCCGCCGACCCCTACCCCGAGCAGGAGTACGTCGTGCGCCGCTGCCTCCGGGTCGTCCTCAAGGAGGAGGCCGAGCACCACCGCTACGCCACCCGCGACCTCGCCGTGCTCGAGGCCGGCCCCACGCGCGACGACGGTTGACAGCGGCGGGCGACAGGTCGACCTTGGGATGGTCAGCCGTCGCGACGACACGGTGAGGAGGGCGTGGTGGCCATGGCGATCTTCGCGCGCATCGGCTCGATCAGGGGTGAGTCCGTCGACGCGCGCCACCAGGACGAGATCGAGGTCCTGTCGTGGACCTGGGGGGTCTCCCAGTCGGGCGCGGGCGCCGGGGGGACCGGGTCGGGAGGGGGAGCCGGCAGGGCCACCGTCCACGACCTCAGGTTCACCCACCGCCTCGACCGGGCCTCACCCCTGCTGATGAAGGCCTGCGCGACCGGCGAGCACCTGCGCGACGCCACGATGACGGTCCGCAGGGCGGGTCCCGGCCAGCTCGAGTTCCTCGTCGTCACGATGAGCGACGTCCGCGTCACGAGCGTGTCGTCGAGCGTCAGCGCCGAGGGCGACTCGACCCTGGAGAGCGTGGATCTCGCCTTCGCCAGGGTCGACCTCGAGTACCGGCCGCAGAAGCCGAACGGGACGCTCGACGCCGGCGTCCACTTCGCCTACGACCTGAAGAAGAACAAGGCCGGTTAGCCACCGGGAGAGGGGAGCACGGATGTCCGAGGCAGCCATCCACCTGCTCGTCGGGACGACCAAGGGTGCGTTCGTCCTCGACGGTGACGCCGACCGCGCCTCGTGGACGGTCCGCGGTCCGTACTGCGACGGGTGGCCGGTCAACCACGTCATCGGCGACGGCGACTCGGGGACGATGTGGGCCGGTGGCGGCGGGGCCTGGTCCGGTGCCGGCGTCTGGCGCTCGCACGACGGCGGGCACTCCTGGGAGCTGAGCAGGCTGACGACGGGCCAGATGGACGCGTGGGCCGCCGACGACCCCGCGTTCGCGGCGTCGATCGGCTGGACCGAGGCACCGGCCCCGTTCGGCGACGGTTTCTCCCAGGTGTGGTCGCTCGGGAGGGTGGGCGACCGGCTCTACGCCGGCACCAAGCCGGCGACCCTGCTCGTCAGCGACGACGGTGGCGAGACGTGGGAGACGGTCAAGGGCCTCACCGACCACCCGTCGGCGCCCGAGTGGGGCCCCGGCGCCGCCGGGCTCGTGCTCCACACGATCGTCGCCGACCCGAGGGACCCGGAGCGGATGTGGGTCGGGCTCTCGGCCGCCGGGGTCTTCGCGACCGAGGACGGCGGGGTGACCTGGGAGCGGCGCAACGACCTCGCGGACCCCGCCGACGGCGACACCGGCGACCACCCCGCCGCGGCGTCGGACGGGCACACCGGCTTCTGCGTCCACCACGTCGAGCGGGCCGCGGGCGACGGTGACCTGCTCTACCAGCAGAACCACCACGGGGTGTGGCGCTCCGACGACGGGGGCCACGGCTGGCGGAACATCACGCAGGGGTTGCCCTCGACCTTCGGCTTCCCGCTGTGGGCGCACCCGCGCGACGAGCGGACCGTGTGGACCGTGCCGCTCAACGGCGACACCGAGGGCCGGTACCCCCCCGGCGCCGCGGCGGCGGTCTGGCGCTCGCGCGACGGCGGCGAGTCGTGGGAGGCACTGCGCGAGGGGCTGCCGCAGCAGGCCTGCTTCTTCACCGTCCTCCGGCAGGGGATGAGCGGTGACCGCCGGGACCCGGCCGGGGTGTACTTCGGGACGAACACGGGGTCGGTCTTCGCCAGCCGCGACGAGGGCGAGAGCTGGACCGAGATCGCCCGGCACCTGCCCACCGTCCTGTCGGTCGAGGTCCTCGAGCCGGGCGTGGCATCCTCGGGCTGACGACGGCGGTTCGACGAAGGGGTGGGCGTGGCGAGCATCGCGATGAGGGTGGTCGCCCTGCAGGTCCGGCTGACCCGCAAGAAGCGCTACGCCACGCCCGAGGCCGGGACGGCCTTCCTCCACTCGGTGAAGGGACCCTCGAGACCCCCACGCGACGCCCTGCGCGCCTGCGAGGTGACGACGCGACGGGTCCGCGGGGTCGAGGTCCACGTCGTGCGGCGGCCCGGCGCGGGCGCGCCGACGGCCGGTGCCGTCGTCTACCTCCACGGCGGCGCGTACACGAACGAGATCGTCGAGCAGCAGTGGGCGTTCGTGGCGCACCTGGCCCGTCGCGCCGGCGCCGAGGTGCACGTGCCGATCTACGGGCTGGCCCCGCACCACACCGCGGCCGAGGCGGTCGACCTCGTCGGGGACGTCGTGGCCGACCTCGTCGCCGACGGGCGCCGGGTCGTCCTCTGCGGGGACTCGGCCGGGGGAGGGCTCGCCCTCGTCGCCGCGCAGCAGGCGTCGCCCGCCGTCCGCGACCGGTTGGGCGGGCTCCTCCTCGTCGCCCCGTGGGTCGACCTCACGATGGCCAACCCCGAGATCGAGGCCGTCGAGCCCACGGACCCGTGGCTGACCCGGGCCGGTCTGCACCCGATCGCGGCCTCGTGGGCCGGGGACCTCGGCGTCGACGACCCCCGCGTCAGCCCCCTCTTCGGCCCGCTCACCGACCTGCCCCCGGTGGAGGTCTGGGTGGGGACCCGCGACATCACCCTGCCCGACTGCCGTGAGCTCGGCCGCCGCATCCCGGCCGACAGCGGCTTCACCCTCCACGTCGAGGACGGCGCCATCCACGACTACCCGCTGCTCCCGACCCCCGAGGGGCGCCGGGCCCGCCGCGAGATCGCCGCGCGCGTCACCGAGATGCTGTCCGGGAAGCCCTGAGCGAGAAGCGGCCTCAGCGGGTGATGCCGAGGGTGGCGACGAGGTCCTCGTGGAGCTCGAACCACACGCGGTGGCAGGAGTCGACCGACGTGCCCGCCAGCCAGGCCGGGTCGTCGTCGGCCCGGAAGAGGGCGGTGAGGAAGCGGCCGCGGTAGCCGGCGAAGCGCCCGAGGGCCGAGGTCAGGGAGTCCTCGAGCTCGCCCAGCGACGCCCCCACGCCGAGCAGCACGTCGCGCGTCTGCTCGTCGAGGGACGGCTCGGCCGCGAGCTGCACCCCGGTGAGGGCGCCCGTGACGACGGCGTTGAGGGGGAGGAAGGAGTGGTGGCCGGCCTCGACGACCCCGCGTCCTCCGCTCGCGTCGAGCTCCTCGGCGAGCAGCCGCTCGCCCTCGTGCCGCCCGGAGGTGCTGAGCGACCACCCGGCCATCTCGAGGAAGGTCGACCACGTCGCCCACCCCCGCTCGCTCGCGTCGTGGAGCACCGCCTCGGTGTCGACCGGGTCGAGGGCGAACCGCGCGGCCACCGCGTCGGTCGGCGCGAACCCGAGGAGGCGCACGGCGTGGAGGGTGAGCAGGTCGGGCGTCGAGACGTGGGTCATCGGCCGTCCTCCTCCGGCGTCACGACGCCGCGGTCGCCGTCGACGGTGGCGAGCGCACCGTCGACGAGCACCTCCAGGGCGCCGGTGGCCCCGACGACGGCCGGGATGCCGACCTCGCGGGCGACGATCGAGGCGTGGGAGAGCAGTCCGCCGGTCTCGGTGACGACCGCCGCGACCACCCTGAAGAGCGGCGTCCACGCGGGGTCGGTGGTCCGGCAGACGAGCACGTCGCCGCGGCGCACGGCGGAGAAGCCGTCGACGTCGCGCACGACGCGGACCGGGCCGGTGGCAACCCCGCCGCTGCTCCCCGTGCCCGTCACCACGGGCGGGCCCGGGGACGGTGCCCGCGCGACGGACCGGGGCGCTCCGGCGACCGGCAGGGCCGTCATCGGTCGGGCCTGGAGCAGCCAGACCCGTCCGCCGGCGACCGCCCACTCGACGTCGACCGGCCCTCCGAGGAGCGCCTCGCAGCGCCGTCCCATGCCGGCGAGGGTGAGGGCGAGCGCGTCGGGCAGGCAGGGGCGTCGCCGGTCGTCGTCGCCGACGGCCGTCGAGACGAGGCCGTCGGGTGCGAGGTCGAGCCGGGTCGCCTTGTCGCCGAGCCGGGTCGACACGGTGCCCTCCTCGCTGACGGTCGTCGTGTCGGGCACGACGGCGCCGTCGACCACCGACGGGCCGAGCCCCCACGTCGCCTCGACGACCGTGACGCGTTCGCCCGTGGTGGGGTGACGGGTCACGAGGACCCCCGAGGCCTCGGCGGCGACCAGCCGCTGCACGATGACCGGGACGCGCTCCGGGAGAGCGGAACCGGAACGTGCCGCATAGGCGAGCACGCGAGCCGAGCGGGCGGAGGACGAGCACCGCGCGACGGCGGCCGCGACGTCCTGCGCGCCGCGGACCCCCAGCTCGGTCTCGAGCTGTCCGGCGAACGACGCGTCGGGTCCGTCCTCGCCGGGGGCCGACGAGCGCACGGCCACGGGTGCGTCGAGGAGTGCCGCTGCCGGCGAGGACCGGAGGCGGTCGGGCGTGACCGGGCCGGTGACGACGACGCCGTCGGGCACCGGGAGGCCGGCCCGCAGCAGCACCCCGAGGTGCCACGCCTTGGCGCCGCACGCGCGGTCGGCGTCACGCAGGTCGACGGTTCCCACTTGCTGAACCTAGCCTCCGGTGGGCGGGCGGGGCACGGGCTCGGCGGGGCGTCCGCCGAGGGCGTAGCGTCGGTCGGCGTGATCACCACCGACGAGTTCCTCGGGTACTGCGACACCGCGCTCGACGGGTACGCCGCGATCTGCCGCGAGCTCGGCGACGACCTCGTCAACGCGCGCCTCGACGGCGGCAACTCGGCGTTCGGGCTCGCCACCCACGTCGTCGGGGTCATGGCGCGGTGGGGCCGGACCGTGAACCGGGGCATCGTCGTGCCACGCGACCGCGACGCCGAGTTCACCGCCACCGGAACCGTGGCGGAGGCGCTCGCGCTGCTCGGCGCCGGGCGGGCGGCCCTCCACGAGGACGTCGCCGCCGCGGTCCCCGCCGACGCCCCGGCGAACCCGCCGCCCGGCCGCGACCGCGACGAGCCCGGCCTGCGGACCCAGGGCGGGGTCCTCCTCCACGTCTACGAGGAGCTGGCGCAGCACCTCGGGCAGCTCGAGGTGACCCGCGACGTCCTCCTCGGTCGCGTCCCGCCGCGCTGACCCCCGGCCGTCGGTGGTCTGCGGCAGGATGACGACGTGAGCGAGACGCCCTCCGACCCCGCCGTCGACCAGCCCACCGACGTCGTGCCCGACGAGGCCCGGCACGAGTGGGAGACCCTCGCCGAGGAGGCGCGAGGGCACCAGTTCGCCTACCACGTCAAGGACGCGCCGACCGTCAGCGACGGCGAGTACGACGTCCTCATGCGGCGGCTCAACGCCCTCGAGGACGAGCACCCGTCGCTGCGCACCCCCGACAGCCCGACGCAGCAGGTCGGCGGCGCGGTCTTCGCCACCGAGTTCCAGGCCGTCGACCACCTCGAGCGGATGCTCAGCCTCGACAACGCGTTCTCGACCGACGAGATGCTCGAGTGGAACGCCCGCGTCACCCGTGACGCGGGCGGAGCCGAGCTGCACTACCTGTGCGAGCTGAAGATCGACGGCCTCGCCGTCAACCTCCTCTACGAGAAGGGACGCCTCACCCGGGCGCTGACCCGCGGCGACGGCCGCACCGGTGAGGACGTCACGCTCAACGTGCGGACGGTGCGCGGCATCCCGACCGAGCTCGAGGCGACCCCGACCCACCCGGTCCCCGAGCTCGTCGAGGTGCGCGGCGAGGTCTACTTCCCGATCGAGGCGTTCGGTGAGCTCAACGCGCAGCTCGTCGAGGCGGGCAAGCCCCCCTACGCCAACCCGCGCAACACCGCGGCCGGTTCGCTGCGGCAGAAGGACCCCCGGGTCACGGCGAGCCGTGAGCTGCGCATGCTCGTCCACGGCCTCGGCAAGCGCGAGGGGTTCGACCTGACGCGGCAGAGCGAGGCCTACGCCGCGCTCGAGGCGTGGGGCCTGCCCGTCTCGTCCCACTTCCGAGTGGTCGACACCATCGACGAGGTCAACGCCTTCATCGCGCGCACCGGCGAGCACCGGCACGACGTCGAGCACGAGATCGACGGCGTCGTCGTCAAGGTCGACGAGATCTCGGTGCAGCGCCGCCTCGGGTCCACCTCGCGCGCGCCCCGGTGGGCCATCGCCTTCAAGTACCCGCCCGAGGAGGTCAACACCCGGCTCCTCGACATCCAGGTCAACGTCGGTCGCACGGGCCGGGTCACGCCGTTCGGGGTGATGGAGCCGGTCGTCGTCGCAGGGTCGACGGTCGAGCGGGCGACGCTGCACAACGCGACGGAGGTGCAGCGCAAGGGCGTCCTCATCGGCGACACCGTCGTCCTGCGCAAGGCCGGCGACGTCATCCCCGAGATCCTCGGGCCGGTCGTCGACCTGCGCGACGGCACCGAGCGCGAGTTCGTCATGCCGACGACCTGTCCGGCTTGCGGCACCGCGCTCGCCCCCGAGAAGGAGGGCGACAAGGACATCCGGTGCCCCAACAGCCGCTCCTGCCCGGCGCAGCTGCGCGAGCGCCTCTCGAGCCTGGCCGGGCGCGGGGCCTTCGACATCGAGGCCCTCGGCTACGAGGGCGCGGTCGCGCTGCTCGACGCCGGGGTCATCGACGACGAGTCGACCCTGTTCGGGCTCACGGCCGAGGACATCGCCCGGGTCCCGCTGTACACGAGGGCGGCGAGGAGGACCGACCCGGAGGAGGCCGTCGTCGACGGCCGCGTCCTGTCGGCGAACGGCCAGAAGCTCGTCGACAACCTCGGCCGCGCCAAGGAGCAGCCGCTCTGGCGCGTCCTCGTGGCCCTGTCGATCCGCCACGTCGGGCCGACCGCCGCGCGAGCGCTCGCCCAGCACCTCGGGTCGATGCAGCGGATCCGCGAGGCGAGCGTCGAGGAGCTCGCCGGAGTCGAGGGCGTCGGCACGGTCATCGCCGAGTCGGTGCGCGACTGGTTCGACCGGCCCGGCAACGAGTGGCACGTCGCGATCGTCGACGGGTGGGCCGCCGACGGCGTCCGGATGGAGGACGAGCGCGACGAGTCGGTCGAACAGACCCTCGCCGGGCTGACCGTCGTCGTCACCGGGTCCCTCGACGGGTACTCGCGCGACGAGGCCAAGGAGGCGATCCTCTCCCGCGGGGGCAAGGCCTCGGGCTCGGTGTCGAAGAAGACCGACTACGTCGTCGTGGGGGAGAACGCCGGCTCCAAGGAGGACAGGGCCCGCGAGCTGGGCCTGACGATCCTCGACGAGGCCGGCTTCACCCGGCTGCTCGAGACGGGGTCGCCCGACGGCCCCTGACGGCGGCGCGGCGCCGGGTCGCCGTCGCGGTCAGCGGCGGTCGTCCTCGTCGGGGGTGGCCTGCAGGACGGCGGCCCGCCGGTAGCGGGTGCCGACGGCCTCGTCGACGGTGCCCGTCTGCGGCGAGTCGGGTCCGAACGTCTCGACCGCCGAGCGGCGGACCTGCTCGGCGAGGTCGCGCTGCGCGGCGTGCACGGCGTCGAGGACGAGGCCCGCCACGGCGTCGCCGCCACGCGAGCACGCCGCGTCGGCCACGCGGACCGCGACGACGCCACCGGTGGACGACACCTCGACGTCGACCCCCTCGAGGGAGGCGCGACCACGGTAGGAGTCGACCTGGGCCCGCCACGCGAAGGCGGCCTGGGCCTGCTGGACGAGCCGGTCGAGCTCGAGGGCGCCGGGCGTCTCGCCGGCGAAGAGGTGGGGGTCCATCACCAGGTCCCCCCGTCGTGCTGCGGCCCGCGGGGCGGCGGCGCCTCGCCCCGGCCGTCGGTGGCGACCGGCTCGACCTCGACGAGGCGGGTGGCCGTCTCGACCTCTCCGCGGAAGGCGTGCGTCGTGGGGGAGTCGGGACCCCAGGCCCGCTCGGAGGAGCGGACCGCCTGGTCGCGGACCGACTCCTGGGCGGCGCGCAGCGCCTGCTGGAGCGCCGCCGTGACGGCCGTCCCGCCCCGCCCGGCCATCTCGTCGGTGACGGCGAGCCCGGTGAGCAGGCCCTGCACGTCGACGGTCGCCCTGACGTGCCCGCGGGCGGACGTGCCCGTCCCCTCCAGTGCGGCGACCTCGGCGCTCCACGCCTGCGCCCTCTCGGCGTCCGGACCGGCCTGCGCCGTCTGCGCGGCGATCGCGGCGAGTGCCTCCTCCGGACTCGAGTACCCCCTCGGTTGGCTCATTCCCCGACCCTATCGAGGCCTCCTCCCGGGCGGCGACCCGGGCGGGCGCCCGTGTAGCGTCGGGCCGTCACCATCGTGGGGACGGGCCCGCCGGGCCCGTCAGGGGAGGAGCCGTCGTGCCGCTGCAGGAGCTGACCCCGGAGCGGGGCATCGTCGTCATCAGCTCCATCTCGCTGCTCGTCTTCGGTGGCGTCCTCCTGCTGTTCCTCGTGCCGTACCTGCGCGGGGTCGTCGTGGGACTGCGGACCGGCGACTGGTGGAGCCCGTTCGCCCGCCGCGCCGACGGCCGCTACGGCCTGCTGGCGAACTCGCGGTTCTTCGCCTCGTTCCGCTCGCCCGACGTCGAGGACCGCACGACGGTCGGGCTGCGCGTGCGGTGGCTCCTGTGGACCGTCGTCCTCCTGGGCCTGACCATCTACCCCGTGTCGCTCGTGGCGCAGATCGTCCGGGCGCTCTGACCGTCGGCCCCTCGGGGCCGACGCCTCGTCCTCGGCGTTGCGGCTACTCGTCCTCGGTGTCGCGTCCGGCGTTGGTCTGCTTGCCGCCGTCCGTGGCGTTGGTCGCGATCGTGTAGGGGCTGTCACGCACGCCCCCGCGGACGCCGTCGACCATGTGGTCGCCGAAGCCCGGCTGCGGCGCCGAGTGCCGACCCCCGGGCGTCCACCCCGGCGGTGGTGTCGTCCGCCACGGCGGGACGGTCGTCGACGGCCCGCCCGGTGCCCGGTGGCGTGGGGTGGGACGGTGCAGGGCCGGGTTGGTCTTGATCTTGTCGAGCAGCCGGAGCAGCTGGCGCCCCCAGGAGCCGAGCGCGCCGAGCAGGTCGCCGAGCTTGCTGCCCGAGCGGACCAGGGCGGTGACGAAGTTCGAGCAGCGCGCGGTGACCGCGGCGACCCGGGTGCCGATCTGGCCGATGATCCACGGGATGAGCGTGCCGAACGACAGCACCGCCTGGGTCACCCAGCTGATCGCCGCCCCGATGAGCTGGGCGAGGACGTCGCGGAGGAAGCCGTGGACGAACCCGACGAGGCCGGCCGCCTGCGCGATCGACTCCTGCATCCCGAGCGCCGCGCCCTCGAGGGCGATGATCGCCTCGGTGTGCGTCTGCTGCCACCCGAGGTAGGCGTTGACCGCCGGGCCCTCGTTCCCGCCCTCCAGCGCGGTGGCGCCCGAGGTCCAGTCCGCGGCGGCCGGGGCGAGGTCGGCGGCGATGAGGCCCCAGGTCTGCGCCTGCGCGACGGCTCCGCCCGGGTTGCCCGCCACCTCCTCGAACCAGCCCTTGATGGGGTTGAGGTGGTCGATGATCCAGCCGATGCCGGCGGCCAGGGCCGAGCCGATGGGGTCGGCGGCCGTCGCCGCGGCGTCGAGGACGAGGGCGACCCCGCTGAGGCCGGCGTCGACCCAGTTCCCCTCGCACAGGGACGAGATGGTGCCGTACCCGCTGTCGATGATGCCGGCCCCGGACGTCCAGCCCGACCCCTCGTCGAGGCCGAAGAACGCGTCGCCGGCGTTGGTGCTGCCCTCGTCGGCGACCGCGTAGGGGTTCACCGGAGAGGCGGTGGGGGGAGTGTCGCCGCTCACGGGTAGGAGCTCCTCAGCTGCCACGACGCGTTGGCGTCGTCGGCCTCGTACTGGTCGGCCATCGCCTTGAGGCCGTTGACGGCCTGGTCGGCGTTCGTCGCGACGGTGTCGAGCGCACCCTTGACGTCGCCGGCGTTGTCGTTGATGACGCCCGGGAGCCAGGCGAGGATCAGCCCGTAGCTGTCCCCGCTGACCGAGCTCGCGTCGGACATCTGCCCGAGGGTCAGCGCCACGCTCGCGACGTCGCTCGCGTGGCGCCGGATCTCGGCCGGACTGACGTCGTACTGCGTCATGGAGCACCCTCCTGTGTGGTCGTCGGCGTCCCGGTCGTTCCCCCCGGGTGCGTCCCCTCGTGTCGTGACGATACTTACAGGCATGAGCGAACCTCAACGGGGAGCACTCCCCACGCGCGTCGTCGTCAGGTCGCCGGGGTGGGCGCGGGTGGTCAGCCTGCCGCTGATGGTCATCTGGTGGGTGCTGTGCGTCGTCGGCCTCGTCGGTCTCGTCACCAACGGCCCCGGGGACGACGTGCCCTGGCCGGCGACGGTGGTCGCCTTCGTGCTCCTGGGGTTCTTCGTCGTCGTCGTCCCGCCCGCCGTGTGGTTCCTCCTCACCTACCGGGTCGAGCTCGGCCCCGACGGCGTCAGCCGTCGCCCGGGGTCCTTCTCGGTCCCCGTCAGCGGGCTCACCCGGCTCGAGGCGCTCGCGCCGGCGGCGCTGGGGCGGGCCGACCGCGGGGCGCGGGTGCGGGTCCACGGCGCGGGACAGGTCGTCCAGGTCGCCGACAGCAGCCGGGAGTTCCCGGCGGTGCTCGACCTCGTGCGGGCGTGGGCGGCCGAGCGGCCCGAGCTCGTCACCGACGAGTACTCCCGTTCGCGGCTGCTGCGCCCCACGACGACACCGGGCGACGGCGCCTGAGCCACGCCGGCGGGGCGACCGGCCGCGCGGCTGCGTCGGTGGTCAGCCCCCGCTGCGCAGGGCCCGGGGTGCGTTGAGGTCGAGGGCGACCGCGGCGACGCGGGTCACGAAGACGAACGCCACGGCCAGCCACGCCGTGAGCGAGGTCAGCACCCCGAGGTGCTGGAGCAGGACGACGAGCCCGGCGCCGGCGAGGGCGGGGACCGCGTAGAGCTCGCGCTGGAGCACCTCGGGCACCCGGCGGGCGAGGACGTCGCGCAGCAGCCCGCCGCCGATCGCGGTGATCCCGCCGATGAGGGTCGCCGCGAGCGGCCCGGCGTCGGCGTCGAGGGCGACGAGGGCCCCGCTGACCGCGAAGACGGCCAACCCCGCGGCGTCGAGCAGCCGGACGGCGAGCGAGGCGCGGCGCCACCGGGCGTCCGGGTGGCGCGCGGCGAGGTCCTGCCAGCGCCCGTGGAGGGCGAAGACGAGGGACCCGGCACCGACCGCCGCGGCGAGGAGCCGCCAGTCGCTGACCGCCACCGGGGGCGTCAGCCCGAGGAAGAGGTCGCGGATGATGCCGCCGCCGAGCCCCGCGACCCAGGACAGGACGAGGATCCCGAACAGGTCGAGGCCCTTGCGGACCGCGACGAGGGCCCCGGAGAGCGCGAAGACGAAGACACCGACGACGTCGAGGACGACCTGGAGCGACGCGGTGTCCGTGAGCACCGGGCGATTCTCGCAGGCCGGTGGGCGGGGCGAGCAGCCCCCTCGACCGCCCATAGACTGGCTCCCATGGCCGACCTCACCCGTGACGACGTGGCGCACCTCGCCGGTCTCGCCCGCATCGACCTGTCCGACGCCGAGCTCGACCGGATGGTCGGCGAGCTGTCGGTCATCCTCGAGGCGGTCGCGACCGTCCAGCAGGCGCCGATCGACGACGTCGAGCCGATGAGCCACCCGATGCCGATCGTCAACGTGACCCGGCCCGACGTCGTGCGGCCCTCGCTCGCTCCCGGTGCCGCGCTCGCCGCGGCGCCCGAGTCCGAGCAGCAGCGCTTCAGCGTCCCCCGCATCCTCGACGAGGAGTGAGCGCGCCCCGACGCCGCGCCCCTCGTCCCACCCCGCCGAAGAAAGCCGTGACGTGACTGCCTCCGACCTCACCCGGTCCACCGCCGCCGAGCTCGCCGACCTCCTCTCCGCCGGCAGCGTGTCGGCCCGCGAGGTGGCCGCGGCCCACCTCGAGCGCACCGCCGCGGTCGACGGCGCCGTGCACTCCTACCTCCACGTCGACGCCGAGGGCGCGCTCGCCCAGGCCGACGACGTCGACCGCCGTCGCGCCGCGGGGGAGTCGCTCCACCGCCTCGCGGGGGTGCCGATCGCCGTCAAGGACGTCATGGCGACGCAGGGCCTGCCCACGACGTGCGGCTCCCGGATCCTCGAGGGCTGGGTGCCGCCCTACGACGCGACGCTCGTCTCGCGCCTGCGGGCGGCCGGCATGCCGATCCTCGGCAAGACGAACATGGACGAGTTCGCGATGGGCTCCTCGACCGAGCACAGCGCCTACGGCCCGAGCCGCAACCCGTGGGACCTCGACCGGATCCCCGGTGGGTCCGGTGGCGGCTCGTCCTCGGTCGTCGCCTCCTTCCAGGCCCCGCTGGCCATCGGCACCGACACCGGCGGCTCGATCCGCCAGCCGGCCGCGGTCACGGGCACCGTCGGGACCAAGCCGACCTACGGTGGGGTCTCGCGCTACGGGCTCGTCGCCCTCGCGTCCTCGCTCGACCAGGCCGGCCCCTGCACGCGCACCGTGCTCGACGCCGCGCTGCTCCACGAGGTCATCGGCGGCCACGACCCGCTCGACTCCACCTCGATCGACGCCCCCGTGCCGCCGGTCGTCGAGGCCGCCCGTCGTGCCGACGTCACGGGCCTGCGCATCGGCATCGTGCGCGAGCTGACCGGCGAGGGGTTCCAGGCCGGCGTGCAGACCCGCTTCGACGAGGCCGTCGCGCACCTCGTCGACGCCGGGGCCGAGGTCGTCGAGGTCTCGTGCCCGAGCTTCACCTACGCGCTCGCGGCGTACTACCTCATCCTCCCCAGCGAGGCGTCGAGCAACCTCGCGAAGTTCGACGCCATGCGCTACGGCCTGCGCGTCGCCCCCGAGGGCGTCGACGCGCCGAGCGCCGAGCAGGTCATGGCGGCCACCCGCGACGCCGGCTTCGGTGACGAGGTCAAGCGCCGCATCATCCTCGGCACCTATGCCCTGTCCAGCGGGTACTACGACGCCT
The DNA here is from genome assembly GCF_042756445.1 of Oryzobacter terrae. Lineage (GTDB taxonomy): Bacteria > Actinomycetota > Actinomycetes > Actinomycetales > Dermatophilaceae > Oryzobacter > Oryzobacter terrae. The sequence continues at coordinate 3,402,510 of NZ_CP170578.1, forward strand.
ACTACGGCTCGGCGCAGAAGGTCCGCCGCCTCATCGCGAACGACTTCACCGCCGCGTTCGAGACCGCCGACGTCCTCGTCAGCCCGACGTCACCGACGACCGCGTTCCGCTTCGGCGACAAGCTCGACGACCCGATGGCCATGTACCTCAACGACATCGCGACGATCCCCGCCAACCTTGCGGGCATCCCCGGGATGTCGGTGCCGAGCGGCCTCGCCGAGGAGGACGGGCTGCCCACGGGCTTCCAGATCCTGGCACCCGCGATGGCCGACGACCGCCTCTACGCGGTGGGCGCCGCCCTCGAGGCGCGGCTGACGGCCGCGTGGGGCGGCTCGATCCTCGACCGGGCCCCCGAGCTCGCCGCGACGACGACGAAGGAGGCCTGAGCCATGACGACGCAGGCGCCCGAGCCCACCATCTCCTTCGACGACGCGCTCGCCGCGTTCGACCCCGTCATGGGGCTCGAGGTCCACGTCGAGCTCAACACCGCGACGAAGATGTTCTGCGGCTGCCCGACCGAGTTCGGTGCCGAGCCCAACACCCAGGTCTGCCCGGTCTGCCTCGGCCTGCCCGGCGCGCTCCCGGTCGTCAACGAGAAGGCGGTCGAGTCGGCCATCCGGATCGGCCTGGTGCTCAACTGCTCCATCGCGCCGTGGTCGCGCTTCGCCCGGAAGAACTACTTCTACCCGGACATGCCGAAGAACTTCCAGACCTCGCAGTACGACGAGCCGATCGCCTTCGACGGCCACCTCGACGTCGAGCTCGAGGACGGCACGACCTACCGCGTCGAGATCGAGCGGGCCCACATGGAGGAGGACACCGGCAAGTCGCTGCACGTCGGCGGCTCCACCGGTCGCATCCACGGCGCCACCCACTCCCTCGTCGACTACAACCGCGCCGGCATCCCCCTCATCGAGATCGTCACCAAGCCGATGACGGGGGCGGGGGAGCGCGCGCCCGAGATCGCCAAGGCCTACGTCGCGACGCTGCGCGACCTCCTCAAGGCGCTCGGGGTGTCCGACGTGCGGATGGAGCAGGGCTCGATGCGCTGCGACGTCAACCTCTCGCTCATGCCCAAGGGCGCCGAGGTGTTCGGCACCCGCTCGGAGACCAAGAACGTCAACTCGCTGCGCTCGGTGGAGCGGGCCGTGCGCTACGAGGTCGGCCGGCACGGCGCGATCCTGTCGGGCGGCGGCTCCGTGGTGCAGGAGACGCGGCACTGGCACGAGGACACCGGCATCACGACCTCCGGCCGCGTGAAGTCCGACGCCGAGGACTACCGCTACTTCCCCGAGCCCGACCTCGTCCCCGTGGCGCCCTCCGACGAGACCGTCGAGACGCTGCGGGGCACGCTGCCCGAGCCGCCGGCCGCCCGTCGCAGGCGGCTGCAGTCCGACTGGGGCTTCGCCGACCTCGAGATGCGCGACGTCGTCAACGCCGGGCTCGTCGAGCTCGTCGAGGAGACCGTCGCCGCAGGCGCCTCGCCGGGTGCCGCGCGCAAGTGGTGGTCGGGCGAGGTCGCCCGTCGCGCCAACGCCGAGGGGGTCGACGTGCCCGCGTACGCCGCGTCGCTCGGGATCACGCCGGCGCACGTCGTCGAGCTCGAGGGGCTCGTCACCTCGGGCCGGCTCAACGACTCGATGGCGCGGCAGGCCTGGGAGGGCGTGCTCTCCGGGGAGGGGACGCCGACCGAGGTCGCCGACGCGCGCGGGCTCGAGCTGTCGCAGGACACCGGTGCGCTCGAGGCGGCGGTCGACGCCGTCATCGCCGCGAACCCCGACGTCGCCGCCAAGATCCGTGACGGCAAGGTGCAGGCGGTGGGGGCCCTCATCGGCCAGGTCATGAAGGAGATGAAGGGCCAGGCCGACGCCGGCGCCGCGCGCGGCCTCATCCTCGCCCGCCTCGGCCAGTCCTGACCCCACGTCGCCCGACCCGAGCCCGCCCCCGGGTCACGATCCCCCCGACGTGGGTCAGGGTCGACCAACAGGGCGATCTTGTCCCGGGAGCTGGCATGGCGCTGGGTCAGGATCGACCAACAGGGCGATCTTGTCCCACGGTCTGGTCGCGCGACTGCGTACCCGAAGCGACCAATAGGTCACGACAGGTACGGGCCGGGGGCGGGTTCTGTACCTGGGGTGACCTTTTGGTCGATGTGGGGACGGGTCAGCGGCGGCCGCCGCCGAGGATGCCGCCGAGCACGTCCTCGATGATGCTGCCCGCGTCGAGGCCACCGGGCGATGCGGTCGACGTGCCCGAACCGGTGGAGCCGGAGGACGCCCCGCCGCCGGTCGCCCCGCCGAGGACGTCGCGCAGCATGTCCTGGAGGCCACCCGGCGCGCCGGACGACGACCCACCGGGCAGGGACGGCGACGACCCGCTCGACCCGCTCGAGCCCGGCGACCCACCGCCGAGGACGTCCCCGATGACGTCGCCGAGCCCGCCCCCCGACCCGCCGGCCTGCCCCGAGGACGCCCCGCCCCTGAGGACCTTGTTCGCGAGCCACGACAGGACCATCGGCGCGAGGATCGGGATGAGCTTCTTCACGAGCGCCCCACCGGCACCGGACCCGCCGACGCCGGGCAGCCCGCCGAGCCGGTTGGCGACCTCGTCCTGCTGGTCGCCGAAGATGTGGCTCGCGATGACCTGCCCGTCCTGCGGGTCGATCCGGTCCAGGTCGGCGCCACCGGAGAGCAGGTCGGGGTCGTGCTGGCCCAGGGCCTCGAGGAGCGACCCGGCACCGGAGTCGTCGCCGGCGTTGGCCTGCAGGCCGCCGAGGAGGGCGGGGAGGACGGCTGCGGCCGTGGTGCGGATCTCGTCGGGCGAGGACCCGGTCTGCTGGGCGACCTGCTCGACGGGGAGCGCCCCGAGGATGTCGTCGACGGCGGTCATGACGGTGGTCCTTCCTGCTGCGGCGGACCGGTTCCGCCCCCGCTGCCGACCGTAGCCCTGTCGGGGCGCCCGCGACAGGGGCACCTCGGCGGGTGCATCATCGACCCATGACCCGGGCTGCGCAGGACCGAACGCTCGTCCTCCTCCGGCACGCCAAGGCCGAGCAGGACCGCTGGGACGAGGACCACGAGCGCGAGCTCACCCCGCGGGGCCGGCGGGACGCCGCGGCGGCAGGCCGGTGGCTCCACGAGCACGGCATCGGGGTCGACGAGGTCCTGTGCTCGACCTCCGAGCGCACCCAGCAGACCGCGCAGGGCGTCTGGGACGGCGGGTGCCCCGAGACCGAGGTCCACCTCGACCGCCGGATCTACAACGGGTCGGCCGAGCGCCTCCTCGAGGTCGTCCGCGAGGCCGACGAGGACGCCGACGTCCTCATGGTCGTCGGGCACGCCCCGGGGATCCCGTCCCTGGCCGAGCTGCTCTGCGACGGCGAGGGCAGCACCGACGGGCACCGCGCCATGGCCGAGGGCTTCCCGACGTGCGGGCTCGCGGTGCTGCACTACGCCGGACGCTGGGCCGACCTCGACGTCGGCGACGCGCGCCTCGAGCGCTTCCACGTCTGCCGGTCCTCGCAGGACTGAGGGCCGGTCAGTCCTCGAGGCCCGTCGCGGACCTGACCCACGCCCAGTAGCGGTCGCGCTCCTCGGCGGAGGGACGGGTGCGGCGCAGCACGCTCGTCGGGCGGACCCGGCGGTCGTGCCACAGCCGGCCCGACTCCGGCGCGGGCTCCGAGGCGAGGACCCAGGTCGTCGTGTCGGTCCCGGCCGCGTCGCTGCGCAGGACGGGGCGCAACGCCGCCGCGAACCGGGGGAGCGAGGCGTCGAGCCCGGGGGTGGCGGCCCAGCCGGGGTGGGTCGCGTGGACGCTCACGCCGCGCGGGGCCCAGCGGGCGGCGAGGACGGGGAGCAGCTCGACCTGACCGCGCTTGCTGCGCGCGTAGGCGACGGCGCCCGTGTACCCGCCCCGCTCGAAGTCCGGGTCGTGCGCCGGCAGCGGCTGCGTGTACATGCCGCCCGACGTCACGAGGACGACCCGGCCGGTGTCGGCCGCCAGCGCCGGGAGGAGCAGCTCGGACATGAGCACCGGACCGAGGACGTGGAGGGCGGCGGTGAGCTCGTGGCCCTGGGCCGACTCGGTGCGCTCCGGCGGGAGCGCGCCCGCGTTGTGGACGAGCCCGCGCAGCGGCAGGTCCGACGCGAGGAAGGCGTCGGAGAACGCGCGCACCGAGCCGAGGTCGGCGACGTCGCACCGCCAGACGCGCGCGGTGCCGGGGCGGCTGGCGGCGTCGACCTCGGCCGCGACGCGCTCGCCGCGACCCGGGTCGCGCACGACGAGGTGGACCGTGGCGCCCAGTGCCGCGAGGTCGAGGGCGGTGCGCCGACCGAGCCCCGAGGACGCGCCGGTGACCGCCACGTGCCGCCCGGCCAGCGCACCGGGGCCCGGGTCGGCGGGCCAGGTGGGGAGCCGTCGACGCACGGCGTGACCGAGGGCGGTGAAGCCGGGGGCGACGGTGCGGTCGAGGACGGAGTCGAGCGCCCGGGACGCCGCGGCGGCCGGGCCGCCGGTGGGTGGCCCGGTCACATCAGGGCGCGCATCGCGGCGGCGGCGCCGCGCAGGTAGCGCTCGACGACGACCCGCTCGCCCTCGTCGAGCGAGGCGTCGAGGGCCGCGAGCCCGGAGAACATCGGGGCGAGCCGCCGCAGCACCTCGGCGCGCCCGGAGTCGGTGATGACGACGGCCGTGCGGCGGCCGTCGTCGGGGTGGCTGCGTCGCTCGACGTGGCCGCGGGCGACGAGGCGGTCGACGATCCCCGAGGACGCCGCCGACGTCACGCCGAGCGCCTTGGCGAGCTCGACGGGGCCCATCGGTGCCTTGGAGAGGTGGCGCAGCGAGTGCAGCTCGGACGTCGAGAGGCCCGCCTGGCGCGCCACCTCCGCGGGGAGGAGCGCGGCGACGTCGACGAGGTCCTGCAGGGAGTCCAGCGTGCTCGACCCGGTCCACGCCGGGACGTGCTCCTGCATCGCCCGACTTGCGTTACGCGGCCGTCGCTCCGTAATATCACTCACCAACTTAGTAATCTGTTGAATCACCTGCTGACCATCGTAGCAACGGAGGACGTTCCATGGGCTGGGTCGCCGATCTCATCACCCGACGCTGGGTGGCCGGGCTCTTCGCCCTCCTGGCCCTCCTCGGGGCCGGCGCGGCCATCGGGGTCGTCGGCCAGGCGCCGCAGCCCGACACGGCCACGGCCCAGCTCCCGCTCGGCTCGGACAGCCGCGACGCCGCCGAGCTGCGGGCGGAGCTGCCCGAGGAGGAGGGGTCAGCCGCGGTCGTCCTCTTCGCCCGCGACGGCGATCGACTCTCCGAGGGCGACCTCGCGACGATCACCGAGCGGGCCCGGGCCATCCCCGGGGCGGTCGGCGCCCCACCCCAGGTCGCCGAGGACGGCACGGCCGCGACCGTCGTCGTCCCCGTGCGGGCGAACGACGCGACCGAGACGGCCGAGGTCGTCGCCGACGTCCGCTCCGCCGCGAAGGCCGACCTGCCCGACGGGCTCACCGCGCAGGTCACCGGTCCGGCCGCCGTCCAGGCCGACCTCGCCGCGGTCTTCGACGGTGCCAACACCCGCCTCCTCGCGGCCACGGCCTCGGTCGTCGCCCTCCTGCTCGTCATCACCTACCGCAGCCCCCTCCTCTGGCTCGTCCCGCTGACCGTGGTCGGTGCCGCCGACCAGCTCGCCGCCGTCGCCGCCACGCGGGTCCTCGCGGCGACCGACGTCATCTGGGACGAGTCGACGATCGGCATCCTGTCGGTCCTCGTCTTCGGTGCGGGCACCGACTACGCGCTCCTGCTCATCTCGCGCTACCGCGACGAGCTGCGCACCACCGAGGACCGCCGGGCCGCGATGGCGCACGCCGTGAAGCGGACCGCCGAGGCCGTGATCTCGAGCGCGTCGACCGTCGTCCTCGGGCTGCTCACCCTCCTGCTGTCGGTGTTCCCCGCGACGCGCGGCCTCGGCCTCGCCTGCGCCGTCGGCGTCGTCGTGGCGGCGGTCTTCGCGCTCGTCGTGCTCCCCGCCGCGCTCGTCGTCTTCGGACGGTGGATCTTCTGGCCGAAGGTCCCGCACGTCGGCGAGTCCAGCCTCGCCGACTCGCGGTCGTTCTGGCGCCGCGTCGGTGACGCCGTCTCGGCCCGCCCGGCGGTCTTCGTCGTCGTCACGGTGCTCGCCCTCGGAGCCGCCGCCGCCGGGACGAGCCAGATTCGCACGGGCCTCGACGGCCCCGACCAGTTCCTCCAGAAGCCCGAGGCCATCGCCGCCGGTGAGCGTCTCGCGCAGTCGTTCCCGGCCGGCAGCGCCGACCCGACCGTCGTCGTGACGCGTGGCGACGCCAGGCAGGTCGCCGCCGCCATCGAGGGCGTCGAGGGCGTGGGCTCCGTCCGGCCGACGACGAGCGGGGGCGGCGTGTCCGAGCTCGCGGTCGTCATCGACGCCGAGCCGTCGTCGACCGAGGCCGAGGACGTCGTCCTCGCCGTCCGCGACGCCGTGGCCACGACACCCGACACCTTCGTCGGCGGCACCGAGGCCGAGGCGGTCGACGCGGCGGCGGCCTCGAGCCGCGACCGGCTGCTCATCCTGCCGCTCATCCTCGCCCTCGTCCTCGTCGCGCTCGGCGGCCTGCTGCGCTCCGTCGTCGCGCCGGTGGTCCTCGTCGCGACGGTGCTCGCGACGTACGCCGCGAGCCTCGGGATCAGCTGGGTGCTGTTCACCCAGGTGCTCGGGTTCGAGCGCCTCGACGACGGCGTGCCGCTGCTGGCGTTCGTCTTCCTCGTCGCGCTCGGCGTCGACTACAACATCTTCCTCGTGACCCGGGCGTCCGAGGAGGCGCGCGGGCACGGGACGCGGGCGGGCATGCTCCGTGCACTGTCGGCGACCGGCGGCGTCATCACGAGCGCGGGCATCCTCCTCGCGGCCGTCTTCGCGGTGCTCGGCGTGCTGCCGCTCGTCGTCCTCGCGCAGCTCGGCGTCATCATCTGCGTCGGCGTCCTCCTCGACACGCTCGTCGTGCGCACGGTGCTCGTGCCGGCGATCGGGATCCTCCTCGGCGACCGCTTCTGGTGGCCCCGCCGCTTCCCGGCGCCGGCCGACACGACGACCTCCGCCTGATCGGCCCGCGGACCACGGCATACTCGTCCCCATGGGGTCCGGGGGACGGGGGAGCCGCGCGCTGTCGGGCGCTCGGGCGTGGGCAGCCGGTCGCAGCTACCGCGAGTACGGCGTGGGGCTCACGCTCGCCGTGCTCCTCGTCAGCGGCGCCTTCGGCGGGCTCGACGACAGCAGGTCCGGCGAGCCGGCGACCGCCCCGACGGGCCGGTCGCTGTCCGTCGAGCCGTACACCGTCGCCGTCGAGCGGGTCCGGGTGGGCACCGACCTCGGGGTCGACTCGGTGGCCCGGCCCGTCGGGCGGTACCTCGTCGTCAGCCTGGAGGTCTCGGCGAGCGACGACGTGACGCAGTCCGTGCCGTGGCAGACCCTGCGCGACCTCGTGCGGCTCGAGGGCGCCTCCGGGCTCGTCCCGCCGTCGTACGCCCGCGGCGGTGCGCTCCCGGCGCGCCCGGACGAGGTCGTGCCGAGCGCGATGCTGTCGTCCGACGACGCGGAGGGCCTCGGCGACCTCGCGCCCGGCCTGACCTACCCGGCCGTCCTCCTCTTCCAGCAGGTCTCCTCGGCGCCGGTGCCCGACGAGGTGACGGTCGTCCTCCGCAGCCACCAGTGGCGCCAGAGCAACGTCGACGAGGACTACGGCTGGTGGGACCCGACCCCCGCCGTGCGGGTCACCGTCCCCGTCACCGAGTTCGCCCCGGCCCCGGAGCCGTCGTCGTGAGCGCCGCCTCCCTCGGCCGCCCCTCGGTGCGGCAGGGGCTGCTCACCGTCGTCCTCGTCGTCGCGGCCCTCGCCGCGGGACGGGCCGTGGACGCCCTCGCCGGCGGAGAGCGCGTGGTCTTCGGCCGTCCCTTCCTCCAGCCGGTGTCGATGGGCGAGACGGTCGCCCTGCGCTACGCCGACCTCACTCCCCGGTCGGTCGACGGTGCCCCGGTCCTCGACCTCGGGCCGGGCGCCCCGAAGCAGTCGCCGGGCCTGTGGGTCGTCACCCGCCTGTCGGTGACTCCCACCCTCGACGCCGTCACCCTGCGCCACGCCACGCTCGTGGACCGCGACGGTCGGGAGCTCACCAAGGGCGTGCGCAACGGGTTGGCCTGCGCGGCAACGGTTCCCGGTGTCGAGACCCAGTGCGTGGTGTCGTTCGAGGTCGCCGCCGACAGGGCGGTGGGGGCCCACCTCCGGGTGGCGAGGGCGCCGTTCGACGTCCGCGGCGACGACCTGGCCGACATCGACCTCGGCATCTCGGGCGACGACGTCCGGCGGTGGGCCGCCCGCACCGACCGGGTCGACGGCACGCCGCCGCCGGCGATCGACCCGGGCACCGGTCGCCGGGAGGCCTCGTCGTGAGGGCGTTCCTCCGCGGCCAGCGCGTGGCGCTCCTCGCCCTCCCGGTCCTCCTCGTCCTCGCCGTGCTCGCGAGCGGTCAGCGGGTCGTCGAGCTCTGGTGGCCCTACGAGATGCTGGAGCGCGTCGCCCTCGACGGCCGCGGGACGGCCCACTTCAGCACGACGACCGAGACGCAGTCGGCCGGCATGGTGCCCGTCGAGCTCTCGGTGCGGCACGTCGAGACCCGGCCGGCCGACGCCGTCGAGCTCCTGGGGGGCGAGCAGGTGCCCGTGCCGCCGGGGCTGGACGCGTGGCGGGTGCGCGTCCACGTCGAGGCCGCGCCGACCACCGTGCTCACGACATGCCAGGTGCTCCTGCGCGACACCCGCGGGCGCGAGTACGCCTCGGGGACGACGGCGCTCGCCGGCGGGGTCGCCGACCTCGCCTCGTGCCAGCCGGGCGGCGACGTCGTGAACCCCACCGTCTTCGACATGGATGCCGACCGGGAGAGCACCCGTCCGCCGCAGTACGACCGCGACGCCGTCTTCCTCCTCCCGGAGGGGGCCGTCCCCGAGGTGGTCCGGGTCAGCCCGGACCTCCACCTCTACGCGGACTGGCCGCTCGCGAGCGACGGCGGCTGAGCGGGAACGGCGTCGCGCCCCTCGCCCGACGGGGCGAGGTCGTCGGTGGCCCGCAGGCCGGAGACGACCCGGCCGAGGGCGGCCGCGAGCAGGCACACGACGACGACGTCGCGGGTGACCTGGCCGAGGATCGCGAGGATCGGCGACCAGAAGATGACGGCATCGCCGTCACGCGGTCCGAGGACGGCACGGACCCCCTCGTCGACGAGCGTGCCCGCCTGGCCGGCGAGGAGGAAGGCGACGCAGAACAGGAGCATCGGCAGCAGGCCCGCCACGGCGAGCAGGCGCACCCCGCGGGCGAGCGCGCCGAAGCGCTCGGCGATGCTGCTCGTCGCCTCGCCGACCCCGCGGTCGACCCAGGGTGGCACCTTCTCGCGCCAGCGACGCGTGCGCTCGGGCCCCCGCGGCGGCGCCAGCTCGCGGCCGAACACGACGGCGCCGACGGTGAGCCACGCGATGGGCAGGACGATCGTCTGGTCGGCGTTCGCGACGACCTCGAGGACCTGGCCGCCGAGGTCGCGGACCGGTGCCGTGAGCGGGCCCAGCCGCTCGGTGACCGACTCCCACCGGTCGAGGGCCCAGGCGCTGAGCCGCCGGTCCTCGAGCCAGCCGCGGACCTCGTCCTTGGAGGACGAGACCTGGCTGGCGAGGAGGAAGAGCCAGAGGACCTCGACGTACGCCGCGAGCACGCCCCACGAGAGGTGACGGGCCGGGAGGGCGAACCGGTCGAGGGCGGTCCGCAGCACGAACGCGACGGCGACGAGGCCGAACAGGGCTGCGCCGACCACGAGGGCGCCGCGGTCGGTGTCGCGGTCGGGGTTCCAGAACCCCGAGGTGATGAACTCGGTCGAGACCGCGGTGTTGACGAAGGCGCGCCGGTCCTGCTCGAGGCGGTCCTGCGCGACGTAGAGGGTGAGGAAGGGGATGAGGGTGCTCGCGAGGAGGGCCAGCCTGGCCTTCAGCCGCGGCCCGGCCGTGTCGGTGACGAGCGGTGCGAGCGTGGCCTCGTAGCGCCCCGCGTGGCGCAGCATGAGGACGAGCGCCACGAGGGAGCTGATGGGGACGAGCGGCAGCAGGACCGCCGTCACCAGCCCCCAGCCCCGGTGCCCGCTCAGCCACACGCTGAACCACAGGAACCCGTTGTGGCCGATGATCCCGAGGAGGGAGATCGCCGCCAGGGTCGGCCACTGCCCGACGAGCAGCCGCGCCGCGTCGCGCAGCACGACGAGCGCCGAGCCGACCATCGCCCCCAGGGTCCCCACCCGCAGGATCGTAGGGCCTGGCGTGCCGGCGGAGGACCGCGACACATCCGACGCGTCCCGGTGCATCCACCGGGCGCCTCCGCGCGGAAAGGAGGGTGTGGTCGCGACGACGCGGCCACCTCGTCAGAGAGGACCCCCAGATGATCCGTCGCCGCATCGCGTCCACCGTCGCCATCGCCTCCGCCCTCGCCACGGTCGGCCTCGCGGCCGCCCCCGCTGCCTCCGCCGCCACGGGGGACCGCAGCCTCGCCACCGTGCTCACCTCCGACGGCAACCGCTTCGACCGCAACTGGTACGACTACGACATCGTCACCGAGGCCGTCCTCGCGGTCCTCGCGGCGAAGCCCGACAGCGCCGTGGGCGTCCTCGCCGACGGGGACGTCGCCCTCACCGCGTTCATCCCCAACGACCGCGCGTTCCAGGTCCTCGCGGCCGACCTCACCAAGCGCTGGAGCTGGTCGGAGGAGAAGGTCTTCGGCTCGCTCGTCGCCGCGGTCGGGGTCGACGCCGTCGAGCAGGTCCTGCTCTACCACGTCGTGCCCGGGACGGCGATCACGGCGGCCCAGGCGGTCAAGGCCAACGGGGCGACCCTCACCACGGCGCAGGGTGCCACGATCGGGGTGCGGGTGTGGAGCCCGCGGCTGCGGATCGTCGAGCTGCGCGACCAGGACCGCAACGACGTCAACCCGTTCCTCGTCCCGCGGGCCCTCGACATCAACGCCGGCAACGCGCAGATCGCCCACGGGATCGCGTTCGTCCTGCGGCCGGCCGACCTCTGACGTGCCGTACCTCGCCACGGCCGGTGCGGGGGCGACGACCGTCGCCCCCGCCCGCCCGTCCGGCGAACCGGACGGCGGGCCGCCTATCGTGAGTGAGGTGAGTGTGGGGACGGAGGTCGACCTCGACCTCGAGGACCTCGCGAGGCGGCTGCGAGCCGGGTCGCGCGAGGCGCTGGAGGAGGCGTGGGTGCGGTGGTCCGCGCTCGTCCACACGCTGGCCCTGCGCTCCCTCGGCAACCACCACGACGCCGAGGACGTGACCCAGCAGGTGTTCGTCGCGGCGTGGCGCGGACGCCACACGCTGCAGCCGGACCGCGGGACCGTGCCCGGGTGGCTCGTGGGCATCACGCGCCACAAGGTCGCCGACCTGCACGCCCAGCGCTCCCGCGAGGCGCGCGACGCCGCGGCCGTCGCGACCCGGGCCGAGCGCCGGCCGCACGCGCCGCCCGCCGACGAGCGCCTCGCGACGCGGCTGCTCCTCGAGGACGCCCTCGAGCGCCTGGGGGAGCCGCGGTCGACGATCGTGCGCCTCGCGGTGGTCGAGCAGCTGACCCACCCCGAGGTGGCCGACCGGCTGCAGCTGCCGCTCGGCACCGTGAAGAGCCACGTCCGACGCGGCCTGGCCGCCCTGAGAACCCAGATGGAGGAGGTGACCCGAGATGACGCCTGACACCACGTCGCACCCCGACGACTCCCTCGTCGACCTCGCGACCGGTCTGCCGGTCCCCGACGAGGTGCGCGCGCACGTCGCGGGCTGCCCCCGGTGCGCCGACGAGCTCGACGCGCTCGCCGCCGTCGTCGGTGTCGTGCGCGAGCCGGCCGTGCCCCTCACCGCGCCCCCCGCGTCGGTCTGGCGCGCCGTCCTCGAGGAGGTCGACCGCGACGCGCGGCCCCAGGAGCCGACGGCCGCCGCCGAGCCGACGGCCGCCGCCGCCGAGCCGACGGCCGCCGCCGCCGAGCAGGAGGCCGGCGAGGTCGTCCCCCTGCGGGCCGGGCCGCGCCGGGTCCGCGCCTGGTGGGTCGCCGCAGCGGCCGCTGCCGGGCTCGTCGTCGGCGGTGTCGGTGCGGGGCTGCTCGTCCGCTCCGACGACGTGGCCGCGCCCGTGGTCCTCGCCCGGACCGACCTCGACACCCTCGACACCGACCAGGTCCTCGGTGCGGCCAGCGCGGTCCGGGTCGACGGCCACCTCGACCTCGACGTCGAGACCCCCGCCATCGACGCCGGCCGCGGCTACCTCGAGGTGTGGCTCATCAACCGCGACCTCACCCGGATGGTGTCCGTCGGGGTGCTGCGCCCCGGCGACGGCAGCCAGCGCTTCGCCATCGACCAGGCGCTCATCGACGAGGGCTACGTCATCGTCGACATCTCGCGCGAGGGCTTCGACGACCGTCCGGAGCACTCCGGCGACAGCGTCGCGCGCGGCACCCTCGGCATCTGACGCGCTCCCTCCCGCGCGACGAGGGCATCGGCACGACGAGCGCACCGGCACGACGAACGACCGGCACGACGAAACGCCCCGGGTCGTGCGACCCGGGGCGTTTCGTCGTGGGAGCACGCTCACGAGGTGGGCATCAGCACCCCGTCGATGACGTGGATGACGCCGTTCGTGGCCTCGATGTCGGTCTGCGTCACCGACACCGTGGCGCCGGCGGCGTCGGTGAGGGTGACCGCGCTGCCGTCGACACCCACGGTGAGCTCGGCGCCCTGCACGGTCTTGACCTTCTGGCCGTCCAGGCCCACGACGTCGGCGGCGAGGACCTTCCCGGGCACGACGTGGTAGGTGAGGATCTGGGTCAGGTCGCCCTTGGGGTCCTTGAGCAGGGTGTCGACCGTGCCGGCCGGCAGGGCCGCGAAGGCCTCGTCGGTCGGCGCGAAGACGGTGAACGGGCCGGCGCCCTTGAGGGTCTCGACGAGGCCGGCGGCCTCGAGGGCCGCCGCGAGGGTCGTGAAGCCGCCGGCCGCGACCGCGGTGTCGACGACGTCGCCGCTCGCGGAGGCGCTGGGGCTGGCCGACGGGCTCTCGCTCGGCGTGGCGGTCGCCGAGGCCGACGTCGTCGTCGAGGCGGCCGGGTCGGCGTCGTCCGAGCCGCAGGCCGCGAGCACGAGGGCGAGGCCGATGACGGAGACGGTGCTGAGGGTGCGTCGCATGGTGGGGGTCCTTTCAGGGGGCTGCTGACACCACCTCTTCCCCCGGACCGGGCGCCGTGGATGCAGCACCTTCGACAAAGTTTCGACGCGTCTTCACGGCGCCGCTCCGGCCACTCGTCGGAACGGCCCTCCTCGCGGCGGGACCCGAACCTAGGATGGCGCCATGACGACCACCCCCGACATCAAGCCGCGCAGCCGCGACGTGACCGACGGCCTCGAGAAGGCCGCCGCGCGGGGGATGCTGCGCGCGGTGGGCATGGGTGACGACGACTGGGTCAAGCCGCAGATCGGCGTGGCCAGCTCGTGGAACGAGATCACCCCGTGCAACCTCTCCCTCGACCGGCTCGCGAAGGCCGTCAAGGACGGCGTCCACGCCGCCGGCGGCTACCCGCTCGAGTTCGGGACGATCTCGGTGAGCGACGGCATCTCGATGGGCCACGAGGGGATGCACTTCTCGCTCGTGAGCCGCGAGATCATCGCCGACTCCGTCGAGACCGTGATGAACGCCGAGCGGCTCGACGGCTCGGTCCTCCTCGCCGGCTGCGACAAGTCGCTGCCGGGCATGCTCATGGCCGCCGCGCGCCTCGACCTGTCGTCGGTGTTCCTCTACGCCGGGTCGATCCTGCCCGGGATCGCCAAGCTGTCCGACGGCTCCGAGAAGACCGTGACGATCATCGACGCGTTCGAGGCCGTCGGGGCGTGCGCCGCCGGGCTGATGAGCCGCGAGGACGTCGACGCCATCGAGCGGGCCATCTGCCCCGGTGAGGGCGCCTGCGGCGGGATGTACACCGCGAACACGATGGCCTCGGTCGCCGAGGCCATCGGGATGTCGCTCCCCGGCTCGGCCGCGCCGCCCGCCACCGACCGCCGCCGCGACGGGTTCGCCCGCAAGTCCGGCGAGGCCGTCGTCGAGCTCCTCCGCCGCGGCATCACGGCCCGCGACATCATGACCAAGGAGGCGTTCGAGAACGCCATCGCCGTCGTCATGGCCTTCGGTGGGTCCACCAACGCGGTCCTGCACCTCCTGGCGATCGCGCACGAGGCCGACGTCGACCTCACCCTCGACGACTTCGTCCGGGTCGGGGCGAAGGTCCCGCACCTCGCCGACGTCAAGCCCTTCGGGCAGTTCGTCATGACCGACATCGACCGGGTCGGCGGCGTCCCGGTCGTCATGCGCGCCCTGCTCGACGCCGGTCTCCTGCACGGCGACACGCTCACCGTCACCGGGAGGACGATGGCCGAGAACCTGGCCCACATCGCCCCGCCCGACGTCGACGGCAAGGTCGTGCGCGCGATGAGCGAGCCGATCCACCGCACGGGCGGCCTCACCATCCTCAAGGGCTCGCTCGCGCCCGAGGGCGCCGTCGTCAAGTCCGCCGGCTTCGACTCCGACGTCTTCGAGGGCACCGCCCGCGTCTTCGACGGGGAGCGCCGCGCCATGGACGCCGTCGAGGACGGCAGCCTCACGGCCGGCGACGTCGTCGTCATCCGCTACGAGGGACCCAAGGGTGGTCCGGGGATGCGCGAGATGCTCGCGGTCACCGGGGCCATCAAGGGCGCCGGCCTGGGCAAGGACGTCCTGCTCCTCACCGACGGGCGGTTCTCCGGCGGGACGACGGGCCTGTGCGTCGGCCACGTCGCTCCCGAGGCCGTCGACGAGGGCCCCATCGCGTTCGTCCACGACGGCGACCCCATCCGGCTCGACGTCGCCAACGGCACCCTCGACCTCCTCGTCGACGACGCCGAGATGGAGCGCCGCCGCGCCGAGGGCGTCACCCACCCGGAGCCGAAGTACACCCGCGGTGTCCTCGCCAAGTACCGCAAGCTCGTCCAGAGCGCGAGCACCGGCGCCGTGTGTGACTGACGCGACCCCGGGGGGACCGGCTCTCGAGCTCGTCGGCCTCGTCAAGGAGTTCCGCGGGCGCCGGGTCGTCCACGAGCTGTCCCTCGTCGTGCCGCGCGGCTCGCTCTACGGGCTCGTCGGGCCGAACGGTGCGGGCAAGACGACGACGCTGTCGATGGCGACCGGGCTCCTGCGCCCCGACGGCGGCGTCGCCCGCGTCCTCGGCATCGACGTGTGGACCGACCCCGCCGCCGCGAAGGACGTCATGGGGGTCGCCCCCGACGGCATGCGCCTGTTCGAGCAGCTCTCGGGCCGCGAGCTGCTCCACTACGTCGGGGCGCTGCGCCGGATGCCGCTCGAGGTCGTCGCCGCGCGCGCCGACGAGCTGCTCGGCGTGCTCGACCTCGGCAACGACGCCAACACCGTCGTCGCCGACTACTCGGCCGGCATGGTCAAGAAGATCAGCCTCGCCGCGGCCCTCATCCACGCGCCGCGGCTGCTCGTCCTCGACGAGCCGTTCGAGGCCGTCGACCCGGTGAGCGGGCAGACGATCCGCACCATCCTGCGGCGCTACGTCGCCAGCGGCGGCACCGTCGTCATGTCGAGCCACGTCATGGAGCTCGTCGAGGGCCTGTGCGACCGGGTCGCCGTCATCGTCGGAGGACGCGTGCTCGCCGAGGACTCCATCGGCGGGCTCACCAGCGGCGGATCCCTGCACGACCGGTTCCTCCAGCTCGTCGGCGCGCAGGACGCCGGCGGCGACGGCCTCACCTGGCTCGGGTGACCGTGGCGACGGGGGTGGCCGAGGTCACGGTGCCGACGGGTGCGCCCGTCGGGGTGCGCGGCACCGTCTCGACCGTCGTCCGGCTCCGCCTCGCGATGTGGCGGACCGCGATGAACCGCAGCACGATCCACCTCGTCTCCTCGATCCTCGGCATGGTCGGGGCGCTCGGGATCCTCGCGGTCCTCGGTCCCGGCCTCGTCCTCCTGTCGGCCCGGCCGCTGAGGATGCTCGCCCTCACGGTCCCGCTCTTCACGGCGATCACCCTGTCGTGGGCGGTGCTTTCGCTCGTCGCGGCCGGCGCCGACTCGACCCTCGAGCCGGCGCGGTTCGCGGTGCTGCCGCTGCGCGGGCGCGAGCTGGCCCCCGGCCTGTTCGCCGCGGGACTCACCGGCATCCCCGCGCTCCTCCTCGTCGGGCTCTCCCTCGCCCAGGTGGGGTCGTGGTCGCGCTCCCCACAGACGGCGCTGGCCGCCCTGCTCGCCGCGGTGCTCGGGGTCGCGACGGCGGTGCTGCTCTCGCGGGCCGTGACGAGCACCCTCGCCCGCGTCATGACGACGCGCACCGGCCGGCTCCTCGGCGCCGTCGTCGTCGCCCTCGTGACGATGCTGCCGCTCGGCCTCAACCTGCTCCTCGCGACCGACTCGCTGTTCCTCGACATCCTCGCCTTCGACGCGCGGGGCCCCGCGTGGGTCGCCTCGTGGACCCCGGTCGGCTGGGCCTGGGGCCTGCCGTTCGACGTCGCCGAGGGCCGGTGGGGGCACGCCGCGATCCACCTCGCCCTCGCGGCCGGGTTCGTCACCTTCCTCTACCGCGTGTGGGTGCACCAGCTGTCGCGGGCGCTCACCTCTCCGCTCGGGAGCTCGGGCGGGCAGCGGATCGGCCGCGGCCGCTTCCTCCCGCTGCTGCTGGGCACCTCGCCCACCGCGACGATCGCCGCCCGCCGCACCCGGGCCTGGTACCGCGACAGCCGGCTCGTCGGCATCGCGCTGCGCACGGCGGTGCTCCCGGTCTTCTTCGTCCTCCAGGCGATGGTCACCGGCAGCACGCTCCTCGCGGGCACCGGCGTCGTCATGCTCGCCGTCCTCGCGGGCCTGAGCCTGATGAACGACCTCGCCTTCGACGGTCCCGCCTGGTGGCTGCACCTCGCGGTCGGCGTGAGGGGCTGGGAGGACCGCCTCGGCCGGGCGCTCGCGTCGATCGTCGTCTACGGGCCGGCCCTCATCGCGACGTGGGCCGTCGGCGTCGGTATCGGGGCCGTCACCCAGCCGCTGCTCTGGCTGGCGATCTCCGTCACGGCGCTGCTCGGCAGCCTCGGTCTCGCCGTCCTCGTCGGCGCCTACTTCCCGGGGACCGCACCGCGCACCGGTGGCAACCCGTTCGCGGCCACGTCGGGAGGGGCGGCCCAGGGCTGCCTCACGGCGATCCTGTCGTTCGTCGGCCCCGGCGTGCTCATCCTCCCGGTCGTCATCGCCGCCTGGTTCACCCGCGAGTCGGCCGCGGCGCGGTGGGCGACGTTCGTCGTCAGCTGCGTCTACGCGCTCGGGCTGCTCGCCGTCGGGGTCGTCGTCGGGGGTCGCCGTCTCGACCGCCGCGGACCCGAGCTCCTGGGCCAGCTGCACCAGTCTCAGATCTGAGCACGCCCGTCCGGGTCGCCATCGCCGGGACGTGGGGCCGTGCCCGTGCCCGTGTCTCCATCGGCCACGCCGCGGGCGGGGCGGGCTAGGTTGCCGGCATGTCCGACGTCACGATCAGGGCGCTCACGCCCGGGACCTTCGACGACTTCGCCGCCCTCATCGAGCGCAACACGGGCATGTTCGCCGGCTGCTGGTGCACGTGGTTCCACCCCGACGACCGCGACCCGGACGGCACCGTCGAGGACAACCGGGCGTTCAAGAAGCGCCGGGTGGACGAGGGGATCGCGCACGCGGCGCTCGTGTACGACGGCGACCTCGCCATCGCGTGGGCGGAGTACGGCACGCCCGAGGAGCTGCCCGGCATCCACCACCGCAAGGAGTACCTCGCCACCGCCGAGCGGCTCCCCGACTACCGGGTCACCTGCATCCAGGTCGAGAAGGCGCACCGCGGCAGGGGCCTGGCGGCGGTCGCCCTGCGCGGAGCCGTCAACCTCATCGCGCAGGCGGGTGGCGGCGTGGTCGAGGGCTACCCGCACGACACCGGAGGGGTCCGCAAGAAGAACTCGTCGTTCCTCTACAACGGCACCCGCACGATGTACGAGCGCGAGGGCTTCACCTACGACCGCCCCAAGGGCCAGGGCAACTGCGTCATGGTGCGCGAGGTGGCCCCGAGCGTCCGGGGCTGACGCGGAGCCCTCGTTCCCCGGAAGGACGCGTTGTTCCACGAGCCGTCCCCGGCCGGACGGTCGAGCCCTGGGGACCCGCCTCGGCCGGACGGCGAGCCCGAGGAACCCGTCGCCGTCACGTCGAGGTCGCGCGACATGCCGAGCGGCGGGCCGTTCCGTGGGCATGTCGCGCGACCTCGAGGGGACGCGGGCCCGGTGAGCGACCTCACGGTCCCGGATCGTGGGACCGGTCGTCTCGGTGGTTGACACCCCCACGGGCCGGCGGGAGAGTGGTCCCGTGGCCCGAGTCCTCGTACTTCCCCAGCGCGTCTGACAGCACTCCCAGACGCGCTCCCTCCGCTGTCCCCGCCACGGGACTGGAGGGTTTTTTTGTGCACGGAACAGGCCGCACGCCCGCGGCGACAGCAGAGAACGACGAAGAGACGGTGACCCCGATGAGCGACACGAAGCCGGCGATCCCGGTGGCCCCAGCCCCCCACGCGCCCGCCGCACCCCACGCGTCCGGCGTCCCGACCCCCGGGCAGGTCGCCCAGCAGGCGCGGGCGCGCACCCCCATCGAGGTGACCGGCGCGCAGAGCCTCGTGCTGTCGCTCGAGGCGATGGAGGTCGACACCGTCTTCGGCATCCCGGGCGGCGCGATCCTCCCGGCCTACGACCCGCTCCTGGACTCGGTCAAGGTCCGCCACATCCTCGTGCGCCACGAGCAGGGTGCCGGCCACGCGGCCGAGGGCTACGCGTCGGCATCCGGCCGGGTCGGTGTCTGCATGGCGACCTCGGGCCCCGGCGCCACCAACCTCGTGACCCCGCTCGCCGACGCGCACATGGACTCGGTCCCCGTCGTCGCGATCACCGGCCAGGTCAGCTCGACCTCGATCGGGACCGACGCCTTCCAGGAGGCCGACATCCGCGGCATCACGATGCCGATCACGAAGCACAACTACCTCGTGACCAAGGCCGACGACATCCCGCGCGTCATCGCCGAGGCCTTCCACATCGCCTCCACGGGCCGCCCCGGACCCGTCCTCGTCGACATCAGCAAGGACGCCCTCCAGGCGCGCACCACCTTCTCGTGGCCCCCGCGCATCGAGCTGCCGGGCTACCGGCCCGTCACCCGCCCCCACAGCAAGCAGATCCGCGAGGCCGCGCGCCTCATCGCCGAGGCCCGGCGCCCCGTGCTCTACGTCGGTGGCGGCGTCATCCGGGCCGAGGCGAGCGAGGAGCTGCGCCGCCTCGTCGAGCTCGCGCAGATCCCCGTCGTCACCACGCTCATGGCCCGCGGTGCGCTGCCCGACAGCCACCCGCTCCACCTGGGCATGCCCGGGATGCACGGGTCGGTCTCGGCGGTCACCGGCCTGCAGAAGTCCGACCTCATCATCGCGCTCGGCGCCCGCTTCGACGACCGGGTCACCGGCCAGCTGTCGACCTTCGCGCCCGAGGCCAAGGTCATCCACGCCGACATCGACCCGGCCGAGATCAGCAAGAACCGTCGCGCCGACGTCCCGATCGTCGGCGACTGCAAGGCGGTCATCACCGACCTCATCGAGGCGCTCGACACCGACATCGACGCCGGCAAGGGGGGCGACTACACCGAGTGGCGCGAGCGCGTCGCGGGGTGGAAGGAGTCCTTCCCCCTCGGCTACACCGTTCCCGAGGGCGGCACCCTCGCACCGCAGTACGTCATGGAGCGGCTGTCGGCGATCGCCGGGCCCGACTCGATCTACGTCGCGGGCGTCGGCCAGCACCAGATGTGGGCGGCGCAGTTCGTGCAGTACGAGCGCCCCAACGCGTGGCTGAACTCCGGTGGCCTCGGCACGATGGGCTACGCGGTCCCGGCGGCGATGGGCGCCCAGGTGGCCGAGCCCGATCGCACGGTCTGGGCCATCGACGGCGACGGCTGCTTCCAGATGACGAACCAGGAGCTCGCGACCTGCGTCATCAACAACATCCCGATCAAGGTCGCGATCATCAACAACAGCAGCCTCGGCATGGTGCGCCAGTGGCAGACGCTCTTCTACAACGAGCGCTACTCCAACACCGACCTGCACACCTCGGTCGGCTCGCGCGTCCCCGACTTCGTCAAGCTCGCCGACGCCTACGGCTGCGTCGGGTTGCGGTGCGAGACACCGGAGGACGTCGACGAGACGATCCGCCAGGCGATGGCCGTCACCGACCGCCCGGTCGTCGTCGACTTCGTCGTCCACCGCGACGCGATGGTGTGGCCGATGGTCCCCGCCGGCGTCAGCAACGACGCCATCCAGGTCGCCCGCGACACCGCGCCCCAGTGGGACCGCGAGGAGTCCGAGGCGATCGAGCAGCCGACCGACGCCGACCACGACGGCCAGTGAGCCAGGAGACCCCATGAGCAAGCACACCCTGTCCGTCCTCGTCGAGAACAAGCCCGGCGTCCTCGCCCGGATCGCCGCGCTGTTCTCCCGGCGCGGCTTCAACATCGAGTCCCTCGCCGTGGGGGAGACCGAGTACCCCGACATCTCCCGGATGACCGTCGTCGTCGACGTCGAGGACCTGCCGCTGGAGCAGGTGACCAAGCAGCTGAACAAGCTCGTCGAGGTCCTCAAGGTCGTCGAGCTCGAGCCGAACTCGGCGGTCCACCGCCAGGTCATGCTCATCAAGGTGCGCGCCGACGCGGCGACCCGCAGTCAGGTCCTCGAGATGGTCCAGATGTTCCGGGCCAAGGTGGTCGACGTCGCCACCGACTCGCTGACGATCGAGGCGACGGGCACCGCCGAGAAGCTCAAGGCGCTCCTCGACGTCCTCGACCCCTACGGCGTCAAGGAGCTCGTGCAGTCCGGCGTCGTCGCCATCGGCCGCGGCCAGCGCTCGATCACCGACCGCACCCTGCGCACCGCGTGACCCGGTGCCGGGTCACGTCCCGGCCCCGCACCTGACCCACGTCGCGGACGGCCCGGCACCCGCCCGACCGCCCCGCCTACGCTCACCGAGAAGCACCACCACCACACGAAGGAGAGGCCCTCACGATGGCCGAGATGTTCTACGACGACGACGCCGACCTCAGCGTCATCCAGGGACGCAAGGTGGCCGTCATCGGCTACGGCAGCCAGGGCCACGCCCACGCGCTCAACCTGCGCGACTCGGGTGTCGACGTCCGCGTCGGCCTCGCCGAGGGCAGCAAGAGCCGCGCGAAGGCCGAGGCCGAGGGCCTGACGGTCCTCACCGTGGCCGACGCCGTGAAGGAGGCCGACCTCGTCGTCATCCTCACGCCCGACCAGGTGCAGCGCGGCGTCTACGCCGAGCACATCGAGCCGAACCTCAAGGAGGGCGCGGGCCTGCTCTTCGGCCACGGCTTCAACATCCGCTTCGGCTACATCCAGGCTCCCGCCGGCTCCGACGTCCTCATGGTCGCCCCCAAGGGTCCCGGCCACATCGTGCGCCGCGAGTACGTCGACGGCCGTGGTGTGCCGGTCCTCCTCGCGGTGGAGCAGGACGCGTCGGGCCAGGCCTGGGACGTCGCGAAGTCGTACGGCAAGGCGATCGGCGGCCTACGGGCCGGCGGCATCGGGACGACCTTCACCGAGGAGACCGAGACCGACCTCTTCGGCGAGCAGGCCGTCCTGTGCGGTGGCGCCTCGCAGCTCGTCATGTACGGGTTCGAGACCCTCGTCGAGGCCGGCTACCAGCCCGAGGTCGCGTACTTCGAGTGCCTCCACGAGCTCAAGCTCATCGTCGACCTCATGATCGAGGGCGGCATCGCCAAGCAGCGCTGGTCGGTCTCCGACACGGCGGAGTACGGGGACTACGTCTCCGGCCCGCGCGTCATCGACCCGTCGGTGAAGGAGAACATGAAGGCCGTCCTCGCCGACATCCAGAACGGGAACTTCGCCAAGCGCTTCATCGACGACCAGGACGCCGGCGCACCGGAGTTCACGGAGCTGCGCGCCAAGGGTGCGGCCCACCCCATCGAGGGCACCGGCCGCGAGCTGCGCAAGCTCATGGCCTGGGTCGACTCCGACCGCGACGCCGACTACGTCGAGGGCTCCGCCGCGCGCTGACATCCCGTCGCACCCACTCCAGTACGGCAACACGCCGACGTGGCCCCTCGCCCGTCGGCGTGTTGCCGTACTGGAGCCCGGGCTCTGGGTGGTGGCCGGCGTCGGCGGGGAGGCGTCGTCGGGGGCCGGGGCGGGCGGATCTAGGCTGGCCGCGTGGAGGCGCTCGTCGAGGGGTGGCCCGTCTGGGCGGTGTTCGTCGCGCTCTGGCTCGGCGCCCTCGCCCGCGGGACCGCCACGTACTGGGTCGGACGCGGGGTGCGTGCCGGGGGAGGGCGCTCCCGGTGGGCGCACCACCTCGACCGACCGCTCGTCGCCCGCGCCGAGCGCTTCGTCCGGCGGGTCGGCCCACCGGCGGTGACGCTCGGCTTCCTCACCGTCGGCCTGCAGAGCGCGATCAACGCCTCGGCCGGGATCCTGCGGATGCCCCAGCGGCGGTTCGTGCCGGCGGTCGTCCTGGGGGCGGCGCTCTGGTCGCTCGTCTACACCACGGTGGGGTTCGCCGTCGTCGACGCGTTCCTCGGCTCGGGCGGCTGGTGGTGGCTCCTCGCCGTGCTGGCCCTCGCGACCGTCGTCGCCGTGGTGTCGCGCCGGGTCCGCCGCCGCGTCGAGGAGGAGCCGGCGGCTGCGCCGTCATCGGGGGTCGACCCCGTCGGCGACCCGTCGACGTCGCGACCGACCGCGCAGTGAGGGTCGTGACCACGTCACGTCCTGCGCCGTCGCACGCGATGACGCGGCAGGGGGAGGGCGGTCGAGGACGACCCGGGCGCGGACCCGGGTGCGGACGGGTCGACGTGGGCGTCGTCGGGGTGTCGGAGGGTCGTCCTACGGTCGGTCCATGACGCAGTGGCGAGAGGTCGTCGAGGGGGTCACCGTCGCGCTCGGGGGCGACCGGGTCCGCGGGAGGGTGCTCCTCGAGGAGGCGTGGGACGGCACCGATGACGCGCACGGCGCCCAGCGCTGCGTCATCGCGCACTACCTCGCCGACGTCCAGGACGACCTGGCCGACGAGGTCGCCTGGGACGAGCGGGCGCTCGCCGCCTTCGACGGGGTGTCCGACGCCGACCTGGCACCGGTCGGCATCGAGCGGGCCGCCGCGATGGCGCCGAGCCTGCACCTCAACCTCGGCGACGGGTACCTGCGCCAGGGGAGGGTCGAGGACGCCGAGGCGCAGCTCGCGCTGGCCCGGCAGACCCTCGGCGCCCTGGGCGCCGACGGCTACGGCGACCTCGTGCGCCGCGGCGTGAACGGGCTGGGGGAGCGGGTCGCCGCCGCCCTCGGCTGACCCCCCCGGCCGGGCTGGTCCGGGGGAATCCGGCCGACCCGGTGTCGCGGCCGGCCTCCGGACCCGGTGTCGGGGCGGCGCCGAGCGACCGGGGCGCCACGGCCTCCGCGACGACGATCACATCGTGGTCATGGGGGTCCACATGCTGGCACGCCCGTATCATGGAACTCCCGGCCCAGCGGCGTGCCGGAGCGCGTCCTCCGGTGTCCGGACGGCGACGCCGCCCACCCGGGCACCGGCTCCGACGTCGACCCGACGACGGCGCCCCACCGCAGCAGCAGCACCGAAAGAGGGACCGTTCGTGACCAAGCCCGTCGTCCTCATCGCCGAGGAGCTCTCGCCCGCGACCATCGACGCCCTCGGCCCCGACTTCGAGGTCCGCAGCACCGACGGTTCCGACCGAGGTCAGCTGCTCCCGGCGCTCGCCGGCGTCGACGCGGTCCTCATCCGCTCCGCCACGAAGATGGACGCCGAGGCGCTCGCCGCCGCGAAGAGCCTCAAGGTCATCGCCCGGGCGGGCGTCGGCCTCGACAACGTCGACGTCGACGCCGCCACGAAGGCCGGCGTCATGGTCGTCAACGCCCCCACCTCCAACATCACCTCCGCCGCCGAGCTCGCCGTCGGCCTCCTCCTCGCCTGCGCCCGCAACATCGCGCCGGCCAACGAGGCGCTGAAGAACGGCGCGTGGAAGCGCAGCAAGTACGGCGGCGTCGAGCTGCTCGAGAAGAAGGTCGGCGTCGTCGGCTTCGGCCGCATCGGCCAGCTCGTCGCCGAGCGGCTCAAGGGCTTCGGCGTCGAGATCCTCGCCTACGACCCCTACGTGTCGGTCCAGCGCGCCGGCCAGCTCGGGGCCCGCCTCGTCACCCTCGACGAGCTGCTCGCCGAGTCCGACTTCATCACCATCCACCTGCCGAAGAACGCCGAGACGATCGGCCTCATCGGCAAGGAGGCGCTGACCAAGGTCAAGCCGACCGTGCGGATCATCAACGCCGCCCGCGGTGGCGTCCTCGACGAGGAGGCCCTGGCCGACGCGATCGCCGAGGGCCGCGTCGCCGGCGCCGGGCTCGACGTCTTCGCCAAGGAGCCGTGCACCGAGAACCCCCTGTTCGCCTTCGAGTCCGTCGTCGTCACACCGCACCTCGGCGCCTCCACCGAGGAGGCCCAGGAGAAGGCCGGCGTCGCCGTCGCGAAGTCGGTGCGCCTCGCCCTCGGGGGCGACCTCGTCCCCGACGCCGTCAACGTCTCGGGTGGCGCGGTCGCCGAGGAGGTCCGTCCCGGCATCGACCTCGTCGAGAAGCTCGGCCGCGTGTTCACCGCGTTCGCCGGCGCCGTGCCCGTGCAGCTCGACGTCGAGGTCCGTGGCGAGATCACCGCGCACGACGTGTCGATCTGGGAGCTCGCCGCGCTCAAGGGCCTGTTCACCGACGTCACCGAGGACCCCGTCACCTACGTCAACGCCCCCCTCATCGCCAAGGAGCGCGGCTGCGAGTCGCGCCTGGTGACCGAGCCGGTCGCCGAGGACTTCCGCAACGTCACGACGCTGCACGGCACCCTCGCCGACGGCACGACCGTGTCGATCGCGGGCACCCTCACCGGTCCGAAGATGGTCCAGAAGCTCATCGGCGTGCAGGGCTACGACCTCGAGATCCCGATCTCCAAGCACCTCGCCTTCTTCGCCTACGAGGACCGCCCGGGCGTCATCGGCGCCGTCGGCCGCCTCCTCGGCGACGCGAACGTCAACATCGCCGGGATGCAGGTCTCGCGCGACGACGCGCACGGCAAGGCCCTGGTCACCCTCACCCTCGACAGCGCGATCCCCGGCGACGTCATCGCCGCCATCCAGAAGGAGATCGGCGCCGAGACCGTCCGGGTCGTCGACCTCGACTGACCCGCTCCCCGGCCGGCGCGGACGCCCCGCCGGTCGTCAGCGTCCCACCGCCAGGCCGCGCCGGTCGGCCAGCTCCTCGAAGAGGCTCTCCCACCGGCGGGCCGTGGCGAGCGGGTCGAAGTCGCGCACCCGGGTGGCCGCGGCCTGCGCGAGACGGTGCCGCTCCTGCGGGTCGGCGGCGACGCGCTCGATGCCGGCGGCGAGGGCGGGCACGTCGCCGGGCGGGACGAGGACGCCGTGGCGGCCTCGCTCGAGCACGTCGGCGGGTCCGGTCGGGCAGTCGAAGGTGACGACTGGAAGGCCGGCCGCCATCGCCTCGAGGAGGACCATCGGCATGCCCTCGCGCCGTGACGGCAGGACGAACAGCGACGCCTCGTCGAGGCGGCTGGCCAGGTCGGGCTCGAAGCCCTCGAGCGTGACCGTGGTCGAGAGCCCCGCGTCGGCGATCCGCCGGGTCAGCGCGTCGGCCTCCGCACCGACGCCGTAGATCCGCAGCGTCCAGTCGGGGTGGCGCTCGGCCACCGTGCGCCACGCGTCGACGAGGAGGTCGAAGCCCTTGCGCGCGATGAGCGAGCCGGCCGACACCGCGACCGTCGTGGTGAGGGGGGAGCGCCGCAGGGGGATGCCCCGGGGGAGGGCGTTGGCGACGACGGCAACCGGGCAGGTGCGGCCGAGCAGCTCGCGGTAGCGCGCGGCGTCTCCCTCGGTGAGGACGACGAGGGCGTCGAGCCGCGGGTAGGCGGCGACGTAGGACGCCTGCACGCCCGGGGCCCTGGCGAGGTGGTTGTGCTCCTGGGCGACGGCGACCTGCCGGTCGGAGCGCAGCTCGGCGAGGGCGAGGTTGAGCGACATCCGCGTCGCCACGACGACGCAGTCGTCCTGGGCCGCGACGTACCGGCGCAGCCAGTGGTCGTGCGCGCGGGTCAGGTACCGGCCGAGCCGGTCGTTCGGGTGGGCGAACGTGCTGCGGGTGCGCCCGAGGACGAGCCGGCTCCCCCCGCGGACGGGGTGCAGCGGGCTCGTCACCGACACGAGGCGCACGCCGGAGGGGACGGGCAGCCGCGGGCGCGGTCGCCGCTGCGTGACGCTCGCGACCTCGACGTCGTGACCGCGCTCGGCGAGGACGCCGGCCATCGACAGCGTCGTGCGGATGGTGCCGCCGGACCCGTAGGCGTTGAGCAGGAGGTAGCGGATGCGCACGCCTGGCCCCCCGTCCCCTCGGTCGCGACCGACGGTACGCGGATCAGGGGTCGGCGGCCAGATCCGTGACGGAATCCGTCGCCGGGCGGCGGATGTGACGCACGTCCCGTCGGTCCAGCGTCCGGATGGTGGAAGGCGGATGACGGGGACGAGGACGTCCACGTACCGTCGAGGGATGCAGCGGCGCGAGGTCTCCCTCCTCATTCCCGGCCGCGGCGAGGTCAGGTAGTCAGCACCCTCGTCGCGGAGATCCTGCGACGTCGCTGACCGTTCGCCGACACCCCTCGGCTCGAGCGCCCGGACCACCACCAGCAGACCAGCGACCGCACGGTCGCGGAAGCGAGACGCACCATGAACGAGAACAGCACCCTCGACGAGGCGACCCTGGCCCGCCAGGCCCTCCAGGAGTCGATGGATCTGCGCGACCAGGGGCACTCCGACGACTGACGTCCCCCGCCACGCACGACCGGCCGTCCCGCCCTCCCACGGGCTGGGACGGCCGTCCGCATCCCGAACACGCTGCCTAGGCTGGAGACCATGAGCGAGCGCGAGACCACGACCCTCGACATCGCCGTCATCGGGGGCGACGGCATCGGTCCCGAGGTCGTCGCCGAGGGACTGAAGGTCCTCGAGGCCGCCACCGGCGACGCCGGTCCGAAGGTCACCACCACCGAGTACGACCTCGGCGCCCGCCGCTGGCACGCCACCGGCGAGACGCTGCCCGAGTCGGTCCTCTCGGAGCTGACCCGGCACGACGCCATCCTCCTCGGCGCGATCGGGGACCCCACGGTGCCGAGCGGCGTCCTCGAGCGGGGGGTGCTCCTGCCGCTGCGCTTCGCGATGGAGCACTACGTCAACCTGCGCCCGGCCCGGCTCTACCCCGGCGTCGAGAGCCCTCTCGCCGTCGAGCGCGTCGCGCCGGACGGCATCGACTTCCTCGTCGTCCGCGAGGGCACCGAGGGCCCCTACGTCGGCAACGGCGGCTCGCTGCGCACCGGCACCCCGAACGAGATCGCGACCGAGGTCAGCGTCAACACCCGCTTCGGCGTCGAGCGCGTCGTGCGTGACGCCTTCGCCCGGGCCCGGGCGCGCCCGCGCCGCCACCTCACCCTCGTGCACAAGCACAACGTGCTGACCCACGCCGGCCACCTCTGGCGCCGCACGGTCGAGGAGGTCGGTGCCGAGTTCCCCGACGTCGAGACCGCCTACCAGCACGTCGACGCGGCGACGATCTTCCTCGCGACCGACCCCGGCCGCTTCGACGTCATCGTCACCGACAACCTCTTCGGCGACATCATCACCGACATCGCCGCCGCCATCGCGGGCGGCATCGGTCTCGCGGCGAGCGGCAACATCAACCCCGAGGGCCGCTACCCGAGCATGTTCGAGCCGGTGCACGGCTCCGCCCCCGACATCGCGGGGCAGGGCGTGGCCGACCCCACGGCCACGATCCTGTCGGTGTCGATGCTGCTGGCCCACCTGGGACGCACCGAGGCGGCCGAGCGCGTGGAGCGAGCCGTGGCCGCCGACCTCGCCGAGCGCGGGAGCTCGCCCCGCAGCACGACCGCGGTCGGCGACGCCATCGCGTCCCGCCTCTGACCCGTCGCAGCCGTCCCGCCTGATGCCAGAAGGTGGGGTGAGGCACCCCGAAGGTCGGGGTGCCTCACCGAAGGTTCCGGCACCAGGTGGGAAAGAGGTGGCTAGTAGCCTCAGCCGGAAGCACCGATGCTCCTCGAGGAAAGGACCACGAGTCCCATGACGCTCACCTTCGACCTCCAGCGCCGGCCCGACCCGGCCAGCGACGAGCGACGTGCCGAGATCCACGCCAACCCCGGATTCGGGGTCCACTTCACCGACCACATGCTCACCGCGACGTGGACCGAGGGACAGGGGTGGCACAGCGGCCGGATCAGCGCCTACGGCCCCATCGAGCTGATGCCGAGCGCCGCCGTCCTCCACTACGCCCAGGAGATCTTCGAGGGCCTCAAGGCCTACCGGCACGCCGACGGGTCGGTGTGGTCCTTCCGCCCGGAGGCCAACGCGCAGCGGATGCAGCGCAGCGCCCGTCGCCTCGCCCTGCCCGAGCTGTCGACCGAGGACTTCATCGCCTCGCTCGTCGCGCTCGTCGGCGTCGACGAGCCGTGGGTCCCGCCGGCCGGCACGGGGGAGACGAGCCTGTACCTGCGCCCCTTCATGTACGCCTCCGAGGCGTTCCTCGGCGTGCGCCCGGCTCGCGAGGTCACCTACTGCGTCATCGCGTCGCCGGCCGGGGCGTACTTCTCCGGTGGCCTCAAGCCGGTGAAGCTGTGGATCTCGCAGCACCACGCCCGTGCGGGCGCCGGGGGCACCGGGGCGGCGAAGACGGGCGGAAACTACGCCTCGTCCCTCGCCGGCCAGCTCGAGGGTATCGAGAACGGCTGCGACCAGGCGGTGTTCCTCGACTCCTCGACGCAGACGTACATCGAGGAGCTCGGCGGGATGAACCTCTTCTTCGTCACCCGCGACAACCGCCTCGTCACCCCCGAGCTCACCGGCTCGATCCTCGAGGGCGTCACCCGCAGCTCGATCCTCGAGCTCTCCAAGGAGCTCGGGCTCGACCCCGAGGAGCGGCGCGTGCCCATCGAGGAGTGGAAGGAGGGCGTCGCGAGCGGCGAGATCCGCGAGGTCTTCGCGTGCGGCACGGCCGCCGTCGTGACACCCGTCGGGGAGCTGCGCTGGGAGGGCGGCTCGGCGCCGTCGACGGCGGGGGAGGACGGCGGCGAGGTCACCCACGCCATCCGCTCGGCCCTGCTCGACATCCAGTACGGCCGGGTCGAGGACACCCACGGCTGGCTCACGCGTCTCGCCTGACGCAAAGGTTCACCCTCGGACCATTTTCACGGCATAGTGGCTCCCGTGACTCCGGAGCAGCCGTCGCCGCAGCCCACCCGGCTGCCGGACGCCGTGCTCCGCCCGTCCGTCGGCAACGTCTTCGAGACGACCGTCGAGCAGCTGGCGACGGCGATCCGGCTCGGGGTGTTCGTCGTCGGCGAGCAGCTCCCGCCCGAGCGCGACCTCGCCGAGCGGCTCGGCGTCTCGCGCAACACCCTGCGCGAGGCCATCGCCGCACTGCGCGACTCCGGCCTCGTGACGACCCGGCGCGGCCGGGGTGGCGGCACCCTCGTGACCCACGCCGGTCACGACGACCCGGCGCTGTCGACCGTCCGCCACGGTGCAGCCCTCGAGGACGCGCTCGACTACCGCCGGGTCGTCGAGCCCGGCGCTGCCCGGCTCGCCGCGACCCGCCGGCTCTCGGGGGACCAGCGGTCCTGGCTCCTCGAGTCGACCGCCGCGGTGCGCGAGGCCGACCTCGGCGCGCACCGGATCGCCGACGCCCGCCTCCACCTGGCCATCGCCACCGTCACCGGCTCGCCGATGGTCGTCGAGGCCGTGACCCGCGCCCAGGCGGCCCTCGGCGAGCTCCTCGCCGCCATCCCGGTCCTGCGGGTCAACATCGAGCACTCCCACGACCAGCACGACACCATCGTCGGCGCCATCCTCGAGGGTGACCCCGACACCGCCAGGACGACCATGGAGGAGCACTGCGACGCCACGTCGGCGCTCCTGCGGGGTCTCATCGGTTGACGAGAGGGAACGACACATGACGAACCCGATCCACGCCGGGGGTCCGCCCCGGATGACGGTCGACCAGCTGCGCGCCGCGGTGCTCGACGGCTCCGTCGACACCGTGATCGTCGCCTTCACCGACATGCAGGGACGGTTGCAGGGCAAGCGCCTCCACGGGCACTTCTTCCTCGAGCACGTCCTCGACCACGGGACCGAGGGCTGCAACTACCTCCTCGCGGTCGACGTCGACATGAACACCGTCGACGGGTACGCGATCTCGTCGTGGGAGCGCGGCTACGGTGACATGTTCTTCGAGATGGACCTGTCGACCCTGCGGCGCACGCCGGGCCACCCGGCCTCGGTGACGATCCAGAGCGACCTCACCTGGCTCGACGGCAGCGGCGAGGTCGCGCAGTCGCCCCGCTCGATCCTCAAGCGGCAGGTCGAGTCCGCCGAGGGCGACGGCTGGGGCGCGTACGCCGGCACCGAGCTCGAGTTCATCCTCTTCGAGGACTCCTACGACGCGGCGTGGGACCGCCGCTACCAGGGCCTCACCGGAGCGAACCGGTACAACGTCGACTACTCCATCCTCGGCGGCAGCAGGGTCGAGCCGGTCCTGCGCGAGATCCGCAACGAGATGTACGCGGCCGGCATGACGGTGGAGTCGGCCAAGGGGGAGTGCAACCTCGGCCAGCACGAGATCGGCTTCCTCTTCGACGACGTGCTGCGCACCTGCGACAACCACGCCGTCTACAAGACGGGGGCCAAGGAGATCGCGGCCCGTCACGGCCAGTCCCTGACGTTCATGGCGAAGTACGACGCGCGCGAGGGCAACTCGTGCCACATCCACCTGTCCCTGCGCGGCACCGACGGGTCGGTCGTCTTCGCCGACGACGACCGGGACGGCGGGCGCAGCGAGCTCTTCGACCGGTTCATGGCCGGGCTCCTCGCGACGATGCGCGAGCTCTCGTACTTCTACGCGCCGAACATCAACTCCTACAAGCGATTCGCCGACGGGTCGTTCGCCCCGACCGCCGTCGCCTGGGGCACCGACAACCGCACGTGCGCGCTGCGGGTCGTCGGGCACGGGCCAGGGCTGCGGGTGGAGAACCGGGTCCCCGGCGGTGACGTCAACCCCTACCTCGCCGTCGCCGCGATGATGGCCGGCGGCCTCCACGGCATCCGCGAGGGCCTCGAGCTCCCGCCGGTGTGCGAGGGCAACGCCTACATCGGCGACTACGAGCACGTCCCGACGACGCTGGCCGAGGCCCGCGACCTCCTCGCCGGGTCGGCGGTCGCCCGCGCCGCATTCGGCGACGAGGTCGTCGACCACTACGTCAACGCCGCCGACGTCGAGCTGAAGGCCTTCAACGCCGCCGTCACCGACTGGGAGCGGGTCCGCGGCTTCGAGCGGCTCTGACCCGGCGCCACCGCAGCACCACCACGACACCACCCGAGCACCTGAGCACGAGGAGACCATGGGCACCACCACGCACGACGTCGTCAACCCGGCCACCGAGGAGGTCGTCGCGACCCTCGACCTCGTCGGCGTCGACGAGACCGACGCCGCCATCGCGAAGGCCGTCGAGGTGGGTCCGGCCTGGCGGGCGGTGAGCCCCGTCGACCGGGGGATGCTGCTGCGCCGCTTCGCCGACCTCGTCGAGGAGCACACCGAGGAGCTGGCCCGCCTCGAGGTGGCCAACGCCGGCCACACCATCGGCAACGCGCGCTGGGAGGCGGGCAACGTCGTCGGGGTGCTGCGCTACTACGCCGCCGCTCCCGAGCGCCTGTTCGGCCGCCAGATCCCCGTCGCCGGCGGGCTCGACGTCACCTTCAAGGAGCCGCTCGGCGTCGTCTCGGTCATCGTCCCGTGGAACTTCCCCATGCCGATCGCCGGCTGGGGCTTCGCGCCCGCGCTCGCGGCCGGCAACACCGTCGTCCTCAAGCCCGCCGAGCTCACCCCGCTCACGGCCCTGCGCCTCGGCCAGCTGGCGCTGGACGCCGGCATCCCCGAGGGCGTCTTCCAGGTGCTCGCCGGCAAGGGCTCGGTCGTCGGCGCCCGGTTCGTCACGCACCCCGACGTCCGCAAGGTCTGCTTCACCGGGTCGACCGCCGTCGGCCAGGGGATCATGCGCGGCGCGGCCGACCAGCTCAAGCGGGTCACCCTCGAGCTCGGAGGCAAGTCGGCGAACATCGTCTTCGACGACGCCGACGTCGACCTCGCCGCGTCCTCGGCGCCGATGAGCTTCCTCGACAACGCCGGCCAGGACTGCTGCGCCCGCACGCGGATCCTCGTGCAGCGCACCGTCTTCGACCGCTTCATGGAGCGCTTCGAGCAGGCCCTCAAGGCCGTCGTCGTCGGCGACCCCGGGGCCGAGTCGACCGAGATGGGCCCGCTCGTCTCGGCGGGGCAGCGCGAGACCGTGCGCGGCTACGTCGAGGGTGCCGAGGACGCCGGCCACCCGCGCGTCGACGTCGCCTTCCGCGGCACGGCCCCCGAGGGCGCGGGCTGGTGGTACCCGCCGACGGTCGTCCTCCCGAGCGGCACCGACGACCGCGTCTGGCGCGAGGAGGTCTTCGGGCCCGTCGTCGCCGTCATGCCCTTCGACGACGAGGCCGATGCCGTCGCCAAGGCCAACGACACCGCGTACGGGCTCTCGGGCTCGATCTGGACGCGCGACGTCGGCCGCGCCATCCGGGTCTCCCGCGGGGTCGAGGCCGGCAACCTCTCGGTCAACAGCCACTCGTCCGTGCGGTACTCCACCCCGTTCGGCGGCTTCAAGGCGAGCGGCATCGGGCGCGAGCTCGGTCCCGACGCCCTCGACGCCTTCACCGAGGTCAAGAACGTCTTCATCTCCACCGACGGCTGACGGCCCCGTCAGCGTCGCCAGACCCCACCCCCGTCAGGAAGGAACACCACCCATGGCCGGAAGGCTCGAGGGCAAGGTCGCGGTCGTCACCGGAGGGTGCTCCGGGATCGGGCTCGCCACCGTGCGCCGCTTCGCCGAGGAGGGCGCCACCGTCGTCGTCGGCGACCTCGCCGACGAGGCGGGCGAGGCGCTCGCCGCCGAGATCGGCGGCGCCTACGTCCACACCGACGTCGCGAGCAAGGACGACGTCGACCGTCTCTTCGCCACGGCCGTGGAGCGGTACGGCAAGCTCGACATCGCGTTCAACAACGCCGGGATCAGCCCGCCCGAGGACGACTCCATCCTGGACACCGACCTCGACGCCTGGCGGCGCGTCCAGGAGGTCAACCTCACCTCGGTGTACCTGTGCTGCAAGGCGGCGCTGCCGTACATGATCGAGAACGGGTCGGGCTCGATCATCAACACCGCCTCGTTCGTCGCGGTCATGGGCGCCGCGACCTCGCAGATCTCGTACTCGGCCTCCAAGGGTGGCGTGCTGTCGATGACGCGCGAGCTCGGCGTGCAGTTCGCGCGCCAGGGGATCCGCGTCAACGCGCTGTGCCCGGGTCCGGTCAACACCCCGTTGCTCAAGGAGCTGTTCGCCAAGGACGAGGAGCGAGCCGCCCGCCGGCTCGTCCACGTCCCGATGGGCCGCTTCGGCGAGCCCGAGGAGATGGCCAACGCCGTCCTCTTCCTCGCCTCCGACGAGTCGAGCTTCATGACCGCCTCGACGTTCCTCGTCGACGGCGGCATCTCGGGCGCGTACGTCACGCCGCTGTGAGCACCGAGCAGCTCCCGGTCCGGCCGGTGGTCGGGGTGTCCTGCTACGTCGAGGACGTCGACCGCTCGCCGTGGGTGGCCCAGCGCAGCGCGGTGCTGCCGCATCGGTACGTCGAGCACCTCGAGCAGGCCGGCGCCCTCGTCGTCGTCCTGCCCCCGCGACCCGACGCCGACGAGGCGATGGCCACCGAGGTGCTCTCACGGCTCGACGCGGTCGTCATCGCCGGCGGGGCCGACGTCGAGGCCGACCGCTACGGCGCCGACGCGCACCCGACCTCGCAGACGCCGCGCCCCGACCGCGACACGTGGGAGCTGGCGCTGTGCCGCGCGTCGGCGGCGATGGACCTCCCGTCGCTCGGGATCTGCCGCGGCATGCAGGTGATGGCGGTCGCCTCGGGGGCCCGGCTCGAGCAGCACGTCCCCGACCGGGTCGGCCACGACAGCCACTGCCCCAGCCCGGGGGAGTACGCCTCGCACCACGCGACCCCCGTCGAGGGCACCCGGCTCGCCGCCATCCTCGGCACCGAGCCGCTGCAGGTGCCGACCTACCACCACCAGGCCGTCGAGGCGGAGACGCTCGCGGGGTCGGGCTGGCGGCCCAGCGCCTGGCACGCCGACGGCACGCTCGAGGCGATGGAGGACCCGTCGCCGACCTTCCGGGTGGCCGTGCAGTGGCACCCCGAGGCCGGCGACGACCAGCGCCTCTTCGACGCGCTCGTCGAGGCGGCGAGGGCGTGGCGGGCCACCCGGGACGTCCACGGGACGACGCCACGGCCCACCTGAGCGGACCGCACCGCACAATGGGTCGGTGACCAAGCTCAACCGACTCGCCATCGCCGCGGGCGCGGCCAGTGCCCTCGGCGCCCTGGCCGTGGCCGGCAAGGACGTCAACGCCTCGATCGGGGGCCGGCCCGACGGCGACCGCCTCGAGCGGGTGCGACGCTCGCCCCGCTACCGCGCCGGCGCCTTCCACAACACCCACCGAGGCACGTCCTCGATGCCGACGAACCAGCGCGACGTCCTGCGCCGGTTCCGCGACAGCGCCGACACCCGCAAGCCGAAGCAGCCGATCCCGGTGGTGAGCGCCGCGCGCCCCCCGGCGACGACCGGCCTGCACGTCACGTGGTTCGGGCACGCGTCGGCCCTCGTCGAGCTCGACGGCGTGCGCCTCCTCCTCGACCCCGTGTGGGGGGACCGGTGCTCGCCGAGCCGCCACGTCGGACCCAAGCGCCTCCACGCCGTCGCGGTGCCGTTGTCCGGACTGGGCCACCTCGACGCCGTGGTCATCTCGCACGACCACTACGACCACCTCGACATGGACACCGTCAAGGCCCTCGCCGACCAGACCGAGGCGGTCTTCCTCGTCCCGCTCGGCGTCGGGGCCCACCTCGACGCGTGGGGCGTGCCGGCCGACCGGGTCCGCGAGTGCGACTGGGAGGACGGGCACGACGTCGGAGGGGTCCGCGTCATGGCCGTCGAGGCCCAGCACTTCTCCGGTCGTGGGCTGCGGCGCGACGGCACCCTGTGGGCGTCGTGGGTGCTCTCCGGCCCGAGCGGCAGGGTCTTCTTCAGCGGCGACACCGGCTACTTCCCCGAGTACGGGCGGATCGGAGCCGACCACGGGCCGTTCGACGTCTCCCTCATGGCCGTCGGCGCCTACGACCCGGCGTGGCGCGACATCCACCTCGACCCCGAGGAGGCGGTCACCGCCACCCTCGAGCTGCGCGGGGGGCTGCTGATGCCGATCCACTGGTGCACCTTCGTCCTCGCCCCGCACCCGTGGGCCGAGCCCGTCGAGCGGCTGCTCGTCGCGGCGGCGACCCACGGGGTCCCCGTCGCGGTCCCACGGGTGGGCGAGCGGGTCGACGTCTCGCAGCCGCCCGGCCTCGACGCCTGGTGGGAGCTCGCCTGACCGTGGCCCGGCGAGGACGGTCCCGCGGCGCGGCCACCCTGGCGGTGGCCGGGGCGGCGGTCGTGGCCGCGGTCCTCGCCGCCTGCGGCGCGGAGCCGACCGGGCCGGTCCCCGACCCGCCCGACGCCCTCGCGCCACCCCTGAGCCACGAGTACCTCCCCGGCCTCGAGGCCTACCCGCACGTCCCCGAGGGCGTGACGACGGCACCGGTCGTCGTCATCGTCCCCGGTGGTTCGTGGCGGTCGTCGGGGACGGTCGGCTACCAGCCCCTCGCCGCGGCGCTCGCCGACGAGGGCGTCTTCGCGATGCCGGTCCGCGTCCGCGTCGCCGACGACGGGGCCACCTGGCCGGTACCCGTCGAGGACGTCCTGTGCGCCCTCGCCGACGGGGTCGCGACGGCCCGGGAGCGCGGCATCGAGCCCGGACCCGTCGTCCTCCTCGGGCACTCGGCCGGCGCCCACCTGGCCTCGGTGGCCGCGCTGTCGCCGGAGGCGTTCGACCCCGGGTGCCGTGACGAGCGGGTCGACCCCGACGCCGTCGTCGGCCTGGCCGGGCCCTACGACATCCGACGGTTCGCCGAGCCGGCCGAGGCCCTCCTCGGGTCGACCTGGCGCGACGGTGACGCCCGCTGGGAGGCCGCCAACCCCGTGCTCCTGGCGGCGCGGCACCCCGACGTGTCCTTCCTCCTCCTCACCGGGAGCGACGACGACGTCGTCGACCGCCGCTTCACGACCGACTTCGGCGTCGCCCTCGACGAGGCCGGGCACCCGACGACGGTCGCGGTGCTCGAGGACGTCGACCACCAGGAGATCTACTGGCCGTCGGTCGCCGCCGAGCCGGTCCTGCGCTGGCTGCGGACGCTGACGACGCCGGCCGCTCCCGGCTGACCTCACCGGCGGGGCGCGTGGCCACGATGTGGACGAACCATGGGCACCCGGGGCCCTCGCGTGGGAGGGTGGGCGCGTGACGCTCCACGACGTGGCCACCACCACGATCATTATCGGCTAGCGCGACGAGACCTCCTCGTCGCGCAGACCTCCCGTACCCGGGGGGTCTTTTGCTTGTCGGGAGCGTCCGGTCCACCGTCGCCACCGGCAGGCAGGGGTCGCGTCCTCCCACCCCCGGGGGCGCGACGGCAGCGCCGGCCGGACAATGGACACGAGCAGCACGCACGTCAGCGCCCCGGCCCTCACGGGCCGGGGCCACGGACGCCGGGAGACCGGCACGACCTGGGATCGAGACATGACCGACCTCCACGTGTACGACACGACGCTGCGCGACGGGGCCCAGCAGGAGGGGCTGAACCTCTCCGTGGCCGACAAGCTCGCGATCGCGGCGCACCTCGACGAGCTGGGGGTCGGCTTCATCGAGGGTGGCTGGCCCGGCGCCAACCCCAAGGACACCGAGTTCTTCGCCCGTGCCGCCGCGGACCTCACCCTGAGGAACGCGACGCTGGCCGCCTTCGGGGCCACCCGCCGCGCCGGCAGCCGCGCCGACCGCGACCCGCTCGTGGCCGCCCTGCTCGACAGCCGGGCCGAGGTCGTCACGCTCGTCGCGAAGTCGCACACCGGCCACGTCGAGCGGGCCCTGCGCACCACCCTCGAGGAGAACCTCGAGATGATCCG
Organism: Oryzobacter terrae; assembly: GCF_042756445.1. Lineage (GTDB taxonomy): Bacteria > Actinomycetota > Actinomycetes > Actinomycetales > Dermatophilaceae > Oryzobacter > Oryzobacter terrae. Next base: position 3,439,955 of record NZ_CP170578.1, read on the forward strand.
CGACACCGTCTCGTTCCTCCGGGGCGAGGGCCGCCGGGTCTTCCTCGACGCCGAGCACTTCTTCGACGGGTACCGGACCGACCGCGCCTACGCCCTCGAGGCCGTGCGGGTCGCCGCGGAGGCCGGGGCCGAGGTGATCGCCCTGTGCGACACCAACGGCGGGATGCTGCCCGACCTCGTCGCCGACGTCGTCCACGACGTCGTCCAGACGACCGGCGCCCGCATCGGCATCCACTGCCACAACGACACCGGCTGCGCGGTCGCGAACTCGATGGCGGCCGTCGAGGCCGGGGCGACGCACGTCCAAGGCACGGTCAACGGCTACGGCGAGCGCACCGGCAACGCCGACCTCCTCACCGTCGTCGCCAACCTCCAGCTGAAGAAGGGCCTGGCTCTCGTCGAGCCGCACCGGCTCCAGGAGTCGACCCGCATCGCGCACGCCATCGCCGAGGTCACCAACGTCCCGGCGTACTCGCGCCAGCCGTACGTCGGCTCGAGCGCCTTCGCGCACAAGGCGGGGCTGCACGCGAGCGCCATCAAGGTCGACCCCGACCTCTACCAGCACATGGACCCCAAGCACGTCGGCAACGACATGAGGATGCTCGTGTCCGACATGGCCGGTCGCGCGTCGATCGAGCTGAAGTCGCGCGAGCTGGGGTTCGACCTCGACCCCGCCGACGAGGACGACCGCTCGACGCTGGCCCGCGTCCTCGCGACGGTCAAGGAGCGCGAGCTGCGCGGGTACACCTTCGACGCCGCCGACGCCTCCTTCGAGCTGCTCCTGCGCCGTGAGGTCGAGGGCGCACTGCCCGTCTACTTCAGCGTCGAGTCCTGGCGGGTCATCACCGACGGTCGCGGCGAGGCCGACGCGCTCTCCGAGGCGACCGTGAAGGTGCGGGCGGCGGGGGAGCGGCGGGTCGAGACCGGCGAGGGCAACGGCCCCGTCAACGCGCTCGACCACGCCCTGCGGGTGGCCCTGTCCTCGGCGTACCCGGAGATCGGCCACCTCGAGCTCATCGACTACAAGGTGCGCATCCTCGACGCCGCGCACGGCACCGACGCGGTGACCCGCGTCCTCATCGAGACCTCCGACGGCACGACGTCGTGGACGACGATCGGGGTCGCGGCCAACATCCTCGAGGCGTCGTGGGACGCCCTCGTCGAGTCGGTCACCTACGGGCTGGTCCGCGCCGGCGTCGCCCCCCGCTGACCCGGTGTCCGTGGAGTCCTGCGCGTGACGCACGGGGGGCAGCAGGGGTTCGACGTCCGTGTCGACTGGGCGCTCCCCGGTGCCCGGGCGCTGGTCGAGGGCGGGGCCACCACCGTGGCCGTCGTCGACGTCCTGTCGTTCACGACGACCCTGTCGGCCGCCGTGGAGCGCGGGTCGGCCGTGCGTCCGCACCGGTTTTACCAGGAGTCCGCCCGGGCCGAGGCCGCCGCGCTCGGCGCCGTGTGCGCGGTGGGCCGGTCGGTGGCCGGGCCCGGGGAGGTCAGCCTCTCGCCGGCCTCGGTGCTCGCGGCCGAGCCGGTGCCGCGGCTCGTCCTCCCGTCGCCCAACGGGTCGGCGATCTGCGAGGTGCTCGCGGACCTCGGGGTCGAGGTCGTGGGAGGGGCGCTGCGGAACGCGACGGCGGTCGATTCCCGGCTGGCGGGCCGGCCCGGTCCGGTCGGCGTCGTGGCGGCGGGGGAGCGGTGGGTCGGTGACGGGTCGCTGCGCCCCGCGGTCGAGGACCTCTGGGGGGCGGGCGCCGTCGTCGACGCGCTGGTGGGGGCTCGTCCTCGGGCGTCACTGAGCCCGGAGGCAGCCGTGGCACGTGCGGCGTGGCTCGCCGTGCGCGACGACGTCACCTCGGCGCTCCGTGCGTGCGCGAGCGGGGTCGAGCTGCGGGACAAGGGTTTCGGAGCGGATGTCGACATCGCGGCCGCCGTGGACGTCAGCGACGTCGTCCCCGTGCTCGTCGACGGGTGGTTCAGGCCCGCGACGTGAGCACCGCTGCCTCGTCGAGGACGTGGAGGAGGCGGCGGCGCAGCGCGTTCGAGCGCTCGGCGAACGCGCGCTGCCGCCCCAGGTAGGCCGTCCTGCCCTCGGCCGTCTCGATGGCGACGGGCTCGTACCCGAGCTCGCGCAGGTCGTAGGGCGAGGCCTCCATGTCGAGGACGCGGATCTCGCGGGCGAGGTCGAAGGCGTCGGCGACGAGGTCGCTCGGGACGAGGGGCGTCAGCTTGAAGGCCCACTTGTAGACGTCCATGCCCGCGTGGAGGCACCCGGGCTGCTCCAGCGCCACCTGCTCGTCGCGGGTGGGCTGGACGGCGTTGCGCGGCCGGGCGTCGTCGGTGAAGAACCGGAAGGCGTCGAAGTGCGAGCAGCGGATGGCGTGGCGCTCGACGACCTCGTCGGTGCCGCAGGAGCCCAGGCGCAGCGGCCACCCGGCGTGGCGGACGTCGTCCTCGGCGGTGCGGTACACCATCGCCCACTCGTGGAGCCCGAAGCACCCGAGCTGCGCGGGGCGCGAGAGCGTCGCCCCGAGCAGGGACCGGACGAAGGCCACCGCCTGGGTGCGGGCCCCGAGGAAGGCCGCGGTGTCGAGCTCGACCCCGTCGCCCACGACCCGGTAGTGCCGCCACTGCGCCCGAGGAAGGCTCGCCGCATCCTCGAGGACGACGCCGGCACCCGGGTGCCAGCGGCGCAGCTGCGCGGGGGAGTTGGCGTAGTAGCGGAAGAGGAAGTCCTCGACCGGGTGGGTCCGGTGGCCGGCGCGGCGCTCGCGGTGGGCGCTCGTCGCGGCATCGACCCGCGCGGAATGGGAACCCTCGAGGGCCTGCCAGTCGCTGAGGGAGAGGATGGTGCCCGACACCCCACCACCGTAACGAGGAAGCCATGAGCCGCAGACCCCTGACCGCCGCCGCCGCGGCCGTCGCCGTCACGCTCGTCCTGTCCGCCTGCGGTGGGGACCCCGAGCCGTCCCCGTCGAGCGCGCCGCCGACGAGCGCCGCGAGCACCGGGAGCGCGACCCCCACCCCGTCGCAGACCCCGGCCGAGGAGGAGGCGCTCTACGTCGCCCTCGGTGACTCCCTCGCGGCCGGCTACCAGCCCGGCGGCACCGAGCTGCGCGACTCGGCCTACCCCGCGCTCGCGACGAGCCGGCTCGCCGGCGACGGGGCCGACCTCCGGCTGGAGAACCTCGGCTGCTCCGGCGAGACGACGACCTCGCTGCTCGAGGGCGGCAAGTGCGACTTCGACGAAGGGTCGCAGATCGCGCAGGCCGAGTCGGTCCTCGCCGCGGCGAAGGGCAACGTCGGGCTCGTCACCATCGACATCGGCGGCAACGACCTCCTGCGCTGCGTCCGGCTCCAGACCGGCATCGACACCGCGTGCGTCGACCAGGGCGTCGCCACCGTCCGCAAGAACCTGCCGACCATCCTCGACCGGCTCACGACAGCAGCGGGCGACGACGTGCCCGTGCTCGTCATCGGGTACTACAACCCGTGGGTCGCCGCGAAGGCCCTCGACCAGCCGATCAAGGGCGTCGACGCCGCCGCCAAGGCGTACACGCGGCTCAGCACGACCATCGAGAAGGCGGCCGAGGGCGCCGGCGCGACCTTCGTCGGCCTCGACGAGGCGTTCGCGACGAACGACACGACCCCGACGACCATCGGCGGCCGCTCCGTGCCCGAGAACGCGGCCCGGGTGTGCACCCTGACCAACCTCTGCACGGCGCGCGACATCCACTTCTCCGACGAGGGCGCGGCCACCGTGGCCCGCGTCGTCGCCGAGGCGGCGGGCAAGGCCGGCGTCACCGGCTGAGGCCGCCGCGGCCTAGGCTGGCGGCATGCGCATCGCGAGGTTCACGACGGGCGACGACCCGGTGTACGGGCTGGTCGACGGGTCGGGTCGCAAGGTCGCCGAGATCACCGGCGACCCGCTCTACCAGCGGATCGAGCTGACCGGGACGGTCCACGAGCTCGACGACGTCCGCCTCCTCGCGCCGGTCATCCCGCGCAGCAAGGTCATCGGCATCGGTCGCAACTACGCCGACCACGCCAAGGAGATGGGCGGCGAGACGTCCGAGACCCCCCTGATGTTCCTCGTCCCGAACACCGCCGTCGTGGGCCCCGGCGACCCGGTCGTCCTCCCGCCGCAGACGCAGGAGGTCTCCTACGAGGGCGAGCTCGCGGTCGTCATCGGGCGGGTCTGCAAGGACGTCGAGCCCGAGGACGCCCTCGCCGTCGTCTTCGGCTACACCGTCGCCAACGACGTCACCGCCCGCGACCTCCAGCGCACCGACGGCCAGTGGGCCCGCGCCAAGGGCTTCGACACCTTCTGCCCCCTCGGCCCGTGGATCGAGACCGACCTCGACCCCGCCGAGCAGCACATCACGACCCGCCTCGACGGCGAGGTCGTCCAGGACGGCCCGACCTCCGACATGGTCCACGGCACCGCGGCGCTCATCTCGTTCGCCTCCAAGGCGTTCACGCTGCTGCCGGGCGACGTCATCCTCACCGGGACCCCCGCGGGGGTCGGCCTCGTCGAGTCCGGCCAGCGCGTCGAGGTCGAGGTCGACGGCATCGGGGTGCTGAGCAACCCCTTCGTCCGCCACTGACGCCCAGCCCCCCACCCTCGGTCCTGCCCTGTCGCGGTCCTGCCCTGTCGCGGTCCTGCCCTGTCGAGGTCCTGCCCTTCCCGCGGTCCTGAGGACGGCCCGAACACCCGGCCCACACGTCGACATCGCGCGACATGCCGATGCCGGGGCCCGTCCGTCGGCATGTCGCGCGACCTCGACGGGGCGAGGGCGCCCGGTGCTCCCGCGCTCCCGGCTCCCGGCTCCCGGCGCCCGGCGCCCGGCACCCGGTGCTCGGCTCCCGGGGCCGGGTCAGCCGTCGAGGTCGGGGGTCCGGCGCAGCCACCACTCGCCGACGAGGACGTGCGTCCCCAGGCCCAGCCAGAACGCCAGGCCGAAGGTCGAGCGGACCGGGTAGGTCGCGTCCTCCAGCCCCAGCACCCCGAGCTGGATGCCGGTGAAGATGCCGACCCAGATCCGGATCGTCGCGATCCCCGAGCCCACCGCGAAGGCGCGGACCATCCAGCGGCGGTGCTCCGGCACCCGACCGGCCCGGATGGCGCGCACGGCCCGCACGAGGCAGAGGAGGAACCACGCGCCGAAGACGAGGGTCGCCACGGTCTCGGGGGTGCCGCCCCACGCGAAGACGAAGCCCAGGGCCACCGCGAGCACCCCGCTGAGGAGCGCGCACGCCACGAGGACGCGCCCCAGCCGGCGGTGCAGCGCGTAGTGGCGGGTCCGGAACCGGCGGGACAGCTGGAGCGGCGCGAGGACGAGGTAGAGCACGCCGGGGACGATGTGCCCGTAGGCGAGCCACGGGTGGGCGACGTACAGCTCGGCGAGGTCGTCGTCGGGCACGGTGCCGGCGGTGACGTGCGGCCAGTCGGTGGCCACCCGGCGGACCGCGAAGACGAGCACGATGACGACGAGCACGGCCATGACGGCGGTGAGCGCCCGGACCCGCGCCGACGTGTCGCGCCCCGTGGCGTCCCCCTCGGACATGGCTCCCAGTCTCCCCGCCACCGTGCCCGGGCGCCACCAGCCGCCCGTGGCGTCACTACGCTGGACCCACCATGAGCGACTCCACCGACACCGGCACGCCCACCGCCACCCCCACCGCGACGACCCCGGGGACGACCCCCGCGGCGGCGACGACCCTCGAGCGACCGGGGGAGGGACTGCCCGGCACGGTCCGGCTGCGCGTCGCGCCCTCGCCGACGGGCGACCCCCACGTCGGCACGGCGTACATGTCGCTGTTCAACCTCGCGTTCGTCCGCCAGCAGGGCGGGCGCTTCGTCCTGCGCATCGAGGACACCGACCGGGCCCGCTTCCGCGAGGACTCCGAGCAGCAGGTGTTCGACACCCTGCGCTGGCTGGGCCTGACCTGGGACGAGGGCCCGGACGTCGGAGGCCCGTGCGCCCCCTACCGCCAGAGCGAGCGGCTCGACACCTACCGCCCCTACGTCGACCGGCTCCTCGCCGAGGGCAGGGCGTACCACTGCTGGTGCTCCACCGAGCGGCTCGCCGAGATGCGCGAGGCCCAGCAGAAGGCCAAGCTCCCCACCGGCTACGACCGCCTCTGCGTGGGGAGGACCGAGGACGAGCGCCGCGCCCTCCCGGGCTTCTCCGAGACCCCCGTCGTGCGGATGCTCGTCCCGGATGACGCCCCGCTGGTGTTCAACGACCTCATCCGCGGCAGCGTCTCCGCGCCGCGCCCGGACGACCAGGTCATCCTCAAGGCCGACGGCTTCCCGACCTACCACCTCGCCGTCGTCGTCGACGACCACGAGATGGGCATCACCCACGTCGTGCGCGGCGAGGAGTGGATCTCCTCCACCCCGAAGCACGTGCTCCTCTACCGGTGGCTCGGGCTCGAGCCGCCGCGATTCGCGCACATGCCGCTCCTGCGCAACACCGACAAGTCGAAGATCTCCAAGCGCAAGAACCCGGCGGCCCGGCTCACCTGGTTCCGCGAGCAGGGCTACCTGCCCGAGGCGCTCGTCAACTTCCTCGCGCTGCTCGCCTACCCCCCGGCCGAGGGCGCCGAGGGCGAGGACGTCGAGGTCTTCACGCCGGAGGAGTTCTCGGCGCGCTTCGACTGGAGGCACGTCAACCCGGTCGGCCCGATCTTCGACCTCAAGAAGCTCGACTGGCTCAACGGCGTCCACATCCGCCGCCTCGAGGTCGACGACCTCGCCTCGCGCCTGCTGCCCGTCCTGGTCGCCGACGGCGTCCTGCCCGAGCAGCCGTCCCTCGGTGAGCTCGCCCGGCTGCGCGCCGTCACCGAGCTCATCCAGACCCGGATGGCGCACCTCACCGAGGCCACCGACCTCGTCGCGCCCTTCTACGTCCCCGACGACGGCGTCGTCGTCGCCGACGACGCCCGCGCCGCCCTCACCGATGACGCCGCCCGCGTCCTCGACGCCGCCACCGAGGCGCTGGGGGCCGTGCCCGACGAGCACACCGGCGTGCTGGGGTCCGAGGCGTCGTGGACGGCCGCGCCGATCGAGGCCGCCCTGCGCGCCGCCGTCGTCGACGGGCTCGGCATCAAGCCGAAGTTCGCCTTCGGCCCGCTGCGCACCGCCGTCTCGGGGCGCCGGGTCTCCCCGCCGCTCTTCGAGTCGATGGAGATCCTCGGCAAGACCGCGACGCTCACCCGCCTGCAGACCCTGCGCGCCGCCCTGTGACGCTCGCCGACGTCACGGCCCCCGCGTGGGCCGACGTCGAGGGTGTCCTCCTCGACGCCGACGACACCCTGTACGACACCCGCTCGGCGATGCACCGCGCCGGTGCACGGGCCGCGGCGAGCCTGTGGCCCGATGCCGACCCGGAGCGCGTGGCCCGCGCCGGCATCCGGTTCCGCGACGACCCCGAGGGGCACTTCGCGGCCTACACCCGCGGCGAGCTGGAGTTCGCCGAGATGCGCCGGGCCCGGGTCGCCGAGCTCGCGACCTGGCTCGAGCAGGAGGTCGACGACGGCCTCTGGGACGCCTTCGAGGCGGCCTACGAGCCGGCCTTCCTCGGTGCCCTCGACGCCTTCCCGGACGTGCGCCCGGCCCTCGGGGCGTGGGGGAGCGCGGGGGTGCGCGTCGGCATCCTCACGAACTCGTCGTCGGCGTACACGGCACTCAAGCTCGAGGCCTCCGGGCTCGCGGACCTCTTCGACGTCGTGTGCAGCACCGACACCCTGGGCTTCGGCAAGCCCGACCCCCGGGCCTTCCACGAGGCCTGCCGACGGCTCGGCACCGACCCGGCGCGCACGGGTTACGTCGGGGACGAGGCACGCACCGACCCCCTCGGGGCGCACGACGCCGGGATGCCGACCGCCTGGCTCGTGCGCGAGACCGAGCCGACGGCAACCGTGCCCGGACCCGCCGCGGGGACCGACGGCACGGAGGCGACGGAGGTGCTGGCGCGGGGGATCCCGGTCGTGCGCACCCTCGCCGAGGTCGTGGCCCTGCGCGATTTGGGACGCGGGCTCGGGGCTGGGTAGTATCTCCACTCGGTTCGCCGCTCGGCGCCCGCCCCGCGCGGAGTCGGACGGCATACCCCTTGGGGTATGGTGTAATTGGCAACACTGGTGATTCTGGTTCATCCGTTCTAGGTTCGAGTCCTGGTACCCCAGCCATCGCGACCGGCGTCCGCGCCGGGAGCGATTCGGAGAAATCCTGACCCTTCGGTAAGGTTCTTCTCCGTTGCCCGGCCGCTGCGAAGCGGCCCGGTGAACGGCCACGGCCCCGTTGTGTAGTGGCCTAGCACGCCGCCCTCTCAAGGCGGTAGCGCGGGTTCGAATCCCGTCGGGGCTACATCGGTCGAAGGCCCGGTCCATGCGGACCGGGCCTTCGTCGTGCCCGGGGTGCTTGACCGGCACGACCCCTCCCGCCATGCTGAGCGCCCCCGGCGCGACGGCGCGCCCCGGCCCCACGGAGGACCTGTGGACTCGGCTCTCGTCTCGGTCGGACTGCCGGCCGCGCTCGCCATCATCATGTTCGGCCTGGGCCTCTCGCTCACCCCCGACGACTTCCGGCGGGTCGCCCGCCACCCGCGCGCCGTCCTCGTCATCCTCGGCTGCCAGGTGGTGCTCCTGCCGCTCATCGGGTTCGCCATCGCCGAGGTCGCCGGCCTGGCGCCCGAGCTCGCCGTCGGCCTGCTCCTCCTGGCCGCGTCGCCCGGTGGCACGACCGCGAACCTGTTCAGCCACCTCTTCCGCGGCGACGTCGCCCTCAACATCACGCTGACGGCCGTGAACTCGGTGCTCGCGCTCGTGACGCTGCCGATCGTCGTCAACCTCGCCATCGCGCGCTACCTCGACGAGTCGTCGGGCGTCGGGGTGCAGCTGTCGAAGATGGTGCAGGTCTTCGCGATCGTCCTCGTCCCGGTGGCGATCGGGATGCTCGTGCGCTCTCGCGCACCGGGGTTCGCCGACCGGGCCGACCGTCCGGTGCGCATCGCCTCGGCCGTCATCCTCCTGCTCGTCGTCGTCGGTGCGATCCTCGGCGAGGACAACGTCGGCGAGTACTTCGCCCAGGTCGGACTCGTGACGACGGTCTTCTGCGCGCTGTCGCTGGCCGTCGGGTTCTTCATGCCGCGCCTGCTCGGGCTGACGCCCGCCCAGTGCGTCGCGAGCGGCTTCGAGATCGGCATCCACAACAGCACCCTCGCCATCGCGGTGGCCCTCACCGTCCTCGACAACACGACGATCGGCGTGCCCCCGGCGGTCTACGGCATCGTCATGTTCCCCGTCGCCGCCCTGTTCGGGTTCGTCCTCAACCGCACGGGCGTCCTCGCCGGGATCCCCGCGGTCGGCGCCACGGACGAGACGGACCCGGCCCCGGCGCGGGACCGCCGCTGAGGGTTCGCGCACCCCCACGCGCCCTCGCTCGCCCGCGGTCGAGCGATGGACTCAGCCGCGGGTGGCGCTCACCGACTCCTGGGCGAGACGGCGCAGCGCGAGGAGCACCGGGTCGACGAGCACCGTCCCGACCACGACGGTGTGCATGGCCTCGGATGCCGTCGCCGCGCGCCCGGCGACCTCGAGGTCGACGTCGGCCACCTCGCGCATCGCGGCGGCGTAGCGCTCGAGGTCGGCCTCGGGGAGGTCGATGCCGGCCGCCCGCGCGCGCACGACCGCCTCGGAGAGCCGGTGGACGGCCGGCGCGCAGTCCTCGACGCCCCACCCCAGCGACGCGACGAAGGCGGCGACGTCGGGGTCGGGGTCGGCGGCGTCGTCCTCGACGACCGTACCGGGCAGCGCGCCGTGGGCGATCCCGAGGAGCTCGTGGCGCGACGGGGGAGGGCTGTCGAGGGCCTCGAGGATGCGGTGCGCGCCGGCGATCCCGATGCCGCCGTGCTCGACGAGGGCCCGGACGAGGCGGACCCGTTCGAGGTGCTCGGGTCCGTAGTCGGAACGGGTGCGGCTCTGCGAGCGGCCGGGCATGAGCAGCCCCTCGCGCAGGTAGTACTTGAGGGTGGCCAGCGGGACGCCGCTCTCCGCGGCGAGCTCCGAGATCCGCACCGGGTTCCTCCTTGACATCGGATAGCGCGACTATCCATGATGAACGTGTCAGACAGCAACACTATCCAATGGAGTCGTGATGGACCGGGTCACCCACGCGTACGACGGGCCGCTGGCCCTGTTCCTCATCGGGCTTCGGGTCCACAAGCCGTGGAAGGTCGGCATCGTGCGCCGCGCCGGGGCGGCGATGCCGCGGATGATCGCCGAGCTCGAGGCGAACCGGTCCGCCGCCGAGCGCGGGGAGGCCGAGCACCTGGGCTACCTGGGGAGCCGCACGACGCTCGACCTGTCGGGGCCGACCGTCATCCAGTGGTGGCGCAGCGTCGACGACATCTACTCCTACGCCAACGCCGGGGCGCTGCTCCACCGCCCGGCGTGGCTCGACTTCTACCGGGCGGCCACGGCCGATCCGGACGCCGTGACGATCTGGCACGAGACGTACACGGTGCCGCCGGGCGGCGTCGAGTCGATCTACTCGGGCCCGAGGCCGTTCGGGCTCGGGACGATCGCCGGCACGGCGCCCGTCGGGCTGCGCGGCGAGACCGCCCGCGAGCGGATGGGGCGGCCGGGCGCCGCCTGACCCGAGGCGTCGACCTCAGGCGGTCGCGTCCGCCGCCCACGCGCAGACCTGCGCGTCGAGCTCGGGGTCGCCCGTCGCGGCGTGGACGAGCCAGGCGTCGGAGAGGTCGGTGGGGGTCGGCCAGCGGTTCTCCCACGTGACGAGCCGCTCGGCGAGGAGGTCGAAGACGTCGTCGCACAGCGATGGCGCGAAGACCGTGACGGGGGAGGCCGACCGGGTCAGGGCCGCGGCCCGCCGGGCTGCCGTGCGCCCGCCGCCGACGACGATCGCGCGCCGCCCCGAGCGTGGGAACCCGAGCAGCCGGGTCCGGTCGCGCACCGCGACGCGCTGGGCGGGGGTGAGGGACATGAGCGACTCCTCTGCGCGGCCGGCCGACGGGATGTCGGCAGACTGCCCGCTCGGTGTTGCCTGCGGCGTTCCCCTGTGTGAACTCTGTGTTGCGACACGCCGTGGGGCGCCGGCGTCAGACGGTGTTCTGGGCCTCCTGCTGCGCCGCGTGCCGGGTCAGCACCTCGGTCAGCTTGTTCGCGCCGGCGATGACCGTCGCCGCGTGGAGCCGACCGGGCTGGCGGGACAGGCGCTCGATGGGTCCCGAGATCGACACGGCCGCGATCACCCGTCCCGAGGGGGAGCGGACCGGCGCGGAGACCGAGGCGACGCCGGGCTCGCGCTCGCCGACGCTCTGGGCCCAGCCGCGGCGGCGGACGCCCGAGAGTGCGGTCGCGGTGAAGGCGGCGCCCTGGAGCCCGCGGTGGAGGCGGTCGGGCTCCTCCCAGGCGAGGAGGACCTGGGCGGCCGACCCCGCCCGCATCGACAGCGTGGCGCCGACGGGGATCGAGTCGCGCAGGCCCACGGGGCGCTCGGCGGCCGAGACGCACACGCGGTACTCGCCCTGGCGCCGGAACAGCTGGGCGCTTTCGTTGGTGTGGTCGCGCAGGGCGCCGAGGACGGGCCCCGCAGCGGCGAGGAGGCGATCCTCGCCGGCGGCTGCGGCGAGCTCGCCGAGGCGAGGCCCGAGGACGAACCGGCCCTGCAGGTCGCGGGTCACGAGACGGTGGTGCTCGAGTGCCACGGCGAGGCGGTGGGCCGTCGGGCGGGCCAGGCCGGTCGCGGTGACGAGCTGCGCGAGGGTCGACGGGCCGGCCTCGAGGGCACTGAGGACGATGGCCGCCTTGTCGAGGACGCCGACCCCTGAAGTGTTGTCCATGTCTTGATATTAGCGTCCCATCCCGTGAGACGCACGTCCATCCGTCCCGCAACGGTGCAAACCTCGACAGAGCGAGGGCGCACGCGGCGTCGTCGTGCCGTTGGACGAGCGGCTGCCCGGACCGGGCGGCGCGACTGTGGAGGTGTCGAGGATGGCCGGAACACTGGCCGAGAAGGTGTGGGAGTCGCACGTCGTGCGACGCGGTGAGGGCGAGCCCGACCTGCTCTACATCGACCTCCACCTCCTCCACGAGGTGACGAGCCCGCAGGCCTTCGACGGGCTGCGGCTCGCGGGGCGCGCGGTCCGCCGCACCGACCTCACCCTCGCCACCGAGGACCACAACGTCCCGACGACTCCCGGGCCGATCACCGACCCCGTGAGCCGCACGCAGGTCGAGACGCTGCGCCGCAACTGCGAGGAGTTCGGCGTCCGGCTCTACCCGATGGGCGACGCCGAGCAGGGCATCGTCCACGTCGTCGGTCCCCAGCTCGGGCTCACCCAGCCCGGCATGACGATCGTCTGCGGCGACAGCCACACCTCCACGCACGGCGCCTTCGGGGCCCTCGCCTTCGGCATCGGCACGTCCGAGGTCGAGCACGTCCTCGCGACCCAGACCCTGCCGCTCAAGCCCTTCAGGACCCTCGCGGTCACCGTCGACGGCGAGCTGCCCGACGGCGTGACGGCCAAGGACGTCGTCCTCGCCGTCATCGCGAGGATCGGGACCGGCGGAGGCCAGGGGTACGTCATCGAGTTCCGTGGCAGCGCGATCCGCGCCCTGTCGATGGAGGCGCGGATGACGGTGTGCAACATGTCGATCGAGGCCGGTGCCCGCGCCGGGATGATCGCCCCCGACGAGACGACCTTCGCGTACCTGCGCGGCCGCGACCACGCACCGACGGGTGCCGACTGGGACGCCGCCGTCGAGTCGTGGCGGCTGCTGCGCAGTGACGACGACGCCGTCTTCGACCACGAGGTGGTCCTCGACGCCACGCAGCTGACGCCGTTCGTCACGTGGGGCACCAACCCCGGCCAGGGGTCCCCGCTCGGCGAGGCCGTCCCGGACCCCGAGTCCATGCCCGACGAGAACGACAAGGTCGCCGCCCGCCGGGCGCTGGAGTACATGGGGCTGACCGCGGGCACGCCCCTGCGGGAGGTCCACGTCGACACCGTGTTCGTCGGCTCCTGCACCAACGGGCGCATCGAGGACCTGCGGGCCGCGGCCGAGGTCATCAAGGGCCGCCGGGTCGCCGACGGCGTGCGGATGCTCGTCGTCCCCGGCTCCGCGCGGGTGCGGCTGCAGGCCGAGGGCGAGGGGCTCGACGACGTCTTCACCGCGGCGGGGGCCGAGTGGCGCCTGCCGGGGTGCTCGATGTGCCTGGGCATGAACCCCGACCAGCTGGCGCCGGGGGAGCGCAGCGCCTCGACCTCGAACCGCAACTTCGAGGGCCGTCAGGGCAAGGGCGGCCGCACCCACCTCGTCAGCCCGCTCGTCGCCGCCGCGACGGCCGTGCGCGGCACCCTGTCGAGCCCCGCCGACCTGGAACCCGTCCGCGTGGAGGAGAGCGTCTGATGGACAGCTTCACGACCCACACCGGCATCGGCGTCCCGCTGCGCCGCAGCAACGTCGACACCGACCAGATCATCCCGGCCGTCTACCTCAAGCGGGTGACCCGCACCGGGTTCGAGGACGGCCTGTTCGCCGCCTGGCGCAACGACGAGACCTTCGTCCTCAACGACCCGAGCTACTCGGCCGGCTCGGTGCTGGTCGCCGGACCCGACTTCGGCACCGGCTCCTCGCGCGAGCACGCGGTCTGGGCGCTGATGAACTACGGCTTCCGCGTCGTCATCTCCTCGCGCTTCGCCGACATCTTCCGGGGCAACAGCGGCAAGCAGGGGCTCCTGACGGCCCAGTGCAGCCAGGACGACGTCGAGCTGCTGTGGAAGCTGCTCGAGAACGAGCCCGGCACCTCGGTCACCGTCGACCTCGAGTCGCGCACGGTGACCGCCGGGGAGCTCGTGGCGCCGTTCGAGGTCGACGAGTACACCCGGTGGCGTCTCCTCGAGGGACTCGACGACATCAGCCTGACCCTGCGGCACGAGGGCGAGATCACCTCGTTCGAGGCGACGCGCCCTCCGTGGAAGCCGCTCGTCGACGCCTGATCCGAACGAATCCAGTTCTGCCACAGCGGGCCCCGCCATCATGGTGGGGCCCGCCGTCGTGGTCGCGGAGGGCCTGTCGCGGCCCGTCGGACTGCCCCGGGGAGTGATTTCCTGACGAAACGCTGTGTGGCACAGGAGAAAACACGCCGCAGCAATGGTGGACGCGGGGCCATTGCGGTTCTAGCGTCAGTCCCAAGACCCGGCGACCGCCGGGTACGACATCGCCGTCGGGGCAGCCCGGCGCCAGTCACGAGTGGGAGTGAATCCACGGTGAACAAGGCAGATCTCGTCAAGGAGCTCGAAAAGCGACTCGGCAGCCGCAGGGCCGCCAACGACGCCCTGGAGGCCGTTCTCGACACCATCGTCCGTGAGGTGGTCCGAGGGGGGAAGGTCTCCATCACCGGATTCGGCACGTTCGACCGGGTGGAGCGCGCGGCGCGGACCGGGCGCAACCCGCACACCGGGACCTCCGTGAAGATCCCGAAGTCCAAGGCACCGCGCTTCCGCGCCGGGACCTCGTTCAAGTCGTACGTCAAGAAGCCGACCGGGCTGCCGAAGTCGGCACCGGCCACGGGTCGCGCCGCCGCGGGCAGTGCCGTCGCGGTGGCTGCCGCTCCGGTGAAGGCCGCCAAGAAGGTGGCCTCGACCGCGAAGAAGGCCGCCACGAGCACGGCGAGGGCCGCAGCGGCTCCGGTGAAGGCGGCCGCGAAGAAGGCGCCGGCGAAGAAGGTCACGGCCACCAAGGCCGCACCGGCGAGGAAGGCGCCCGCGAAGAAGGCTCCGGCCAAGGCCGCGGCGAAGAAGGCGCCGGCGAAGAAGGTCACGGCCACCAAGGCCGCCGCGAAGAAGGCGCCCGCGAAGAAGGCTCCGGCCAAGGCCGCGGCGAAGAAGGTCACGGCCACCAAGGCCGCCGCGAAGAAGGCGCCCGCGAAGAAGGCTCCGGCCAAGGCTGCGGCGAAGAAGGCGCCGGCGAGGACGGCGACGGCCACCAAGGCCGCTGCGAAGAAGGCGCCCGCGAAGAAGGCCCCGGCCAAGAAGGCACCGGCGAGGAAGTCCGCTCGCTGACGCCCCGAGCACGACCCCGCGGCGGTGACCGGCTCCGGCCGGCGCCGCCGCGGCGTGCGTCCCTGGGCTAGCGGATCGTCTCTCCCGGGCCGATCCCGACGATCCACACCCGGGTGGCGGCCCGGCCGGCGTCGTCGAGCTCGATGCTCACCCGCTGGCCCACCCGCAGGTGACGCAGCCCGCTCGTCGTGGCGGCGCCGGGCGGGAGGACGACCTCGAGGCCGTCGTCGAGCAGCGCGGCGCCGGAGCCGTCGTCCTCGATGCGGTGGATGGTGGCCTGCACGCCCGGAAGGCTAGCGCGCTCGAGCGCCGCCCGCGTGGCGGCGCCCGCGCCGAGGAGGGTCGCAGTGGCCAGCGAGGCGGCGTCGTCGACGTCGACCCGCAGGCCCGGGGTGGTGAGGGGCACGACCGCGTACCCGAGCGACGCGTGCGCCGCGGCGCTGCCCGGTCCGAAGGCCGTGCCGAACGGGGTGCCGGCCGGCGCGGTGAGCAGGGCGGTCCCGGTGCCGTCGGCGTCGGCGACGACGGCCCGCTCGTGCCGCGCGACGGCGCGCAGGGCGTCCTCGACCTCGTCGGCGCGCAGGGCCGGATGGTCGCCGAGGACGACCCCCACGCGCCGCACTCCCGGCACCGCCGCGGCCCGCGCGCCCGCGGCCACGGCGGCGTCGAGACCGTCGCCGGGGTCGGCGACGACGCGTGCACCTGCAGGGGGGACCCAGGCCGCGACGTCGTGGTCCGAGGTCACCACGAGCACCTCGCGCACCGACGGGGCGGCGACGAGGGCCGCCACCGTGTCGCGGGCGAAGGCGTCGGCGAGCGCGGCCCGCAGCCCGACCGGCAGGTCGAGGCGGGTCTTGGCCAGGGGCCCGCCCTTGACGGGCACGACGACGGCCCACGAGGGCTCGGGTTCGTCCACGGCCCGATCCTCGCAACAGTCCGTGGCACGCTCGACATCGACCCACCCGCGGACCACAATGCGGTGACCCCGACCCGCACGGAAGGCAGCGCGTGACGACCCCCACGGACCACTCCCGGCCCCCCGCGTACCGGTTCGTCGTCGCCGTCATCCGCCCGCTGCTCCGGCTCTTCACGAGGCGCCACTGGTTCGGTGCCGAGAACCTGCCCCGCGAGGGCGGATTCGTCGCGGTGACCAACCACTACTCGCACGTCGACCCGCTCGTCTTCGGGCACTTCCTCGTCGACCACGGGTACTCGCCGCGCTACCTCGGCAAGATCGAGGTGTTCCGGGTGCCGGTCGTCGGCAGCGTGCTGCGCGGCGCCGACCAGATCCCGGTGCACCGCGAGACCGGCCGCGCGTCCGACGCCTACCGCTCGGCCGTCGAGGCCGTCGAGGCCGGCAAGACGGTCGCGATCTACCCCGAGGGGACGCTGACCCGGGACCCCGGCCTCTGGCCGATGCGCGGCAAGACCGGTGCGGCGCGCATCGCGCTGGCGACGCGCTGCCCCGTGGTCCCCGTCGCGACGTGGGGCGCCCAGGACATGCTCGCGCCCTACTCCAGGCGGCTGCGCCTGCTGCCGCGCACGACGATGACGGTGCGGGCCGGCCGCCCGGTCGACCTGTCGGACCTCCACGACGTCCCCGTCACGGCCGAGGTGCTCGGCGAGGCGACGGCGCGGATCATGGCCGCACTCACCCACGAGCTCGAGGCCATCCGCGGCGAGCGGGCGCCCGCGACCCGGTTCGACCCCCGGTCCCACGGCATCACGACGATCGGCAAGCCCCGACCCCTCGAGGAGGCCTCATGACGAGCGCAGCGGTGTACGGCACGGGGAGCTGGGGGACCGCCTTCGCATCGGTGCTCGCCGACGCCGGGACGACGGTGACGATGTGGGGTCGCCGGCCCGAGGTCGTCGAGCAGATCAACGCCGGCTGCAACGAGGAGTACCTGCCCGAGCTGCGCCTCCCGGGCACCATCAGGGCCACCACCGACCCCGTCGAGGCCGGCGCGGGAGTCGACGTCGTCGTCCTCGCCGTACCGTCGCAGACGTTGCGCGACAACCTGACCGCGTGGGGCTCCGCCCTGCCTCCCGACGCCGCCGTCGTCTCGCTGATGAAGGGGGTCGAGCTCGGGACGACCAAGCGCATGTCCGAGGTCATCGCCGAGGTCGGGCGGGTCGAGACCGACCGCATCGTCGTCGTCTCGGGCCCGAACCTCGCCCGTGAGATCGCCGTGAAGCAGCCGGCGGCCTCGACCGTGGCGTGCACGAGCGAGGCGATGGCCGAGCGGGTCGCCGCGGCCTGTGCCGCACCGTACTTCCGCCCGTACACGACCGGCGACGTCGTCGGCACCGAGATCGCCGGTGCGGTGAAGAACGTCATCGCCCTGGCCGTCGGGATGGTCGAGGGGCTCGGGATGGGCGACAACTCCAAGGCGTCGATCATCACCCGCGGGCTGGCCGAGACGATCCGGCTCGGCCTGGCGGTGGGTGGAGAGGCGGCGACCTTCTCCGGCCTCGCCGGCGTCGGCGACCTCATCGCCACGTGCATGTCACCGCTGTCGCGCAACCACTCCTTCGGGGTGCGGCTGGGTCAGGGGATGTCGGTGTCGGAGGTCGTCGCGGTGACGAAGCAGACGGCCGAGGGCGTGAAGTCGTGCACCTCGATCCTCGAGCTGTCCCGCCACCACGGCGTCGACGTGCCGATCATCGAGCAGGTCGACGCGATGATCCAGCACGACCGCACGGCCCAGGAGGTCGTGACGGCCCTGCTCTCGCGGCCCCGCAAGGCCGAGACCGCCTAGGAGGACGGGCGCTCGCCCAGGACGCTGTCGAGGGCGGCGTCGAGGTCGTCCCACAGGTCCTCGACGTCCTCGACCCCCACCGACAGGCGGAGGAGGTTCTCGGGGACGGCCCGCGGCTCGGTGGCGATCCGGCGGCGGCGCTCGAGCTGGCTCTCGACCCCGCCGAGGCTCGTCGAGTGGACCCACACCCGCGTCGCGTCGGCCACCCGCTCGGCGGCCTCGGGTCCGCCGGCGACCTCGATCGACACGACGGCGCCCCAGCCGGGGTGACGGACCCGCTCGACGGCGGGGTGGCCCCGCAGGCGGTCGGCGAGGACGAGGGCGTTGGCCCCGGCCCGCTCGACCCGCAGGTGCAGGGTCCGCAGCCCGCGCAGCGCGAGCCACACCTCGAGCGGCCCGGCGATCGCGCCGTGGAGGGTGCGGTGGAGCAGGACCCGCTCGTGCAGGGCCCGCCCGGCGTCGGTCGGCGCGGTGACGGCGGCTCCGAGGACGACGTCGCTGTGGCCGGAGAGGTACTTGGTGACCGAGTGGACGACGACGTCGGCGCCGAGCTCGAGGGGGCGCTGGACCAGGGGGGTGGCGAAGGTGTTGTCGACGACCGAGGTGACCCCGCGCTCGCGGGCGGCCGCGAGGAGGGTCGGCAGGTCGGCGACCTCGAGCAGCGGGTTGGTCGGCGACTCGAGCCAGAGGAGGTCGGCGCCGTCGAGGGCCGCGACGACCTCGTCGGTGGCGGTGACGTCGACGCGGCGCACGGTGAGCTCGCCGGCCTCCTCGCGGTGGCCGAGGGTGGAGACGACGCCGTTGTAGGCGGCGTCGGGCGCGACGACGGTGCCGCCGTGGGGGACGAGCGAGAGCGCGGCGGCGACCGCGGCCATCCCGGAGGAGAAGACGAGCGCGTCGCCGCCCTCGAGGGAGCCGAGCGCGGTCTCGAACGCGCTCCACGTCGGGTTCCCGGTGCGGGCGTACACGGTGCCGCCGTTCGCGCGGTACGTCGAGGTGAGGACGAGCGGGGCGCCGACCTGCGCGCCGGGGGCGTCGTCCTCGCGGCCGAGGGAGACGACGCGGGTCGCGGGGGCGAGGGGGCGCCGGGGGGCGGGGGAGTCGCTCACGCGGTCAGGCTATGCGGTTCCGGCGGGCCGCGTGGGGCCGGGTAGGGTCGTGCGACGATGACGAAGAGCCCAGCCGAGAAGATCCGCATCGCCCTCGTCTTCGGCGGCCGGTCGTCGGAGCACGCGGTGTCGTGCGCGACCGCCGCGAGCGTCCTCGAGGCCCTCGACCGCGACCGTTACGAGGTCGTGCCCGTCGGCATCGCGAAGGACGGCCACTGGGTCCTCGCGCCCGACGACCCGGCGGCGTTCCGGCTGACCTCCGAGCACGTCCCCGAGGTGTCGACGACCGCGCCGAGCGTCATCGTCCCGACGAGCGGGGCCGACCGCACCCTCGTCGTCCACGAGCCCGGGCAGCCGCCGCGCACCCTCGGTGAGGTCGACGTCATCTTCCCGCTGCTCCACGGCCCGTTCGGCGAGGACGGCACGCTCCAGGGGCTGCTCGACCTCGCCGACGTCCGCTACGTCGGCTCGGGGGTCACGGCCTCCGCGACGATGATGGACAAGCACGTGATGAAGGTGCTGCTCGCCTCGGCCGGCCTGCCGGTGGGGCCGTACGTCGCCATCACCGACAAGGAGTGGCGCCGCGACCGCGCCGCCGCGATGGAGGCCGTGCACTCCCTCGCGTGGCCGGTCTTCGTCAAGCCCGCGCGGGCCGGGTCGAGCATGGGGATCACCCGTGTCACCGAGCCCGACGCCCTCGAGGCCGCCGTCGAGGCCGCGCGCGAGCACGACCCCAAGGTCGTCGTCGAGGCCGCGGTCTTCGGGCGCGAGATCGAGTGCGGCGTCCTCGAGGGACGCGACACCGACCCGCCGCGCACGAGCGAGCTCGGCGAGTGCATCGTCGTGCAGAACCACGACTTCTACGACTTCGAGGCCAAGTACCTCTCGGCCGACGACGTGCGGCTCGAGTGCCCCGCCGACGTGCCCGCCGACGTCGCGGTGCGGATCCGCGAGATGGCCGTCGCGGCGTTCGACGTCGCCGGGTGCGAGGGGCTGGCCCGGGTCGACTTCTTCCTCACCGAGGCGGGCGAGGTCGTCGTCAACGAGGTCAACACGATGCCGGGGTTCACGCCGAGCTCGATGTACCCGCGGATGTGGGCCGCGAGCGGGCTGTCCTACCCCGAGCTCATCGACGAGCTCGTCGACCTCGCGCTCGCGCGCCGCCTCGGCCTGCGCTGAGCCGCAGCCGAAGCCGGAGCGGGACAGCTGCGACGGGGAGGGCGGTCAGCGGCACTGGAGGCCGTTGGGCTCCAGTTCCCGGGCGGCCGGGGCGAACGCGGGCAGGAGGAGGCCTTCGGGCGCGTAGTCGCCGGGGACGAGCACCTCGATGGCGGGCTGCGTTCCGAAGGAGGTGAAGCGAGTGCCGTCGGTGAGGGACTCGGGGATCCAGCCGACCCCGTCGACCTCGAGGCACTCGGTGTCGGTCGGTCCCGGGGCCGCGACGCCGCAGCGGGCGACGACGGCCGGGTCGCCCCACGCGGCGACGGCCGGGTCGGAGGGCGAGGTGCCGCGGCGCTCCATCCCGGAGACCTCCGTCGGCCAGAGGGCGCCGGCACTCGTGCAGGCCGGGCTCGCGCCGCCCGACGGGACGGCGACCTCGACCCCGGAGGAGCACGCCGACAGCACGACGGCGGCCGCGCCGAGCGCGACCGCCGTCGAGAGGGTGCCGGGTCCGGGGGTCAGACGTGGACCACCGTGCACGTCAGGGTGCGGGTGATGCCCTCGACGTCCTGGATCTTCGCGATGACGAGCTTGCCCAGCTCGTCGACGGTGGCCGCCTCGACGCGGGCGATGACGTCGTAGGGCCCGGTGACGTCCTCGGCCAGCGCGACGCCCTCGAGCTCGGCGATCGCCGCCGCCACCGTCGCCGCCCGGCCGACGTCGGTCTGGATCAGGATGTAGGCCTGTACCACTGTGGTGCCACCTCTTCGTGTGTGGTCGGGGCCCGTGACGGCCCCGGCGGTCGGGGGGCGCCGGTCGTGACCGGCGCTCGACCAGACGCTACCGTGCCCGTGGTCCCCACGTCTCGGGAGGGTTGTCGGATGAGGTTGCGCGAGGTCAGCGAGGGAGAGCTCCTCGCGCGCGTCTTCCCCGTGTACGCGGGGACGGCTCCACCGGCGTGGGGTTCGGTCCTCGTGGGGCCCGGGGACGACGCCGCCGTCGTCGGCGCGCCCTCCGGTGCGGTCGTCGCGACGACCGACTCGATGGTGCGGGTGCGCGACTGGCGCGACGAGTGGTCGACCGCCCACGACGTCGGGGTGAAGGTGGCCACCCAGAACCTCGCCGACGTCGCGGCGATGGGCGCCGCGCCGACGGGGTTGCTCGTGTCCCTGGTCGCCGACCCCGACCTCGAGGTCGAGTGGGCCGTCGACCTCGCCCGGGGGATCGCGTCGGTGGCCGCGGCGGCCTCGGCGCCCGTCGTCGGCGGCGACCTGTCGTCGGGGCCGCCCGGGGTCGTCGTCGTGACGGTGACGGCGCTCGGTGACCTGCGGGGTCGTCCTCCGGTGCTCAGGTCGGGGGCCCGCGTGGGTGACGTCGTCGCGGTGTGCGGGTCGCTGGGGCTCTCCGGCGGCGGGCTCGCGCTCTACCTCGCGGGGGAGCCGGACCCCGACCGGGTCGCCGACGGGGTGGCGCTCGACGACCGGGGTCGCGCCGTGCGGGCGCTCATGCGGCACCACCGCGCGCCGCTCGCCCCGTGGTGGGCGGGGCCGCAGGCGGCGGACGCCGGGGCGCACGCCCTCGTCGACGTCTCCGACGGGCTCGTCACCGACCTGGGCCGGGTCGCCACGGCGAGCGGTGTCTCGGTCGAGCTGTCCGGCGACGTGCTGCGCCGGCGCTACGCCGAGGGGCCGCTGTCGCTCGTGCTCGGGGAGGAGGCCGCACTGCACCAGGTGCTCGCCGGCGGGGAGGAGCACGCCCTCGTCGGGACCTTCCCCGACGAGGCGTCGCTCCCGGCCGGGGACGAGGAGGCGTGGCACGTCATCGGGCGGGTCGTCGCCGCCGGGGACGAGGGGCCTCGGGTCACCGTCGACGGTGTCGTGCCCGACGCCCGCGGCTGGGACCACTTCGCCGGGGCCTGACGCGACCGGCCGGTCACGACAGAGGGCTGCGCACTGGTTCGAGGTGTTCGGGGGGTGCGGGATGTCGGGCGAACACCTCGAACCGCCGGGTGCCGGACATGCGGAACGGGCGGCCTCCGAGGTGGAGGGCCGCCCGTTCCGGGGTGCGTCAGGGGGTCAGCGCTTGACCTTGCCGGCCTTGAGGCAGGAGGTGCAGACGTTGAGTCGCTTGGGGGTCACACCGGCGTCGCCGACGAGTGCCTTGACGCGCTGGATGTTCGGGTTCCAGCGGCGCTTGGTGCGGCGGTGCGAGTGCGAGATGCTGTGCCCGAACGAGGGCTTCTTGCCGCAGACGTCGCAGTTGGCAGCCACGGGTGATCTCCTACATCAGTACGAATGGTGGGTGTCGGCGGCGCCGGGGGGCGCGTGCGCAACCTGACAAGAGTAGCCGAGCCCCGCCCGCGCCACCAAAACGCCCTCCGCTGCCGGGAGAGGGGTGACCGTTACCGTGGGGCGCGTGTCCGACGTCCTCACCGCCGCCGACGCCCGTCACTGGGCGCTGCTCACCCGGGCGGCCCTCGCGGCACGGCGCACCGAGATCGACGCGCTCAACGTCTTCCCCGTCCCCGACGGCGACACGGGCACCAACCTCTACCTCACCCTCGACGCCGCGATCGACGAGGTCGTCGGGTCGCACGAGAAGGCCGGCATCCTCGGGAGCGCGACCCTCGTGGAGGAGTGCCGCTCGCTCAAGCGCGCCATCCTCCTCGCGGCCCGGGGCAACTCCGGCGTCATCGTCAGCCAGCTCGTCGGCGGCATCTGCGACACCGTCATCGAGCACGACGTCACCGAGGCCGACGCCGTCCTCGTCGCCGATGCCCTCGCCCGCGGCGCGGCCTCCGCCCGGGCCAGCGTCGCGCACCCGCAGGAGGGCACCATCCTCACCGTCGCCGACGCCGGGGCCGCGGCCGCCGTGCAGGCCGCCGAGGAGGGCGGGTCGCTCGCCGACGTCTGCGAGGCGGCCGTCGACGCCGCCCAGGAGGCGCTGGCCCGCACCCCCGACCAGCTCGAGGCGCTGCGCCGGGCGGGAGTCGTCGACGCCGGGGGCGCCGGGTGCGTCCTGCTCCTCGAGTCGCTCCTCACGATCGTCACCGACCGCTGGCAGGTCTCCGACTCCGACCTCCTCGGCGGCGGACCCGGGCTCCTGCGCCGTGACGAGTGGCACCACGAGGGCGGCGACGGGTCGGTCGCGGGCCTCCCCGGCCACGACCCCCTCGACCGCGAGGGCGAGCGGATCGGCGACGGCCCCGCGTACGAGGTGATGTACCTCCTCGTCGACACCACTCCCGAGCGCGTCGAGGCGCTGCGCTCCACCCTCGACGACCTCGGCGACTCCCTCCTCGTCGTCGGCGGGCCGGACCTCTGGAACGTCCACGTCCACGTCGACGACCCCGGCGCCGCGGTCGAGGCCGGCATCGCAGCCGGGCGCCCCGAGCGGATCCGGATCACCCGCTTCGAGACCCAGGTGGCCGGTCGTGACCCGGTGGCCACGGTCGGAGTCGTCGCCTGCTCGGCGGGCCCCGGCATCGGCGCGCTCCTGGAGGAGGCCGGCGCGGTCGTCGTGCCGAGCGGTCCGGGGGGCCGGGCGAGCGCGGGTCAGCTGCTCGACGCCGTCCGCCGCACCCGGGCGAGCGCGGTCATCGTCCTGCCGGCCGACCGCGACACCCTCATGGCGGCCGAGGTCGCCGCCGAGGCCGCGGCGGCCGACGGGATCGACACCCACGTCGTGCCCGCCCGCACCACCGTGCAGGCCCTGGCGGCGCTCGCCGTCCTCGACCCCGCGAGACCGGTGCACGCCAACGCCGTCGCGATGACGGGCGCCGCCGTCTCGACCCGGCACGGCGCCGTGTCGGTCGCCTCGAAGGAGGCGCTCACCTGGGCCGGCGTCTGCAGGCCCGGGGACGTCCTCGGGGTCGTCGACGGCGACATCGCCTTCATCGGCACCGACCTCGCCGACGCGGCGACAGAGGTCCTCACCCGGCTCCTCGCCGGCGGTGGCGAGCTCGTGACCCTCGTGGCCGGTGCCGACGCCGACGAGGGCCTCGCCGCCACGGTCGCCGCCACCCTCGGCCACGACCGACCCGAGCTCGAGGTCGTCGTCATCGACGGCGGCCAGCCCGTCTACCCCCTGCTCATCGGGGTCGAGTGACGGTGGGGGAGTAATGGCCACCGAGTCGAGCAAGCTCGCCCCGATCATCGCCACGGCCGCGAAGAAGTTCGCGACGGCCCGCGACATCCACACCGTCGGCGACCTCCTGGCGTTCTGGCCCCGCCGCTACCGCACCCGCGAGAGCGACCTCGGGTCGGTGACGCCGGGGGAGTTCCTCGTCGGCGTCGCCGAGGTCAAGGCGGCGAGCACCCGCTCGATGAAGGCGCGCAAGGGCACGATGCTCAACGTCGTCATCACCGACGGCACCCACGACCTCGACATCACCTTCTTCAAGGCGTGGGGCCACGAGAAGGCCCTCGTCCCCGGGGCCCGCGGGATCTTCGCGGGGACGGTCGGCACCTACAACGGCCGCCTCCAGCTCACCCACCCCGGCTACACGATGCTCGACGACTTCGACGCCGGGGAGCGCAAGGCCCTCATCCCGATCTACCGCTCCGTCGGCTCGCTCCACACGTGGACGGTCACCGAGAGCGTGCGGCGCGTCCTCGACGTCCTCGACGACGTCCCCGACGCGCTGCCGGCACCCGTCCGCGAGCGGCGCCGGCTCGTCTCGCGCACCGAGGCGCTGCGCGGGATCCACACCCCCGACTCCTTCGCCGAGGTCGAGGAGGCCCGCCGCCGCCTGCGCTACGAGGAGGCGTTCGTCCTCCAGGTCACCCTCGCGCAGCGCCGACGCGTCGCCGAGGGGCAGGTGACGACACCCCGCCCCGGGCGGCCGGGCGGTGTCCTCGAGGCGTTCGACGCGCGCCTGCCCTTCGAGCTCACGGCAGGGCAGGTCGAGGTCGGCGAGACCGTCGCGGCCGAGATGGCCCGTGAGGTGCCGATGCACCGCCTGCTCCAGGGCGAGGTCGGCTCGGGCAAGACGATCGTCGCGCTGCGGGCGATGCTCGCGGCCGTCGACTCCGGCGGCCAGGCCGCTCTCCTCGCACCCACCGAGGTCCTCGCGTCCCAGCACCACCGCACGATCACCCGGATGCTCGGCGACCTCGCCGAGGGCGGGATGCTCGGGGGCGCCGACGACGCGACCCGCGTGGTCCTCCTCACCGGCAGCCAGTCGACGGCCGAGCGGCGCAAGGCCCTCCTCGACGTCGCGGTCGGCGACGCCGGCATCGTCGTCGGCACGCACGCGCTCCTCGAGGAGCACGTCGACTTCCTCGACCTCGCCCTCGTCGTCGTCGACGAGCAGCACCGGTTCGGCGTCGAGCAGCGGGATGCGTTGCGGGGCAAGGGAAAGCTGCCACCGCACGTCCTCGTCATGACGGCGACGCCGATCCCGCGCACCGTCGCCATGACCGTCTTCGGCGACCTCGAGACCTCCACCCTGCGCGAGCTGCCCGCCGGTCGGGCGCCGATCACCACCCACGTCGTCCCCGAGGACCGACCGGGGTGGATGGAGCGCACCTGGGCCCGGGTGGGCGAGGAGGTCCGGGGCGGCCGCCAGGCGTACGTCGTGTGCCCGCGCATCGGCGACGACGACCCCGCCGGCGACGGTGTCGACCTGCGCGTCGAGTCGACCGACGACGGCGAGGAGGCCGCGCCGCCCACCCGCCCGATGCACGGCGTCCACGCGCTGCACGCCCGCCTCGTCGAGGAGCCCGCCCTCGCGGGCCTCACCGTGGAGGTCCTCCACGGGCGCCTGCCCGCCGACGACAAGGACGCGGTCATGGCCCGCTTCCAGCGCGGCGAGACCCAGGTGCTCGTCTCGACGACCGTCGTCGAGGTCGGGGTCGACGTCCCCAACGCCAGCGTCATGGTCGTCATGGACGCCGACCGCTTCGGCGTCTCGCAGCTGCACCAGCTGCGCGGACGCATCGGCCGCGGGGGCTTCCCCGGCCTCTGCCTCCTCGTCACCGGCACCGACGCCGAGGCCGCCCTCACCCGCCTCGATGCCGTCGCCGCGACGACCGACGGCTTCGAGCTCGCCCGCCTCGACCTCTCGCAGCGCCGTGAGGGCGACATCCTCGGTGCCGCGCAGTCGGGCCGGCGCACCCAGCTCGAGTTCCTCCACGTCCTCGAGCACGAGGACGTCATCGAGGAGGCGCGCGAGGACGCCTTCGCCCTCGTCGCCGACGACCCCGAGCTCGCCGGCCACCCCGCCCTGGCGGCCGCCGTGCGCGACCGGGTCGACGCCGAGCAGGCCGACTGGCTGGAGCGCGGCTGATGACGCGCGTCATCGCCGGCGTCGCGGGGGGCCGCACCCTGCGCACCCCTCCCGGCCCGGGTACCCGCCCCACGAGCGACCGCGTCCGCGAGGCCCTCTTCTCGGCGCTCGACGCCCGTGACGCGATCAAGGGCACCCGCGTCCTCGACCTCTACGCGGGGTCCGGCGCCCTCGGCCTCGAGGCCGCCTCCCGCGGTGCCGCCTCGGTCGTCCTCGTCGAGCACGACCGCCGCGCCGCCGACGTCATCGCCGCCAACGCCCGCGACCTCGGGTTCGCCGACGTCGGGGTCGTCCGCTCCACCGTCCTGTCGGCGCTCGCCCCCGACCCGGCCGAGGGCGAGGCCGCCGACCTCGTGTTCGTCGACCCGCCCTACGACGTCGACGAGGACGCGCTTGGCCTCGTCCTCGACCGCCTCGGCGGCGGCTGGCTCGCGCCCGGTGGCCTCCTCGTCGTCGAGCGCTCGACCCGCAGCCCCGAGCCCTCGTGGCCCGACGGCATCGCGCGGGTCGGCAAGCCCCGGAAGTACGGCGAGACGACGGTCTGGCTCGCCGAGCGACAGTGAGGTGACCCTTCCCCGCAGGTCAGGGGAGGTCTCGGCCATGATGGGGCGATGACCGAGATCGAGATCCCCCGGCCGACGAGCGGCGACGTCCTCGAGCGCATCCTCGAGGACCACGAGCTCTTCGAGGACCTCCTGCGCCTGGCCCGGCGCACCGACACCGACCGCGACGCCGCGCGCACCGCCCTCGCCGAGGTGCTCGTCGCGCACGCCGTCGCCGAGGAGGAGCTCGTCTACCCCGAGCTGCGTCGCGCCCGCGCGATCAGCGGGCACGAGAAGGAGCACGGCGAGGAGGAGCACGCCGAGATCAACGAGGCGCTCCTCGCGTTCCTGCGGGCCAGGGGCACCGACACCCAGAAGTACGACGACGCCCTCGAGGAGCTCGCGACCGTGGTGAACCACCACGCGAACGAGGAGGAGCAGACGATCATCAACCCCGCGCGCGAGGACGTCTCGCTCGAGCGCCGCGAGGAGCTCGCCGTCGCCTGGCTGACCCGCCGCAACGAGCTGCTCGAGCAGGGCTGCGCGAGCGAGGAGCAGGTCGCCGCGCTCCTCGACGAGGCCGTCGAGGAGGGTGTCCTCGCGCCGGAGGAGGCCCGCGAGGAGGCCGACGCCATCAAGGAGGCCGCGAAGGAGAAGGCCAAGGAGGTCGAGGAGGCCGCCAAGGCGGACGCCGACGGCTGAGGGCGCGGGCGTCGGTACCGTGTCCCCCGTGACCGATCGCGCCCGCCGTGCCGTCTGCCCCGGCTCCTACGACCCCGTGACCTCGGGGCACCTCGACGTCATCGCGCGCGCGGCCGCCCTCCACGACGAGGTCGTCGTCGCCGTCCTCCACAACCCGGCCAAGGCCGGCGCCTTCGCCGTCGAGGACCGGATCGGCTTCATCGAGCGAGGGCTGGCCGGCCTCGGGGTCACGAGCGGGGTGCGGGTCGAGGCCTTCGCCGGCCGGCTCCTCGTCGACGTGTGCCGCGACCTCGGGGCCGACGTCGTCGTCAAGGGCCTGCGCGGACCGACCGACTTCGCCTACGAGCTGCCCATGGCGCTGATGAACCGGCACCTCACGGGTGTCGAGACGCTCTTCCTCCCCGGCGCCCCCGAGTTCGAGCACGTGTCGAGCTCGCTCGTCAAGGAGGTCGCCCGCTACGGGGGCGACGTCACCGGCCTCGTCCCCGACGAGGTGCGCGACGCCCTCGTGCGCCTGCGTGGCGACGGCTGAGCAGGCGCGGGCCCGACCCGGCCCGTCACCGACGCCCCCGCCGACGACCTCGACGGCCGCGAGGCCCGCGGGGTTCCGCCCCGACATCGAGGGCCTGCGGGCCGTCGCGATCCTCACGGTCCTGGCCCACCACGCCGGGCTGCCCCTGCACGGTGGGTACGTCGGCGTCGACGTCTTCTTCGTCATCTCCGGCTACCTCATCACCGGCCTGCTCGTGAAGGAGCTGTGGTCGACCGGGCGCATCTCGTGGCTGCGGTTCGTCGGGCGCCGCATCCGGCGGCTGCTGCCCGCGGCGATCCTCGTCCTCACGCTGACCTCAGCCGTCGCGTTCGTCGTCGTCCCCGGGCTGCGCCGCCGCGACATCGGGATCGACGTCATGGCGGCGGCCGGCTACGTCGTCAACTGGGTCTTCGCGGGCCGCGAGGTCGACTACCTCGCCTCCGACCTCAAGCCCTCGCCGGTGCAGCACTTCTGGTCGCTCGCCGTCGAGGAGCAGTTCTACGTCGTCTGGCCGCTGCTGCTCATCGTCCTCGCCCTCGTCGTGCGCAGGCCCGGGCGCAGGGCGGTGCTGGTCGCGCTCGGCGCCCTCGTCGCCGCGTCGTTCGCCTGGTCGCTCTGGTACTCGCACACCGACTACCGGCCCGCGTTCTTCACCACGACGACCCGCGTCTGGGAGCTCGGGATCGGGTCCCTGCTCGCCGTCGCCCTCGCGGGCCGGGCCCGCCCCGAGGTCGCCCGCCGGTGGGCGGCACCGCTCGGCTGGGTGGCGCTGGTGTTCCTCCTCGGCGTCGCGGCGCTGCTGCGCGGCGGCATCGAGTGGCCGAGCGGCTGGGCGCTGCTGCCGACCGTCCCGACGGCGATCCTGCTCTGGGTCGGCTGGCAGGGCGCCCCCCACGGGCCGGTGCGGGTGCTGGGCTCGAGGCCCATGGTCTGGGTCGGCGGCCTGTCGTACTCGATCTACCTCTGGCACTGGCCCGTCATCATCCTGGGGGAGTGGACCGCCGGCTGGCTCGGCACCCCGCTCACCCCGCTCGGCAAGGTCGTCCTCGCCGTCCTGTCGATCGGCCCGGCCTGGCTGTCGTGGCGGTACGTCGAGAACCCGATCCACCACGGACCGTGGCTGCGCGAGCGGCCGCGCGCCCTCCTCGCGAGCGGGGTGGCGCTGTCGCTCACCGGTGTCCTCGTCGCGCTGCCGCTGCTCCCACTGCGCTCACCGTTCGACACCACGCCACCCGGCGGTGCGATGCCGGCGCCGAGCGAGCTCGGGGCGGGCGCGGTCCGGCTCGGCCAGCCGCTCGCGGCCGTCGACGACCCCGGGTGGGTCACCCCCGACCCGATGACGTCGGGCGAGGACCGCCCGGCCGCCGACGTCGACCGCTGCCAGGTCGACGTCGCGGCCACCGAGCCGGTCGCCTGCACCTTCGGCGACCCGCGCGGCACGACGACCGTCGCCCTCGTCGGCGACTCCAAGGCGATGCAGTGGCTCCCCGCGCTCGAGGAGGCCGCGCGCAGCACCGGGTGGCGGATCGTCACGTACGGCAAGTCCTCGTGCGCCTTCTCCGACGCGCCCGCCACCCAGGCGGGGAAGGCCTACCCCGAGTGCGACCGCTGGACCGCGGCGGTCGGCGACGCCCTCGACGCCGACCCGCCGGACGTCCTCGTCACCTCGGGGGTCGCCACGGCCGCCTGGGTCGACGACCGGCTCGACCGGCGGGCCCTCGTCGAGGGCTACACCGCGCGCTGGCGCTCGCTCGCGGCCGCGGACGTGCCGGTCGTCGTCATCGGGGACAGCCCGCTCTCGCCCGACGACCTCGACGTGTGCGCGGCCCGGCACGCCACCGAGCTGAGCGCGTGCGCGTTCGACGCCGTCACGGCGATCCGGGGGAGCGGCCTGACGGTGCAGCGCGAGGCCGCGGCGGGGGCGGGGCCCGGCGTCTCGCTCCTCGACCTCACGGCGTGGATCTGTCCCGAGGAGCAGTGCCCCGTCGTCATCGGGCACGTCGCCGTCCACCGGGCCGGCGACCACGTCACCGCCACGTACGCCGCGACCCTCGCGCCGCAGGTGGGGGACGCCGTGGAGGCGGCGCTGGGCCGGTTTGGGTGAACCGGCCGCGACCGGTAACCTTGACCCTCGGTCTGCGTCCGTGCGGCGCGGCCGAACCACCTCCGACGACTCCAAGGCTCATGACTCGACTCGACCCCCGGTCCCCGATGGTGCTCGACACCAAGCTCGTGGGCCGGCGACCCGGGACGATGCACGAGCTGACGCGTGACGTCGGGGCGCCGAGCGACTTCGGCACGGACGTCATGCGCGTCGAGGAGGGCGAGAGCCTCCACCTCGACTTGCGACTGGAGTCCGTCGTCGAGGGAGTGCTCGTCACCGGTTCGGTCCGCGGTACGGCAACCGGCGCCTGCGTGCGGTGCCTGGATCCCGTCTCCGAAGAGGTCGACGGGTTCTTCCAGGAGCTGTTCGTTCACGCCGATCGCCACGACCACCACCGCGAGGTGGGGGACGAGGACGCCGACGAGGAGCGCCAGGTCGAGGACGGCTACATCGACCTCGAACCGGTGCTCCGGGACACGGTGGTGCCTGCGCTGCCGTTCCAGCCGGTGTGCCGGCCCGACTGCCCCGGGCTGTGCTCCGAGTGCGGCATGCCGCTCGCGGAGGACCCGGATCACCAGCACGACCAGATCGACCCCCGGTGGGCGGCCCTCTCGGCACTGTCCGAGCAGCCCCCCACGCCGACAGAGAAGAGGACCTGACGTGGCCGTTCCGAAGCGGAAGATGTCGCGCTCCAACACCCGCTCGCGCCGCGCCAACTGGAAGGCGACCCCCGTCGCCACCACGACGTGCCCCCAGTGCAAGGCGCTGACCCAGCCGCACATCGCGTGCCCGTCCTGCGGGACCTACAAGGGGCGGCACTACGGCGTCGCCGAGCGCACCGAGCACCAGGGCTGATCCCACCCCCATGGGGAAGGGGTCGTCCTCGACCGGCTCGCTGACGCCGCTCCGGCACGTCGACGAGCTCCTCGAGCACCTCACGGCGGTCACCGGCGCGTCCATCGACGCGGCGGTGCTCCGTCGTGCCCTGACCCACCGGTCGTACGCCTACGAGGCGGGCGGCCTGCCGCACAACGAGCGCCTGGAGTTCCTCGGCGACTCGGTGCTCGGCCTCGTCGTCACGACGACGCTGTACGACACCCACCCCGACACGAGCGAGGGCCAGCTCGCGAAGCTGCGCGCCGCCGTCGTCAACATGCGGGCCCTCGCCGACGTCGGGCGCACCCTCGGCCTCGGTGACTACGTCTACCTCGGCCGTGGTGAGGAGTCGACCGGCGGTCGCGACAAGGACTCGATCCTCGCCGACACCGTCGAGGCGGTCATCGGGGCGGTCTACACGTCCTCGGGCATCGAGGCCGCGGGCGAGCTGGTCCACCACCTCGTCGACCCGCTGCTCGCCCAGTCGGCCACCCTCGGGGCGGGCCTGGACTGGAAGACGAGCCTGCAGGAGATCACCTCGCGGCACGGCCTCGGCGCCCCCGAGTACGCCGTCGACGAGGACGGTCCCGAGCACGCGAAGTGGTTCGACGCCACCGTCACCGTCGCCGGCACGGTCCTCGGCCGCGGTGCCGGGCGCACGAAGAAGGTCGCCGAGCAGGAGGCCGCCGCGCTCGCGTGGACCTCGATCCGCGACACCCACGAGGGTCCGGTCGCCGGGCCCGAGGAGGAGCCCGCCCCCGAGGGCGACGCCGACACCGTCGACCCCGACGGCGCCCTCCCGCCCCGCTCCTGAGGCCTCCGCGTGCCCGAGCTGCCCGAGGTCGAGGTCGTCCGGCGCGGCCTCGAGGCGCACGTCCTCGGCCGCGACATCGGCGCCGTCGAGCTGCGCGGCGCGCGGGTCGCCCGCCGCCACGTGCCCGGGCCCGACGACCTCGCGGCCCGCGTGGCCGGCCGCCACGTCGCCGCCGTGCGTCGGCGCGGCAAGTACCTGTGGCTCGACCTCGAGGACCGCGTCGGCCTGCTGCTCCACCTCGGGATGAGCGGCCAGCTGCTCGTCGAGGACGCCGACGCCCCCGACGAGAAGCACCTCCACGCCCGGTTCCGCTTCGCCGACGGCGGGCCCGAGCTGCGCTTCGTCGACCAGCGCACCTTCGGCGGGCTCGCGCTCTCCGAGCTCGACGACGCGGGGGTGCCGCTGTCCATCGCGAACATCGCCCCGGACCTCCTCGAGGACGCCTTCGACCGGGCCGCCGTCGTGCGCCGGATCAAGGGCAAGGACAGCGCGATCAAGAGGGTGCTGCTCGACCAGGGTGTCGCCTCGGGCATCGGCAACATCTACGCCGACGAGGCGCTGTGGCGGGCCGAGCTGCACGGTGAGCGGGTGGCCGGCTCGCTGACCAGGCCGCGCATCGGCCTCCTCCTCGACCACGCCGCCGCCGTGATGCGCGAGGCGCTCGGGCAGGGCGGGACGAGCTTCGACGCCCTCTACGTCAACGTCAACGGGGCCTCGGGCTACTTCGACCGCTCGCTCGCCGCCTACGGCCAGACCGGGCGTCCCTGCCCGAGGTGCGGCACGCCCATCCGGCGTGAGCAGTTCATGAACCGCTCGTCGTTCTCGTGCCCGCGGTGCCAGCCGCGTCCTCGGGGGGTCCGCCCGGTCCGACGCGTCACCTGAGCCCGATCCTCTCGTCGAACCCTCCCGGCGCGTGGATGTTGAGGAAGCGGACGTCGGCGCTCCCGTCGTTCGCGATGGCGTGCGGGGTGCCGGACGGGACGAGCACGAAGGTGCCCGCGCCCGCCTCGACCCTCCGCCCGTCCTCGCCGACGGTGAGCGACAAGGTGCCCTCGAGGACGAGGAACGAGTCGTCCTCGCCGTCGTGCACGTGGCGGGAGACGCCCTGGCCCGGTGCGAGCACGACGATGCCCAGGTTGAACAGCGGCGTGTCGACCGTGCGGGCCAGGAACTCCACGTTGCCGACCCGGTGCCCCTGCCCGGGCCGGGTGACGACGAGCGCCCGGCTCATCGCGCACCGCCCGGTGCCGCCGCCGGGGCGAGCGCGTCGCCGAACACGTGGCGGGGGTCGACGCTCTCCTTGACCCGGCGCAGCCGCTCGAGGACGTCGGGCGCCCAGGCCCGGGTCAGCGCCTGCCCCCCGCCGTGACCCGCGAAGTTGACCAGGGTCGTCCCCGGCGACCACGGCTCCAGGGTGCGGACGACACCTTCGGTCACCGCGTGCGCGGTGGCCAGCAGCGGTGGCGGTGCCGGGGCCACGACGGAGAGGGAGAACGCCCCCTCGCGCCCCGCGACCGCGTTCGGCACCGCGGCCGGACGGGCGAGCGCCCCACCCATGAGCCGCAGCTCCACCATGGCGAGTGGGACCTCCACGTCGGGGCCGGCGACGCCGAGGAGGGCGTCGACGAGGGCCTCGGGCGCCGAGTGCAGCAGCCCCCCGCGCATCACGGCCGGCATCGGCTCGGTCGGGTCCATGTGGATGCCGTCGACGGCGGCGAACGACATCGGACCGACGGAGTCGAGGAGGGGGGTGCCGACCCGGCGCATCGGGGCCACCAGCTCGGCACCCCGGGCCGCGGGCCCGGCGTACCCGAACCGCAGCGCCAGGCTCACGACGCCGCGCAGGGGCGGCGGCACCTCGTCGACCGGCGGCAGGCGCAGCAGGGCCACCGAGGTGGTGACCTCCTCGGGCAGGGCCGGCGCCCAGGCCGCGAACGCCCGCAGCACCGGCTCGACCTGCGCGGGTCCGAAGACCATCGCACCGCCGAAGAACTCGGGCACCGGCACGAGGTCGAACTCGACCGCGGTGGCGATCCCGAACCCGCCCCGTCCACCGCGCAGCGCCCAGAAGAGCTCGGGGTCGCCGTCCGCGGTGACCCTGCGGAGGTCCCCCTCGGCGTCGACGAGCTCGACGGCGCGGACGTGGTCGGCGGCGAACCCGTGGCGGCGGGCCAGGTGGCCCATCCCCCCGCCGAGCGTGTAGCCGACCACCCCGACGCCCGACGACGAACCGGACAGGGGGGCCAGGCCGTGGGGGACGGCGGCGTCGATGACCGCCCGCCAGCGGACCCCCGCCTCGACGCGGGCGACGCGGCTGACGGGGTCGACGTGCACGCCCTGCATCCGCGTGGTCGTGACGAGCACGGCGTCCTCGAC
This sequence comes from Oryzobacter terrae, assembly GCF_042756445.1. Classification (GTDB taxonomy): domain Bacteria; phylum Actinomycetota; class Actinomycetes; order Actinomycetales; family Dermatophilaceae; genus Oryzobacter; species Oryzobacter terrae. The sequence goes on from NZ_CP170578.1 coordinate 3,474,308, forward strand.
CGGCTCCGCGGCTCCGTGGCCCGTCGCCTGGACCGCGACGGCGCTCCCCACCGCGTTCGCGTGGCGGACCGCGGCCGCGACGTCGTCGGCGGTCTCCGCCGCGACGACGACCGACGGGCGGTGCGTGACCGCCGTGTTGAACCCCGCGGCCTCCGCGGCGGCCGCCGGGTCGCGACCGTCGAGGACGGCCCCGGACACCCGGCGCGACAGACCCTCGCGCGTGCTGGTCGTGTGCATCTGCTCTTCTCCTTCCGGCCACCGCGCCCTGCGGTTCGGCACGTCCTCGACCCTGGGGCTAAGGGGAGGGGCTGCACATGAGGCATTCACCCAGTCCGGTGGGTCAGAGGACGTCGAGGAGGCCGCGTCGCTGGGCGACGGTCACCGCCTCGGTCCGGCTGGAGACGTTGAGCTTGGCCATGAGGTTGCTGAGGTGCACGCTGGCCGTCTTCTCGCTGATGAACAGGCGGCTCCCGACCTCGCGGTTGGTCAGGCCCTCGGCGACGAGCGCCAGGACCTCGCGTTCGCGGGCGGTGAGCACCCCGTCGCCGGACGACGCGCTCGAGGAGAGGCGCTCGCGGCGCACGGTCGCCGCCACGGCCCGCTGGAGGGGGAGGGCGCCGATCCGCTCGGCCTCGGCGGCCGCGGCGGCGGCGTGGGTCCGCGCTCCCTCGCGGTCACCGTGGGCGACGAGGGCGCCCGCGAGGCGCCAGTGGCACCGGGCGCGCTCGAGGACGTGACCGTAGCCGAACGCCTCCACGGCCCGCCGCCACTCCTCGACCGCCGGTGCGCCCGTCAGCCGGGCGTGCTCGGCCACGGCGCGGGCGTGCCAGGCGTGCCCCTCGGGCCCGAGGTCACCCGGGCGGCCCCGGCCGGTGGCGACGAGCAGGTCCACGCGCCGGCGCAGCGGCTCTCCACGGCGCACCGCGTCGGCCGCGCCCGCGTCGTCCCGCCGTGCCCTGCAGGACTCGGCCTCGTCGGCCAGGGCCGCCAGGGCCAGGGCCGAGAGCCAGAGCCCGCCGTAGGTACCCTCGCCGACCGCGGCGTCGAGGTGGGACTGCGCTCGGGCGGCGACCTCGACGGCCTGCTCGGGCTCGCCATGCCAGGTCAGCAGGTCGGCCTCGCAGCCGCCGGCCACGAGTGCGACCTGCGGGTGGTCGTCCCAGTGCTCGCGCAGGGCCGCCAGCCGCCGCGCCGCGTCGGGGGAGCCGCTCGCCACCGCGGCGTAGCAGCTGACGGCCGCCAGCCGGGCGGCGGCGACGTCGGGGGGTGGGCTCTCGGGCGCGTCCGCCGCGTGCAGGCTCCCAGCCAGGTCGCCGGCGACGTACGCGGCGACCGCGAGCAGCAGCCGGAGCTCGACCCCCGGCTCGCTCCACCGCACCCCGCTCTCGGTCACCCGGGCCATCGCGGTCCGCAGCACCGGCAGCGAGGCCTCGACGTCGCCGTGGTAGTAGTGCAGCGACGCCAGCGAGTAGTGCGCCCGCAGCTCCGCGGCGGCCTCGCCGGTGGCTCGCGCCAGCCGCAGGGCGGTGTCGAGGCGCTCGGCGGCCGCCGTGCGATCGCCCTCGATCTCGTCGAGGAAGGCCGCGGTCGTCAGGGCCTCGACCTCGAGCCCGGGGTCGCCGGCCGTGCGGACCGCCCCCAGGGCGCGGTCGACCTCGGGGCGCGCCTCCCGCGGTCGGCGGGCCGCCACGAGGGAGCGGGCGAGCACCACCTGCGCGGAGGCCGCCAGCCGTGGGTCGAGCCCGCCGGCGGAGGCCAGCTCGGCCGCCTCCCGCGCCGGACGGACGGCCGCCTCGGTGTCGTCGACCTCGACGAGCCGGCGCGCGAGCTCGGCCCGGGCGCGCACCCGTGCCGCGGGGTCGTCCTCGGCGTCGCACAGCGTCACGGCGGTGCGGGCCCACGCGACGGCGCGACGCGGTTCCCCCGCGAGCCCGGCGGCTCGCGCCGCCCGCACGGCCAGCAGCCCCTCGGACAGGTCCTCGAGACCGGGCTGCCCCCGCCGGAGGTTGCGGTCGACGGCCGGCCACGTCTCCAGGGCACGCTCCAGGTGCGCGAGCGCCTCGACCGGCGCGAGCACCCGCATCGCCTCGTCGGCCGCGCGGACCGACCAGACGAGGACCCGGGTGGGGTCGCCGGACTCGACGGCGTGGTGCGCGACCTCGGCGGGCGCCGCGACGCCGTCGGCGCCGGCCACCAGCGCGTCCGCCCGTTCCGCGTGCATCCGGGCCCGCTCGCCCGGCAGGAGGTCGTCGTGGACGGCGGCTCGCAGGAGGTCGTGGGGGAACGCGTAGCCGGCGCCGTCCGGCACGAGGAGACCGTCGCCGACCGCGCGCCGCAGCGCCTCGTCGAGGACGTCGTCCTCGAGGCCCGCGACCCGGCGCAGCATCCGGTCGGAGACGGGCTGCGCCGTGATGGCGGCACAGCGCACGATGCGGCGCACCGGGTCCGGGAGCCGCTCGAGCCTCCCGAGCAGGAGGTCGGCGAGCGCTCGTGGGACGCCGTCGCCGAGGGTGCCCCCGCGCGCCAGGTCGGCCGCCACGGTGGCCACGAAGTAGGCGTTGCCGCGGGTCCGCCGGAAGACCTCGGCGGCGTCCTGCGCGCCGACGCCGGCCGACGACAGGTACGTGGCGACCTCCGTGGCGTCGAACGGCTCGACCTCGACGCGCCGGACCGTGGGCAGGCGGTCCAGGTCGCCGACGAGACGGCGGCCGCGAGGGTGGCCGGACAACCCGTCGGTCCGGACCGTCGCGACGGCGAGGAGGCGCTCGGAGGTCAGGCGGCTCACGAGGAAGCGGAGGAAGTCCGCCGACGACGCGTCGACCCACTGGACGTCCTCCACCGTGACGACGACGGGTCCGCCGAGCCGTCCGAGCTCGGCCAGGAGCGTCGTCGCGGCATCGAACGTCCGCAGCCGGCGGAGCTCGTCGAGGGTGCCGCCCCCATCGGCCCGCGGGTCGGCCAGGTCGGTCAGGTCGGCCAGCGCAGGTGCGCGGTCGAGGGCCGCCGCGACCGCCGGGTCGACCGCGGCGCGGGCGCGGACCCCGCGCACGAGGTCGGTCAGCACGAGGTGCGGCAGCCCGGGGTCGCCGACGTCCACGCACTGGGCGCGCAGGACCAGCGCCTCGGGCGGCACGACGACCTCGCGCAGTGCGCGCACCAGCCGGGTCTTGCCCACCCCCGCGTCACCGGCGAGGAGCAGCGCCCCCGCCGTCCCGTCGGTGGCGGCGGCGACCATCGTGCGCAGGACGGAGAGCTCCTCCTCGCGCCCGACGAGCGGTCCGGGACCGGGACCCATCATCACCGCATGATGGCACCCCTGCGGCAGGGTCGTGTCTGGCTAGGGTGAGGTGATGACCAGCACCCGCCCTCAGCCGGCCTGGCTGGCGAACTCGGTCCTCTACCAGATCTACCCCCAGACCTTCGCGGACGGCGACGGCGACGGGATCGGCGACCTCGCCGGCGCCCTCGAGCGGCTGGACCACCTCGCCTGGCTCGGGGTCGACGCCATCTGGTTCAGCCCGCTCTTCGCGTCGCCGTTCGCCGATGCCGGCTACGACGTCAGCGACTACCTCACCGTGGCCCCGCGGTACGGGACGAACGACGACCTCGTGGCGCTCGTCGAGGCGGCGCGCAGCCGCGGCATCCGGGTCCTGCTCGACCTCGTCGCGGGCCACACGAGCGACCAGCACCCGTGGTTCCGCGAGTGGGCGTCCGACCCCTCGGACGGGCGGTACGTGTGGAACGAGCGGGTCGGCACCCCGGCCGGCATCTGGTGCCCGGTGCCCGGGTCGCGCGGTGGCTACTACCTCCTCAACTTCTACCCGTGCCAGCCGGCGCTCAACTTCGGCTACGCCCGGCCGGACCCGCGGCAGCCGTGGCGCGACCCGGTCGACGCCGAGGGCCCGCGCGCCAACCGGCAGGCCCTCAAGGACGTCATGGCGCACTGGTTCGACCTCGGCATCAGCGGCTTCCGGGTCGACATGGCCGCCTCGCTCGTCAAGGACGACCCCGGCCACGTCGAGACCGGGAGGCTCTGGACCGAGGTGCGCGGCTGGCTCGACGAGACCTACCCCGACGTCGCCCTGCTCTCGGAGTGGGGCGAGCCGGCGGTCTCGGTGCCCGCCGGGTTCCACGCCGACTTCTTCCTCCAGTTCAGCAACCCGGCCCTGCGGTCCCTGTGGCACACCGGGGTCGGGACGCACGACCCGAACTGGTCGGAGCCCGGCCCGTTCTTCTTCGACGCCGAGGGTGGCGGCGGCATCGACGTCTTCCTGCGGGAGTGGCGGCGCGCGACCGACGCGATCGGCACCGGTGGCGGACACGTCGCCCTCCCGACGGCCAACCACGACTACGCCCGCCTCGTCACCGGTCCGCGCACGGCCGAGCAGGCGCGGTCCGCGTTCGCCTTCCTCATGACCTGGCCCTCGCTGCCGACGATCTACTACGGCGACGAGATCGGGATGCGGTACGTCGAGGACCTGCCCGACACCGAGGGCAGCATCCTGTCGCCGCTGAACAACCGCACCGGCTCGCGCACCCCGATGCAGTGGGAGCCGGGTCCGGGCGCGGGCTTCTCCACCGCGTCCCCGGAGGACTTCTACCTCCCGGTCGACCCCTCGCCCGACCGCCCCGACGTCGCGACCCAGCGGGCCGACGAGGGCTCGCTGCTCCACCTCGTCAAGCGGCTCGTCGCGCTGCGCCACACCACGCCGGCACTCGGCCCGTCGGGGTCGCTCGAGGTGCTGACCGAGGGCTACCCCTTCGCCTACGTCCGCGGCGGGACGCACCTCGTCGTCGTCAACCCGCGGCGCGAGCCGGCCGCCGTGGACCTGCCCGGCGGGTGGGACGGCGCGCGCGACCTCGAGGTCGAGGGCGTGCGGGTGTCGGGTGGACGGGCCGAGGCGGCGGGCTTCGGGTTCGGGGTCCTCGAGCGCGTCGGCTGAGCGGTGGACAACGGTCGGCCGGGCGTCACCCGGCCGGCTGCGCCTCGATCTGCTGGGCCGGCGCCGCCGCGTACGCCGTGGAGAGCCGGCGGTAGGGCGCCGAGGCGAGGGCGAGCAGGACGGTCACGAGCACGATCGCGCCCGCGCCGAGGAACACCAGGGCGATGCCGCGGGCCTCGCCGTCGCCGAGCAGCCAGCCCCAGGCGGAGCGGCCCTCGGGCGACTCCATGTAGGGGATGAGCCAGAACTGCGCGATCGGCCCGATGAGGAACGCCGAGACCGGGCTCGCCGCCAGCTCGACGCTCTGGGCGAAGCCGAAGACCCGGCCCTGGGTGCGGAAGGGCACGACCCGCTGGAGGATCGTCTGCTCGGCCGCCTCGGCGACGGGCATGATGCACAGGAAGAGGAAGATCCCGACGACGTAGAGCCAGGCCCACTCCCTCAGCGTGAACGTCATCCCGAGGCCGGCGACACCGAGGTTGACGAGCAGCAGGCTGCGGACCGGGTTGCTGCCGAGGCCGAACCGCGCGACGAGGGCACCCCCGACGACGAACCCCAGCCCGGTGACCCCGAGCACGAGGCCCCACGCCTCGACGCTGAACAGGGTGAGGCCGTAGGGGTCCATGAGCGCGATGTAGACGCCGTTGACGAGGTTGTTGAACGTCGTGAAGAGGATGAGTGCCACGAGGCCGGGCACCGCGCGGATGGCCGTGACCGCGCCGCGGACGTCGAAGCGCGAGGCGCCCTCCTCGACCTCCGGCCGGACCTCGGGGACGGAGACGGGCAGGAGGTGGGCGAGGGAGAGACCCGTGAGGGCGAGGGCGATCGCCAGGGTCCACCCCATGCCGAGCAGGCCGACGCTCAGCCCGCTGAAGACGCTCGTGACCATGAAGGCGATCCCCTGGACCGTGCCGACGAGGCCGTTGGCCCGGTCGCGGCCGTCCTCGGGGACGAGGAGGGTCACCGTCGTCGACAGCGCGATGTTGCGCAGGCTCTCGACGACGCCGCCGACGAGGATGACGGTGGCGAAGAGCCAGAACCCGGGGGCGCCCCAGTCGGCGAGGGCCTCCTCGCCGAGGAGCAGCCACAGCGCCCCGGCCAGCGCGTACGTCACGAGCGTGATGCTCGAGGACGCCACCATGACGTTCTTCTTGAGGTGACGGTCGACGAGGGTGCCGAAGAAGGTCCCGAACACGGCGGTGAACAGCATGTAGCCCCCGCCGATGATCGAGGTGGCCATGACCGACCGCGTCTCCAGGTAGGCCCAGAAGGTCAGGGCGAACCAGAGGAAGCCCGACGTGACGTTGGCGACGAGGGTGTTGACGAGGACGGCGCGGAAGGTGCGCAGGGTCTCGGGCCCGCGCTCGACCCCTGCCGCGAGGTGGGCGGCGTCCTCGCGCGCGGCGGCCTCCCCGGGCCCTTCGGTCGTGTCGTCGACAGGCACGCCGACGACTCTAGGACGGACCGGCGACACCGGCGCGGCGGGCGAGGGCGGCCCCCACCGGCGGCCCGTTCAGGGCCGGGCGACGGTCACCCGCACGTCGGTCCACCACTGCAGCCGCCCTTCGCGCTCGCGCCGTTCGAGCATCGGGTGCACCCGGCTGCGGACGGCCTCGAGCGTGCCGTGGGCCTCGTGCTGCTCGAGGAGGACGCGCATGCCCTGCGACCGGGTCCACGTCCACCAGTGCTCGGCGTCGTCGAACTCGAGCTCGACCCGCAGCCCGGTCGTCGAGACGTCGCCGTAGCCGTGGTCGGCGAGGAACGCCTCCAGGGTGTCGATGGAGGCGAACGGGCCGCCCGAGACCGCGTCGCGGGGCGGGCGTGCGTCCTCCGGCAGGGTCTCGGAGACCGCTCCGAGCACCTCGTCCCATGACGCGTCGCCCGCTCCGAACCACGTCAGGCCGAGGCGGCCCGTCGAGGAGAGCTCGGTGCGGTAGCGGTCGACTGCCGTCGCGAGGTCCGGGAGGAAGAACAGCACCAAGCCTGCCTGGACGACGTCCCACGGTCCGGCGGGCGGGTCCTCCGCGTCGCGGACCTCGGCGGTGAGCCACGGCAGCTCGACGGCCTGCGTGAGGAGGCCCTCGACCATGCGGGGGGCCAGGTCGATGGCGTGGACGGTGCCCTCGGGCCCGACCGCGTGGGCCGCCCGGAGGGCACTGGCGCCGCGCCCGCATCCGACGTCGAGCACCCGCTCGCCGGGTCGGGGGGCGGTGCGGGCGACCAGGGCGTCGGCGATCGGCCCGAAGAACTCGAGCCCGACCTGGTCATAGCTCTCGGCGGCGCGGTCGAAGACGCCGGCGATCCCTGCCTTGCGCTCGTCGGCGGAAGGGGTTCCCATGCCTCGCAGTCTGGCCGTTGCGAGCCTCGGTGACGAGGGGTCAGGGGAGGGGGAGCGCCTTGAGGGTGACGGGCTTGCCGGTGCGCCGCTCGGAGAGCTCGGCGAGCGCGGCACGGATGGTTTTGGCGTAGAGGTGCGCGCCCGTGAGGCTCGGGTGGATGCCGTCGGGCTGGAGCTGGCCCCGGGTGCCGTCGAGCGCGGCGTCCCAGTCGGCGACGGCGACGTTCTCGCGGCCCTGGGCGAGGTCGCGCAGCTCGGTGTTGTCGGCGTCGATCCGGCTGAAGGGTCCGTGGAGGGTGACGAGGACGACCATGCGGTCGGGGCCGATGGCGTCGAGGGAGCGGCGCACCGCGGCGGCGTCGGTGCCGGCGTTGGTGCCGAAGGCGAGGACGACCGCCCTCCGCAGTCCGTCGCCGCGGGCGTCGACGAGCCCGCCGGCCGCCGACCACCGACGGTTCGAGCGCGCGTCCATCCGGACCTTGGGCAGGTAGTACCGCAGCGCGTGGCTGGAGGCGACGACCATCGAGTCGCCGAGGACGTCGACCTCGCGGCCCTCGGGCATCGACCAGTCCTGGCCGGCCGCCGCGGGCTCGGCCGCCGTCGACGCCGTCGTCGAGGGGGCGGTGCTCGGGGCGGGGGCGGGGTCCTGACGGGTGAGGGCCGCCTCGTTGGCGCGGATCAGCTCCTCGGTGGAGGTGCGGTCGGGCGCGGTGAGGAGGACGACGAGCGTCGCGACCGTGACGACGGCGATGACGCCCCAGATGACGCGCGCGCCGCGGGTGCCGAGCGCCCGCAGCCGGCGGAGGGCCTCGCGGGCCGTGCCGGCGAAGCCGCGGCGCCGCACGGGGACCTCGACGAAGCGGTACGACAGGTCGGCGACGGCCAGGGTCACGACCAGCGCCCAGAGGCGGGTCAGGACGTAGGCCGTGCTGCCGCGCGCCTCGGGCATGTCCTGGGCGACGACGAGGACGACGGGCCAGTGCCACAGGTAGATCCCGTAGCTGCGGGCGCCGACCCAGCGCGCGGCCGGCAGCTCGAGGACCGCGCGCAGGCGGCCGGGGCGCTCGACGACGACGAGCACGAGGGCCGTCGTGGCGAGGGACGCGAGGGCGATGCCGCCGCGGAAGGTCCAGGCGGAGGTCTCGGAGGCGGTGACGATGAGACCGCCGAGGACGGCGAGGGCGACGCCGGCGACGGTGCGGCGGTGGCGTTCCCACGTGGCGGTGGCGGTCCAGGCCCGGTGCGGCGCGGCCCAGGCGAAGGCGAGCGCGGCGCCGAGCATGAGGCCGGCGAGGTGGGTGTCGGTGCCGAAGTAGACGCGGGTGGGGGAGTCGGGGTCGAGCCGCAGGGCCATGAGGAGCGCCGAGGCCACCGCGGCGGCGAGGGCGACGGCGGCGCGGACCTCGGGTCGGCGGACGGCGGTGACGAGGGCGAGGAGGGCCAGCGGCCACAGGAGGTAGAACTGCTCCTCCACCGCCAGCGACCAGAGGTTCATGAACAGCTGGGGCGCGGTGGACTCGAAGTAGTCGGAGCCCGCGGCGATCTCGAGCCAGTTCGAGGTGAAGGTCGCCGCCCCGAGGACCTGGCGCTCGATGCCCACGAGGAGGTCACCCTCGGTGAGCCGCGCGAGGAGGACGGAGGAGGGGACCAGGACGAGCAGGGCCGGCAGGAGGCGGCGGGCGCGGCGGGTCCAGAACCCGCGGAGGTCGATGCGTCCGGTGGCCGCGCGCTCGCGGAGCAGGAGCGTGGTGATGAGGAAGCCGGAGACGACGAAGAAGACGTCGACGCCGAGGAAGCCGCCCGGCAGCCACGTGGCGTCGAGGTGGAAGAGCAGGACCGCGGCGATGGCCAGGGCCCGGAGGCCGTCGAGGCCGGGGAGCCGGGTCGGGCGGGGGCGCGGGTGGGAGCCGTCGGGGGCCGTCGACGGCGCGGGGTGGGGGCCTGGACGGGTCCCCTGAGCCTCCGCGGTGCTCATGGCAGCAACGGTAGGGGCCGGTGGTGACACTGTGACGGAGGCGCGCTCGTGGGACGGCGTCCTCCTCGCGGTCGAGGTGGTCGGGGGGTGTGGCGCACCGGCCGGACACCTCGACCGGCAGGGGGAGCGGCGGTCATTGGGCGCGTCGGGTCGAGGTGAGGTCCGGCCCTCGCCGAGGTCCCCCTCACCTACCCCGCGACGCTGCGCTGGTTCGAGGTGTTCAGGTGGCCCGGCGGCCCGGCCGGATACCTCGAACCGCGATGGGGTCGAGGTCCCGGTGGGTTCCTAGGATCGGAGAATGGTGGAGGACGAGGGCGGCAGCGACGGCGGCTCGGGCGAGGGCGGGGTGTCGCGGGTCGCGGTGTTCGTCCGGGGGTCGGTGCAGGGCGTCGGGTTCCGCTGGTGGACGCGCGCCCGCGCCCTCGAGCTCGGCCTCACCGGGTTCGCCCGCAACACGGCCGACGGACGGGTGGAGGTCGTCGCCGAGGGGCCGCGCGACGCCCTCGAACGGCTCCTCGACCTCGTGCGCGAGGAGCCCTCGACCGCGCGCCGCCCCGGGCGCGTCTCGACGGTCTCGACACCCGCGTGGTCCGACCCCCGAGGGGAGACCGGCTTCCGCGAGCGCTGACGCCACCGCCCGAGGGCGTCGCGGCGGACCGGGTGGTGGACGGAGCGCGACCACGAGGGGCGCGGCTTCCTACGATGGCGGGGTGAGCGACCTCCCTCCCGAGCTGGCGCGACTGCGCTCGAGCATCGACAACATCGACGCGGCGCTCGTCCACCTGCTCGCCGAGCGGTTCAAGTGCACCCAGGCCGTCGGGGAGCTCAAGGCCGCGGCGGGCCTGCCGCCGGCCGACCCGGGGCGCGAGGAGGAGCAGGTGTCCCGGCTCCGGGCGCTCGCCGACGAAGCCGGCCTGGACCCCCAGTTCGCCGAGGCCTTCCTCGCCTTCATCATCGCCGAGGTCATCCAGCACCACGAGCACATCGCCGGCTCCGAGGACCCCTCCGCCTCAGCGGTCGACCCGTACCCGCCGTGACCTATCGGTCGACCCGCGTACGGGGTGCGGGCGACCATCGGCGCTCCGGCGTACCTGTCGTGACCTATCGGTCGATGCAGGTACGGGTGGCTCGGGATGGGGGAGGGGCCGAACCTGGGACACGATCGCCCCATGGGTCGGATCTGTCCCGGGTGGCGGGGGTCCGGGCCGGACCGGATGCAGCAGGGGCTGCCTCAGGAGGCACAGGCATCACACCTGTCACAGGCACCACCGGGCGCCGTCGTCGTCCCGGCCCGACGCGCCCCCGGCGGTAGAGTCGCCCGCGACCCGGCCGCCCCCGGGGGGACCCCGAGCACCGACGAGAGCTGACCACGCCGCATGTACCTCAAGACGCTGACCCTCAAGGGGTTCAAGTCCTTCGCCTCGGCGACGACGATGCGCCTCGAGCCCGGCATCACCTGCGTCGTCGGCCCCAACGGGTCGGGCAAGTCCAACGTCGTCGACGCCCTCGCCTGGGTCATGGGCGAGCAGGGCGCCAAGAGCCTGCGCGGCGGCAAGATGGAGGACGTCATCTTCGCCGGCACCGCGGGCCGCCCGCCGCTCGGCCGCGCCGAGGTCAGCCTCACCATCGACAACACCGACGGCGCCCTCCCCATCGACTACACCGAGGTGACGATCACCCGGACGATGTTCCGCGGCGGAGGCTCCGAGTACGCCATCAACGGCACGTCCTGCCGCCTCCTCGACGTCCAGGAGCTCCTCTCCGACAGCGGGCTCGGTCGCGAGATGCACGTCATCGTCGGCCAGGGCCAGCTCGACACCGTCCTGCGCGCGACCCCCGAGGAGCGGCGCGGCTTCATCGAGGAGGCCGCGGGCGTCCTCAAGCACCGCCGCCGCAAGGAGAAGGCCCTCCGCAAGCTCGAGACGATGGAGGCCAACCTCACCCGGGTCCAGGACCTCACGGGCGAGATCCGCCGCCAGCTCGGCCCCCTCGGTCGCCAGGCCGAGGCCGCCCGCCGCGCCGCCGTCATCCAGGCCGACGCCCGCGACAGCCGCCTGCGCCTCCTCGCCGACGACCTCGTCCAGCTGACCTCCGTCCTCGAGCAGGAGGTGGCCGACGAGACCGCCCTCATCGAGCGCCGCACCGCCGTCGAGGACGCCCTCGCCGACGTCCGCCAGCGCCTCACCGACGTCGAGCGCCGCGGGGCCGACGCCGCCCCCGAGCTGACCCGCGCGCAGGAGCGCTTCGTGCGCCTCCAGAGCCTGCGCGACCGGATGGAGTCCACGGGCTCGGTCGCCGCCGAGCGGGTGCGCCTGCTCAGCCAGGACGAGGAGCACGAGAGCACGAGCGGCCGCGACCCCGAGGAGCTGCGGGCCCAGGCCGCCCAGGCCCGCGAGGCCGAGACCGCGCTCCTCGCCGAGGTGGCCGCGACCACCGAGGAGCTCGCCGCCGCCGTCGCCGCCCGCGAGGGGGCCGAGAGCGCCTTCGCCCAGGAGCAGGCCCGCCTCGCCCGCCTCGCCCGCGCCGCCGCCGACCGCCGCGAGGGACTGGCCAGGCTCGCCGGCCAGGCCGGTGCCCGCCGCAGCCGGATCGAGGCCGGGGAGGCCGAGATCGGGCGCCTGCGCGGCATCGTCGAGGCCGCCCGCGCCCGCGCCGCCGAGGCCGAGCGCGAGTTCAGCGGCCTCGAGGGCAGCGTCGCCGTCGAGGAGGAGGGCGAGGAGGGCCTCGACCACACCCACGAGGTCGCCGCCGCCCGCCTCGCCGCCGCCGAGACCGAGGTCGAGCGCCTCGTCGCCGAGGAGCGCGAGGCCGAGCGCCAGCGCAGCTCGAGCGCGGCCCGCCTCGAGGCCCTCGAGCTGAGCCTGCGCCGCAAGGACGGCGCGGCCACCCTCCTCGCGGCCGCCGACGACGACCACGGGGTCGTCGGCACGGTCGCCTCACTCCTCCACGTCTCCGGCGGTCACGAGGCCGCCGTCGCCGCAGCGCTCGGCTGGGCCTCCGAGGCGCTCGCCGTCCCGACCGCCGACCACGCCGCGCGCGCCATCTCCAGCCTGCGCACCGACGACGGCGGCCGCGCCGCCCTCCTCGTCGGCGGCACCGCGACCCCGAGCGACCCCGGCGGCTGGCCCGCCCTCGACGGCGACGCCGTCTGGGCCCGCGACGTCGTCAGCGCTCCCGACGACGTCCGCCCCGCGGTCGAGCAGCTCCTCGACCGCGTGGCCCTCGTCCCCACGGCCGCCCACGCCGTCGCCCTCGTCGCCCGCCGCGAGGGGGTCACCGCGGTCACGGCCGACGGCGACGTCTTCGGCCCGGGCTGGGCCCGCGGGGGCAGCAGCGCCGGCGAGAGCCTGCTCGAGATCCAGGCCGCCGTCTCCGACACGCGCACCGCCCTCGAGGACGCCACGGGTCGCGCCGAGCGGGCCCGCTTCGCCCTCGCCGCGGCCCGCGACGAGGCCCGGGCCGCGGAGGCCGACGTCGAGTCGGCGCTCGAGGCGCTGCACGAGTCCGACGCCCGGATGGCCGCCGTCGCCGAGCGGCTCGGCAGCCTCGGCGCCACCGTGCGCACCGCGAGCGCCGAGGCCGACCGCACCGAGCGGACCATCACCGACGCCATCGCCCGGCTCGAGACCGACCGCACCGAGCTCGAGGCCCTCGAGACCCGGCTCGAGGAGGCCCAGGCCGAGCCCGCCGAGGAGACCGACGAGCCCGCCACCGACGAGCGCGACCGCCTCGAGCTCGCCGCGAGCCGGGCCCGCACGGCCGAGACCGAGCTGCGCCTCACCCTGCGCACCCGCGAGGAGCGCGCCCGCGCACTCAAGGGTCGCGCCGACTCCCTCGAGGGCGCCGCCCGCAACGAGCTCGCCGCCCGGGAGCGGCTGCGCGAGCGCCGCGAGCGCCGCCGCCGGGAGGCGACCGTCGCCGAGGCCGTGCGTGCCGCCGCCGTCCACGCCGTCGGCCGGGTCACCGCGGCCCTCGCCGTCGCCACGACCGCCCGCGACGCCGCCGAGGCCGAGCGACTCCGCCGCGACCAGGAGGCCTCGGCCCTGCGCCGCGAGCTGACGAGCGTCCAGGACGAGCTGCGCGACCTCACCGACACCGCGCACCGCGACGAGATGGCGCGCGCCCGTCAGGTCGCCCGCATCGAGACCCTCCAGGCCAAGGCCGTCGAGGAGCTCGGGATCGACCCCGAGGTCCTCGTCGAGGAGTTCGGCCCGCACCAGCTCGTCCCGCACGTCCCGGGGCCGGGGGAGGACCCCGCCGGGGCGCCCGAGCCCGCGCCCTACGTGCGCGAGGACCAGGAGAAGCGGCTGCGCCGGGCCGAGCGCGGCCTGCAGGCCCTGGGCCGGGTCAACCCGCTCGCGCTCGAGGAGTTCGCCGCGCTCGAGGAGCGCCACACCTTCCTCACGACACAGCTCGAGGACCTCAAGCGCTCCAAGCGCGACCTGCTCGACATCGTCAAGGAGGTCGACGAGCGCGTCGAGGAGGTCTTCACCGAGGCCTTCCACGACACCGAGGCCCAGTTCGAGCGGGTCTTCGCGCGCCTGTTCCCCGGCGGCGAGGGGCGGCTCGTCCTCACCGACCCCGGCAACATGCTGACGACGGGCATCGAGGTCGAGGCCCGCCCGCCCGGCAAGAAGGTCAAGCGGCTCAGCCTGCTCAGCGGCGGCGAGCGCTCCCTCGTGGCGGTGGCCCTGCTCGTCGCGATCTTCAAGGCGCGGCCGAGCCCGTTCTACATCATGGACGAGGTCGAGGCGGCGCTCGACGACACCAACCTCGGCCGCCTCATCACCCTCTTCGAGGAGCTGCGCGACTCCAGCCAGCTCATCGTCATCACGCACCAGAAGCGGACGATGGAGGTCGCCGACGCGCTCTACGGCGTCTCGATGCGCGGCGACGGCGTCACCACGGTGGTCTCCCAGCGCATCCGCGACGTCGCCGCGAGCGCCTGAGGGAGCTCGCGCGGCGCCGGCCCGGGCACGCGCCCGAGGAGACCCGGCCTACGGACCGTGCGGCAGCCCGCCGACGTCGGCGAGCGGCCAGAACCGCAGGACGACGGGTCCGACGACGCGCTCGGTCGGCACGAGCCGGACGCACTCGGGCCCGTCGGCGGCGCCGCGGCAGCCGATGACCGAGTCGGCGGACTGCGAGCGGTGGTCGCCGAGGACGAGGAGGTTCGCCGCGGGGACGGTGATCTCGGGGAAGCAACGGGTGGAGCGCGGGCTGCTCGCGCAGTCGAGGCTGCCCGCGGCGAAGGGCAGGTCCTCGTACACGTAGGGCTCGTCGAGGGCCTCGCCGTCGACGGTGACCCGCCCGTCGGAGGAGCAGCACGCGACCTGGTCGCCCGGCAGCCCGATGACCCGCTTGACGGTGTACGCGGTGCTGCTCGGCCCGATGCCGGTGAGGTCGCCGAACCAGCGGGCGACCGTGACGAGGGGGTTCGAGGAGCCGGGCAGGCTGCGCTCCTGCCACGTCTCGCCGTGGCCGAAGACGACGACGTCCCCCCGGCCCACCGAGCCGTCGAGCCGGTTGACGAGGATGCGGTCGCCGACCCGCAGCGTCTCCTCCATCGAGCGCGACGGGACCCCGAACGGCTTGACGAGGAAGGCCTGCACGAGGGCGACGGCGACGAGCGCGAGGACCACCTCGGTGAACATCGGGAGACGTCGGCGGGGCCGTGTCGTCGCCCCGTCCGACGCGGCGGGCGCGGTCGTCACAGGCGCCACTCTAGGTGCACCCCCAGAGGCTGTCGATTTGGTCCCCACCTGCGCGTCCGCGAGAATCGACCCATGGTCACGGTCGTGCTGGGGATGTTGTTCTGCGTCGGTCTGGCGGTGGCCGTCATGGCCCTCGTCGCGGTTCCCGCACGGCGGGCCGGGCGCGACGTCCTCACCGAGCGGGGCGAGGACGTCCTCGGCTCGATCCGCGACAGCCGCCTCACCCCGGGCCGGTCCGCGGAGGCGAACGAGGCCGCCGACACCGTCGAGCGCGCCGAGGTCGTGGGCGCCCGCGCCTGACCGACGCCGGCCCGATCCGGGGTCACGGGCGTGTGGTTCGATGGGCCGAGACCGCCCCGTCCGACAGGAGCCCGCGTGAACTCCGGCATCGACCACTCCGGCGTCGACCTCGACGTCCGCCCCCAGGACGACCTGTTCGCCCACACCAACGGGCGCTGGGTCGCCACGACGACCATCCCCGCCGACCGGGGTCGGTACGGCAGCTTCGACGCGCTGCGCGAGGCCGCCGAGGAGCACGTCCGGGGCATCATCGAGGAGGTCGCCGCGGGGTCGCCCGCGCCGGGCACCGTCGCCGCGAAGGTCGGCGACCTCTACGCCAGCTTCATGGCGCAGGACGCCGTCGAGGCCCTCGGGGCGACGCCGCTCGCCGACGACCTCGCCGCGGTGCGCGCCGTGCAGGACGCGGCCGACGTCGTGGCCGCCACCGGCCGGTTCGGCCGCTCGGGGGTCGGCGGCTTCGTCATCCCGTTCGTCAACACCGACGACCGCGACCCCGACCGCTACGTCGTCTACCTCGAGCAGGCGGGCCTCGGCCTGCCCGACGAGTCGTACTACCGCGACGACGACCACGCCGCCAAGCGCGAGGCCTACGTCGGCCACGTCGAGCGGATGCTCGCCCTCGCCGGCTGGGACGACCCGGCGGGTGCGGCCGACCGGGTCATGGCCCTCGAGACGCGGATCGCGGCGGGCCACTGGGACAAGGTCACCAACCGCGACCCGGTGAAGACCTACACGCTCGTCGACCACGCCGGCCTCGACGCCCTGGCCCCCGGTGTCGACTGGACCGGCTGGGCGCAGGCGCTCGGTGCCGACGAGGGCGCCCTGGAGGCCGTCGTCGTCCGCCAGCCCGACCACCTCGCCTCCATCGCGGCGGCCCTGTCCGACGAGCCGGTCCAGGCCTGGCGCGACTGGCTGGCGTGGCACGTCGTGCACGCCCACGCGCCCTACCTGTCGACCGCGTTCGTCGAGGAGAACTTCGACTTCTACGGCCGCACCCTCTCCGGCGTCCCCGAGATGCGCGAGCGCTGGAAGCGCGGGGTGTCCCTCGTCGAGGAGGCGCTCGGCGAGGCCGTCGGCCAGCTCTACGTCGAGCGGCACTTCCCGCCCCGCTCGAAGGAGCGGATGGTCGAGCTCGTCGACAACCTCATCGAGGCGTTCCGGCAGAGCCTGTCGGCCGTGCCGTGGATGGGTGACGACACCCGCCGCGAGGCCCTGGCCAAGCTCGGGCAGTTCACGCCGAAGATCGGCTACCCCGAGCGCTGGCGCGACTACGGCGCCCTCAAGGTGTCGGCCGACGACCTCCTCGGCAACGTCCGCCGTGCGGTGGCCTTCGAGGTCGACCGCAACCTCGCCAAGCTCGGCGGCCCCGTCGACCGCGACGAGTGGTTCATGACGCCGCAGACGGTCAACGCCTACTACAACCCCGGGCTCAACGAGATCGTCTTCCCCGCGGCCATCCTCCAGCCGCCGTTCTTCGACGTCGAGGCCGACGACGCCGTCAACTACGGCGGCATCGGCGCCGTCATCGGTCACGAGATCGGCCACGGGTTCGACGACCAGGGCTCGCAGTTCGACGGCACCGGCACGCTGCGCAACTGGTGGACCGACGACGACCGTTCGGCCTTCCAGGCCCTCGCCGACGCCCTCATCGCCCAGTTCTCCGACCTCGAGACCCGCGACGCCCCCGGCCGCAAGGTCAACGGCGCGCTGACCGTCGGCGAGAACATCGGCGACCTCGGCGGCCTGACGATCGGCCACCGGGCCTACCGCATCTCGCTCGACGGCGCCCCGGCCCCGGTCCTCGACGACCTCAGCGGCGACCAGCGGTTCTTCCTCGGCTGGGCACAGGTCTGGCGCGGGGTGGCACGGCGCGAGGAGGCCGAGCGGCTCCTCGTCCTCGACCCGCACGCGCCGATGGACCTGCGCGCCAACGCGGCCCGCAACCTCGACGAGTTCCACGAGGCGTTCGACGTCACCGAGGGCGACGGCATGTGGGTCGCCCCCGAGGAGCGGGTGCGGATCTTCTAGCGGTTTGGGGCCGCGCGGCCCTGCTGGAAGGATGGGCGGGTGAGCGCCATCGACACCCTCTGGGAGTACCTCGCCGTCGCCGTCGGCATCATCGTCGTCATCGGCGGGATCGCCCTCGGCCTGCTGCGCGGGCGCGGGGGCCGGACCCACGACCTCCCGCCGACCCCGTCGCACCCGCCGGCCCACGGCGGGTCGGCGATCGACGTCGACGAGCCGCTCGAGGGCGCCATCGGCACCATCGAGTCGCCCGACGACCTCGACCTCGACCTCGAGCCGGAGGTCGACGTCGCGCCGGCCCCGGCGCCCACCCCCACGATCGAGCGGCCCGACGCCCCGGCCGGCCGGCTGCGGCGCCTGCGGGCGCGCCTCGCCCGCTCGAACACCGCCCTCGGCAAGGGCCTGCTCGCGCTGCTCTCCGGCGGCAGGCTCGACGAGGCGGCGTGGGAGGAGGTCGAGGACACCCTCCTCGCCGCCGACCTCGGCGTCGGCGCCACGACCCAGCTCGTCGACGCCCTGCGCATCCGGGTGGCCGCCGAGGGCGCCACCGACGAGGCCACCGTGCGCGGCTGGCTGCGCGAGGAGCTCCTCGCCCTCGTCGACCCGTCCATGGACCGTTCGCTCGTGTCCTCGCGCGTCGACGGACGCCCCGCCTGCATCCTCGTCGTCGGGGTCAACGGCACCGGCAAGACGACGACGGTCGGCAAGCTCGCCCGGGTCCTCGTGGCCGAGGACAAGGACGTCGTCCTCGGCGCCGCCGACACCTTCCGCGCCGCCGCGGCCGACCAGCTCGCGACGTGGGGCGAGCGGGTGGGCGTCCCCACGGTGCGCTCCGACCGCGAGGGCGCCGACCCCGCCGCCGTCGCGTTCGACGCCGTCAGGGCCGCGGCCGAGATGGAGGCCGACGTCGTCATCGTCGACACCGCCGGTCGGCTGCAGAACAAGACCGGCCTCATGGACGAGCTCGGCAAGGTCAAGCGGGTCATCGAGAAGCAGAGCCCCGTCGACGAGGTCCTCCTCGTCCTCGACGCCACGACCGGCCAGAACGGCATGCGCCAGGCGCAGGTGTTCGGCGAGGTCGTCGGCATCACCGGCATCGTGCTCACCAAGCTCGACGGCACCGCGAAGGGCGGCATCGTCGTCGCGGTCCAGCGCGAGCTGGGCGTCCCGGTCAAGCTCGTCGGCCTCGGCGAGGGTCCCGACGACCTCGCGCCGTTCGACCCCGAGGCCTTCGTCGACGCCATCCTCGACTGAGGTCAGGCCCCCGGCCGCCGGCGCCGGCGCGACGCCAGCCCGGCGAGGACGGCCCAGACGAGCCCACCGAGCACGGCCGTCGCGATGGCCGCGAGCTCGACCGTCCAGCCCGGCGGCCGCCAGCGCACCGTGACCGTCGACCCGGCGGACCCGGCGGGGACCTCGACCCGGACGAGCATGTCGTCGAGCGGCGCCGCGAGCCGTGCGCCCTCGACCGTGTACCCCGGCCACGCGAGCCGGCTCAGGGTCACCATCCCTCCCTCGGGCGCCACCCCGGTGACCCGGAGGTCGACCTCGCGGTCGGAGACGCGCTCCGCGGACACGGTGGTGCCCGCGGTCGTGGCGACGACGCCCCCGGCGGTCGGGAGCGGCTCGTCGCGCGTCCACACGACCGTGTGCTGGGTCTCCTGCGTGACGCTCCACCCGTCGGGAGCGCTCGCGAGGTCGGTGTCGGGGAAGGACGGGCGGAAGAGCACGAGGGTGCTCACCGACAGCAGGTCGACCCACGGCTCTCCCGTCGTGGGCTCGTCGGCCAGGACCCGGGCGAGGGCCTTGCTGCACGTCGCCCCGTTGAACATGCGGCAGAACCGGTCGCGGAAGGCCGTGAAGCTGATCGTCGTGTAGCCGTTCTGGACGTCGTGCGGGTCGAGGTACCACGACGCGCCGATGAGCAGGTCGTCGGCGATGGAGGGCTCGCGCACGACCCGGCCCACGGCGTTGCCGAGCACCATGACGTCGCCCTCGGCCGACGGGATGCGGCCCGCGTACTGCGCGGGCGCGGCCGGCATCCGCCGGTCCTCGGCGCCGGGTCGCGGGTTCACGACGAGCTGGAAGGCGAGGACGGCGAGGGTCGAGGCGAGGACGACCCCCGTGGTCAGCCAGGCGCGGCGCAGCCGCAGCGACCACGCCGCGACGACGAGGGCGGCGACGACGAGCAGCGCCCCCGCGCCGGCCGCCTTCAGCTGCTCGGGCTCGCGCGCGACGACGACGTACCCCGCGGCGAGCACCCACACGACCGACAGGACGAGGCGCCCGCGGGGGACGCGCTCGGGCAGGCACCGCGAGGCGATGACGACGAGGAGGACGACGAGCGGCACGGCGAGGGCGGGGAGCACCCGCGACGGCCAGCGCAGCGGGCCGATCGCGCTCGGCCCGAGGATCCACACGACGAGCACGAGCAGGGCCACTCCGGCGCCGACGAGGTCGCGCGCCGATCCCCGCAGCCGCCGGAGGTCGAGCCAGAGGAAGGCCGGCAGCAGCCAGGCGACGTAGTAGCGCCGCGGCTGCGGCAGCATCGACACGAGGAAGCCCTGCGCGTCCCAGGTGCCGCGGCCCTCCCCGAGGACCTCCCACGAGCCGCGGCCGGTGACCGGGGCCGTCAGCAGTCCCGGCAGGTACACCGCCACGGTGACCAGGCCGCTGACGACCCCCAGGCCGAGGACGGTGAGGACCTCGCGGCGGGAGCGGGTGAGCGCGGCGTCGACGAGGCAGCCGAGGAGGATGATCGCGAGGTACAGCGCGCAGAAGACGTACCCGACCGAGACGACGAGGTAGCACAGGACGAGGGCCCACACCGGGCTGCGTCCGGCCATCGCACGGCGGGTGGCCCACCACGCCCACGGCAGCAGCGCCACGCCGATCTGCCCGTTGACCCACGAGGGCCAGTCGGCGAACACCGACTGGGCGGTCAGGCCCACGACGAGCCCGCCCACGACGGCGAAGGGCACGCGCGCCCCGTAGTCGCGCGCCACGAGGTAGGTCCCCGTCCCGCCGAGGACGACGAGGCCGATCTTGAGGACGGTGACGAAGACGACGAGGTCGGGGACCACGGTGGCGAGCACCCCGATGAGGATCGTCAGCGGGCTGAACAGGCCCCACTGCCCCTCGGCGACGTAGTTGCCGGCCTCCCAGGCCAGCGGCTCCATGAGGGGCAGGTCGCCGGCGAGGACCCGCTCGCCGAGGTGGTACCACCACCCGACGTACGCGATCTGGGTGTCGCCGCGGAAGTAGAACCGCCCGACCCGCACCAGCGGCAGGAGCGCGGCGACGACGAGCGCGAGGACGAGGACGACCGGTCCGGCCGACGCCCGCCACCGTTCCGCCCGTCCACGCGCACTGGGGGTCGCGGCCACGGCTGAGGATAACAACGCGACGGCCCGCGCCGGGGGAGGCCGACCGGCCCCCCGGAGGCGTGGTGGGCGAGCGCCGCGTCGCCCTCCGCCGGACACCCGGTCTCACCATCCGGGACCGCACCCGACCCGAAACCCGATGTTGACACCCGCCGGCCCTTTCGCAACATCCCGGAAACACGACACGGCCGGGGGCGAAACGCCGCGCCGTCACCGTTGTCGTCATGAGCACAGCACTGATGCCCCTCGCGGAGGCAGCAGAGACCGTCGACTACGCGTCAACCGCGTTCGTCATCCTCTGCGCCTCCCTCGTCCTCCTCATGACGGTCCCCGGTCTCGCCCTCTTCTACGGCGGCATGACCCGGGCCAAGTCCGTCCTGAACATGATGATGATGTCGTTCGGCGCCATGGGCGTCGTCGGCATCATCTACGTCCTCTACGGCTACTCGATGTCCTTCGGCAGCGAGAACGTCGCGGGGATCATCGCCAACCCCTTCGAGAAGTTCGGCCTCGCCAACACCGACGCGATCATCAACCCCTTCGGCTACGAGGGCTACGGCAACATCCCCGAGCTCGCGTTCGTCGGGTTCCAGCTGACCTTCGCGGTCATCACCGTCGCGCTCATCAGCGGTGCGGTGGCCGACCGCGTCAAGTTCTCCACCTGGATGGTCTTCTCCGCCCTCTGGGTCACCTTCGCCTACTTCCCGATCGCGCACATGGTCTGGGGCGGTGGCCTGCTCTCGGGCGCCGAGACCAGCCTGTCCGGCCTCGTCTTCGGCACGACCGACGGCGCCGCGAACGTCGCCCCGATCGACTTCGCCGGTGGCACCGTCGTCCACATCAACGCCGGCATGGCCGGCCTCGTCCTGGCGCTCGTCGTCGGGCAGCGGCTCGGCTTCGGCAAGACCGCCATGCGTCCGCACAACGTGCCGCTCACGATGATCGGCGCCGGGCTCCTCTGGTTCGGCTGGTTCGGCTTCAACGCGGGCTCCGAGCTCGCGGCCGACGAGACCGCCGCCCTCGTGTGGATCAACACCACGGCCGCGACCTGCGCCGCGATGCTCGGCTGGCTCGTCGTGGAGAAGTTCCGTGACGGCCATGCCACCTCCGTCGGCGCCGCCTCCGGTGTCGTCGCCGGCCTCGTCGCCATCACCCCGGCCTGTGGCGCGCTCAGCCCGCTCGGCTCGATCGTCCTCGGCGTCGTCGCCGGTGGGCTCTCGGCCCTCGCCGTCGGCCTGAAGTTCCGCTTCGGCTACGACGACTCGCTCGACGTCGTCGGCGTGCACCTCGTCGCCGGCCTCTGGGGCACCATCGGCGCGGGCCTGCTCGCGACGAGCGGTGGCCTGTTCTACGGTGACGGCTTCGACCAGACGGGCGTGCAGATCCTCGTCGCCCTCGGCTCCCTCCTCATCTCCGGTGTCGTCACCCTCGTCATCGCCCTGGCCCTCAAGGCGACGATGGGCTGGCGGATCCCCGAGGACGTCGAGGTCGCCGGCATCGACCAGGCCGAGCACGCCGAGTCGGGCTACGACCTCGTCTCGCGCGGCGGTCGGATGGGGGTCACCGGATTCGGTGCCCAGCACGACGCCCGCCACCACGACGAGACCTCCTCCTCCAAGGACCTCGAAGGAGCCACCTCATGAAGCTCGTCACCGCGATCATCAAGCCGCACCAGCTCGACGAGGTGAAGGAGGCCCTCGAGGCCTTCGGCATCCAGGGCATGACCATCAGCGAGGCCCACGGCTACGGCCGCCAGCGCGGGCACAGCGAGGTCTACCGCGGTGCGGAGTACACCGTCGACTTCGTCCCGAAGTCGCGCATCGAGGTCCTCGTCGACGACATGGACGCCACGTCGGTCGTCGACGTCATCCTCAAGGCCGCGCAGACCGGCCGCATCGGTGACGGCAAGATCTGGGTCGTCCCCGTCGAGGACGTGGCCCGGGTCCGCACCGGGGAGCGCGGCGTCGAGGCGATCTGACCGATGTCCACCCCCTCGAGCGAGATCGGCTCCAGGCGGCTCGACCTGGCCGGCACCCGCGACTTCGCCGTCGCGGGTGCCGGCCGGGCGCGCCGGGAGGCCCTCTCCGCGTTCAACCGGGACTGGCTCGCCGACGTCTGGCGGACGGCCACCGGGGGATCGCGCATCGAGGGGGTCGCCCTCGCCGCCGTCGGGAGCCTGGGCCGCGGCGACGCCGGCCCGCTCTCCGACTACGACCTCGTCCTGCTCCACTCCGAGCGCTCGCTGCCCGCGAAGGAGCTCACCGCGCTCGCCGACCGCATCTGGTACCCGATCTGGGACGCCGGTGTGCGCCTCGACCACAGCGTCCGCACGGTGAGCCAGTGCCGCCAGGTCGCCGCCGGTGACCTCACCGCCGCCGTCGGGCTGCTCGACCTCACCCCGCTCGCCGGCGACGCCGAGCTCGTCGCCGCGGCCCGCTCCACCGTCGCCCACGACTGGCGGGGCAACGCCCGCAAGCGGCTGCCCCAGCTCGTCGAGGCCGTGCTCGCCCGCCACCAGCGGCAGGGCGACCTCGCGCAGTCCATCGAGCCCGAGCTCAAGGAGGCCCACGGCGGCCTGCGGGACATGACCGTCCTCAACGCGCTCGCCGAGGCCTGGCTGGCCGACCGCCCCCACGGCGGGGTCGACGCGGCCCACGGGCTCCTCCTCGACGTCCGTGACGCCGTCCACGTCGTCACCGGCCGCGGGCGCGACCGCCTCGGCCGCGAGGAGCACGACGCCGTCTCCGCCCTCCTCGGCCACTCCGACGCCGACGACCTCCTCACCGCGGTCTCCTCCGCCGGGCGCCTCATCGCGTACGCCCTCGACGGCACGCTGCGCCGCGCCGGCCAGTCGCAGCGGGCGCGCACCCTGCGCGTCGGCCCGCGCCGCCCCCAGATGACGCCGCTCGGCCACGGCCTGTTCGCCAGCGACGGTGAGGTCGTCCTCGGCTCCGCCCGCCTCGCCGAGGCCGACGCGACGATGCCGCTGCGCGCGGGGGTCGTCGCCTCGCGGGCCGGGCTGCCCGTCGCCCCGGCCACCCTCGACAACCTCGCGAGGACCTCCCCGGAGCCCACCGAGCCGTGGACCACCGCGACCCGCGACCTCCTCGGCGACCTCCTGGCGTCGGGGCCCGGCCTGGTGACCGTGTGGGAGGGGCTCGACCAGGTCGGCGTCGTCGACACCTGGCTGCCCGAGTGGGCCGCGGTCCGCTCCCGCCCCCAGCGCAACGCGGTGCACCGCCACACGGTCGACCGCCACCTCGTCGAGACCGTCGTGCGCGCCGCCGGGCTCGTCCGCCGGACCTCGCGCCCCGACCTGCTCCTCGTCGCCGCCCTGCTCCACGACATCGGCAAGGTCCGGGGGGCCCACGACCACTCCGTCACGGGAGCCGAGACGACCCGCGTCGTCGCGACCCGGTGGGGCTACTCGCCGCGCGACGTCGACGTCCTCGTCACCCTCGTGCGCGAGCACCTCACCCTCATCGAGCTCGCGACCCGACGCGACCACCAGGACCCCGCGACCGTCGACGCCGCCGTCGCCGCGGTCGGCGGGGACCGCGAGGTCTTCGAGATCCTCCTCGCCCTCACCGAGGCCGATGCCTCGGCGGCCGGGCCGCTGGCCTGGACCGACTGGCGGGCCACCCTGCTCGACCAGCTCGCCGTCGCCGTGCGCCTCCGGCTCGACGGCCACACGACGTCGGCCGTCGACGCCGCCGCGTCGGACTCGCCCGACGGCCCGGCGTCCCTGCCCGAGGAGCTCGTCGCGGCCGTCCGCGCCGGCGAACCGCGGGTGCGGGTCATCGACAACGGCGGCTCGCACCGCCTCGACATCACCGACCTCGACCGCGTCGGCCTGTTCGCGGACACCGCCGGGCTCCTCGCCGCCGAGGGTCACACCGTGCGCACCGCCATCCTGCGCACCGTCGAGGGGATCGCCGTCAACGAGTGGCACGTCGAGTCCCCGAGCGGCGCGGTGCCCGACCCCACCCGCATCGAGCGCGGCCTGGGTCGCCTCGCCCTGGGCGACCGGGGGCCGCTGTCGACCCTCGACCGGCGGCGGGCCCACCTGCCACGACCCTCCGGGCAGAGCGGGCTCGGGGCCCCGGGGCAGGCGCGGGCGCTCGTCGTCCCGGGCGCCAGCAGC
Source organism: Oryzobacter terrae (assembly GCF_042756445.1). Taxonomy (GTDB): domain Bacteria; phylum Actinomycetota; class Actinomycetes; order Actinomycetales; family Dermatophilaceae; genus Oryzobacter; species Oryzobacter terrae. The sequence continues at coordinate 3,499,130 of NZ_CP170578.1, forward strand.
GACTCCACCGTCCTCGAGGTCCGCGCCCAGGACCGCCCGGGGCTGCTCCACGAGCTCGGGGCGGCGCTCGCCGGTGCCGGGATCTCGGTGCGCTCGGCGCACATCGCCACCTACGCCGGCCAGACGCTCGACACCTTCTACCTCACGGGCACCGACGACCTCCCGCTGCCGCCGGCCCGGGTCGCCCAGGCCGTCAGCCTCGTCATCGACACGTGCGACGGCGTCGACCCCTCCTGAGCCTCCCCTTTCCCGCCTGATGCCGGAACCTCCGGTGGGGCAGGGGAACCTTCGGGGTGTCCGACCGGAGGTTCCGGTGACCCGGCCCCGCGGGCAGCCGTCGGGGCGGGATCCCTCCAACCGTTAGGCTTCTGCGGTGTTCACGAGCCTGTCCGACCGCCTGACCGCGACCTTCAAGAACCTCCGCACCAAGGGCCGCCTGTCGGAGTCCGACGTCAACAAGACCGTCCGCGACATCCGGATGGCCCTGCTCGACGCCGACGTCGCGCTGCCGGTCGTCAAGGAGTTCACCCACAAGGTCCGCGAGCGGGCCCTGGGTGCCGAGGTCAGCGAGGCGCTCAACCCGGCGCAGCAGGTCGTCAAGATCGTCAACGAGGAGCTCGTCGCCATCCTCGGCGGCGAGACCCGCACGCTGCGCTTCGCCAAGAACCCGCCCACCGTCATCATGCTCGCCGGCCTCCAGGGCTCGGGCAAGACGACCCTGGCCGGCAAGCTCGCGACGCATCTCAAGGGCCAGGGCCACACCCCGATCCTCGTCGCCGCCGACCTCCAGCGCCCCAACGCGGTCACCCAGCTCGAGGTCGTCGCCCAGCGCGCGGGGGTGCCGGTCTTCGCCCCCGAGCGGGGCAACGTCGGCGGCCACGACGCCGTCAGCGGCGGCACCGAGGGCACCCGCTCGTACGGCGACCCCGTGTCGGTCTCGCGCGCCGGCATCGCCGAGGCCCGCGCGAAGCAGCACGACGTCGTCATCGTCGACACCGCCGGCCGCCTCGCCGTCGACGCCGACCTCATGCAGCAGGCCGCCGACATCCGGGCCGCGATCGAGCCCGACGAGGTCCTCTTCGTCATCGACGCGATGATCGGGCAGGCCGCCGTCGAGACGGCCGAGGCCTTCCTCGAGGGCGTCGACTTCACCGGCGTCGTCCTCTCCAAGCTCGACGGCGACGCGCGCGGTGGCGCCGCGCTGTCGGTCGCCTCGGTCACCGGGCGGCCGATCATGTACGCCTCCACCGGTGAGGGCCTGGGCGACTTCGAGGTCTTCCACCCCGACCGGATGGCGTCGCGCATCCTCGACATGGGTGACGTCCTCACCCTCATCGAGCAGGCCGAGAAGGCGTTCGACCGCTCCGAGGCCGCCGAGATGGAGCGCAAGTTCCTCGCGGCCGAGGACTTCACCTTCGACGACTTCCTCCAGCAGATGGCCGCCATCAAGAAGATGGGATCGCTGAAGTCGATCCTCGGGATGATGCCCGGCATGGGCCAGATGAAGGCCCAGATCGACGCGTTCGACGAGAAGGAGTTCGACCGGGTCGAGGCCATGGTCCGCTCGATGACCCCGTTCGAGCGCAACCACCCCAAGCTCATCAACGGCTCCCGCCGCTCGCGCATCGCGAAGGGGTCGGGCGTCACGACCTCCGAGGTCAACTCGCTCCTCGAGCGGTTCGGCGAGGCCCAGAAGATGATGAAGCAGCTCGCCCGCGGTGGTGGCATGCCCGGGATGCCGGGGATGCCCGGCGGCGGGTCCGGCCCCGGCAAGCGCGGCCGGCAGCAGCAGCCGCAGCAGCGCAGGAAGTCGAAGTCGGGCAACCCGGCCAAGCGCGCCGCCGAGCAGCGGGCGGCCGCCGCCGGTGGCGGACCCAAGGCGCCGGCGGGCGGCGCGTTCGGCGGTGCCGGTGCCGGGCAGGACGCGGCAGCGCCGTTCGACCCGTCCTCGATCGACCCGGCACAGCTGCCCAAGGGCTTCGAGAAGTTCCTCGGGACGTGAGCGAGGGCGACGCCGCCACACGGCTGTTCACGACCTCGGTCGGTTCGGCCGGCCCGCGCGTCGCGTTCCTCCACGGGCTGTTCGGGCAGGGCCGCAACTGGACCCAGGTGGCCAAGGCCGTCGCCGGACCCGACGGGACCGGAGCGCGCTGCCTCCTCGTCGACCTCCCGGACCACGGGCGCTCACCGTGGTCGCAGGAGTTCTCGTACGAGGGCTACGCCGCCGAGGTCGCCCGGGCCCTCGAGGCCGCGGCGCCGGGGGAGCCCTGGGTCGTCGTCGGGCACAGCCTCGGCGGCAAGGTCGCCATGGTCCTCACCCTGACCCACCCGCGGCTCGTCGCGAGCCTCGTCGTCGTCGACATCGCCCCGAAGGACTACGGCGACCTCGACCGCTTCCGCGGCTACATCGACGAGATGCGCGCCCTGCCGCTGTCCGAGCTGACGAGCCGCGCCGACGCCGAGAGCCGCTTCGACGAGCCCGACCCGGCCGTCAAGGCCTTCCTCCTGCAGAACCTCCGCAGGTCCGGCACCCGGTGGTCGTGGCAGGCCAACCTCGCGCTCATCGCCGCTGACGCCGAGCGGGGTGGTGAGTCCGACATCGCGGACTTCCCTGTGCTGCAGGCCGACCCGTGGCAGGGCCCGGTCGTGTGGCTCGTCGGCTCGGCGTCGGGCTACGTCCGCGACACCGACGTCGCGACGATGCGCGGCCTGTTCCCCCGCACCCGCCTCGTCACGGTCAACGGCGCGGGCCACTGGGTCCACAGCGACGCCCCGCAGGTCGTCACCGAGACGGTCCGACGGGTCGTGCGCGCCGCGGGCGGCGGCCGGCGGACTGTCGACGACCAGCCGACCGGCGGCTAGCCGGGGGTCGGCCGCGCCCCGGCCCCGATGACGGAGAGGCTCCGGCTGCGGTCAGGCGGGGTTCGGGTCCTCGAGGTCGTCGACCGAGCGGATCGCGATCACCGGGGACCGCAGCAGCCAGAGCACGCCGAGCGCGCCGCCGACCCCGCCGACGACGAGCGTGGGTCCGGTGCCCACGACGCCCGCGAGGACGCCGCCGAGAGCCGCACCCAGCGGCCGGACGCCGTAGTTGACCGTCGTGAAGGCGCCCTGGACCCGGGCCCGCACGTCGTCGGGGATGACGGCGGCCATCACGGCGTTGAGGTTGACGTCGAGGAGCATGACCCCGAAGCCGCTGACGGCCTCCACCCCGGCGAGCACCGCGGCCCTGGCGAGGGTCGAGCCGCTCGCGAGGGGGACGAGGGCCATCGGCGCCGTGAAGAGCAGCGTCCCGAGGGCGATGGTGCGCCCCGTGCCGATCCACCCGGCGATCCGCCCGGCGGTCACCGCCCCCAGGAGCGCGCCGGCCGACCCCACGCCGAGGGCGATCCCGATGGTCGCGGCGCCGAGGTCGAGGTCACGGGCCGCGAAGACGACGAGCAGCGCGCTGACCATGATCGTGAAGAGGTTCACCCAGGCCACGCAGCGCAGGGCCGGAGCGAGGACCGGGTGCCGCACGACGACCCGCATCCCCTCGGCGAGGCGCGTCCTCAGCGGGACGTCCTCGTCGGTGACGGGCGGAGGCGTCTCGGTGACGTCGACCCGCCGCAGCAGCAGGGCCGAGAGGAGGAAGGACACCCCGTCGACGGCGAGGGCGAAGGGTGCCGTGAGCACCTGGACGAGCCCGCCCCCGACGGCGGGTCCGACGATGAACGAGCCCGAGCGGGTCGCACTCATCAGGCTGTTGGCCTCGACGTACTGGTCGCGCCGCACGAGGGCGACGAAGAACGGCTGCCACGCCGAGCGGAACAGGGTCGACCACGCCCCGAGCAGGCCGGCGACGACGAAGAGCTGGGCGAGGGTCAGGACCTCGAGCAGGGCGGCCGCGGGGACCGTGAGGACGACGACGGCGCGGGCCAGGTCGGCCCCGACGAGCAGGGGGCGCTTGCGCGGTCGGCGGTCGACCCACGCGCCCACGACGAGGGCGACGAGGTTGGGCAGCCAGATGACGGCCGACAGGAGGCCGACCTCGGTGGCGCTCGCGTCGAGGACGGTGACGGCGACGAGGGGCACGGCCAGCTCGGACACGCGGTCCCCGAGCTCGGAGACCGACTGCGCCGACCAGGACGTGAGGAAGCGCCGGTCTCGCCGAAGGGGGCGCCGCACCGGCGGCGCGGCCGCTCCGGCGAGGGCCTCCGGCTCAGGCATCACCGTCCTCCGCGTCGGGGAGGGTGTAGCGGACGAGGCGCACCGAGCGGGCCCCGGCCGGCGCCGAGGCGGGGTCGTCCTTGCGCAGCACGTAGGGGGCGAGCAGCTCCTCGACCCGTGCCTCGATGGCGGCGGCCTCCTCGAGGGTGACGAGCACCCGGGTGCTGGCCCGGACGGCGACGTCGAGCCACGCCTCGGGGAGGGTCGGCTCGACGTCGCGCTCCCAGTCGGCGAGGACGTCGCCGTCGGCCTCCTCCATGACCTGGCGCAGCACGTGGGCGGCCTCCCGCGCCCCGGGAGCGGTGGGGGAGAAGCGCACCCCGCGGCTCGCGGCCTCCCACCAGCGCTCGCGGCCGGTTCCCCGCCCCTGCGTGTCACGCACGAGGCCGTGGGCGGCGAGGTGGCGCAGGTGCCAGCTCGTGACCGACGGGGTCGCGCCGACCGCGGGGGAGAGGCGGGTCGCGGTGCTCGGGCCGTGGCGCTGGAGCTCGCTGAGGACGCGCACCCGCACCGGGTGGGCCAGGGCGCGCATGCCGGTGGCGTCGAGCTCGATGTCGCCGTAGGGGTTGGCCACGGGGTGCCTCCTGTCCGCAGAACGTGAGAGAAATGTATCGAGAGAGTTCTCTCACGTCCAGCCGGTGACGAGGGGTGCCGGTTAGGGTCGGGCCATGGCACAGGTGCTGCACCTCACCGGACCGGTCCTCGTCGGGCGGGAGGAGGTGCGGCCGCAGGCCTGGGTCGTCGGCGGGCGGATCACCTACGACCGGCCGGCGGGCGAGCACGAGGTCACCCGCGTCGACGGCTGGGTCCTCCCCGGCCTCGTCGACGCGCACTGCCACGTCGGCCTCGACGCCCACGGCGCCGTCGACCGCGAGACCGCCGAGGCGCAGGCCCTCGGCGACCGCGACGCCGGGACCCTCCTCATCCGCGACGCCGGGTCGCCGTCGGACACCCGCTGGGTCGACGAGCGTGCCGACCTGCCGCGCATCGTCCGGGCCGGTCGGCACATCGCCCGCACCCGTCGCTACATCCGTGACTACGCGTGGGAGGTCGAGCCCGAGGACCTCGTCGAGCGGGTCCGGACCGAGGCCCGGGCCGGCGACGGGTGGGTCAAGCTCGTCGGCGACTGGATCGACCGCGACGCCGGCGACCTCACCCCGTGCTGGCCCGCCGACGTCCTCGCCGAGGCGGTCGCCGCGGCGCACGAGGAGGGGGCGCGCGTCACCGCACACTGCTTCGGGGAGGAGTCGCTCGTCGACCTCGCGGCGGCCGGGACCGACTGCGTCGAGCACGCGGTGGGGCTGGTTCCGGACACGATCGAGGCCTTCGCGCGCCAGGGCATCGCGATCGTGCCGACGCTCGTCAACATCGACACCTTCCCCGCCATCGCCGAGCCCGCGAAGGAGAAGTTCCCGGGGTACCACGCGCACATGCTCGACCTCCACGCGCGCCGGTACGACACCATCGCGGCCGCCCGCGACGCGGGCATCGCCGTGTACGTCGGCACCGACGCCGGCGGCTCGCTGCCGCACGGGCTCGTCGGCCAGGAGGTCGAACGGCTGACGAGGTGCGGGTTCAGCGCCCTCGAGGCGCTCGACGCGGCGACGTGGGGGGCCCGAGCCTGGCTCGGCCGCCCCGGCATCGAGGAGGGTGAGGAGGCCGACCTCGTCGTGTACGCCGCCGACCCCCGCGAGGGCGTCGGCGTCCTCGCCCACCCGACGGCCGTCGTCCTGCGCGGAGCCGTCGTCCGCGGCTGACCCCCGCCCGGCCCTCCCTCCCGGCGCGTGTGCCGAGGTGGTCGCCGGGGCGACCACCTGAGCACACGCCGCGGGGAGGCTCGGGCTCGTGTGCCGAGGTGGTGGCCCCGGCGACCACCTGAGCACACGCGACGATCCCACCGCGCGTGTTCACATCGCGAGACATAAGGCGACGTTATTTGACCGATAACCTAGCCCTATACAAACTCCTACTCATCGCATAGGAAAGCGCCGTCACGGCGCCTCGCCCCACCCCGGGGTCACACACCAGGAGCACCCAGATGAGCAGGAACCGCATCGCCCTCGCCGCCGTCGCCGTCAGCGCGTCGATGGTGATGTCCGCCTGTGCCGGCGGTGGGGCCAGTGACGTCGCCGGGGCGGACGCCTCTCCCGCGGCCGAGGGCGCCGCGACGAGCACCATCAACCTCTACGCGTACGCCGTCCCCAAGGTCGGCTTCGACAAGCTGATCCCCGCCTTCCAGGCGACCGAGGCGGGCAAGGGCGTGCAGTTCCAGCAGTCCTACGGCGCGTCCGGCGACCAGTCGCGCAAGGTGGAGGCCGGCGCCGAGGCCGACTTCGTCAACTTCTCGGTCGAGCCCGACGTCACCCGCCTCGTCGACGCCGGCCTGGTCGACGCCGGCTGGAACGCCAACGCCGACAAGGGGCTTCCCTTCGGCTCGGTCGTCACGATCATCGTGCGCAAGGGCAACCCCAAGGGCATCAAGGACTGGGACGACCTGCTCCAGCCCGGGATCGAGGTCGTCACCCCCAACCCGTTCTCCTCCGGCTCGGCGAAGTGGAACCTCCTCGCGCCGTACGCCGCGAAGAGCAACGGTGGCGCCGACCAGGCCGCCGGCCTCGCGTACATCACCGAGCTCGTCGGCGAGCACGTGAAGATCCAGCCGAAGTCGGGCCGCGAGGCCACCGAGTCCTTCCTCCAGGGCAGCGGCGACGTCCTGCTGTCCTACGAGAACGAGGCGCTGTTCATCGAGCGCAAGGGCGACCCGGTCGAGCACGTCACCCCGCCGCAGACGTTCAAGATCGAGAACCCCGCGGCCGTGGTGAGCAAGGGCAAGAACGCCGAGAAGGCCCAGGCGTTCAACGACTTCCTCTACACGCCCGAGGCGCAGAGGCTCTGGGCCGAGGCCGGCTTCCGCCCGGTCGACGCCACCGTCGCCAAGGAGTTCGCGAGCGACTTCCCCGAGCCCGAGAAGCTCTGGACCATCGACGACCTCGGTGGCTGGAAGACGGTCGACGGCTCGCTGTTCAAGAAGGACGTCGGGTCGATCGCCAAGATCTACGACGCCGCCACCCAGTAACGAGGCAGCCATGACCGCGACGACCCTTCCCCGCGGGGACTCGTCCACCGCACCCGCACCACCGTCGGAGCAGCCGGCCGGCGCCCCTCCCACCACGGAGGGGCGCCGGCCCGCGGCCACGCCCGGGCGCGCCCTCGGCCTCGGCGTCGTCGGGCTCTGGCTCAGCGTCATCGTGCTGCTGCCCCTGGCCGCCCTCACCGTGCGCTCCTTCGACGAGGGGCTCGCGGGCTTCTGGGACGCCGTGACCGCACCCGTCGCCCTCGCCGCGCTCGGGGTGACCCTCGGCGTCTCGGCCGTCGTCGCGATCGTCAACGCGGTCATGGGCACGCTCATCGCGTGGGTGCTCGTGCGCGACGAGTTCCCCGGCAAGCGCGTCGTCAACGCGCTCATCGACCTGCCGTTCGCGCTGCCGACGATCGTCGCGAGCATCGTGCTGCTCTCGCTCTACGGGCCGAACAGCCCCGTCGGCATCCACCTCAACGCCACCCGGTGGGCGCTCGTCGTGGCGCTGGCCTTCGTGACGCTGCCCTTCGTCGTGCGCTCGGTCCAGCCGGTGCTCATCGAGCTCGACCGCGAGGTCGAGGAGGCCGCGGCCTCGCTCGGCGCGTCCAACCGGGCCACCTTCCGCCGGATCGTCCTGCCGACGCTGGCGCCCGCCATCATCGGCGGCACCGGGCTGGCGTTCGCCCGCGCGGTGGGGGAGTACGGCTCGGTCGTCCTCATCGGCGGCAACATCCCGCGCGAGACCCAGGTCGTGTCGCAGTACATCCAGCAGCAGATCGAGATCGACCGCCCGGTCAACGCCGCCGCGGTGTCGGTCTCCCTCCTCGCCGTCTCCTTCCTCACCCTGTTCGTCCTCCGGCTGTGGTCGGGCTGGACCCAGCGCCAGCAGGCCCGCTCGTGAGGACGTCGCGCTCGACCACGATCACGCTGCGCTCCGTCGCGCTGCTCTACCTCGTCGGCCTCCTCGCGGTGCCGATCGGCGTCATCCTCTGGCGGACCTTCGCCCCGGGCGTCGGCGCGTTCGTCGAGTCGGTCCAGACCCCCGCCTCGATCGCCGCCCTCAACCTCTCGCTGCTCATCGTCGCGATCGTCGTGCCGCTCAACGTCGTCTTCGGTGTCGTCACCGCGATCGCCCTGGCCCGGTGGAAGGTGCCGTTCCGCGGGGCCGTCCAGGCCATCGTCGACCTGCCGTTCGCGGTGTCGCCGATCGTCGTCGGCGTCTCGCTCATCATGCTGTGGGGCGTCTCGGGGTGGTTCGGCGGCATCGAGCAGTCGACCGGCATCAAGGTGATCTTCGGCCTGCCCGGCATGGTCATCGCCACGGTCTTCGTCACGCTGCCCTTCGTCGTCCGCGAGGTCGAGCCGGTCCTGCACGAGATCGGTGTCGAGCAGGAACAGGCGGCCTCGACCCTCGGGGCCTCGGCGTGGCAGACCTTCTGGCGGATCACCCTGCCCGCCATCCGGTGGGGGCTGACCTACGGGGTGATCCTCACCGTCGCCCGGGCCCTCGGCGAGTTCGGCGCGGTGATCATGGTCTCCTCGGGCTTCCCCGGGGTCTCGCAGACCCTGACCCTCCTCGTCCACTCGCGCTACATCGACGACCACAACACCTACGGCGCCTACGCCGCGGCCACCCTCCTCATGGGGCTGGCGATGGCGACGCTGCTGTTCATGACCCTGCTCGACCGCAAGAGGAGCACCCGATGATCACCGTCACGAACGCCCGCAAGACCTACGGCGACTTCGTCGCGCTCGACGACGTCGGCATCGAGATCCCGTCGGGCTCGCTCACCGCGCTCCTCGGGCCGAGCGGGTCGGGCAAGTCGACGCTGCTGCGCTCCATCGCCGGGCTCGAGGGCCTCGACGGGGGCGTCGTCACGATCGGCGGCGTCGACGTCACCCACCAGCCCCCGCAGAAGCGCGGCATCGGGTTCGTCTTCCAGCACTACGCCGCGTTCAAGCACATGACGGTGCGCGACAACGTCGCCTTCGGCCTGACGATCCGCAAGCGGCCCAAGGCCGAGGTGAAGACGAAGGTCGACGAGCTCCTCGAGATCGTCGGGCTCGACGGCTTCCAGCACCGGTACCCCTCGCAGCTCTCCGGCGGCCAGCGGCAGCGGATGGCGCTCGCGCGCGCCCTCGCGGTCGACCCCCAGGTCCTCCTCCTCGACGAGCCCTTCGGCGCGCTCGACGCCAAGGTCCGGGCCGACCTGCGCCGGTGGCTGCGCCGGCTCCACGACGAGGTCCACGTCACCACCGTCCTCGTCACCCACGACCAGGAGGAGGCGCTCGACGTCGCCGACCGGATCGCGGTGCTCAACCACGGCCGCATCGAGCAGGTGGGCGACCCGGTCTCCCTCTACGAGCGGCCGGCCAACGACTTCGTCATGTCCTTCCTCGGCTCGGTGGCCCGGCTCGGCGGGCAGCTCGTCCGCCCCCACGACATCGTCCTCGAGCGCGACCGCACGGCGGCGCACACCGCTGACGCCCGCATCCCCGGCTCTCCCGGCGTCGTCGAGGCGACGGTCGAGCGCGTCGTGCGCCTCGGCTTCGAGGTGCGCGTCGAGCTGCGCGCCGACACGGGCGAGCGCTTCGCGGCCCAGGTCACCCGTGCCGAGGCCGACCGCCAGCGGTTCGAGCCGGGCGAGACCGTCCACGCCCGTGCCTCGCGCCCGGCCGACGCCACCGACGCCGAGCCCGCCCTCGCCATCTGAGGTCGGCCGGCGTCGCCGCTCAGCCCCGGACCCCTCGCTCCTCGGCGGCGTACTCGTCGAGGGTCGGGATCCACTGCCGCTGGATCATCCGGTGCAGCGCCGTGTGGTGCACGACGAAGAGGAGCAGCCGTTGCCGGCGGATGTCGGTCGAGGTCCACTCCGCCCGCACGAGGCTGCCCCCGCCCGGCCGGGGGGTCGCCCGGACGAGGCCCTCGCCGCCCCCGCCGTAGCTGGCCTCGACGAAGACCCAGCGGACGATCTCCGGATCCGACCAGTCGTAGCGGGAGACCACCCACACCGGTGACCGGGGGCTGCTCTCCTTCGCCTCGGCCCAGTCCTCGCCGAGGCCGCGCAGCTCGTACGTCGCCGGGTCGAGGGTGCGGTGCCACGTGCGCAGCCGGCGCGCCGAGAAGTCCGTGAACGCGCGGCGGACCTGTTCGGGTGAGGCCGTCGTCGAGAGGTCGAACCTCATCAGCCCTCCTGGGCGGCGGCGCGGAGGACGTCGGCGCCCTCCCCGGAGAGCCGGCCCAGCGCGGCGGGTCGCCCGGTGAGCAGGAGCAGGATCGCCCCGATCGGACCGGCGACCTCCGTGCCCCGGCCGCGCTCCCAGTCGACGTCGGTGGCGCGGAACCGGTGGCCGTCGAGGGGCAGGCGTCGGTTGACCCACGCGAGCCAGGTCCCCCGCGTGTCCCAGCGGCGGGTCGCGGCGAGGGCGCAGGGCCCTGGTCGCATCTCGAGGTCCAGGGCCAGCGGGACCGCGATGTCCTGGCTGTGCACGAGGGCGTCGGTCAGCGTCTCCAGCGGGGTGACGAAGGAGTTGTGGCGGCGCGAGCCGATCGTGGCGCGGATGGCGTCGGTGATCTCGGTGGTCGTCAGCTCCCGTGCCCTGATGACCGCCGACTCCCGGATCGTCGCGTTGAGGGTGACGCTGCGCAGCATCCGGGGATGGCGGGCCATGAAGCCGAACAGGTCCCCGAGGGTCTGCTGCTGCAGGGTGAGGTGGGCGGCGACGTGGCGCACGGTCCAGCCCCGGCACAGCGAGGGGTGGTCCCACTGGTCGGCCGAGAGGCCCTCGAGCAGGCGCGTCGTCCGGGCTCGCTGGTCGTCGATGCCGGCCCAGAGGGCGTCCGTGTCGGCGGTGGTCATCGTGGTCATCTGCTCCTCCTTCAGGTGAAGACCGGGGGTCGTTCCCGGGTCCGCTTCAGCTCGAAGAACTGCGGGTACCTCGCGAGGAGGCGGGCGCCCTCGAAGACGTCCTCGGCCTCGGCTCCCCGGGGGATCGCGTTGAGGACGGGTCCGAAGAACGCGACGCCCTCGATGGAGGTGATCGGCGTCCCGACCTCGCTCCCGACGAGGGCGACCCCGGCCTCGTGGCTGGTCCGCATCGCCGCGTCGTGCTCCTCGGACTCCATGGCGTCCTCGAGGTCGAGGGGCAGGCCCACCCGCGGGAGGGCGACCCGCAGCACCTCGCGGTACTGCTGCGCCGACGGCCGGCGCCACTCGTCGAAGACGAGCTCGCCGAACGCCGTGTAGAGGTCGCCGAGGACCTCCTCCCCGAAGCGCGTGGCCGCGGCGGTGGCCACCCGGGCCGGTCCGCGCGTCGCCTCGACGGTGCGTCGGTAGTCCGCGGCGACGTCGGTGCGGTGCTCGTTGGCCAGGTAGAGGCTCATGACGTGGTGGCGCACGACGAGCGGACGACGCCGGCCGACCTCGTGCAGCCAGCGCGACGCCGTCCACGAGTACGGGCACACCGGGTCGAACCAGAAGTCGACCGTCACCGCACGCCGCTCCATCATGGCTCCCGTCCCTACAATGGTCCTATGATCGGACTACTATAGTTCGACTGTGGGACTATGTGAAGAGGTGAGATGACCCGTCCGCTGCCGACCAGCCTGTTGATGTTCATCGCCGCCCGAGCGGCCTCGGCCCGCATCTTCGAGGCGGTCCAGGGCTCGGGGTTCGACGACATCACCATCGCCCAGAGCCGCCTCATGATGGGCATCGACCCCGACGGCACCCGGCTGAGCGTGCTGGCGGCTCGCGCCCAGATCGCCAAGCAGACGGCGACCGCGCTCGTCGACAAGCTCGAGCGCGCCGGCTACGTCGAGCGCGTCCCGGACCCCGCCGACGGCCGGGCACGGCTCGTGCGGCTCACCGCCCGCTCCCACGCGGTCATCCCGCACGCGCGCGCCGAGGAGGACCGGATCGAGGCCGAGTGGTGCGACCACCTCGGCCCCGAGCGGATGGCGCAGCTGCGCGAGGCACTCGAGGCCCTGCGCGAGGTCACCGACCCCTACCGCTGAGCGCGCCCGGCGCCGGTCCGGCGGTAGCGCTCGAGGACGATGCCGTTGTCGAAGGGCCGGGCCTCGACGAGGTCGAAGGCCAGGGTGGTCCCGACCGGTGGGAGGTAGGGCGTCCCGCCACCGACGACGGCCGGCGCGCGGAACACGCGCAGCTCGTCGACGAGCCCGAGGCCGAAGGCCTGCGCGGCCAGGTCCGGCCCGCCGATGGAGACGTCACCGTCGGCGGCCGCGAGCGCCGCGTCGACCTCCTCGGCCACCGACCCCGTCGCGAGCCGGGCGTTGCCGGAGACCGTCCCGAGCGTCTGGCTGAAGACGACCTTGGGCAGGGCGCACCACACGTCGGCGAAGGCTGCGTGCGCCGCGGTCCGGCGGAACGCGGGGTCGGTCTCCCAGACGAGCATCGCCTCGTACAGGCGGCGCCCCAGCAGGTACGCCCCGAGCGAGGCGACCTCGTCGTGGTGGGCGGCGAACACCTCGTCGCTGGGGGTGCTGAACCCGATGTCGCCCCCGCGGTCGGTGACGAAGCCGTCGACCGAGACGGTCATCGAGTACACGAGCACGGCGCCACGATAGTTCGGTGGCGCCCGGCCGTCAGGGGCTGCGCCACACTGGCGGCGTGGACATCTCGGCACGCACCGACTACGCGGTGAGGGCGATGCTCATCCTCGCCGAGGCGCAGCGTGACGGTCTCGGCCTCGTGAGCGTCGAGACCCTGGCCCATCGGCAGGAGCTGCCGCGCAAGTTCCTCGAGGCCATCGCGGCGGACCTGCGGGGAGCCGCCCTCGTCGTCAGCACCCGCGGCGCCCGCGGTGGGTACGCCCTCGCGCGGCCGGCGGCGGAGGTCTCGCTCGGTGACGTGTTCCGCGCCGTCGACGGTCCGCTCGCCGAGGTCCGCGGCCTGCGACCGCACGAGACGAGCTACGAGGGGGTCGCCCGGCACCTGCCGACGGTGTGGGTCGCCGTGCGCTCGAGCCTGCGCGAGGTCCTCGACGGGACCACCCTCGAGGACGTCCTCACCGGCTCGCTGCCCGCGCGGGTGCGCCAGATGGCGGCGGCGCCGGACGCCTGGCGCAACCGCTGAGCCCACGTCGCGGGGCGGCCCGAGGTCGGGGGCACCCCCGGGGATCTGGCACAATGGACGGCTGTACCCGTCCGGACGGCACGCACCAGCGGCCACCGGACCGGACGCCTACACCGAGCATCCGGCACCCCGCGCGATCCGTGCGCGGTCTCGCCGCGCTCACCATGAACCAAGGAGTGACCACCACCGTGGCCGTCAAGATCCGTCTGAAGCGCATGGGCAAGATCCGTGCACCGTACTACCGCGTCGTCGTCATGGACTCGCGCACCAAGCGTGATGGCCGGGCCATCGAGGAGATCGGCAAGTACCACCCCACCGAGGAGCCCTCGTTCATCGACATCGACAGCGAGCGCGCGCTGTACTGGCTCGGCAACGGCGCCCAGCCGACCGAGGCCGTCGCCGCCCTCCTGAAGATCACCGGTGACTGGCAGAAGTACAAGGGTGAGCCCGGCACCGAGGGCACGCTGAAGGTCAAGGCCGCGAAGACGCCGAAGAAGGACCTCTACGAGGCCGCCCTCGCCGCTGCCGGCAAGAGCGCCGCCGAGGACACCTCGGGCGCCACCACCGCGAAGAAGCGTGCGGCCAAGAAGGCCGAGGCCCCCGTCGAGGAGACCCCGGCCGCCGAGGCCGCCCCCGTCGCCGCCGACACCGACTCCGGTGCCGCCGCGGCCGAGAGCACCGACGTCGACGCCGACGCGACCGCCACCGAGGCCCCCGTGGCCGAGGCCCCGGCCGCCGAGGCCACCGAGTCCACGGACGAGAAGGCCTGACGGTGCTCGAGGAGGCCCTCGAGCACCTCGTCACCGGCATCGTCGACCACAAGGACGAGGTCCAGGTCCGGCGCAAGGAGCTGCGGCGCGGTGAGATCCTCGAGGTGCGCGTGCACCCCGAGGACCTCGGTCGCGTCATCGGCCGCTCCGGCCGGACCGCCAGCGCGCTGCGCACCGTCATGGGTGCGCTCGCCGGCGGTCGCCAGATCCGCATCGACATCGTCGACACCGACCGGGTCCGCTGACCCGTTCCGCCCGTGACGGCGGGGCTCCCCACACCGGGGTGCCCCGCCGTCCGCGTTGAGCGATCGTTGAGCGGTGGCGCGGACGCTCTGACCCACGACCCGGTCCAGGAGCGGCCGGGCGGAGCGGAGGAGCCGACCATGACCACATCCATCCCGCGGGCCCACCGGATCTCGCGCGTCCTGCTCGTCACGGGGCTCGCCGGTGTCGGCATCGTGCAGCCGGCCACCATCGCCATGGCCGCAGACCCGTCGGTCACCCTCACCGCCGACTCGGTCCTCGGCGAGGAGGGCACGTTCACCGCCGACGGCGGGCCGTGCGCGTCGGGCACGACCGCTGAGCCGGGTGGCGTCACCGTCACCGAGCGCCGCAAGAAGCTCGTGTTCGACCTCGAGAAGGTCTTCACCTGTTCCGACGGGTCGGGCTCGTTCACCGTGCGGATCCACGCGACGTACCAGCCGTGTCTCCCCAGCGACCGCGGCGTGTGGACGGTGGTCGGCGGAACGGGTCGCCACACCGCACTGCGAGGACACGGCACCCTCGTCGGAACCTACTGGCCCGGGCCGTGCGACGACGCTCAGGGCATCACCGACGTCCTCGTCGGCACGATGCGGGCTCGCTGAGACCTCGCCCACCACGGCACTGTCGGCCGCGGACGGCCGGGCGTACATTCACGACCGAGGGTCCGTCTGACATGCGCGCGTGACGCGGGAACGGAGGATGCCGCGTGGACCCGGCCGTCACCGTCCCCCGCGACGTCCGCGCACGTCGCCCCCGCGTCCTGGGTCGCCTCCTCGGCGCGGTGGCGGTCGAGGTCGACGGTCTCCCGCTCGACCTCGGCCCGCCGCGACAGCGCGCTCTGCTCGCGCTCCTGCTGAGCCGTGCGGGCCGGGTCGTCGACGTCGACCACCTCGTCTCGGCACTGTGGGGCGAGGATCCTCCGCGAACCGCCGCCCACGCCGTCCAGGTCTACGTCTCGGACCTGCGGCGACTCTTCCTCGCGGCGTGCGGCCGGCCCCTCGTCCTGACCCGTCGGCCCGGCTATCTCATCGACCTCGCCCCGAGCGAGGTCGATGCCGGTCTCGTCGAAGCAGCCCTGCTCCGCGCCAGGGCCTTGGAGTCGACGGGTGACCGGTCAGCCGCGCTCGAGGTGCTGCGGCCGGCCGCGGCGAGGTGCGAGAACTCTCCGCTGGAGGACATCCGTGAGGACGGGGTGCGGGCCGAGGTCGTCGCGCCCCTCGACCGGCTGCGCACCGACGTCTGGGACCAGCTCGCCCGCTGCGCCCTGGGCCACGGCGATCTCGAGACCGCGGCATCGGCCGCCCGGCGGTCGCTCGCCATCGACCCCTACGGGGAGGAGGCGCGCGCCGCCGAGATGGAGGCGGACTACCGGCGCGGACGCCACGCGCACGCGCTCCGGTCGTTCGCGACGCTGCGACTCCTCCTCGCCGAGGAGCTGGGCGTGGATCCCTCGCCGCGCCTCGTGCAGCTCCACGAGAGGATGCTCCTCCACGACCCCTCCCTTGACGGCACGGCCGAGGCCGCCGCCGGACGGAACCCCTACAAAGGGCTGCGGCCCTTCACCGAGGACGACGCAGCGGACTTCTTCGGCCGCGTCGGTGTCGTCGACGACCTCGTCTCCCGGCTGGAGGACGGCTCCCGGCTGCTCGTGCTCGTCGGCCCTTCCGGCGGCGGGAAGTCGAGCGTCCTGCTCGCGGGCCTGGTGCCCCGGCTTCGGCACGGTGCCGTCCTGGGTCTCGCACGGTGCGTGGTCGCCATGGCTCCTCGGGCGGGCTCGGAGGACCAGCTGCGCGCGGCGGTGGCAGCGGCCGAGGCGACGGCAGGGGAGGGAGGGGCGGTGGTCCTCGTCATCGACCAGCTCGAGGACCTCCTGGCCGCTCCGGAGTCGGGAAGCGTCCTCACCTGGCTCGCCCGGGAGGTCGAGGCCCGGGGGCGCCTCAGGGTCGTCGCGGCACTGCGGGCCGACCACTACGACCAGCCGCTGGAGCACCCACTGTTCGCGCGGGTCTTCACCGGGGCGGTCGTCAACCTCCTGCAGCTGACCGCCGCCGAGCTCGAGGAGGTGGTGCGGGCACCGGCCGCCCGGGTGGGCCGAGGGGTCGAGCCGGCGCTGCTCGCCGAGCTCATCGGGGACACGGTCGCCCAGCCGGCGGCGCTGCCCCTCCTCCAGTACGCCCTCACCGCCCTGTTCGACCACGCCGACGGAGCGGTCCTGACCCTCGCTGACCACCGCGCCGTCGGCGGGGTCCGCGGCGCCCTCGTCCGACGTGCCCAGGCGTTCCGTGCCGAGCTCGGCCGGGACGAGGAGGCCGCGCTCGCCCAGCTCCTCGTGCGGCTGAGCGACGTCGACGACGTGGGCCGCGCCCGCCGTCGCGTGCTGCGGGTCGGAGAGGTGGCGGCCACCGCACCGGACCCCCTCGTGGTGTCGCACGTGCTGGGGCGCCTCAACGACCTTCGCCTCGTCACCTACGACCGGGACGCCGACGGGGGCGGGACCGTCGAGCTCTCGCACGACGCACTCTTCCTCGAGTGGCCCTGGCTGCGGGAGCTCGTCGAGCGGCACCGGACGACCATCCGCCGTCACCAGGCGTTCGTCACCGCGCTGGACGCCTGGGAGGTCACCGGTCGCGACCCCGCCTACCTGCTCCCGCGCACTCGGCTCGACGAGGTGTCCTCGTGGGAGCGCGAGGGCGTCCTCGTCCTGACCGAGCGCGAGCGGGCCTTCCTCGGGGCCGGACTCGAGGTCGCCCGCGACGCCGAGCAACGGGCGCGCGAGGAAGAGGCGCAACGGGAGCGGATGGACCGGCGTTCACGTCGCCGGCTGCTGATGCTGTGCGTCGCGGTGGTGGCGTTGGTGGCGTCGGTGACCGTGGCTCTGGTCCTCGCCGGTCGTGCGGCTCCGCACGTCTCCCTTGTCGTGCACGATGACGGGGACGTCCACGTGCTGGTGGAGCGAGGGCTGGACGACGCGGGGACGGGACGGGAGCTGGTCCGGGAGAAGGTCGTCGTCGAGCCTGGTGCGACGGCGGAGGTCGATGCCGTCGCGGCCCGCGGCCACGTCGACCTCGTCGTGAGCACGGCCCTCGACATCGACTTCACGACGATGGCGCGGCGTCATCCGTCGACGCGCTACCTCCTCGTCGAGCGGGAGGGAGAGGGGCCCAACGTCACCGTCCTGGCGTTCGCCGACCAGGAGAGCGCCTACCTCGCCGGTGCGGCGGCGGCCCTCACGACGCGGACCGGGAAAGTGGGGTTCCTGGGTGGTGTCGACACGGCCGTGTTGCGACGCTTCGAGGCAGGCTTCGTCGCCGGAGCCGCAGCCGCCGATCCCGACGTCGTCGTCGCGGTCGCCTACTTGTCGACCCCGCCTCGCTACGACGGCTTCGTCGACGCCTCGTTGTCCGCTGCTGGTGCGCAGGCGATGGTCGACGGTGGGGCGGACGTCGTCTACACGGCATCGGGGACCGCACAGCTCGGGGCCCTGAGCACCGTGACCCGGCTGGCCGAGGAGAACCGCCGTGACCTCTGGGTCATCGGCGCGGACGTGGACGCCTACCACGACGATCGCTGGCAGACCTCGCCTCGGTCCCGTGAGCACGTGCTCACCTCCACCGTGAAACGGTTCGACGTCGCGACGCGGGCGGCAGTCGACGACTTCCTCGCCGGGCGTCTCGAGGCCGGACGGCGGGTGACCGACCTCGCGGACGGCGGCCTGTTCCTGGCGACGAGTGGCGGCCACCTCGAGGGGGTGGCAGACCGTCTCGCGATCCTGCGGTCCGAGGTGGTGAGCGGCAGGGTCGTCGTCCCGTGTGTCCCTCCCGGCCTCACCTCCGCCGCAGCTGCCGCGGCGGCGGCAGGGGCCAAGTGCCCGCCGGGCTGACGTCGCCCCCCGCCTGAGAGGATGTCCGCGTGAGCGAGTCCACCGTCGTCGCCCGGATCGGCAAGCCGCACGGCCTGCTCGGTGAGGTCACCGTGCAGCTGCACACCGACGAGCCCGAGCGCCGCCTGGCCGTCGGCGCGGTCCTCGACACCGAGGCTGCCAGGGGCACCGGGGTCCCGCGGGCCCTTCGGGTGCGGTCCACCCGGGTCCACAACGGCGTCTGGCTCGTCGCGTTCGACGAGATCCCCGACCGCACCGGCGCGGAGTCGCTGCGCGGGACCCGGCTCGTCGTCGACGACGACGGCACCGACGCCGCGGCCGACG
Source organism: Oryzobacter terrae (assembly GCF_042756445.1). Taxonomy (GTDB): domain Bacteria; phylum Actinomycetota; class Actinomycetes; order Actinomycetales; family Dermatophilaceae; genus Oryzobacter; species Oryzobacter terrae. The sequence goes on from NZ_CP170578.1 coordinate 3,517,754, forward strand.
ACGGCGACGACGTCTTCCGCGAGGAGGAGCTCGTGGGCCTGCGCGTCGTCGACCCGTCGGGGGCCGACCTCGGCGCGGTCGCCGGCCTCGAGATCGGCGCCGCCCAGGACCGCCTCGTCGTGACGCTCACCGACGGCCGCGAGGTCCTCGTCCCGTTCGTCGAGGCGATCGTCCCCGAGGTCGACGTCGAGGGCGGCCGGGTCGTCCTCGACGCCCCCGCAGGGCTGTTCGACCTCGGGAGCTGACGTGCGCCTCGACGTCGTCACGATCTTCCCGGAGTACCTCGCGCCCCTCGAGCTCTCCCTCATCGGCAAGGCCCGCCGCGACGGCCTCCTCGACCTCCACGTCCACGACCTGCGCGACGCCGCCCACGACCGGCACCGTACCGTCGACGACAGCCCGTTCGGCGGAGGGGCCGGCATGGTGATGAAGCCCGAGCCGTGGGCCGAGGCGCTGGACCGCGTCGTCACCGAGGGCGCCACCGAGTCCGCTCCGGTCCCGCACCTGCTCGTGCCGGGCCCCGGCGGGGTGCCGTTCGACCAGGCGATGGCGCGACGCCTCGCCGAGGAGCCGTGGCTCGCCTTCGCGTGCGGCCGCTACGAGGGCCTCGACGAGCGCGTCTACGAGCACGCAGCGGAGCGGATGCCGGTCACCGTCGTCTCGCTCGGCGACTACGTCCTCAACGGGGGAGAGGTGGCCGTGCTCGCGATGGTCGAGGCCGTCGGCCGCCTGTTGCCCGGCGTCGTCGGCAACGCCGAGTCGCTCGTCGAGGAGTCGCACGAGGACGGGCTGCTCGAGTACCCCGTCTACACCCGCCCGGCGCGGTGGGAGGACGGCGACGTCGTGCGCGAGGTGCCGCCGGTGCTCCTCTCGGGTGACCACGGCGCCATCGCCCGGTGGCGCCACGAGCAGCGCCTGGCCCGCACCGCGGCGCGCCGCCCCGACCTCCTCGCCGCGGCGGGCGCGACCGGCGCGCTCGCCGACCTCGACGTGCGCGTCGCGACCGCCGCCGACGTCCCCGAGCTGCGCGTCCTCCAGCTCGCCTGCTGGGTCCCCGAGGCCCGGGTCTCGGGATCGTGGGGGATTCCGCCGCTCGACGAGTCGGCCGAGGACGTCGCCCGCGGCCTCGAGGAGTGGACGACGTGGGTCGCGCGCGTGCCCGGCGACGGCACCACCCCGGGCCGGCTCGTCGCCTCGGTGCGCGGGCGGCTGCGGACCGGTGACCCCACGGTCTGGGAGACCGGCCGGCTCATGGTGGCCCCCGACCTCCAGGGACGCGGCCTCGGGCGCGCGCTCCTCGCCCTCGCCGAGGCGGGGGCACCGCCGTCGGTCGAGACGTTGTGGATCAACACCGGTGTGGTGAACGCCGCCAACCAGCGCCGGTACCGGCGGGCCGGCTACCGGGCCGTGCCCGGCGAGGGGTCCTTTCCCGGCACCGTCGACCTCACCAGGCGCCGCCGCTGACGCAGCGCGCTCAGGCGCGGTGACGGCCGGCGTCGAGGTGCACGACCCGGTCGGCGGCCTCGACGAGGCGGGGGTCGTGCGTCGCGACGAGCACCGCGCACCCCTCGGCGGCCGCGCCGAGCAGCCGCTCGACGACGAGGTCGGCGTGGGCCTCGTCCTGGTGGCTCGTCGGCTCGTCGAGGACGACGACGTCGGGGCGCAGGCTGGTGGCCCGGGCGATGGCCACCCGCTGCTGCTCCCCGCGGGACGCCTGCGCGGTCAGCCGGTCGGCGAGGTGGGCGATGTCGAGGGCGTCGAGCAGGTCGCGGCGCTCGGGCGCCCCGTGCAGCCACGCCGGCAGGTGGACGTTCTCGGCGACGGTCAGCTCGAGCGGCAGACCGAAGCGCTGGGGGAGCGCCGCGACGCGGGACCAGTCGGACGGGCCGGCCGCCGGGGCGTCGTGGACGAGGACCGTGCCGTGGTCGGGCGGCTCGAGTCCCATGACGAGCTGGCACAGGGTCGACTTGCCCGACCCGGACCGGCCCTCGACGACGACGACCTCGCCGGCGGCGACGACGAGCGAGACCCCGGCGATGATCGGCACCCCGGGCGAGCGCCGGCCGTGGGTGACGTCCTCGACCCGCACGACCGCCCCGACGTGCCCGACCCGTTCAGCGGCGCTCACGACGCGTCCTCCGGTGGCTCGAGGACGACCCGGCCGCCCTCGAGGCGGAGCGTGGCCCGGCGGTCGGGGAAGAGCAGGAGGGCCTCCGGGGGGAGCTGGACCCGTCCCGTCGGGTCGATCGTCGCCCGGGCCTCGGCCCCGGCGCGGCGCTCGGTCGAGACGACGCCGTGGCGCAGGGCGACGACCCGGTCGCTCGCCGCGACGGCATCGGGGTCGTGCGTGGCGACGACGACCGCGCTGCCCGCCTCGGCGGTCCGGCGCAGCTCGCCCAGGACGAGGGCCGCCGTCTCCTCGTCGAGCTCGGCCGTGGGCTCGTCGCACAGGACGAGGGTCGGCGTCCCGACGCAGGCACAGGCCACCGCGAGCCGCTGCTGCTCACCGCCGGACAGCCGGGCCGCGAGGACCGAGGCCCGGTCGCCCAGCCCGAGGCGCCCGAGGAGGTCGACCCCCTCGGCGTCGGTGCCGCCACGCCATCGGGCGGACTGCTCGAGGTTCTGCCGCGCGGTGAGGTGCGCGAACACGCCGTCGGTCGGGCGTTGGGGGACCCAGGCGATGGAGCGCCGGCTCAGCCGCCGCCGGTCCGCAGGGCCCATCGTCGACGTCGGGCGCCCGAGGACCGCGACCTCGCCCCCGCTCGGGCGGTCGCGCAGCGCGAGCAGGGCCAGCAGGGTGGACTTCCCACTGCCCGACGGCCCGGTGAGGGCGGTCAGCGAGTGCCGGTCGAACTCGGCGTCCACCCCGCGCAGGGCGTGGGTCTCGCCGGTGGCCGTGGGGTAGATGCGCACCAGGCCCGCGCAGGTGGCCGCCGCCTCGGGGTCAGTCCTCGCCACGGAGCACCTCCACGGCCGAGCGCGACGAGGCCGCCAGGCGCATCGCCAGCGCCGCGGCGACGCCGGTGGCGACGAGCCAGGCGATGCCGACGAGCAGGGCTGCGGTGGGCAGGACGAGCACGGCCGGCGGCCCGAAGCCGTCGCCGGGGTCGATGAGGACCCCGCCGGCGGGCCGCACGAGGGCGAGGGCGAGGGCGCCCAGGGCCGTGCTGAGGACGAGCACGACCGCGGTCTCGAGGGCGCGTGCCCGGGCCGTCGCCCGGCGGCCGGCCCCGGCCCACGCGAGCATCCGGTCGGCGGCGGGCGCCCGCCGCGCGAGCCGCACCGCGCCGAGGGCGACCGCGGCCGCGCCCAGCGCCGCGAACACCGCACCGAGGGCGACCTGGTAGCGCCGGGCCTGCTCGGCGGCCACGTACTCGGGCGACGAGCGGGCCTCGGCCACCGAGGCGATGACGTTCGCGCTGAGGCCGCGCGCGGTCAGCGTGGCCGCGGCGGCGTCGACCGAGCTCGACCACAGGTCGCTCTGGAACTCGACGGGCCGGTTGCGCGGGGTGCGCACCCCCGGCCGGAGGCGGGGGTCCTCGTTGAGCTGCGTGGCGAAGAACGCGTCCGCCGGCACGACGAGCGTCCCCGTGCGCACGCTCGGGAACGCCGCGGCGCTCTGCCGCACCGCGAGGCGGACCGTGAGGTGGAGGGTGTCGACGGCGAGGGTCGAGCCGACCTCGAGCCCCAGGTCCCCGACGGACCCGACGAGCATCGCCGGCACCTCCGCGCCGACCCCGTTGCGCCGGGTCGCGGCGGCGGACTCGGCGTCGAGCCGGGCCAGCTCCGGGAGCAGGGAGCGGGCGCGGGCGAGGGGTCCGCCCTCGCTGCCCCACGCGGCTGCCGCGGCGAAGGTCGAAGGGTCGACGAGGAGCAGCTCGACGCTCTCCCCGGTCGTCGCGATCGTGGTCCGGGCCCGCCACGTCACGCTCTGTCCGGGAGGCAGCACGGGGTTGCGGGCGACCGGGAGGTCCTCCGTGGGGATCTGCTGGCCGTCCTCGGGCTCGGGGACCTGGCGCGGGACGTCGGGGTCCAGCCGCCACGAGGTCGTCACGTTGTGGACGACGACGGCGCCCGCCCGCACCGCGGCCCGGTCCTCGACGAGGCGCTCGGTGGAGGTCAGGCCGGCGAGCGAGAAGACGAGCATGGCGACGCCGGTCGCGGCGATCGTCACCGCCACCTCGCGCGTGGGGTCCCCGGCCCGCAGGCGCCGGCCGGCCAGCCAGCCGGCGATGGTCCGGCGCGTCGGGGGGCGGGCGGCGCCGCGCCGACGCCGCAGGAGCGCGAAGAAGGTGCGGGAGCCGACGGCGGCGACGGCCGCGACCACGACCGGGGGGACGAGGACGTCGAGCGGCCCGAGCGCGGTGCCGCTCTCCTCCGGCCGGGTGAGCAGCCCGACGGTCGCGGCGACGGCCACGACGACGAGGACGAGGACCCACGGGACGCTGCGCTCCTCGCGCCCCCGGAGGCGCCGGGCCTCCCCGCGGGTCGCGGCGGCTGCCACGGCCGCGGTGAGGGCGACGGCGGCGAGGACCGCCAGCGCACACCACACGACCGAGGCGACGAGGGTGGACCGCGACGGGGTGGCGGCGCCGACGGCGGTGTCGACGAGGAGGCGCGCCACGAGCCACCCGGCCACGCCACCGACGAGCGCTGCGGGCAGCACCTCGACGGCGTGGAGCAGCCCGGCCGACGCCGGGCGACGTCCCGTCCCCGCCAGGAGCCGCACCTCGTGGCGTCGGCGACCGCTGGACCACCCGGCCGCCGCGACGACGAGGGCGAGGGCGAGGGCGATGCCCGCACCGGTCGTCACCGCCGTGCCCCGCCGGGCGGCATCGGCGAGCTGGTGGGCCCGTCCGGTGAGGTCGACGATCCCGCTGGCCACCCCGGGACGCAGGGCGGGCGGGGTGGCCCCCGGGCCGACGCCACCCACCAGCGCCAACCGCAGGTCGGCGACCGCCTCCGCGGTCCGGTCGAGGTCGGCGAGCCGCGGCCTCCGGCTGTCGAGCGGGGCGAGCGCGGACCAGAGGACCTCGTCGTCGATGTCGTCGGCGAGCTCGGCGGTCGTGGCGAGGTCGGCGACGGCGAGGTGCGCCCTGAGGGTGCGGGTGATCGGGTCGGTGGGGTAGCCCTCGGCCTCGAGGTCGCGCCAGAGTCGTTGTCCCGCAGGCGTGACCGGTGTGCGGCCGTCGGCCTCGACGGCGTACACGCCCGCGATGCGCACCGTCGCGTCCGCCGGCTCCGGCATCCCGCTGAGCGAGGCGACCAGGTCGTCGCCGGGTCCGACGCCGGTCGACCTCGCGACGGGCTCGGGCACCCAGATGCCGCCGGTCACGTCCGGAGCACTCGCCACGACGACGAGGCGGGCGGCCGGGTCGTCGACCCCGAAGAGCCGCACCGGTGCCCGGGCGCTGCCCCTCGTCAGCACGGGCCCGACGGGGTCGAAGTAGATGCGGGGGTGGAGCTCGGTCGAGACCGACTGGAGGGTGACCCGCGTGGGACCGAGGCCCGGGACGTCGTCGAGGGCCCCGGTGAGGAAGGCCTCCTGGGCCCTGGCCGGCTCGACGCCCCCGTTGACCCGCACGAGGGCGGCGTCGCGGGCGGGGGTCCCCGCCGGCACCGCGTCGAGGACGCGGTGCAGCGAGGCGTCGGCGACCGACTCGGCGTAGAGGGGTCCTGCAGCGGCCGACGCCGCGACGAGCGCGAGGACCGCGGTCATGAGGACGAGGCCGAGCGGCTCGCGCAGCAGCCGTCGCGGGGCGGCACGCCACAGCGGGGGGAGCAGTCGGCGCCGCGACGGGCTGCCGGCCGTCACCCCCGGAGTCCGCCTCGGCTTCCCGGCCACTCCCGGAGTCTGGCGCAGGTGGCCCCGGTTCGGGAGGGGGTCGGCGGGACGCGTCGGGGGTGCCGGCCTGACGCGGTCAGGGACGCAGCGACGCCCGGAGGTCGTCGGGCAGCAGCAGGGCGCGGCCGATGAGGTGCTCGGCCACGACGGCCGTCGTCGTCTGCGCGGCCATGATCCCGACGAGGACGAGCACCTGGGCGGCGGCCGCCTGGGCCGGGCTGCCGCCGCCGAGGAGCACGCCGATGAAGGCACCCGGCAGCGTGACGACGCCGGCGGTGCGGACCTGGTCGAGCCCCGGGATGAGCGCCTCGGGGATGCGCCGGTGGACCACCTCGCCCACCGCCTGGCTGCGGGTCAGGCCCAGCGAGAGCGCGGCCTCGTACTGCGGGTGCTCGTCGCGCAGCGCGTCGAACGCGCGGCGGCAGGCGAGGGTGTGCCCGTTCATCGTGTTGCCCGCGAGGATGCCGACGACGGGGATGAGCGCGATCCCGGTCGGCGGGATGGTCCTGGTCAGCAGCACGACCGCGACGACGGGCAGGAGGCCGGCCGTCATCGCCAGGGTCGCCCACGGCCACGAGCCCGTGGCGCCGATCCTGCGGACGGTCGTCACGACGGCGACGACGAACATGGCGCACAGGAGGAGCACCGACAGCGCGAGGGTGCGGGCCACCGCGGTGATGACGAGCGCCGCCACCCCCAGCTGCACGATCGCGCGGCCGGCGGCCAGCAGCGTGGAGCCCGGGCGGGGGAGGTCGCCGACGACGTAGACCGCCACGGTGAGGGCGAGGAGGATCCCGACCGCGAGGGCGACGGGCAGGCCCGGGTCGATCGTCACGCGGCCACGCTAGGGGAGGGGTGGCCGGATTTCGTGACGCGGCGCTCCCTCTGGCAGACTTGCTCGTTGCGCCACCGACTCACGGCCCCCGCCACAGGGGGAGTGCCCCGGACTCGTCCGACCGGCATGCGGCCCGGCCGGCGCACGACACTATCGAACATCACGGCAGTACCGACACCCGCGGGTGGCCTGTGGCAGGCCGCGAAGAAAGCGAATCCGTCATGCAGCGTTTCGACGAGCTCGACCTCGCCTCGCTCAAGAGCGACATCCCCGAGTTCCGCGCCGGCGACACCGTCAACGTCCACGTCAAGGTCGTCGAGGGCACCCGCTCGCGCATCCAGGTCTTCAAGGGCGTCGTCATCCGTCGCCACGGCGGCGGGGTCGGCGAGACCTTCACCGTCCGCAAGGTCTCCTTCGGCGTCGGTGTCGAGCGCACCTTCCCGCTCCACACGCCGATCATCGACCACATCGAGGTCGTGACCCGCGGTGACGTCCGTCGCGCGAAGCTCTACTACCTGCGTGACCTGCGCGGCAAGGCCGCCAAGATCAAGGAGAAGCGCGACACCCCGGTCGCCCGCTGAGGCCGTCCCACCGCACGCGCCGCACCCAGCAGGGCCGACTAGGCTCCGCGAGGTGACGACCCGTCAGCACGCCGACCCGGCACCCACCACCTCCGTGGCAGGGGCCGGGTCGCGTCGTCCCCGGGTCCTCGTCGTCCTCGTCGCGGCCCTGCTCCTCACCGCCCTCGTGCAGGGCCTGTTCCTCCAGTCCTACGTCGTCGCCGACGGCGACCTGTCGCCCGCCCTCGACCCAGGAGACCGCGTCCTCGTGTGGAAGGCCACCTCCGGCACCACCCCCGGTGACCTCGTCGTCGTCGACACGACCGCCGCCGCGCCCGTCGACCGGTCGACCCCCGTCGACGACGGCCTCGTCGGCCGCGTGCTGTCCGCGGTCGCCGACCTCCTGCGCGTCGACATCGGCCGCCAGGACCGGCTCGCCGTCGTCGGGCCGGGCCCCGGTCCCGACGTCGCGCTCACGGCTCCGGTCGCCGGAACCGTGCCCTCCGACGACGTCGTCGGACGGGTCCTCGTGCGGGTCTGGCCCCTCAGCCGCCTCGGTGGGGTCGACACCTCCGACCTCGGGCAGGCCGCCCGATGACCGCCCCCGACCACGTGTCCGAGACCGAGGAGGAGCAGGGGCCCCCGGGCGACTCCTTCCTCCACTGGGTCTGGGCCGCGGTGCGCGAGGTCGTCGTCGTCGTCGCGCTGGCCCTCGGCCTCTCCTTCGTCGTCAAGACCTGGCTGCTCCAGGCGTTCTTCATCCCGTCCGGCTCGATGGAGGACACCCTCCTCGTCGGCGACCGGGTCGTCGTGTCGAAGCTGACCCCCGGGCCGTTCGACCTCCAGCGCGGCGACGTCGTCGTCTTCGAGGACCCGGGCGGCTGGCTCGAGGCGCCCGTGCCCGTCGAGCGCGGGGCGGTGTCCGGCGCCCTCCACGACGGCCTCGTCTTCGTCGGCCTGCTGCCCGCGGAGTCCGAGGACCACCTCATCAAGCGGGTCATCGGGATGCCGGGCGACCACGTCGTGTGCTGCGACGCCCAGCGCCGCCTCACCGTCAACGACGTGCCCCTGGTCGAGGGCTACCTCAAGCCCAACGACCTGCCGAGCTCGATGAACTTCGACATCACCGTCCCGGAGGGCCGCGTGTGGGTCATGGGCGACCACCGCTCCGACTCCGAGGACTCCCGCTTCCACGACCCCTCCGGGTCGGGCCGCGACGGGTCGGTGCCGATCTCCGCCATCACCGGCCGCGCCGTCGCCACGGTCTGGCCGTTCGGCCGGGCGGGGTGGCTGTCCGCCCACTCCGAGACGTTCTCGGAGGTGCCTTCGCGCCGGGCCGCGCCGTGACGCCGGCACCGCGCGGGGGCCCGGGTCGCAAGCCGAGCCTGCGGGTGGAACGGGCCCTCCAGCGCGACGGGCACCGCGTCCTCGCGGGGATGGACGAGGTGGGCCGCGGTGCGCTCGCCGGACCGGTGACCGTGGGGGTCGTCGTCATCGACGAGACCTGCCGCTCGGCGCCCCAGGGCGTGCGCGACTCCAAGCTCCTCGTCCCGCACGCCCGCGAGCGGATGGTGCCGCGCATCCAGCGCTGGGCGCTCGCCCACGCCGTGGGTCACGCGAGCGCCGCCGAGATCGACGAGATCGGCATCATCGCGGCGCTGCGGCTGGCAGGGACCAGGGCGCTCGCGGCGTGCGGCGTCGTGCCCGACCTCGTCATCCTCGACGGCAACCACGACTGGCTCACCTCCCCCGAGGACGTCGGGCTCCTCGCGTTCGCGCACGAGGACACGGTGCTGACGCCGCCCGTCACGACGATGATCAAGGCCGACCTCACGTGCTCGTCGGTCGCCGCCGCCTCGGTCATCGCCAAGGTGACCCGCGACCGCATCATGGTCGGGCTCGGCGAGGAGGACCCCACGTACGGCTGGGTGGAGAACAAGGGGTACGCCGCGCCCGAGCACATCGACGCGCTGCGGTCCCACGGGCCGTCCGACTGGCACCGGCGGTCGTGGCGGCTGCCCGGGACGATGGATGATGATGCTGCCCTGACCGACCCGGAGGCCGACCCCGTCGCCGACCTGGTCACCGACCTGACACCGGCCCCCGTGGCCGTCGTCGACACCGAGCTGCGAGTGGGAGAGCGATGAGCTCCGAGGACCTCGAGAAGTACGAGAGCGAGGCGGAGCTCGCGCTCTACCGCGAGTACCGCGACGTCGTCGGCCTGTTCAGCCACGTCGTCGAGACCGAGCGGCGCTTCTACCTCTGCAACAGCGTCGACGTGAAGGTGCGCTCCGACGGTGGCGAGGTCTTCTTCGACGTGACGATGCACGACGCGTGGGTGTGGGACATCTACCGGCCGGCGCGCTTCGCGAAGACGGTGCGGGTCGTGACGTTCAAGGACGTCAACGTCGAGGAGCTCGCGAAGTCCGAGCTCGAGCTGCCCAAGGGCGAGTTCTAGGCGCTCGTCCACAGGGGGAGGTCCGCCCGAAGGTCGTCCACAGCTTCCGCGCGGGACTGTCCCCACGACCCTGGCGCCGGTTGGCTCGGTGCATGACGACCACGGACATCGGGGCAGGGGGCGCGGACGACCCGCGGCGTGGGCTGGGCCGCTGGGGTGAGGACCTCGCGGTCCGGTACCTGCGCGACCAAGGGTTGACGGTCCTCGAGCGCAACTGGCGCTGCGAGCACGGCGAGGTCGACGTCGTCGCGCGCGACGGCGGGTGGGTCGTCGTGTGCGAGGTCAAGACGCGGCGGTCGGCCGGGTTCGGCGACCCCGTCGAGGCCGTCACCTTCGCCAAGGCGATGCGGCTGCGGCGGCTGGCCGCGGCCTGGATGAGCTCGCACCAGGTCAGCGCGCAGGGCGTGCGGATCGACGTCGTCGGCATCCTGTGCCGCCCCGGGCAGCCACCGCTGCTGCGCCACGTCGTGGGGGTGGGCTCGTGACGCTCGGGCTCGGCCGCACCCTCTCGGTCACCCTCACCGGGCTCGAGGGCACCCTCGTCGACGTCGAGGCGCACATCGCGCCGGGCCTGCCGCAGTTCGTCATCGGCGGGATGCCCGACACGGCGTGTGCCCAGGCGCCGGACCGGGTGCGCTCGGCGGCCGTGACCTCCGGGGTGCCCGTCCCGCCCCACCGGGTCACGGTCAACCTGTCGCCGGCGTCGATCCCCAAGCACGGGTCGGGCTTCGACCTGCCCATCGCCGTGGCGGTGCTGGCCGCGAGCGGCGCCCTCCGGGCGGCCTCCCTGGCGGCCGAGGTCGTCCACCTCGGGGAGCTCGCCCTCGACGGGCGGCTCCGCGGGGTCCGGGGGGTCCTGCCGTCGGTGCTCGAGGCCTCCCGTCGCGGGGTGCGGCACGTCGTGGTGCCGCTGGAGAACGTCGCCGAGGCGCAGCTCGTCGACGGCGTCACCGTGCACGGCGCGGCCAGCCTGGGTGAGGTCCTCGGCTGGTACGCCGCGGCCGACGCCGGGGCGCCCCTCCCGGTCGCGGAGGTCCCGGTGGCCGACCTCGGTCCGCAGCGCACCGGCCCCGACCTCGCCGACGTCGCCGGCCAGCCCGAGGCCCGTCGCGCCCTCGAGCTCGCCGCCACCGGAGGCCACCACCTGCTGATGTCGGGCCCTCCGGGGGTCGGGAAGACGATGCTCGCCGAGCGGCTCGTCACGGTCCTGCCGCCGCTGTCGCGTGACGAGGCCCTCGAGACCCACGCCATCCGCTCCCTCACCGGACACGTCGGCGACGTCGCCCGCCTCGACCCCACGCCGCCGTTCGTCGCGCCGCACCACAGCTCCACGGTCGCCGCCGTGGCGGGTGGCGGGTCGGGCGTGGCCCTGCCGGGGGCCATCTCGCGCGCGCACCACGGCGTGCTGTTCCTCGACGAGGCGCCGGAGTTCTCACCCCGGGTCCTCCAGGTGCTCCGCCAGCCACTGGAGTCGGGGGAGGTGGTACTGGCGCGAGCGCGCACCGTGGTGCGCTACCCCGCCCGCTTCCTCCTCGTCCTCGCGGCCAACCCCTGCCCGTGCGGGCTGTCGTGGGGCAAGGGCATCGACTGCACGTGCCGACCTCCCGAGATCCGCGCCTACGGGTCGCGGTTGTCGGGTCCGCTGCTCGACCGCGTCGACCTCCAGGTGCACGTGCCGCCCGTGCGGCGCGCCGCCCTCGGCGACGAGCGGGGCGAGGGCAGCACCGCGGTGGCCGCCCGGGTGGCCGCGGCCCGGGCCGTCCAGCGCGAGCGGTGGGCCGACGGGGGGTGGGTGACGAACGGGGTCGTCCCCGGACACGTGCTGCGCCGACCGCCCTACCGGCTGCCGCACCACGCGACGGCCGTCCTCGACCGGGCGCTCGACGCCGGGCGGCTCACCCTGCGCGGGTACGACCGGGTGCTGCGGGTCGCATGGTCCTCCGCAGACCTGTCCGGCCGTACCGTCCCCGACGCCGACGACGTCGCCACCGGGCTCGTCCTCCGACGCGGGGAGCAGGTGGCGGCGTGAGGGGTCGGCGCAGCGCCCTCGAGCACGACGAGCGGTGGGCCCGGGTCGCCTGGACCTACGTCTCCGAGTCGCGCAGCACGACCCTCGCCCGGCTGCTCGAGGCCGACGGCGCGGTCGAGTCGCTCGCGCTGCTGCGCGCCGGCCGCGTGCGCGACCGGGCGCGCGCCCTCGGCCTGCGGGCGCGCGTCGCCGACCTCGAGGGGTGGGAGGCGCGGATCGGCGAGCTCGACCTCGACGGCCTCCGTCGCGCCTGCGAGCACCACGCTCTCTCCGTGCTCGTCCCCGGCGACGAGTCCTGGCCCGAGCGGCTCGACGTGCTGGGCGAGCCGCCGCCCTGCGTCTACGTGCGCGGCGATCCCGACCTGCCCGCCCTCGTCGACCGGTCCGTGGCCCTCGTGGGGTCGCGCGCCGCCACCGAGTACGGGCTGCGGGCGGCGGGGGACCTCGCCGACGGCCTCGTGGCTCGGGGCTTCACCGTCGTCAGCGGCGCGGCGTACGGCATCGACGCCGCGGCGCACCGTGCGGCTCTCGCGGGGGAGGGCCGCACGGTCGCGGTGCTGGCCTGTGGGGCCGACCGGGCCTACCCGACGGCCCACCGCGGGTTGATCGAGGCCGTGGCCCGGTCGGGTGCCGTCGTGAGCGAGAGCCCGCCCACCGCGGCTCCCTACCGGTGGCGCTTCCTGGCGCGCAACCGCCTCATCGCCGCCCTGTCCGGGGCGACGGTGGTCGTCGAGGCGAGCCTGCGGTCGGGCTCCCTGTCGACGGCGAAGGAGGCCAGGGAGCACCACCTACCCGTCGGCGCGGTTCCGGGGCCGGTGTCGAGCGCGACCTCCGCCGGCTGCCACGCGCTCGTCCGCGACACCGGTGCCGTCCTCGTCACCGATGCCGCGGAGGCGGCCGAGCTCGCGGCACCCATCGGGTCCGATCTCGTGCCGGCGAGGGACCACGGGCCGAGCCGTCCCGGAGACCACCTCGACGACACGGCGTACCGCGTCTGGTCGGCGGTCCCGGTCCGTGGGTCGGCGACCGCCGACCGCATCGGCCTCGCGGCAGGGGTGCGGGCCGAGTCGCTCGGGGCGGTCCTCGCGGCCCTCGAGGCGGACGGCCTGGTCGTCCGCGACGAGGGGAGGTGGCGCAAGCGCGCGCGGTGAGCGCGTCGGGTGTGGCTGGTGCGACGTGGCTGCTGGGGCCGGTGGGTCCGGTGCGTTCCGCTCGTGGCCGTTCGGGCAGCGCCGGTGGGCGGCCGGGTCAGGATTGCGCAAGGAATCGGCGAGTTGTTCGGAAGTCGTTGCGAAGGGCGCGGTGGGGTGACACCGTGTGCGCGTGACCGTCGTCCCCTGCGACGCGCTCCCGGCCTTCGAGCGACACCTGAGGGCCGAGCGTGGAAGATCGCCGAACACCGTGCGTGCCTACGTGCGGGACGTCGGCGCGTTCCTCGACGACGCCGGGGTCGAGGACGACGCGGAGCTGCGTCAGGTGCGACTCGCCGACCTGAGGGCCTGGCTGGGCACCCTGTCGCGCGGGGGCGCTGCGCGCTCGACGATCGCCCGGGCGTCCGCGTCGCTGCGCACCTTCTTCGGTTGGCTCGAGCGGTCCGGGCGCATCCCGGCCGACCCGTCCCTGCGGCTGTCGGCTCCACGTCGCCTGCGGACGCTGCCCCCCGTCCTGGCCCAGCGCTCCGCCGCGGCCCTGCTCGACGTCGCTGCCGTCGCGGCCGACGACGACGACCCGATCCACCTGCGCAACCGCGCCGCCCTCGAGCTCCTCTACGCCACCGGTATCCGGGTCGGTGAGCTGGTCGGCCTCGACGTCGACGACCTCGACCACTCGGCCATGGTGCTGCGCGTCGTCGGCAAGGGCGACAAGGAGCGCCGGGTGCCGTTCGGGCTCCCGGCCCGCGATGCCGTCGACGCCTGGCTCGAGCGGGGCCGGCCCCGGCTCGTGACGGCCGAGAGCGGTCCGGCGCTGCTCCTCGGGCGCCGGGGGCGCCGGGCCGATCCGCGCCAGGTGCGCTCGGTCGTCCACGAGCTGCTCGAGCACGTCCCCGACGCCCCCGACCTCGGCCCGCACGGGCTGCGCCACTCGGCCGCCACGCACCTTCTCGAGGGAGGTGCCGACCTGCGCATGGTGCAGGAGCTGCTCGGCCACGCCTCGCTCGCGACGACGCAGATCTACACCCACGTCTCCGTCGACCGCCTGAAGCGGTCCTACGCCCAGGCCCACCCCCGTGCCTGACGAGGCGCTGTCCCGCGAACCGGACCCGATGGACGGCCCCGCCGACGAGACGTCGGAGTGGGCCCAGGACGCGCGTCCCCAGGGCGCCCCCGCGGGCGCCTCGGGGGACAACCGTGACGTCGTCGACGTCGCGGAGTGGGTCTCGGAGTTCCGCCGCCTCTACGTCGAGACCAAGCCCGACCTCCCCGTCGAGGAGCCCGAGCACGTCGAGGCCAAGCACCGTCGGCCCTCCATCTCCCGCTTCAGCCGCCGTCGCGCGGGTCACCACCAGAAGCCGGAGCCCGAGCCCCCTCCGTCGGCACCCGAGGTCGCCGCGCCCCTCGGTCTGGCCGCGCTGGCCGCGTCGGCCCCCGTCGAGGAGCACCCGACCGCCGACACCGCCGACGATGACGCTCCCATCGTCCTTCCGTCGTGGACCACGGGCGCCGGCGTGCACCCACCCGTGGACGACGACCCCGACCGCCCCTTCGGGCGACGCTCGACCGACGTCCCGGAACCCGAGTCGGTGGAGGAGCCCGAGGCGTTCGTCGAGTCGGAGCCGGAGTCGGCGGCGGAGCCTGAGGCGTCCGTCGAGTCGGAGCCGGAGTCGGCGGCGGAGCCCGAGTCCGAGGCGGAGCCCGAGGCGTTCGTCGAGTCCGAGCCCGAGCCCGCGGCGTTCGTCGAGCCCGAGGCGGAGGCATTCATCGAGCCCGAGCCGGAGTCCGATGCGTTCGTCGCGTCCGAGCCGGTGGCTGTCGCGGCCGCGGATTCCGACGGGCTGCCCGCCGTGGAGGCCACCGATTGGGCATCGCCTAAGTGGCCGACAGCGGCCGTGGATGAGGTCCCGACGGACGAGGCGGGCCTCGCCGACGACCAGGCCGCGACCGGCGCACTTGTCGACCTCGGAGAGGACGATGGCGACGCCACTGCAGACCTCCATGCGTTCGAGGAGGAGGTCACAGCGCCGGAGACGACCGCCGTGTGGTCGCCCGCCACCGGAACCTGGGAGTCGAGCACCTCCGCTGCGGAGGTCGCCGAGTCGTGGGACCTCGAGGACGAGTCGTCCGACGAGGTCGCCACCGTGTGGTCGCCGTCAACCGGCACGTGGGAGCCCGCACTCGGCCAGGCCGAGACCGAACCCGTCCACACCGTTTCCGAGGCTGAGGACGCCCTTCAGCCGGTCGACACGCCCGACGTCCCGATGGCCCACCTCACGCCCGCCGCCTCACCAGAACCCGACGCCGCTCCTGCGGACGACGCGAGCAGCGAGCGCACCCAGCCGGCCGAGGCGGACCCGCCCACTCCCGAGCCGGCCGCTCACCGCTCCTGGTGGCGCTCGCTCCTCTCGGCAGATGACCACGCCGATGCCACCACGACGGACGAGGCACCAGCCGGCGGGGCCGTCCCGGCGTCCGACCAAGGGGATGGTGTCGTCCCCGATGAGTTCGAGGCCGAGGCGCTGACGCACCCCGAGCCCGAGACCGAGGCGCTGACGCACCCCGAGCCCGAGACGACTGCCGTGGTGACCGACACCGATGACGACGGCGTCGACTGGGCTGCCTGGCAGGCCGAGCTGCGGTCGTCCGTCGCCGCGCCTCGCGACGACGACTCGTGGGCCGACGACCTCGACGAGTCCGACGAGTGGTCCATCACCGAGACCGATCCCCTCGATGCCGAACCCGAGGCCGAGACCCAGCCCGCGCCAGTGGCGTTCGTCGAGCTGGAACCCGAGGCGGTCGAACCCGACCAGCACCCGGAGCCCGTTGCGTTCGTCGAGCCTGAGCCTGGGGCCGAAGGGGTCGAACCCGAGCCTGAGCCTGTCGCCGTGGTCGAGGCCGAGCCGGAGCTGGTCGCGTTCGTCGAGCCCGAGCCTGAGCCTGTCGCCGTGGTCGAGGCCGAGCCGGAGCTGGTCGCGTTCGTCGAGCCCGAACCTGAGCCTGTCTCGGTGGTGGTCGAGGCGGAGCCGGAGCCCGTTGCGTTCGTCGAGCCCGAGCCTGAGGCCGAAGTGGCCGAGCCCGAGCCTGCCGCGGTCGCCGAGGCGGAGCTGGAGCCTGTCGCCGTGGTCGAGGCCGAGCCGGAGCCCGCCGTGTTGGTCGAGCCCGAGCCGGAGCCCGCCGTGTTGGTCGAGCCCGAGCCCGAGCCGGAGCCCGCTGCGTTGGTCGAGCCCGAGCCGGAGCCCGCCGTGTTGGTCGAGCCCGAGCCCGAGCCGGAGCCCGCTGCGTTGGTCGAGCCCGAGCCGGAGCCCGCCGTGTTGGTCGCGCCCGAGCCCGAAGTGGTCGAGTCCGAGTCCGAGTCCGAGCCTGTCGCGGTGGTCGAGGCGGAGCCGGAGTCCGTTGCGTTCGTCGAGCCCGAGTCCGAAGTGGTCGAGCCTGAGCCTGCCGCGGTCGCCGAGGCGGAGCCAGAGCCGGAGGTCGTTGCGTTCGCTCAGCCTGAGCCTGAGCCTGAGCCTGAGCCTGAGCCTGTCTCGGTGGTCGAGGCGGAGCCGGAGCCCGTTGCGTTGGTCGAGCCCGAGCTTGAGGCCGACGTGGTCGAACCCGAGCCTGAGCTTGTCGCCGTGGTCGAGGCGGAGCCGGAGCCCGTTGCGTTCGTCGAGCCCGAGCCTGAGGCCGAAGTCGTCGAGCCCGATCCTGAGGCCGAAGTCGTCGAGCCCGAGCCTGAGGCCGAAGTGGCCGAGCCCGAGCCTGCCGCGGTCGCCGAGGCGGAGCCGGAGCCTGTCGCCGTGGTCGAGGCCGAGCCGGAGCCCGCTGCGTTGGTCGAGCCCGACGCCGACGTGGTCGCGAAGGAGCCTCAGCCTGTCGCGGTGGTCGAGGCGGAGCCCGAGCCCGAGCCGGTTGCTTTCGTCGAGCCCGAGGCAGAGGCACAGGACAGCGAGGCGAACCGCGCCGCCCGCAGCTATGACGAGCAGCCCTGGGTCATCGAGGACGACAACGAGGCCCGGTCCGCCTACGGCTGGTTCGTCCCGCCGCCGGAGATCGCGGCCGTCCTGGAGTCGGCAGCAGCGCCCGGGGACACGGCGACCACGGAGCAGGCCGATGGCACGGCGGCGGCGGAGTCCGGTGACGCTGCCGAGGCTTCGGTCGCCACGACCGACACCGGCATCGGCACCACCGAGCCGTCCGCGTCCCCGAGCCCCGACGCGGACTCGGCGACCACCACACCGGACCCGCTGCTGGCTCCCGCGGCCTCGGCGGGCACGACCTCCGACGAGACGATCGAGCGCTACGTGGCACCGCCCGTGCACCTGTCGTGGCGGGTGGCCGACGGCATCGACTTCGAGGTGCCGGAGGTCGAGGACCCGGACCTCGACATCCTCATCGAGCCCCCGACCCAGATGGTCCAGGTGTCGAGCCGTCGCGCCGACGCCCAGGAGCGCCGGGCCCGCGCGGCCGCCAAGGCCGCGGAGCGCGAGCGGGAGCTCGCCGAGGAACAGGCCGCGAAGGAGGCCGAGGAGGCCGCCGCCGCAGCGGAGGCCGCCACCCAGGCCAAGCGCTCGTCGGGTCGTCGCACCCTCGTCATCCTCGTCGCGCTCCTGCTCGTCCTCGCCGCTGGCTGGTTCGTCCTCCGACAGACCGGAACCCTCGCCGCAGGCCTGGTGCCCGTGACGCCCAGCGCCGCCGCGTCGTCGCCGGCCGGCACCGCGGACGGCGCGACGCTCCACCTCTGACCTGCGCGACCAAGGCGTCCTGTCAGCGCAGGGGCAGCAGCACGAGCCGGCCCCGGACGAGCAGTGGCCACGGGTCGACGTAGCCGTCGTCACGCCTCGCGCCGAGGTGCAGGCAGACCCGCGGTCCGCAATGGGAGGCCGAGGTTCCCCCACCGGGCCGTACCGACCCCACGACGTCACCCGGCACGACGAGATCGCCGACCGAGACAGCGGGGTCGACCGGCTCGTAGGTGCTGCGCAGCCCACCGGCGTGCAGCACCGTCACCGTCCCGCGTCCGGCCACGATCCCGCGGTGGGTCACCGTCCCCGCCGCCACCGCGAGCACCGCGTCACCGGAGCGGGCCGCGAGGTCCATCCCGCGGTGCCCGGAGGCCCAGGGGCTCGGGGGAGCGCGGAACCGGCGCAGGACGGGAGGTCGGGGGACGAGGGGCCACCGCCACCGGGGCGTGGACCGCGGCAGCCCCGACGCCCGTGGCGCGGAGCCGACGGCCGCTCGGGTCCGCATACCGGCCACCGAGCTCGGCGCGCCGTCGCGACGGTCCGGTCTGTCGGGCGCCGTTGCGACGATCGGCACCCGAGCGGCCGCGAACGGCTCGCCGGTAGGCGGCCCGACCGCGAGGGCGAGGGCGCCCACCGCAGCGAGGGCGGCGAGCGACGCGACGAGGGACCTGGACATGGGCCGACCCTCGCCCATCGAGCGACCGACCAGGAGACGCGACGAGAACCTGTGGACGACCCGCCCCGCCGAGAGAACCTGTGGACGAGGGCGTGTCAGCCCCCGAGCGCCGCCAGCCGACGGCACGCCTCGTCGAGGACCGCGTCCTCCTTGCAGAACGCGAAGCGCACGAGCGTGCGGGCGGCGTCGACGTCGTCGTGGAACACCGACACCGGGACCCCCACGACCCCGGCCCGCTCCGGCAGCTCGTGACAGAACGACAACGCGTCGACCGCGCCCAGGGGGGCGGCGTCGGCGACGACGAAGTACGTCCCCTGGGGCACCGACACGGTCATCCCCGCCGCGCGCAGCCCGGACACCAGCCGGTCGCGCTTGGCCTGCAACGACCTCGCGAGCCCGGCGAACACCGCGTCGTCGAGCCCCAACCCGGTCGCCACCGCGTGCTGGAAGGGACCGGAGCCGACGTAGGTCACGAACTGCTTCACGGCGCGCACCGCCGCGACGGCCTCTGCGGGCCCGGAGACCCAGCCCACCTTCCACCCCGTCGTGGAGAACGTCTTGCCGGCCGACGAGATGGTGAGAGTGCGCTCCCGCATCCCGGGCAGGGTCGCGACGGGAACGTGCTCGACGCCGTCGAAGGTGAGGTGCTCGTAGACCTCGTCGGTGACGACCCAGGCGTCGTGCTCGCGCGCCAGCTCGCACACGAGGTCGAGCTCGGCCCGCGTGAAGACCTTCCCCGTCGGGTTGTGCGGCGTGTTCAGCAGCACCAGGCGGGTCCGTGGCGAGAACGCCGCGCGCAGCGACTCCTCGTCGACCGCGAAGTCGGGGAACCGCAGCACCGACGTCCGCCTGACCCCACCGGCCAGCGCGATCGTCGCCGCGTAGGAGTCGTAGTACGGCTCGAAGGTGACGACCTCGTCGCCCGGGCGGACGAGGGCGAGCACCGTCGCCGCGATCGCCTCCGTGGCCCCGACGGTCACGAGCACCTCGCTGCGAGGGTCGAGCGACAGCCCGTAGAAGCGCGACTGGTGGGCGGCCACGGCCTCGAGGAGCGCCGGCACCCCCGGCCCCGGCGGGTACTGGTTGAGCCCCGAGCGGATCGCCGTCACGGCGGCCTCGAGGACCTCCGCCGGCCCGTCGGTGTCGGGGAACCCCTGGCCGAGGTTGATGGCCCCGTGCTCGGCCGCCAGGGCCGACATCGTCGCGAAGATCGTCGTCCCGAAGGGGGCGAGGGCGGGGTGGCCGAGGGAGGAGGGCATGCCCGCAGGCTAATCCGAGGGCTCGCCGTGCGACCGCTTCTCGCCGTGCGACCGCTACTCGCCGTGCGGCTGTTCGTCGCCGTGCGACTGCTCGTCGGCGTGTGCGATGTGCCCGAGCTGCCGCCAGACGAGGGCGAGCGTCACCGCCGACCCGACGAAGGCGAACCAGAACGGAGCCGCCGGACCGAACCGGTCGGCGAGCAGCCCGCCGATGAGCTGCCCGACGAGCAGGCCGACCGTGAGACCGAGCCAGTAGACCGACCCGACCCGTCCCTGGAGGTCGTGCGGCGTCGCCCGCTGCCGCACCGCGTTCGAGAGGGACCCCCACACGAACGCGTACGCCCCGAAGGCGAACATCACGACGTAGGCGACGGCCGGCACCGTCGTCAGCGCCAGCGCGAGGTGCATGAGCACCTCCAGGGTGAGGCACACCTTCATCAGCACGCCGAGCGCCACGCGCCGCTCGAGCCGGTCGTACCCGACCACGGCGATGACGCCACCCACGGCCGAGGCGGTGGTCAGCAGGCCGAAGCCGACCTCGTCGACCCCGAGCCGCTGCTGCGCCCAGTAGACGAGCACCCCCCACGGCGCCCCCCACGTGATGTTGAAGGCGAGGATCACGAGGATGAGCGTGCGCACCGGAGCGTGGTGGCGGATCCACCTCAGCCCGTCGAGGATGTCGCGCCCCACGTGCTGCGGCTCCCGGTCCTGCGCTCTGACCACCGCGGGCAGGGCGACCTTGGCGAACAGCGCCGCCGCCAGCAGCCCCGCGGTCGCCTGCACGCCGAACGGGAGGGCGTGCCCCACGGCGAACAGCGACGCCCCGACGGCCGGCCCGACCATCTGGTTGGCGACGAGGAACCCCGACATCTGCCGGGCGCTCGCGACCCCGAGGTCGCCCGGCGGGACGATCGAGGGGAGGACGGCGCGCCATCCGGTGTCGGCGAAGATCTCGGCGGTGCCGACGGCCAGCAGGGCCAGCAGGAGCAGGCCGATGGAGATGGTCCCCGTGAGGATGGTGCCGACGAGCAGCAGCAGGACGACGACGCGCAGGAGGTTGGCGGTGAGGACGAGCCGCTTGCGGTCGACGCGGTCCGCGATCGCCCCGGCGTAGAGGCCGAGGACGAGCGTCGGCACCTGCTGCACCATGGCCGCGGCCGCGATGAGCCTCGGGTCGTCCGTCTGCGAGGCGACGAGCAGGGGACCGGCCGCGAGGGCGATGCCGTCGCCCAGCTGGGCGACCCACGCCGACGCGAGGTTCCACCGGAAGGGGACGCCCATCCGCGGCGGAGCGATGACGTCGAGGATCCGGCCCACGAGGCCGAGACGCTACCCGCCGGAGGACGCCGCCGCCTCCCGCTTTCCCGCTGGTCGCGGGGGCCGGGCCGATTTCCTCGGGGAGCCCTCGACGACGTACGATGTCCGACGGCCTGCGTGCACTCGCACGCGTGCCCAATTCGCGCGTCACGCTCCTGCGACGAGGTCTCCTCCGAGCAGGGCGCACCACGGCAGTGGCGGACCACGGTCGCTCATCGAAGCGGCCGGGACCGTCCGGGGTGCGTCAGACGCCAGGCAGGTGGGGCCGGCAGCCGCCGACAACCACCGACGAAACTGACAACCTCACACACAAGGAGAACGACGATGGCCGTCGTCACCATGCGCCAGCTCCTCGAGAGCGGCGTCCACTTCGGGCACCAGACCCGTCGCTGGAACCCCAAGATGAAGCGCTTCATCATGACCGAGCGCAACGGCATCTACATCATCGACCTGCAGCAGTCGGTGACCTACATCAACAACGCGTACGAGTTCGTCAAGGAAACCGTCGCCCACGGCGGCACCATCCTCTTCGTCGGCACGAAGCGCCAGGCCCAGGAGCCCGTCGCCGAGCAGGCGACCCGCGTCGGGATGCCGTACGTCAACCACCGCTGGCTCGGTGGCATGCTCACCAACTTCCAGACGATCTCCAAGCGGCTCACCCGCCTCAAGGAGCTCGAGGAGCTCGACTTCGACGACGTGGCCGGCTCGGGCTTCACGAAGAAGGAGCTGCTCATCTTCAAGCGCGAGCGGGACAAGCTCGAGAAGACCCTGGGCGGCATCCGCACCATGGCCAAGGTCCCCTCGGCCGTGTGGATCGTCGACACCAAGAAGGAGCACCTCGCCGTCGACGAGGCGCGCAAGCTCGGGCTCCCCGTCATCGCGATCCTCGACACCAACTGCGACCCCGACGAGGTCGACTACAAGATCCCGGGCAACGACGACGCCATCCGCTCGGTCACCCTGCTGACCCGCGTCATCGCCGACGCCGTCGCCGAGGGCCTGATCCAGCGCTCCGGTGGCCCTGCGACCGATGACGTCGTCGCCGGTGGCGAGCCGCTCGCCGACTGGGAGCGCGAGCTCCTCGGTGGCGACGCCGCGCAGACGGCCGACGAGGTCGCTCCGGAGGCCGGCGAGACCGCCGCCGCCGAGGCCACCGAGGCCGCCGAGGTCACCGAGGCTCCCGCCGCCGAGACCGCCGAGGTCGAGGCTCCGGCTGCCGAGGCTCCCGCCGCCGAGACGGCTGAGGTCGAGGCCCCGGCCGCCGAGGTCACCGAGGCCCCCGCCGCCGAGGCGTCCGAGGGTGAGGCGACCGAGACCGCCGAGGTCGAGGCCGCCGAGGCTCCCGCCGAGGCCGAGGCCGCGCCGGCCGAGAAGGCCTGACCCACCTCTCACCCGTCCGACCGCTAGTAGGAAAGAGCGAACACCACTCATGGCGAACTACACCGCCGCTGACATCAAGGCGCTCCGCGAGAAGACCGCCGCCGGGATGATGGACGTCAAGAAGGCCCTCGACGAGGCCGATGGCGACATGGCCAAGGCCGAGGAGATCCTGCGCGTCAAGGGCCTCAAGGGCGTCACCAAGCGCGAGGGCCGTACGGCCTCCAACGGCCTGGTGACCGCGGCCGCGACCGCCGGCGAGGGCACCCTCGTCGAGGTCCTCTGCGAGACCGACTTCGTCGCCAAGGGCGAGCGCTTCGGCGCCCTGGCCGACCAGGTCCTCGCGCAGGCCGTGGCCGTCAAGGCCACCGACGCCGACGCCCTGCTCGGGTCCACCCTGTCCGACGGCAAGTCGGTCAAGGAGCTCCTCGACGAGGCCAACGCGACGATCGGCGAGAAGATCGAGGTCAAGCGCGTGGCCCGCCTCGAGGGCGACCACGTCGTGTCCTACCTGCACAAGACGAGCCCCGACCTGCCCGCGCAGATCGGCGTCCTCGTGGCCACCACCGGTGGCGACGAGGCGATCGCCCGTGACGTCGCGATGCACATCGCCGCGTTCAGCCCGAGCGTGCTCGACCGTGCCGAGATCGACGAGGCGACCGTGGAGAACGAGCGCCGCGTCGCCGAGGCCACGGCGAAGGAGGAGGGCAAGCCCGAGGCCGCCCTCCCGAAGATCGTCGAGGGTCGCGTCAACGGCTTCTTCAAGGAGAACGTCCTGCTCGAGCAGCCGTTCGCCAAGGACGCCAAGAAGACCGTCGCCAAGGTCCTCCAGGAGGCCGGCGCCGCCGCCAACGGTTTCGCCCGCTTCCGCGTCGGGGGCTGACCCCGCCGCACCTCGCAGCATCCGGATGCCGCCCGCTCACCACGAGCGGGCGGCATCCGTGCGTCCGGCCCCGTCCCGGGCACGAGGGATGGCTGCGCGCCCCCGGCCGGGGGCCTCGAGAGGCCACGGCCCATCCTTCGGGCGGAGCGGCGGGCCGGGTGGCGCGCAGCGTCGCTCAGCGGCCGCTGGGGCCGCGGCCGGTCACGGGTGGGCGGTCGCTCCACGGGAAGGTGATCCACCGGTCGGTGTCGCGCCACACGTAGTCGGGCCGCACGAGCGAGCGCGGCTTGGCGTAGATCGTCGCGGTACGGACCTCGCCGACCTTGCCCGCGCAGAAGTCCTGGACCGAGGCGAGGGTGAGCCCGGTGTCGGCGACGTCGTCGGCGACGAGGACGAGCGCGTCGTGCAGGTCGATGAAGTCGGGGGCGGGCGGGAGGATGCGCGGCACCTCGAGGCGCTCGTCGACCCCGGTGTAGAACTCGACGTTCATCGTGTACGTGTTCTTCACGCCGAGCGCGTAGCCCAGCGCGCCGCCGATGAGCAGGCCGCCCCGGGCGATCGACAGGATCATGTCGGGGACGCCGTCACGGGCCACCTGTTCGGCGAGGTCCCAGACCGAGGTGTCGAAGTCGGCCCACGTGAGGACCTCGCGTTCCTGCTCCACGCGCGCCATCCTGTCAGCCTGACGGTGGAGCGGTGAGTCGGCGTCCCGCCCTCGTGGACGGTCCGTACGGCGCATACTGGCCCCAGGAGGTGGTCGAGGTGGCGACGAACGGCGATGACGGCACCCGGGGTGGCGAGGACCTGCGGCACGCGCTCGAGGAGCGGGTGCACACCGACCTGCCGCGGATCCGGCCCGAACAGATGGTGACGACGCAGCAGGTCAGCCCTCCTCCGGACCCGCAGGGCGGCCGCGACACCGAGCAGGAGTTCCTCCTCCGGCACGCCGGCCCCTGAGCCGCGCGGGCCCCCGTTCGCGGCGCCGCACGGTTCGGCCCGGTGCGTCCCCGTGTGACAGGATTCGGTGACCGCTGCGCACCACCGCCGAGGAGGCCCTGTGACCACTCACGCCCTGACCGAGGCCGCCCCGTCTCCCGGACCGACCCTCGTCGAGCGCCCGGACCGGCCGCGTCGCGTCCTCCTCAAGCTCTCCGGAGAGGTCTTCGGCGGTGGGAAGGTCGGCGTCGACCCCGAGGTCGTGCGGGGCATCGCCCGCCAGATCGCCGACGCGGTCCGTGAGGGCATCGAGGTCGCGGTCGTCGTCGGTGGGGGCAACTTCTTCCGGGGCGCCGAGCTGCAGCAGAAGGGGATGGACCGGTCGCGCGCCGACTACATCGGCATGCTCGGGACCGTCATGAACTGCCTGGCGCTGCAGGACTTCCTCGAGAAGGAGGGCATCGACACCCGCGTCCAGACCGCCATCGCGATGGGCCAGGTCGCCGAGCCGTACATCCCGCGCCGCGCCATCCGCCACCTCGAGAAGGGCCGCGTCGTCATCTTCGGCGCCGGCGCCGGCATGCCGTACTTCTCCACCGACACCGTCAGCGCCCAGCGCGCCCTGGAGTGCCGGTGCGACGCCGTCCTCATGAGCAAGAACGGCGTCGACGGGGTCTACGACGCCGACCCGCGCAGCAACCCCGACGCCCGCAAGCTCGACCAGGTGACCTTCGAGGAGGCCCTGCGCAGCGGCCTCAAGGTCGTCGACGCCGCGGCGTTCAGCCTGTGCATGGACAACCGGCTGCCGATGGTCGTCTTCGGGATGGAGGGCCACGGGAACATCACCCGCGCCCTGCGCGGCGAGCCGATCGGGACCCTCGTCTCCGCCGGCTGACCCGCCGGGGCAGCAGGCGCCGCCCCGGCTCGTGCCGACCGGGACCCCGCCCGCCCTGACACACTGGACCCGACCCCCGCCGCGCGCGCCGCGCGGCACACCGAAGGAGAACCGCCGCAGATGATCGACGAGACCCTGTTCGAGGCCGAGGAGAAGATGGAGAAGACCGTCGAGGCCGCCAAGGAGGCCTTCGCCGGGATCCGCACGGGCCGCGCCCACCCGGGGATGTTCCAGAAGGTCCTCGTCGACTACTACGGCGCCCCGACCCCGCTCCAGCAGCTCGCGTCCTTCCAGACGCCCGAGGCGCGCACCATCATCATCAGCCCGTTCGACAAGGGCTCGATGCACGCCATCGAGAAGGCGATCCAGCAGGCCGACCTCGGAGTCAACCCGAGCAACGACGGCAACATCATCCGCTGCATCATGCCCGTCCTCACCGAGGAGCGGCGCCGCGAGTACGTCAAGATGGCGCACACCCAGGCCGAGGACGCCAGGGTCTCGGTGCGCAACGTGCGCCGGCACGCCAAGACCGTGCTCGAGAAGCTCGTCAAGGACGGGGAGGTCGGCGAGGACGAGGGCTCGCGCGCCGAGAAGGAGCTCGAGGCGGTCACCAAGCGCCACGTCGACCTCATCGACGACCTCCTCAAGGGCAAGGAGGCCGAGCTCCTCGAGGTCTGACCCGAGCGCTCGTCCCTCCATGACCCACCCCACCGACGCGGGCGACGCCGCCGACGCCGTGCCCCCGACCGAGGCCCCGGACGCGACCGACCGGGCCGACGCCGCCACGGCGCTCGCGACCGACCCGACCCACCCCACCGACCCGACGACGGACCCCGAGCTGACCCCCGGGTCCGACGAGACCCCTGACGCCGACGGGGTCGAGGAGCCCGCCGCCCCGGCGTCGCGCGCCGGTCGTGACCTGCGCGCCGCCATCGGGGTCGGGCTGCTCCTCGGCGGCGTCGTCATCGGCACCCTCGTCGTCGACGCCCGCGCCTTCCTCGCCGTCGTCGTCGTCGCGGTCACCTACGGCGCCTGGGAGCTGCGCCGGGCGGTGGCGACGAAGGGCATCTCGGTCCCGCTCGTGCCGCTCGTGCTCGGCTCGGTCGGGATGCTCGTCTCGGCCTACCTGCGCGGGGCGGACGCGCTCGTCATCACCTTCGGCCTCACGGTCGTCGGGCTGCTCGTGTGGCGGGTGGCCGACGGCCTCGCCGGCGCGGCCCGCGACCTCGGGGCCTCCACCCTCGTCGCGTTCTACCCCGTCCTCCTCGGCGGCTTCGCCTCGATGATGCTCGCGGCCCCGGACGGACGCCAGCGGATCGTCGTGTTCGTCCTCGTCACGGTGTTCTCCGACATCGGCGGCTACGCGGTCGGGGTCAAGCTCGGCAAGCACCCGATGGCGCCGTCGCTGAGCCCGAAGAAGTCGTGGGAGGGCTTCGCCGGCTCGGTCGGCACGTGCGCCGTCGTCGGCGCCGTCAGCCTGCCGCTGCTGCTCGGGGGGCTGTGGTGGGCGGGCGCGATCCTCGGCGCCGTCGCCGCCGCGGCGGCCACGCTCGGCGACCTCATCGAGAGCAGCATCAAGCGCGACCTCGGCATCAAGGACATGGGCACCCTGCTGCCGGGGCACGGCGGCATCATGGACCGCCTCGACTCGCTCGTCGTCGTCGCGCCGGTGGCCTGGGCGCTGCTCCTCTGGTTCGTGCCGCTCGGCTGAGCTCCGAGCGGCACGAACCAGGTGGAGGGCCGGGGTCAGCCGGCGGCGCGGCGGCCGATCCCGAGGACCTGCTCGAGGACCTCTGAGGGGTGCACGCTCATCGTGCCGTCGGCCTCCTCGGTCGTGAGGCAGGTGATCTGCCGGTCGACCCAGTGGTAGGTGTGCTGCGAGAGCGGGCTGATGCCGTCGGCGTGCATCCGCTGCGCCCAGTCGGGGACCATCTCGAGCGCGTCGCGGACCTCGGCGGCGGTGCCGCACGGCTGGAGGAGGATCGCGTGCCGGTAGGGCATGGCGAAGACCCAGCCGTTGCGGTCGTCGACGTCGGGCAGCCAGCGGTGCGCGGCGTCGTTGAGGAAGCGCGCGAAGCTCGCCGTGTAGGGCGAGTCGCCGATGATCGTCCACAGCCCGCGGCGACCCTCGGTGACCCGGTCGACGTCGACCGGGGAGGTCTCGAGGAGCTCGAGGAGGTTGGTGCGGCCCCGGTTGATCAGGCTCGGGAGCCGGCGGTTGGACTCCTCGATGCGAGAGTCGGGCAGCGTCACCACGGCCGAGGGCAGGTCGAGGGTGAGCACCTCGTGGATGTGCGAGGCGAAGTGCGACGCGTACGAGAAGCCCAGACCCGTGGAGTGGATGCGCTCGGCGCTCACGAGGCGGGAGGTGAGGGCGGCGTCGAACGCCCCCGGGTCGAGCGAGGCGATGTCGGCGTCGGCGGCCGCGGTCAGCCGTTCGAGGTGTTCGCGCACCGAGTCCGAGAAGGGTCCGGGCTCGTCGTCGATGTCCGGCACGACGGAGATGGGGACCCGCTGCTCCTCGGGCGCGTTCGTGTGAACGTCGTTCCCCTGGGGCGCCTTGGGCACCTTGAACTTGTCGAACAGGCCCATGGCCGTCCTCGTTTCCCTGCAAACACCCGTTCCCCTGCAGAACGAGTAGGACCACGGTAGAGGCATCCGGGCCCTCGGCGCCACGGAATCGGCCGAACGGCCCATGCGGGGTGCCGCGCAGCGCAGTAGGGAGCCGCGACCCCGGCGCCGCCGGCCCGGGCGAGGCGACCTCGGCGCCACGACCTGAGAGACTGGGCGGACCATGAGCGAGACCCCCGCACCCCGCCCCGCCCCCGGGCAGCTGACCTTCGCCGCCCCGCGCCGGGGCAAGCCCCCGCGCCACCTCGCCGACCTCACCCTCGCCGAGCGTCGCGACGCCGTCGCCGCCCTCGGCCACCCGGCCTTCCGGGCGAGCCAGCTGTCGACCCACTACTTCGACCGGCTCGTCGCGAGCCCGGACGAGATGACCGACCTGCCCAAGGCGGTGCGCGACGACCTCGTCGCCGACCTCATGCCGACCCTGCTGACCCCCGTCCGCAGCCTCACCGCCGACCAGGGCGCCACGGTCAAGCAGGTGTGGCGGCTCTTCGACGGGGCCCTCGTCGAGTCGGTCGTCATGCGCTACCCGCGGCGGGTCACCGTGTGCATCTCGAGCCAGGCCGGCTGCGGGATGAACTGCCCGTTCTGCGCCACGGGGCAGGAGGGCCTGACCCGCAACATGTCGACGGCCGAGATCGTCGAGCAGGTCGTGGCGGCGTCACGGCTGCTGCGCCACGGGGGCCTGCCCGAGCTCACCGGCGCGGTCGGGGGAGCGGGCCTCGGCGACGAGAGCGGCGACAGCGGCGAGGGCGATGAGGGCGGCGCCACCGGCCCGAGCCGCGTCTCGAACGTCGTCTTCATGGGGATGGGGGAGGCGCTGGCCAACTACAAGGCCGCGATCGGCGCGATCCGCCGGCTCGTCGACCCCGCCCCGGAGGGTCTCGGGATGTCGGCGCGCGGCATCACGATGTCGACCGTCGGCCTCGTGCCGGGCATCGACAAGCTCGCCGAGGAGGGCATCCCCGTCACCCTGGCGCTGTCGCTGCACGCGCCCGACGACGAGCTGCGCGACGAGCTCGTGCCCATCAACACGCGGTGGAAGGTCGACGAGGCCATCGACGCCGCGCACCGCTACCACCTCGTCACCGGACGCCGGGTGAGCATCGAGTACGCCCTCATCCGCGACATCAACGACCAGGCGTGGCGGGCCGACCTCCTCGGTGAGAAGCTCGCCGCCCGCGGTCGCGGCTGGGTGCACGTCAACCCCATCCCGCTCAACCCGACGCCGGGTTCGAAGTGGACCGCCTCGCGACGTGGGGTCGAGCAGCAGTTCGTCGAGCGGCTCCGGGCGCACGGCATCCCGACGACGGTGCGCGACACCCGCGGCTCCGAGATCGACGGCGCCTGCGGCCAGCTGGCGGCGGCGACCGCCTGAGCGGTCGTACGCTGTGCGGGTGCACCGTCGCGCCGCCGCCCTCCTGGCGGTCCCCAGCCTGGCCCTCGGCCTGCTCCTCGCCGGCTGCGGGGGAGACGCCGAGCTGCCCGCGGCCCTGCGCTCGGCCGACGGGCACGCGACGACCTCGCACGGCGCCGGTGCCACGGCCTCGACGACGCCCACGGCGACGGCGGTCCCCGACGTCGCGCTCCGACGCGGAGAGCGCTTCCTCAGCCTCGAGCTGCCCGAGCCGTACTCGCCGAAGGCCCCCGAGGGCGTCGGCACCGACGACTACCGCTGCTTCCTCGTCGACCCCGCCTTCCGCACCGACCAGCTGGTGAGCGGGGTGCAGATCGCCCCCGACAACGCGGCGATGGTGCACCACGTCATCGTCTCCAAGGTCGAGCCCGACCAGGTGGCCGCGGCGACGGCGCTCGACGCGAAGGACCCGGGGGAGGGCTGGACCTGCTTCGGGGGCGCCGGCCTGGCGGGGACGCGCGGCGGAGACCTCGACGACGCCGACTGGGTCGGCGCGTGGGCGCCGGGCGGCGGCGAGCGGGTCATGGCCGACGACATCGGCATCCCGCTGTCGAAGGGCACCCGGCTCGTCGTCCAGATGCACTACAACCTCCTCGCCGGCTCGGGCAGCGACCAGAGCACGGTGCGGCTGCGGTTGTCCGAGGCGGCCGGGTCCGACAAGCAGGCGCTGCGCACGATGCTCCTGCCAGCCCCCGTCGAGCTGCCCTGCCGGGACAACCGCACCAAGGGGCTGTGCAACCGCACGATCGCCGTCGCCGACCTCAAGAAGCGCTTCGCCGAGGAGCCCGCCACCGCCGACCTCCTGCACCTCCTGTGCGGGCCGGTCGACCCCGGGCCCGTCCAGAGCTGCACCCGCACCATCCGCGACTCCGGCACGATCCGCGCCGTCGCCGGCCACATGCACCTGCTGGGCCGGGCCATCACCGTCGACGTCAACAAGGGCACGCCGCAGGCCCGCCGCGTCCTCGACATCCCGGTCTGGGACTTCGACGACCAGGCGAGCATCCCGCTGAAGAAGCCGGTGCGGGTCGGTCCCGACGACACCATCACCGTCACGTGCACCCACGACCAGGGGCTGCGCGACGTGCTGCCCTCGTTCGAGGGGACGACCGACCGCTACGTGGCCTGGGGCGAGGGCACGACCGACGAGATGTGCCTCGGCATCGTCCTGATGACCCCGCGCTGAGCCGGTCGGCTCACGCCGGGGCCGCCTCGGTGACGAGGGCGGCGGCGTCCTCCACCGAGTCGACGAGGTGGACCCGCTCGGCCATCGGCCGCCCGGCGGCCAGGGCGGTGAGCGCCGGCCAGACGGGCACGGTCTGCGTCCAGTGGCGCCGGCCGACGAGGACGACGACGGGCAGGGCGTCACCCGCGGCCGCGTAGTAGAGCCGGGTGGCCGACTGGAAGACCTCCTGCACGGTGCCGGCCGCGCCCTCGAGGACGACGAGCCCGGCGGTGCACCGCGCGAGGAGGCCGTCCTCCCTCAGGGCGTTGGAGAAGTACTTCGCGATGCCGGTGCAGAAGACGTTGGGCGGCTCGTGCCCGTAGAACCACGTGGGGATGCCGATGCTGCGCACCTGCGGCTCCGGCGTGCGCAGCGGCGTCGTCAGCAGGTCGTCGTGGACGTCGAGGGCGACCCGCGCCCACGCGCCGACGTCGGGACGGAACGAGGGGACGGGGGCGAGGCGGGCGAGCGCCTCGGTCAGGGCGTCCGCGGTGGGCGCGAGCGCGCCGAGGTTGGCGGCCTCCATCGCCCCGGGGCCGCCGCCGGTGACGACGGTGAGGCCGGCGTCGGCCAGGGCGTGCCCGAGGAGCGCGGCCCCCGCGTACCGGTCGGTGCCGCGCTCGACGGCGTGGCCGCCCATGACGCCGGCCACCGCGCGCGGGCCGATGACCTCGTCGAGGGCGTCGCCCATCGAGTCGTCGTGGATGGCGCGCAGCAGCGTGACGAAGGCGTCGTGGCGCACGGCGCCGTCGCGTGCCCAGTGGTACGCCCGCGAGTCCGGTGTGGCGGCGTAGCCGTGCTCGCGCAGGCCGGCGTAGAGCTCGTGCGGCTGGTAGAGCGTCGACCGGTACGGGTTGACCGGGGCGTGGGGGTCGCCGGGGAAGACGAGGGCGCCGTGGCCCCGCAGGTGCGCGGCGAGGGCGTCGGACATCGTCCCGCCGAGGACGACCATCCCCTCGACGTCGGAGCGGGCGAGGAGGTCGTCCTCGTGGCCGGTGAGGTCGAGGTCCTGGAGGCGAAGCCCCCGCAGCGACCCGCCCCCCGAGATCGTCGCGCCCAGGTCGGGAAGGCTCTCGATCTCACGCACCCTCCGCACGCTACCCACCCCGGTGCGCAAGTTCGGGGTTACCCCGAACTTGCGCGCTCCACCCCGGTTCTGGACCGGGGTGAAGCGCACACATCCGGGGTGAGGCCGAGGAGGCCGTCCCTCCCGTCACACCTTTTCGGGGTGACCCCGAACTTGCGCAGCAGGCACGGGGCGGAGGGCGGCGGTCAGTGGGCCGTGAGGCGGGAGAGGAGGGCGCCGAGCCGGGCGGGGCGGCCGGTGCGCGACTCCTCACGGTCGGCCAGGTGGGCCAGCCGCAGCCCGGCGTTGACGCCGAGCCACCGCAGCGGCTCGGGCTCCCAGCGCGGCGACCGGTGCCCGACCCACGGCAGGTCGACGAGTGCCGACGTCCGCCCGAGGACGAGGTCGGCCAGGGTGCGCCCGGCGAGGTTGCTCGCCGCCACCCCGTCGCCGACGTAGCCGCCCGCCCGGCCGGTGCGCGTCACGGGGTCCCACGAGACGCAGGGGTGCCAGTCGCGGGCGATGCCGAGCGGTCCGCCCCACGCGTGGGTGAAGCGCACCCCGGAGAGCTGGGGGAGCAGGTCGGTGAGCGTGGACCGCAGCGCACCGAACACCTCCTCCTCGAGGTCGAACTCCGGGCGCACCGCCGACCCCCAGTGGTACGGCGCCCCCCGCCCGCCGAACGCGATCCGCCCGTCGTCGGTGCGCTGCCCGTAGATGACGACGTGCCCGTGGTCGGCGAAGACCTCGCGGGCGTCGAGCCCCGTCCGCCGCCACTGCTCGTCGGACAGCGGCTCGGTGGCGACCATGAGCGAGTACACCGGGGCCACCGTCCTCTCGTAGCCGGGCAGGCGCGGCGTCCAGCCCTCGGTGGCGAGGACGACCGCGCCGGCCGTGACGCGCCGCCCGTCCCCGAGGACGACCACTCCGTCGCCGGCCCGCGCCACCCGGGTGCCCTCGACGACTCGCGCTCCCTGCCGGCGCACCGCCGCCGCGAGGCCGTCGACGAGCCGGCGGGGGTGCACGCGGGCGCAGTGCGGTGTGTACGTGGCCCCGAGCGCTCCGGCCACGAGCAGCCGTTCGCGCGTGGCGGCGGCGTCGAGCCAGACGGTGCCGGTGTCCCAGGACGACGCGTGCTCGACCTCGGCCCGGGCGCGGTCGGCCTGGGCCGAGGTCCGCGCGACGACGAGCGCCCCGCCCTTGGTGAACCCGGAGCCCAGCCCCTCGGCCTCGTCGACCCGGCCGACCTCGTCGACGGTGTCGCGCAGCGTCGCCAGCTGGGCCAGCGCGCCGGCGCGCCCGGACGCGCGGGCGAGGACGTCGGGTCCGACCGGCCAGAGCGCCGACACCCAGCCGCCGTTGCGCCCGCTGGCCCCGAACCCGACGTGCTCGGCCTCGAGGACGAGCACGCTCAGGTCGGGGCGCTCGCGCAGGAGGTAGTAGGCGGTCCACAGCCCGGTGTACCCGGCGCCGACGACGGCGACGTCGACCGCGAGGGGGAGCGGGTCGGTGGACGCGGGCGCCGGCGGGGCGGCGTCGTCCCACCACAGCGGGCCGCTGCCCGCCGGCGAGGCCGCGCCCACGTCAGAGGTGGTTCTCGGCCTCGGTGAGCACCGACCGCAGCCGCCGCTCGATCTCGTCGAACTCCGCCGGACCCATGGTCAGCGGCGGCGCGAGCTGGACGACGGGGTCGCCGCGGTCGTCGGCCCGGCAGTACAGGCCGGCGTCGAAGAGCGCCTTGGAGAGGAAGCCGCGCAGCAGCCGCTCGCTCTCGGCGTCGTCGAAGGTCTCGCGGGTCGCCTTGTCCTTGACGAGCTCGATCCCGTAGAAGTACCCGGCCCCACGGACGTCGCCGACGAGCGGGAGGTCGAGGAGCTTGTCGAGGGTCGCCTTGAAGACCGGGGCGTTCTCCTTCACCCGGTCGTTGAGGCCCTCGGCGTCGAAGATGTCGAGGTTGGCCATCGCGGCCGCGCACGACACCGGGTGCCCGCCCCAGGTGTAGCCGTGCGGGAAGTAGGTCGTGCCGGAGCGGAAGGGCTCGAAGAGGCGGTCGCTGGCGATCATCAGGCCGAGCGGGGCGTAGCCCGACGTGATGCCCTTGGCCGTCGTGATGATGTCGGGCTGGTAGCCGAAGTCGTCGCACGCGAACATCGAGCCGATCCGGCCGAACGCGCAGATCGTCTCGTCGGACACGAGGAGGACGTCGTACTCGTCGCAGATCTCGCGGACCCGGTCGAAGTAGCCGGCGGGCGGCGGGAAGCAGCCGCCCGAGTTCTGCACCGGCTCGAGGAAGACGGCCGCGACCGAGTCGGGGCCCTCGAACTCGATGGCCTCGGCGATCCGGTCGGCGGCCCAGCGCCCGAAGGCCTTCTCGTCGTCGCGCAGGTGCTCGGGCGCCCGGTACAGGTTGGTGTTCGGGACCTTGTGGCCGCCCGGGACGAGCGGCTCGAAGGGCATCTTCGCGTCGGGGATGCCGGTGATCGACAGGGCGCCCTGCGGGGTGCCGTGGTAGGCCACGGAGCGCGAGATGACCTTGTGCTTGGTCGGCTTGCCGGTGAGCTTGAAGTACTGCTTGGCCAGCTTCCAGGCGGTCTCGACCGCCTCGCCGCCACCGGTGGTGAAGAAGACCCGGTTGAGGTCGCCGGGGGCGTGGTGCGCCAGCCGCTCGGCGAGCTCGATGGCCCGGGGGTGGGCGTAGGACCACAGCGGGAAGAAGGCGAGCTCGGAGGCCTGCCTGGCCATCGCCTCGGCGATCTCGGTCCGCCCGTGCCCGACGTTGTTGACGAACAGCCCGGCGAGGCCGTCGATGTACTCGTTGCCGCGGTCGTCCCAGATCCGCCAGCCCTCGCCGCGGGTGATGATCGGCACCGAGTGGCCCAGGCCGCCCTCCTCCCGGTCCTCGAACACCGAGTGGCGGGTGAAGTGCATCCACAGGTGGTCGCGCGCGGCGTCCGAGTAGAGCTTGCCCGTGGCGGTGTGGCGGTCGGAGCTGGGCTCCCAGACACCGGTGGTCGTGGTCATCGCGTTCCCCAGTTGTAGTGCTGCTTGTTGAGCTTGAGGTAGACGAACGTCTCGGTGGTGGCGACGCCGGCGAGGCCGCGGATCCGCTCGGTGAGCAGCTCGAGCAGGTGGTCGTCGTCCTCGCAGACGACCTCGGCGAGGATGTCGAAGCTGCCGGCGGTCGTGACGACGTAGGACACCTCGGGCATCGCCGTCAGGGCCTCGCCGACGGCGATGAGGTCGCCCTCGGCGCGGATGCCGATCATCGCCTGGCGGCGGAAGCCCACCTGGAGCGGGTCGGTGACGGCGACGATCTGCATGACCTCGGCGTCGAGGAGGCGCTGGACGCGCTGGCGCACCGCGGCCTCCGAGAGCCCGACGGACTTGGCGATGGCCGCGTAGGACTGCCGTCCGTCCTCCTGGAGCAGTTCGATGATCCGCTTCGCGACGTCGTCGAGACGGGTCTCCGGGGCCGACCGGGGCGGACGGCTGGGGCGGCTGCTTCGGGTCACGCCCGACATCGTGCCCGCTGATTCGGGGGCACGCAAGTACCTCCGTGACGGATTCCGCGGATCTTGAGCCTCACCTGTGTAACTTTTCATCGAATTCGGTGGTCGAACCCTAGTGAATTCGCGGGGAGCGGGTTTAGAGTCCACCTGCACCGACGTCCACACCACCCCTGGGAGCCACGCCCATGAGCGGTCCTCGCACGCTTCGCAACTTCATCGCCGGCGAGTACGTCGACGCCCGTACGGATTCCACGACCGACGTCGTGAACCCGGCCACCGGATCCGTCGTCGCGACGGCACCGGTCAGCGGCGCGGAGGACGTCGACGCCGCCTACGCGGCGGCCCAGCAGGCCTTCGACGGCGACTGGGGCCGCACCACCCCGAGCGACCGCCAGCAGGCGCTGTTGAAGTTCGCCGACGCCATCGAGTCCCACGCCGAGGAGCTCATCGCCCTCGAGTCCGAGAACACCGGGAAGATCAAGGCGCTCACCGCGAGCGAGGAGATCCCCCCGATGGTCGACCAGCTCCGGTTCTTCGCCGGCGCGGCCCGGGTCCTCGAGGGCAAGGCCGCGGGGGAGTACCTCGCCGGGCACACGTCGTGGATCCGGCGCGAGCCGATCGGCGTCGTCGGGCAGGTCACGCCGTGGAACTACCCGCTCCTCATGGCGGTGTGGAAGATCGGCCCCGCGCTCGCCGCCGGCAACACCGTCGTCCTCAAGCCGAGCGACACGACCCCCGAGAGCACCCTGCGGCTGGCCGAGATCGCCTCCGAGTTCCTCCCGGCGGGCACGCTCAACGTCGTCACCGGCGACCGCGACACCGGGCGCCTCCTCGTCGAGCACCGCACGCCGAGCCTCGTCGCCATCACCGGGTCGGTGCGCGCCGGAGCCGAGGTCGCGGCCAGCGCCGCGCCCAACCTCAAGCGGGTCCACCTCGAGCTCGGGGGCAAGGCCCCGGTCGTCGTCTTCGACGACGCCGACATCGAGGCCGCCGTCGAGGGCATCGCCATCGCGGGCTACTTCAACGCCGGCCAGGACTGCACCGCCGCCACCCGCGTCCTCGCCGCGCCGCACATCCACGACGACTTCGTCGCGGCGCTCGCCGAGTACGCGAAGGGCTCGGCCCCCGTCGGCCTGCCCGACGACGAGGACGCGCTCTTCGGCCCCGTCAACAACGCGAACCAGCTCGCGCGGGTCAGCGGCTTCATCGAGAACCTCCCGTCGCACGCCACGGTCTCCGCGGGCGGCAACCGGGTCACCGGCCTCGGCGACGGCTTCTACCTCGAGCCCACCGTGCTCTCCGGGCTGCGCCAGGACGACGACGCCGTCCAGAACGAGATCTTCGGCCCGGTCATCACCGTGCAGCGCTTCACCGACGAGGAGGAGGCGATCCGCTGGGCCAACGGCGTCGACTACGGCCTCGCGTCCTCGGTGTGGACCAAGGACTTCGGCCGCGCCATGCGGATGAGCAAGGCCCTGGACTTCGGCTGCGTGTGGATCAACACCCACATCCCGCTCGTGGCCGAGATGCCGCACGGTGGCTACAAGAAGTCCGGCTACGGCAAGGACCTGTCGATGTACGGCTTCGAGGACTACACCCGCATCAAGCACGTCATGGCCAACATCGAGTCCTGACCAGGCCGCGAAACACGCCGGACACACCCGTCCTGCACCCTGAGCCCGAGCACCCCCCGACCACCGATCCCGGACCCCGGACCCGGACCACCTCGAGGAGAACCCCATGGCCGAGCGACCCACCCCCGACCTGACCTCACCCGCGATGCGCGCCGCGCTGCTGCGCGGCCTCACGACGCGGCGCAGCCTGATGACGGGCGCCCTCGGCGTCGGCGCCACCGCCGCGCTCGCGGCCTGCGGCAGCGCGCCGCGGGGCGGGGGCACGGCCTCCGCTTCCGCCAGCGCCACGGCGAAGGCGGCCCAGGACATGAGCGACACCGAGAAGGTCGTCAACTGGTCGAACTGGACCCAGTACATCGACGTCTCCGAGGACGAGAAGTCGCGCCCGAGCCTCGACGCCTTCACCAAGGAGACGGGGATCAAGGTCAACTACACCGAGGACTACAACGACAACGACGAGTTCTACGCCAAGGTCCGCCCCCTCCTCGAGGGTGGCCAGGACACCGGCCGCGACGTGTGGTGCAGCACCGACTGGATGGTGGCCCGCCTCATCCGCCAGGGCTACGTCCAGCCGCTCGACTACGCGAACGTCCCCAACGGTCAGGCCAACCTCGAGGACTCGCTCAAGAACGTCGAGTTCGACCCGGGCCGCAAGTTCTCGCTGCCGTGGCAGAGCGGCTTCGCCGGCATCGCCTACAACCTCGACGCCACGGGCGGCAAGAAGATCGAGACGATGACCCAGCTGCTCACCGACCCGGCGCTCAAGGGCAAGGTGACCCTCCTGTCGGAGATGCGCGACACCGTGGGCCTCGTCCTGTGCGAGATGGGCAAGGACCCCGCCAGCTTCACCGCCGACGACTTCGACGCCGCGATCGCGATGATCCAGAAGGCCAAGGAGGCCGGGCAGCTCAAGGGCTTCACCGGCAACGACTACACCGACGGGCTCACCAAGGGCGACATCGCGGCCTGCGTCGCCTGGACCGGCGACGTCGTCCAGCTGCAGTTCGAGAACGACAAGGTCGCCTACACGCTGCCCCAGGCGGGCTTCACCCTGTGGTCGGACAACTTCGTCATCCCGGCCCTGGCGAAGCACAAGAAGAACGCCGAGAAGCTCATCGACTACTACTACCAGCCCACGGTCATGGCCGAGGTCGAGGCGTGGGTCAACTACATCCCGCCGGTGAAGGGCACCAAGGAGGAGCTGGCCAAGATCGACGAGGAGCTCGCCAGCAACACCCTCATCGTGCCCACCGCCGACGTGCTGTCGCGCGCGAAGGTCTTCCGTGGCCTGTCGGCCGAGGAGGAGACCTCGTACGCCCGCGCCTTCTCCGACCTCACGTCCAGCTGATGGCCGAGCACGGCGCCGGTGACCTCCGGCTCGTCGCACTGAACAAGACCTTCGGCGACTTCACCGCGGTCCACTCGCTCGACCTCACGATCCCGCGGGGGTCCTTCTTCGCCCTGCTCGGCCCGTCGGGCTGCGGCAAGACGACCACCCTGCGGATGGTGGCCGGCCTGGAGGCACCCACGAGCGGCAGCATCCACATCGGCGACACCGACATCACGGGGACGCGCGCGTTCCAGCGCAACGTCAACACGGTGTTCCAGTCGTACGCGCTCTTCCCCCACATGAGCGTGACCGACAACGTCGCGTTCGGCCTGCGCCGCAAGGGCGACAAGGACGCGAAGAGCAAGACGCAGGAGGTGCTCGAGCTCGTCCAGCTCGGCCACGTCGCGAACAAGCGCCCCCACCAGCTGTCGGGAGGAATGCAGCAGCGGGTGGCACTCGCCCGGGCGGTGGTCAACCGGCCCGACGTCCTGCTCCTCGACGAGCCCCTGGGGGCGCTGGACCTCAAGCTGCGTCGCCAGATGCAGATCGAGCTCAAGCGGATCCAGCAGGAGGTCGGGCTGACCTTCATCCACGTCACGCACGACCAGGAGGAGGCCATGACCATGGCCGACACCGTGGCCGTGATGAACCACGGGCGCATCGAGCAGATGGATGCCCCCGAGGTGCTCTACGACCTCCCCCGCTCCGCCTTCGTCGCCAACTTCGTCGGGCAGTCGAACATGGGCGTGGCCCGGGTCGTCGACCGCGACGGCGACGACCTCGTCGCCGACGTCGCGGGCTCGCGCGTGCGGGTGCCGGTGGCCCGCAGCACCCGCACCGAGGGCGACGTCTTCTTCGGCATCCGCCCCGAGAAGGTCCGCATCCACGAGAACCAGCCCGAGGGCGCCGGCAACGACGTCAAGGCGACCGTCGTCGACGTCTCCTTCACGGGCGTGGCGACGCAGTACCTCGTGACGACCGAGAGCGGCGCGAGCTGGGCCGTGTACGAGCAGAACCTCGACGTCCAGCCCCAGAGCACCCGCCCCGGCGACGTCGTCTGGCTCGGCTGGGACCCCGCGCACGCCTTCGCGGTCGACCTCGACGAGGAGGCGGCACGCGAGGCCGCCGAGGCCGTGGGATGACGGCCGCCGCGCCCGTCGCGGTGGCGGCGCCCTCACCGAAGCCCCGGCGCCGCGCCAACTGGGTGCCGTACGCCCTCCTCGCGCCCGGGCTGCTGTGGCTCCTCGTCTTCTTCGCGGTGCCGATGTTCACGCTGGCGTCGCAGTCGCTGCAGGAGGGCTCGGTCGAGACCGGGTTCACCTTCACCGGGAACGTCGGCATCTACGCCGACGCCCTCGGCCGGTACTGGCCGCACCTGCTGCGCTCGGTCGGGTACGCCGCCACCGCAACGGTGTTCGCACTGCTCCTCGCCTATCCGCTGGCGTACTACATCGCGCAGAAGGCGGGCCGGTGGAAGAACATCATGCTCGTCCTCGTCATCGCCCCGTTCTTCACGAGCTTCCTCATCCGCACGCTCGCCTGGCGCACGATCCTCTCCGACACCGGCCCCGTCACCGAGGTCGCGCAGGCGCTGCACCTCACCGACGTCCTCCAGCTCGTCGGGCTGACGAACAACGACTCGCTCCTGTCCTCGAAGTTCGCCGTCATCGCCGGACTCACCTACAACTTCCTGCCGTTCATGATCCTGCCGCTGTTCTCGGCGCTCGACCGGCTCGACCCCCGGCTCGTCGAGGCGGCGGGCGACCTCTACGCCTCGCCCTGGCGGGCGTTCCGGCACGTGACGTGGCCGCTGTCGCTCCCGGGCGTCGTCGCCGGCACGCTGCTGACGTTCATCCCCGCGACCGGTGACTTCATCAACTCGCGGCTGCTCGGCAACACCCAGACGGTGATGATCGGGCAGGTCATCGACAGCCAGTTCCTCCGGGTGCTGGACTACCCGCTCGCGGCGGCCCTGTCGTTCATCCTGCTGCTGATGATCCTCGGGCTCGTCGCCTACTACGTGAACCGCGCCGGCACCGAGGAGCTGGTCTGACATGACGTGGCTGCGCCGCAACCTGCTGCTCCTCGCGTCGCTCGGGGTGCTCGTCTACATGCTCATCCCCAACGTCGTCGTCGCGGTCTTCTCCTTCAACGACCCGAAGGGGCGCTACAACTACACGTGGGAGTCGTTCACGACCGACGCGTGGATGAACCCGTGCGGCGCCCAGGGGATCTGCGACTCGCTCGGCCTGTCGCTGCGGATCGGGCTCATCGCGTCCCTCACGGCGACCGTGCTCGGGACGATGATCGCCTTCGCCCTCGGGCGCTACCGCTTCCGTGCGCGGTCGACGACGAACCTGCTGATCTTCATGCCGATGGCGACCCCCGAGGTCGTCATGGGCTCGAGCCTGCTGACGCTCTTCCTCATGATGGGCATCCCGGCCGGGAGCCTGGCCGTCACCATCGCGCACATCATGTTCTGCATCTCGTTCGTCGTCGTCGCGGTCAAGGCCCGTGTCGCCACGCTCGACCCCCGGCTCGAGGAGGCCGCGGCCGACCTCGGCGCCAACCCGGGGCAGACGTTCCTGCGGGTCACCCTGCCGCTCGCCTTCCCGGGCATCCTCGCCGGTGGCCTCCTGGCGTTCTCGCTCAGCTTCGACGACTACATCATCACCAACTTCAACGCGAGCCCGAGCTCGATCACGTTCCCCATGTACGTCTGGGGCGCCGCGCAGCGCGGTGCACCGGTGCAGGTGAACGTCATCGGCACGCTGATGTTCCTCATCGCCCTCGCCGTCGTCGTCACCGGCCAGGTGCTGGCGTCGCGGCGCGAGCGGGCCCGCGCCTGACCCACCCACGAGAGGTCCACCCATGCACGTCCTCATGGTCGGGGCGGGCGGGGTCGGCGACGCCGCCGCCCGCATCGCCGCCGAACGCCCGTACTTCGACTCCTGGGTCGTCGCCGACTACGACGTCACCCGCGCCGAGCGCACCGTCGCCGCGGTCGCCGGCCGCGACGTCGGGGAGTCCCGGTTCTCCGCGGCGCAGGTCGACGCCTCGGACGCCGAGGCCGTCGCGGCCCTGGCGCGCGAGGTCGGGGCGACCCACGTGTTCAACGCGGTGGACCCGCGCTTCGTCATGCCGATCTTCGAGGGAGCCCGCGCCGCCGGAGCCGACTACCTCGACATGGCGATGAGCCTGTCGCGGCGCCACCCCACCGAGCCGTACGCGAAGGTCGGGGTCAAGCTCGGCGACGAGCAGCTCGCGCAGGCCGACGCGTGGGAGACCGACGGGCGCCTCGCCCTCGTCGGCATCGGGGTCGAACCGGGGCTGTCCGACGTCTTCGCGCGGTACGCCGCCGACCACCTGTTCAGCGAGATCGACGAGCTCGGCACCCGCGACGGCGCCAACCTCGTCATCCGCGACGAGGACGGCAACGAGGTCTTCGCCCCCGGCTTCTCGATGTGGACGATCATCGAGGAGTGCCTCAACCCGCCCGTGGTGTGGGAGCGCGACCGGGCGGTCGGGGCCGACGGCGAGTACGACGTCGAGGCCGGCTTCTTCACCCTCCCCGCGTTCAGCGAGCCCGAGGTCTTCGACTTCCCCGGCGGCATCGGCCCGGTCGAGTGCGTCCACGTCGAGCACGAGGAGGTGCTCCTCATGCCCCGCTGGGTCGACGCGAAGAAGGTGACGTTCAAGTACGGGCTGGGGGAGGAGATGATCTCGATCCTGCGGACCCTCCACACGCTCGGCCTCGACCGCACCGACCCCGTGTCGGTCAAGGGCGTCGAGGTCAGCCCGCGCGACGTCGTCGCCGCCGTCCTCCCGGACCCGGTGACGATCGGCCCGCGGATGGAGGGCAGGACGTGCGCCGGCCTGTGGGTCACGGGCACCGGCAAGGACGGGCAGCCCCGCCGCACGTACCTCTACCACGTGTCCGACAACGCCGACACGATGCGCGACTACGACGCCCAGTGCGTCGTGTGGCAGACGGCGGTCAACCCCGTCGTCGCCCTCGAGCTGCTCGCCGACGGCACCTGGGCCGGGGCCGGGGTGCTCGGCCCCGAGGCCTTCGACGCCGTGCCCTTCCTCGACCTCCTCGCCGCGCCGAAGCCCGAGGGCTACGGCTCCCCGTGGGGTCTCGAGGACCGCTGACCCGCCCCGAGCACCAGGCCCCTGCACCCGGCCACCGACCCGGCATAGGGTCGACGAGGGTGCGACGTACCCGCCCGCGACCACCACGGAGGACGACACCGCCATGGCCCTGACCCAGAAGGCACTGCTCGACGAGGTCCCCACCGGCCTGCTCATCGGCGGCCGCTGGCGCGAGGGGAGCGGCGGTGAGCGCTTCGACGTCACCGACCCGGCCACCGGCGCCCGCCTGGCGACCGTCGCCGACGGCACCCCCGACGACGGAATGGCGGCGCTGGCCGCCGCCCACGAGGCGCAGGCGTCCTGGGCCGCCGTCGCGCCGCGTGAGCGCAGCGAGATCCTCCGCTCCGCGTTCGAGGTGCTCACGGCCCGCGCCGACGACTTCGCGCTGCTCATGACCCTCGAGATGGGCAAGGCGGTCGCCGAGGCCAAGGGTGAGGTGGCGTACGGCGCCGAGTTCTTCCGGTGGTTCGCCGAGGAGGCGGTGCGCGTCCACGGCCGGTACTCCGTGGCCCCCAACGGGGCCACCCGGCTGCTGACGATGAAGCAGCCGGTCGGACCCACGCTGATGATCACGCCCTGGAACTTCCCGCTGGCCATGGGCACCCGCAAGATTGGCCCGGCCATCGCCGCCGGCTGCACCATGGTCGTCAAGCCCGCCCACGAGACGCCGCTGACGATGCTGCTCCTGGCCAAGGTCCTCCAGGAGTGCGGCCTGCCCGACGGCGTCCTCAACGTCGTGACGACGACCCACAGCGGCGACGTGTGCGAGCCGCTCATCCGCGACTCCCGCCTGCGCAAGCTGACCTTCACCGGGTCGACCGCCGTCGGCAAGGTGCTCGTCGAGCAGTCGGCCGAGCAGCTGCTGCGCCTGTCGATGGAGCTCGGCGGCAACGCCCCCTTCCTCGTCTTCGAGGACGCCGACGTCGACGCCGCCGTCGACGGCGCGATGCTCGCCAAGATGCGCAACATCGGTGAGGCGTGCACCGCGGCGAACCGGTTCTACGTCCACGAGTCCCTGGCCGAGGAGTTCGCGGCCAAGATGGCGAGGCGGATGGGCTCCCTCGTCGTCGGCAAGGGCACGAAGAAGGGCGTCGACGTCGGGCCGCTCATCACCGAGAAGCAGCGGGGCAAGGTCCACGAGCTCGTCGAGGACGCGGTCGGGCGGGGTGCGACCGTCCTCACGGGGGGCGGCCCCGTCGCCGGCAAGGGGTTCTTCTACGAGCCGACCGTCCTCGCCGACGTCCCGGCCGACAGCCGCCTGCTCGCCGAGGAGATCTTCGGGCCGGTGGCCCCGGTCGCGACGTTCACCGACGAGGCCGACGCCGTCGCCAAGGCCAACAGCAGCGAGTTCGGGCTCGTCGGCTACGTCTACACCAACGACCAGCGCCGCGTGCTGCGCGTCGCCGAGGCCATGGAGTTCGGGATGATCGGGGTCAACACGGGCATCGTGTCCAACCCCGCCGCCCCGTTCGGCGGCGTCAAGCAGTCCGGGTACGGCCGCGAGGGCGGGTTCGAGGGGATCGACGAGTACCTCGAGACCAAGTACGTCGGGTTGGCCCTGTGAGGGCCACCGTCCGGACGGCGTTCTGCGGATCGGCTGACGCCGGGGCCCCTTCGATGCTGTCATTGCGGTCATGAGCACCAGCAGCTACGGCGAGAGCCGTGCGACGCACGGCCCGGACCGCCGCCGCAGCATCCAGGACATCCTCGAGGAGACCGACGAGGCGCTGCGGCACGGCACCCGACCGGGTGCCCAGGTGTGGCCCACCGGCTTCCACCTCCTCGACTCCACCCTCGACGGTGGGCTCCGTTCCGGCGAGCTCGTCCTCATGGGCGGCACCGAGGGCGCGGGCAAGACGACCCTGGCCGTCCAGCTCGTCCGCAACGCGGTCCGCGCCGGCCGCCACGCGGTCGTCTTCTCCTTCGAGCACGAGTCGACAACCCTGCTCCAGCGCCTCATCTCCCTCGAGGCCGCGATGGCCGCGACGGAGTCGGGCCAGCACCACTCCGCCGCCGCCGACGTGCGCGCGGTGCGCGCCGTCTTCGAGGCCGAGGACCCCGATCGCCGCGGCCTGGCCCACGCCATCGCCCGTGTCCCCTACGGCGTCGAGGCGCTGACGACGGTCCAGGAGTACGCCCCGCGGCTGCACCTCCACGAGTCGAACAAGACGACGACGACGTCGGAGATCGCCCGGACCATCACCGAGATCACCGAGAAGGCCGGCGAGCCGCCGATGGTCCTCATCGACTACCTCCAGAAGATCCCGATCACCGGCTGGACGGGGCTCGAGATCGAGCGCGTCACGACGGTCACCGAGACCCTCAAGGACATGAGCCTCGAGCTCGGCTGCCCGATCATGGCGATCACCGCCGCCGAGCGCGAGGGACTGGGCGCCGGCCACCGGATGCGCACCCGCGACCTCAAGGGCTCCTCGTCGCTGGCCTACGAGGCCGACCTCGTCCTCATTCTGTCGAGCAAGGAGAACGTGGTCTCGCGCGAGCACCTCGTCTACGACCTCGGCAGCATCAAGCGCTTCCGCCGCTGGGCGGTCATCACCGTCGAGAAGAACCGCCACGGCCTGGGCCAGGTCGAGCTGGAGGTCCAGAAGGACTTCGAGCACGGCCGCTTCCACCCCGAGGCCAAGGTCGTCGACGAGCAGCTCATCGAGGAGCGGGTCTTCACCACGTGACCCCCAGGTCACCACGAGGCGCCGGACGACGGACAATGGCCGGGTGAGCACCCGCACCGTCGCCGTCCTCGGCAGCACCGGCTCGATCGGCACCCAGGCCCTCGAGGTCGTCGCCGCGCACCCCGGGCGGTTCCGGGTCGTCGCGCTCTCGGCCGGCGGCAACGTCGAGCTCGTCGCCCGCCAGGCCGTCGCGCACGAGGTCCCGCTCATAGCGGTCGCCACCGGCTCGGTC
Organism: Oryzobacter terrae; assembly: GCF_042756445.1. GTDB lineage: Bacteria > Actinomycetota > Actinomycetes > Actinomycetales > Dermatophilaceae > Oryzobacter > Oryzobacter terrae. The sequence continues at coordinate 3,562,588 of NZ_CP170578.1, forward strand.
GACGACGTCCGTGCGGCCGTCGCCGCCGCGGCTGCCGCCGCGGGTCGCCCCGACCACCACCCACAGGTCGTCGTGGGGGAGGAGGCCGCCACCGTGGCCGCCGGGTGCGGCGCCGACGTGGTCCTCAACGGGATCACCGGCTCCATCGGCCTGCGCCCGACGCTCGCCGCCCTCGAGTCGGGGTCGGTGCTCGCGCTGGCCAACAAGGAGTCGCTCATCGTCGGGGGCGCGCTCGTGCGCGCCGCGGCGCGACCCGACCAGATCGTCCCCGTCGACTCCGAGCACAGCGCCATCGCGCAGGCCCTGCGCGGCGGCCGGGGCTCCGAGGTGCGCCGCCTCGTCGTGACGGCCAGCGGTGGCCCGTTCCGCGGGCGCAGCCGCGCCGAGCTCGCCGACGTCACCCCCGAGCAGGCCCTCGCCCACCCGAACTTCGCGATGGGGCGGGTCATCACGACGAACTCGGCGACGCTGGTCAACAAGGGCCTCGAGGTCATCGAGGCGCACCTGCTCTTCGACGTCCCCTTCGACCGGATCGACGTCGTCGTGCACCCCCAGCAGCAGATCCACTCGATGGTCGAGTTCCACGACGGCTCGACGATCGCCCAGCTCGGACCACCCCGGATGCTCGTCCCCATCGCCCTCGGGCTGTCGTGGCCCGAGCGCCTCGAGGACGTCGACGTGCCCTGCGACTGGTCGCTCGCGCAGTCGTGGGACTTCCACCCGCTCGACGACGAGGCGTTCCCCGCGGTGCGCCTCGCCCGCCAGGTGGGGGAGGCCGGCGGGACGTATCCTGCGGTGTACAACGCGGCCAACGAGGTCGGCGTCGACGCCTTCCACGACGGCACGATCCGCTTCACCGACATCGTCGACACGGTCGAGCGGGTCGTCGTCGACCACGACGGGAGCACCGGCGACGCCTCGAGCGTTGAGGGAGTGCTCGCCGCCGACCGGTGGGCCCGCCGTCGGGCCGCCGAGGTGCTCGGGCTCCCGAGCAGCACCCACGTCCCGGAGGAGGCACGGTGACCGTTCTCGCCTTCGTCCTCGGCGTGCTCCTCATGGCGGTCGGCGTCGCGCTGTCCATCGCCCTCCACGAGGTCGGCCACCTCGTCCCCGCCAAGCGCTTCGGCGTCCGGGTGACCCAGTACATGGTCGGCTTCGGCCCCACCATCTGGTCGCGGCGACGCGGCGAGACCGAGTACGGCGTCAAGGCCATCCCGCTCGGCGGCTACATCCGGATGATCGGGATGTTTCCGCCCCGCAAGGGCGACGACCCCGGCATGGTCCGCGCCTCGAGCACCGGCCGGCTGACCCAACTCGTCGACGAGGCCCGCGCGGCGAGCCTTGAGGAGGTCCGCCCCGGCGACGAGAACCGCGTGTTCTACAAGCTCACCGTGCCGAGGAAGGTCCTCGTCATGATGGGTGGGCCGGTGATGAACCTCCTCATCGGCATCGTCCTGCTCACCATCCTCGTCACCGTCCACGGCGTCGCCACCGCGCGTCCCGGAGCCGAGGTCGCCTCGGTCTCCCAGTGCGTCGCCCCGGTGACCCAGGCCGCCTCCACGACGTCGTGCGAGGGCCTGCCGCCCACGCCGGCGCTCGCCGCGGGGCTGCTCCCCGGAGACCGCTTCGTCTCCATCGCCGGCGAGCCGGTCACCGACACGCGCGACGTCGGCGACATCGTCCGGCCGCGCATCGGTGAGGCCGTACCGATCGTCGTCGAGCGCGACGGCGAGCGGGTCACCCTCACCGCGACGCCCATCCGCAACGTCGTCCCGGTCCTCGACGCCGACGGCCTGCCCGTCGTCAACGCCGACGGCACGACCCCGACGACCGAGGCCGGCTTCCTCGGCGTGCGCTCGGCCGCCCCCACCGAGTTCGTGCCCCAGCCGGTCACCGCCGTGCCCGGGATCATCTGGACCTACGTCAGCCGCACCGCCGAGGCGCTCGTCCACGTGCCGCAGCGGATGGTCGGCGTCTGGAACGCCGCCTTCGGCGACGCCGAGCGCGAGGTCGACAGCCCGATGTCGGTCGTCGGCGTCGGACGCGTCGCCGGCGAGGTGAGCTCGGGCAAGTACGACGCCCTCGTCGGGGAGTCGGTCGGCGACAAGCTGTGGGTCATCCTCTCGCTGCTCGCCGGCCTGAACTTCATGCTCTTCGTCTTCAACCTCATCCCGCTGCTCCCGCTCGACGGCGGCCACGTCGCCGGCGCGCTCTGGGAGGGGCTGAAGCGCGGAGCCGCGCGGCTCGTCGGTCGCCCCGACCCCGGCTACGTCGACGTCGCCAAGGCCCTGCCGGTGGCGTACACCGTCTCGGTCGTGCTGCTCGGCGCCTCGCTGCTGCTCATCTACGCCGACCTCGTCAACCCGGTCAACCTCGGGGGCTGAGGAGGGCGTCGCGCCGCTCCCGGAGCTCGAGGCACCGCGCCTCGAGGGCGGCCTGCTCCTGCAGGGTCCGGGCCAGGGCGTCGCGCACGAAGGTCGCCGCGGCCTCCACCTGCTCGGCGGTCCGCGCGATGGAGCGGTGCACGGTCCGGTCGCTGACCGGGTCGTCCAGCCAGATGTCGAGGCCGGAGCGCACCGAGCCGACGCCGAGGTCCGGCCGCAGCCGGGTCACCGGCCCGGGGTCGCGCACGGCCGACGCGAAGTCGAAGAAGGCGTCCTGCGCGTCGACGATGAACCGGCCCGCGCCCTCCATCCGCTGGTGCTTCGCGGCCGAGCCGATGAGCTCGCCCCCGCCGAAGGCGTCGAACGTGGACCAGCTGCCCGCCCTCTCGAGCTCGCGCCGCGCGCCGTCGAGGGCGGTGGCGGCCCGGGCACCGGCATCCCGCACGCGGGTCAGCTCCCTCACGGCGGCGTCCGCCTCGTCGAGCTCGGTCAGGACCGCCGCCACCGCGGCGCCCTCGAGACCGCCGACGGCGACGAGCGCCCGGGCGTGGGCGTCGGCCGCGGCCTCGCGCGTCGTGGCGGTGTCGCCGAGCCGGGCCAGCCTGCGGTCGACCTCCTCGGCCTGCGTCTCGACGGTCTGGAGGCGGGCCAGCGCCGACTTGAGGTCGGCACGGGCCGCCTCCTCCTCGGCGCGCTCGCGCCGCAGGTCGGCGCTCCTCGACCCGCGGAGGAGGGAGGTCAGGCTCGTCAGGCCGAGGCCGTCGAGCCGGTCGACGTCCTCCTCCTCGCGGCGGTGCCGGCCGCGGACGGCCTCGAGGGAGGAGCGCTCGGTGGCCGCCTGCGCCCGCAGCGCCCGCAGCTTCGCGCGCAGCGTCGTGGCCTCGGCGTCCTCGGCGACGGCCCGGTCGAGGGTCTCCCTGGTCTCCACGAGGTCGATCATGGCGTGCCGCCGAGGAGCGCGTCCCGCTCTCGGCGCAGGTCGGCCCCATGGGTCCTGAGGTCCGCCCTCCGTGCCGTCAGCGCCTGCACGGCCGCCCGGACCGACGTCAGCGCCGCGTCGACGTCGGCGGAGGACTCCTTGATCCGCGACCGGACCGAGAGGTCGGTGAAGATGTTGTCGAACCACACGTCCAGCGTGCGCGTCATCGGGGTGATGCCGAGGTCGGCCGAGATCCGGTGCGCCGGGCCCACGTCGGCGAGCTCGCGGGAGAAGTCGGCGAGGGCGCGCTGCGCCGAGGCGATCCGCCCCGCCGCCGCGTCGATCCGGTCGTGCTTGACCATCGAGGAGACCATCCCGCCGCCGAACCAGGTGTCGTAGGCCGACCACGAGTCGGCCGAGCCGAGCTCGGACCGCGCGGCCTCGAGCTGGGAGAGCGCCGCGCGCCCCGCGCCGAGGGCCTCGTCGACCTCGACGGCCTCCGCGCGCACGGCGGTCAGCTCGTCGAGCACCCGCTCGAGGCCCGGGACGGCGGGTCCGGCCGTCCGGAACGCCTCGGCGTGCGCCTGGGCGCGTTCCTCGCGCCGGGCCTCGGTGTCGCCGAGGCCGGCCAGCCGGGCGTCGAGGGCGGCGTGCCTGGCCTCGAGCGCCTCGACGGAGCGGGTGGCGGTCTCGAGCGCGTACCGGGCGGCGACCTCCTCGGCCCGCTCGCGGTGCAGCTCGCCGGTGCGGGTCCCCCGGACCGCGGCGAGCAGGGCCGAGACGCGGATGCCCTCGAGGCGGCGCACGTCGTCGGTCTCGGCCCCGTGGCGCAGCCGGGCCGACTCGAGGGTGGACCGGGCCTGCCCGATCTCGTCGCGCAGCGCGTGGAGGAGGCCGCGCAGGTGCGCCGCCTCCCGGTGCGAGGCGATGGCGCGGTCGAGGGCGTCCCTGGTCTCCACGACGTCGATCATGGCCCTCCGAGGTCGCCCACGTACGCTTGGTTCCATGTCCGTCTCCCTCGGTATGCCCGCCCTGCCTGCGCCCGTCATCGCCCCTCGTCGCCAGAGCCGGAAGATCCGCGTGGGCAAGGTCGAGGTCGGTGGCGACGCCCCCGTGTCGGTGCAGTCGATGACGACGACACCGACCACCGACATCAACTCCACGCTCCAGCAGATCGCCGAGCTCACGGCCTCCGGCTGCGACATCGTGCGCGTGGCGTGCCCGAGCCAGGACGACGCCGAGGCGCTGCCCGCGATCGCGCGCAAGTCGCAGATCCCGGTCATCGCCGACATCCACTTCCAGCCGAAGTACGTCTACGCGGCCATCGACGCCGGGTGTGCGGCCGTGCGGGTCAACCCGGGCAACATCCGCCAGTTCGACGACCAGGTCAAGCAGATCGCCGCGGCGGCGAAGGACGCGGGTGTCTCGATCCGCATCGGCGTCAACGCCGGCTCGCTCGACCCGCGCCTGATGAAGAAGTACGGCAAGGCGACCCCCGAGGCGCTCGTCGAGTCGGCCGTCTGGGAGGCGAGCCTGTTCGAGGAGCACGACTTCCACGACTTCAAGATCTCGGTGAAGCACAACGACCCCGTCGTCATGGTGAAGGCCTACCAGATGCTCGCCGAGCGCGGCGACTGGCCGCTGCACCTCGGCGTCACCGAGGCGGGCCCGGCGTTCCAGGGGACCATCAAGTCGGCCACGGCCTTCGGTGCGCTGCTCTCGCAGGGCATCGGCGACACGATCCGGGTCTCGCTCTCGGCGCCGCCGGTCGAGGAGGTCAAGGTCGGCATCCAGATCCTCCAGTCGCTCAACCTGCGCCCCCGCAAGCTCGAGATCGTCTCGTGCCCGTCGTGCGGCCGCGCCCAGGTCGACGTCTACAAGCTCGCTGACGAGGTCACCGCAGGTCTCGAGGGCATGACCGTCCCGCTGCGCGTCGCCGTCATGGGCTGCGTCGTCAACGGGCCGGGGGAGGCGCGCGAGGCCGACCTCGGTGTCGCGTCCGGCAACGGCAAGGGCCAGATCTTCGTCAAGGGCGAGGTCATCAAGACGGTTCCCGAGAACATGATCGTCGAGACCCTCATCGAGGAGGCCATGCGGATCGCCGAGGAGATGGGCGAGCCGATGGACGAGGAGTCCGCAGGCGCGCCCTCGGTCACCGTCTCGAACTGACGCGGTCGCGTCGCCCCTGACCTCTCCGATGGCGTCCGGTCGGCTCGACGCGTTCGAACCACCGGTGCCCACCGGTCGTCGTGCCGCCGTGCTCGAAGAGCTGGCGGCACACCTGGCCGTGGTGCGGCCGGGGGAACGGGCGGTCGTCGCCCTCGACGGCGTCGACGGAGCGGGCAAGACCGTGCTGGGCCGCGAGCTCGCCACCCTCCTCGCACCGCGGCGGGAGGTTCACCGCGTCGGTGTCGACGCCTTCCACCGTCCTCGCACCGAACGGTACGCCCGCGGCAGGACCGCCGAGGGCTTCTACCGCGACTCCTACGACCATCGCGCGATCCGGGACCGGCTGGTCCGTGCGTTCCGCGCCGGCCTGCCGTGGGTGCACGCCGTCCACGACGTCGAGCTCGAGGTGACGATCGATCCGTCTCCCGAACCTCCGGCCGGTGACGACGCCCTGCTGCTGGTGGACGGCGTGTTCCTCCACCGCCCGGAGCTCGCCGACCTCTGGGACGCGAGCGTGTGGGTCGAGGTGCCCTTCGCCGTGTCGGTGTCGCGAGGCAACGCGCGCTTCGGTGCCGTCGGGCCGGAGGAGGGCGACCCCGAGTCGGCGACCAACGCGCGGTACGTCGGTGGTCAGCGGCTCTACCTCGAGGAGGTCGCGCCGTCCCGGCGTGCCACGTGGGTGCTCGACAACGCCGACCTCCACCGGCCGGTCCTTCGGTCGGGGGAATCGTGATGGTTCAGTGACCTGAAGGCCTGTGGGAGAACCGGTTCGGGACGAGTCGCTGTCAGTGGTCGGGTCTAGCGTTGGAGCATGGAGACGGGGATCCCGAGCATGCGGCAGGTGCGAGACACGCACCCGGCCGAGCTGGCCGTCGTCCTGTCCACGCTGAGCCCCGACGCCGTCCTCGCCCTTCCTGCCGAGGCCGTGGAGGCCGTGGTCGTCGCCACGCAGAAGGTCGCGTCCTGGGCCCACGCCCTGCAGGCGGTCGCGGTCGACCGGTTCGCCGAGCTGACGACCGACGAGATGGAGATCCACACCGCCGAGGTCAGGGACCGAGGCGGGTCGAGGGTCGTTCCCATCCCTGAGCCCGACGCCGTGGCGGCGTCCTCGCTGGCACCGCTGCTCAACGTCGCGCCGCGCACGATGCGCACCCGGCTCAACCGCGCTCGGCTGCTCATGGAGCTGCCGCGCACCCTCGGCCTGGCCCTGGCCGGTGAGCTGGAGCCGTGGCGGGTCGACGGTGTCGTCGTCGCCGCCGGCGACGTCGCCCTCGAGCGGCTGACCGAGTTCGAGGCCCGCCTCCACGGCACCGACGTCACCCGCCTGCCCAAGCCCCGCCTCGTCGACCGGGCGCGCCGAGCCGCAGCCAAGGCCGACCCCGACAGCCCGACCCGCGCCCACCGACAGGCACCCGCGCGCCGCGGCCTGCGCGTCGCCCCGTCGGAGGTTCCCGGGCTGATGCGCTGGATCGCCGACCTGCCCGACGACACCTCGCGCACCCTCTGGGGCGCCGTCGACGCCCTCGCGCAGGAGTACCTCACCGCCGACCGCCGGACCGGCGCCAGGCGCACGGTCGAGGCCGCGCGGGTCGATGCCCTCACCGACCTCGCCATGGCGAACGCGGTCGTCGAGACCCTCGTCGAGCTCGTCCTCCCGGTGTCCACCGCTGCCACCCCGACGCTCGTCACCCGCCGGGACCCGCTCTCCGTCATCCGCGAGCACCTGAGTGGGCCCGCCGCCGACGCCGGGAGAGGGCACCCCGACGTCGTGCAGGTCGACCCCCTGCTCGTCGACCTCGTCGCCGGCAGCCACACCCGCGCCACGCTGGGCGCCGGGCAGCTCGAACGCGGTCACGGCCTGAGGTTGGGCGAGCACCTCGAGACGGCAGGCAACCCCTTCCTCACTACCCACCCACCTCGACGCCGTCCTCCGGACGCTCCTCCCGACGGTGACGGCACGGTGTGGTTCGTCGACGGGCTCGTCGAGGCCCCGGGGGCGACCGCCCTGCTCCCCGAGCACGTCGTCGCCATCCTCGACGACCCCGCCACCCGGTTGCGGGTCACCACGTCCGAACGAGGTCAGGCCGACGGCCCGCCGGACAGGCGCCGGACCTACCGCCCCCGCGCGGCCCTGGTCGCCCGGGTCCGTGCCCGCGACGGCAGGTGCCGCTTCCCCGGATGCTCGGTCCCCGCGCAGCGCTGCCAGCTCGACCACCTCGTGCCCCACCCGCTCGGCGACACCGCCGAGGAGAACCTGCACTGCCTGTGCCCCACCCACCACGCCTTCAAGCACCACGCGGGCTGGCGGGTCACGATGGACGAGCACGGCACCTGCACGTGGACGGCTCCCACCGGCCGGACGCACACGACGACCCCGGCGTCCGTCCGCGACCTCGCGGCCTGACCGGACCGCGCCCACCTGACCGGACCGCGCCCACCTGACCGGACGCCGCCCACCTGACCGGACCCCGCCCACCCGACCGGACGCCGCCCACCCGACCGGACCCCGCCCACCCGACCGGACCCCGCCCACCCGACCGGACGCCGCCCACCCGACCGGACGCCGCCCACCCCCACCGAGCGCGCCGACCCCGCCGATTCCGCCGACCCCGGCGAGCGAGCCGGGGTCAGCGGTCGAGGTCGACGGGCTCGCGGTCCGGGCCCCGGGGCCCCGGCACGCGGCGGTTGAGCGAGAACAGCCGACCGAGCACGGGCATGAGGACGATGTTGAGGCCGTGCAGGATCCCGATGACGAGGAGGATGCCGGCCACCCGGATGCTCGCGGCCTGCACCTGGTCGGGCGAGACCGTGCCGGTGCTCGAGTTGTTCCACCCCTCGTGCGGCGCGAACGTGCTCGTGCCGAGGATGTACGCGGCGAAGATGAGGTAGTAGACGACGTCGGTGAGCACGATGTAGCTCTTGCCGGTCAGCGGGTTGTCGTGGAAGACGTCGGCGGCGTACGCCCGGCCGAACCGCTTGATGAAGGGCCCGAGCCAGACGGCGAGGGCGAGGAGCACGAGCGTGGTGCCGACTTCGAGGATCCACCAGGGCATGGCGAGGGCTCCGTCCGGATAGCGGGGGGTGAGGGTGAGCACGGCGACCGTCGCGGCCACGACGACGCCGATGCCGGCGGCCCCGGCGAGGGCGAGACTCCGGCGGCGGCGCCGGTCGGCGGCGATGCTGTCGACGACGCGGTCGAACAGGTCGGTGGACGGGGTGGTGGGGGCGTCGCGCAGGGCGTGCGAGATGCGGTCCTCGAGGTGGGTCATCGGTGGGCCTCCAGGGTCGTGCCGAGGGTGTCGAGACCGCGCTGCAGGTGGGTCTTGACCGTGTTGGCCGACAGGCCCAGGGTCGCGGCGATCTCGGCCACGGGCATGTCGTAGTAGTAGCGCAGCGTCACGCAGTCGCGCTGGCGCCGGGGCAGCGCCCGCAGCGCGTCGACGACCGCGGCGCGCTCGGCGCGCTCCTCGGCGGTCTCGGCCGCCGACGGGGCATCGGGGTGGGCGGGGGGCCGGTGTCGCCACGAGACGAACCCGCGACGGTTGTGGTCCCGGGCGAGGTTGATGACGATCGAGCGGAGGTAGGCCGCCGCCCTCGCCTGGTCGCGCAGGCGACCGCTGCTGCGCGCGAAGCGGATGAAGGCCTCCTGGACGAGGTCCTCGGCTGCCGTCGTGTCGTCGACGTAGAACCGGGCGAGCCGGGTGAGGGAGGCGGCCTCGGCGTCGAAGAGCACCGCGACGTCGGGCACCTCCGCGGCAGGTGCCGCGAGGGAGCCCTGCGCGGTGAGCGAGGCGACCTCCATCACGGGAACGGACGAGCGAGACGGCGGTTCGGGTGACACCGGGTCCTGACGAATTCGCGCGTCGATCCTCGTCGAGGTCTGCGGGTCCCCGACGTCACCCTCCGGCGGGGCGGCGGACGTCTTCCTCGTGTCAGCACTCCTGCGGACCCGACCGGAAGGAAAGCCCATGTCCTCCACCTCCCGCCGCCTCGCCGTCGCCACGGCCATCGTGGCACTGACCGCCGCCCCCGCGGCAGCCCTTGCGGCACCGCACGGCCCCCTCGTCCGGGCGGACGGCCCGCTCTCGGACCTCCAGACCGCGACCGCCGGGCCGTTCGACGGCGCCCACGCGGCCTTCCAGGTGGTCGTCTCGGCGAAGGCCAGCCACGCCGTGCTGCGGGTGTCGGGCGTCGGCGCCGCGGCCGAGGGCGACACCTTCGGCGCCCACCTGCACGTCGGGCCGTGCGTCGCCGGCAACGGTGCCGCGGCCGGCGGCCACTACAACACCGACGTCCTCGCCGGGATCCTGCCGCCCGACAACGAGATCAGCGAGGACACCGAGGTGTGGCTCGACTTCACCGTGGAGGACGGGGCGGGGACGTCGACGGCGAAGGTCCCGTTCGTCCCCGTCGCCGGCACCCGCTCGGTCGTCGTCCACGCGATGGAGACCGACCACCACACCGGACTCGCCGGTGGCCGCCTCGCCTGCCTCCCGGTGGTGTGGTGATGGCGAGGACGGCGCGAGCCGCCGCCCTCGGCCTCGTCCTCGGTCTCGTCTGGGGGAGCGTGGCCCGCGGCTTCATGCGGCTGCTGGCGACCTCGCCGGAGTTCACCTGGTCGGGGACCCTCTTCATCATCGGGACGGCCGGGCTCGTCGGCGCCCTCGTCGCCGTCGTGCGCTCGCAGCGGCTCGCCGGGCGGTCGTGGTGGTGGCGCCTGCTCGGGCTGCCGTTCGTCCTGCTCTTCAGTGCGGCCGGCGCGATCATGGCGCCCGGGGTGGCCGGGGTCGTCATGCTCACCGACCGGCGGCGCTGGCTCGCACTGCCCGGGGTCGCCCTCGTCGGGCTGACCCTGTGGGTCACCTGGCAGGACGTCGAGCAGCCGCTCTCGCCGAGGCAGGGAGCGGGCGTCCTCATCATGCTCGTGTGCCTGGTCGTCGAGGGAGTGGCGGCCCGCGAGCTCGTCCGGCGGTGGCGTCCGCAGGTGGCGTCCGCCCCGAGCGAGACGGAGCCCGCCGGGAGGGTCGGCGTGCCCGCCTGAGGGGTGCCGGGTCGCCCGCCCATGGGCTCCCCCCGGGTTCCCCGTCCTTCCCACCGGAGGCCTTCCGGTGGGAAGGACCGGTGTCCGGGTGGGCCCCCGCAGACGGACAGGGGCGGTGGGGAGCACCGGGGCCCTACGCTGGTGCCGTGCTGCGCACGCGCTCCCCGGTCCGTCCACTGTCGCTCGCCGACCGTGACGACGCCCTCGCCGTGTGCGCCCGTGACCTCCCGCGCGGGGTGTTCGTCGCCGCACGCGTCCTCGAGGGGGCGCGCACCGGGTCGCTGACGAGCGTCCTCGGCCACCGGGTCGACGGCGAGCTGACGTCCCTGTGCTGGGCCAGCGCCAACGTCGTCCCCGTCGCGACGACCGAGGAGAGCCGTCCGGCCTTCGCGGAGCGGGTGCGCCGCTGGCGGGGTCGCTGCGCCTCGGTGTTCGGCCCCCGTGATGAGGTCGACGGGATGTGGCGACAGCTCTCGCCGTTCTGGGGCCCGGCCCGGTCGATGCGCGCGCACCAGCCGCTCCTCGTCGCCGACCGGCCACCGTCGGCCCTCGGGGTCGAGCTCGACCCCCGGGTGCGCCCCGCGCGTCCCGAGGAGGTCGACCTCATCCTCCCGGCCGCCGAGCACATGTTCACGGCCGAGATCGGCTACCCGCCCTACCGGGGGAGCGACCGCGGCTACCGGGCCTCGCTCACGGCGCTCGCCGCCCGTGGCCACACCTTCGTCGTCATCGAGGACGGCGAGGTCATCTTCAAGACCGACGTCGGCAGCCTCGCCCTCGGCTGCGCCCAGCTCCAGGGCGTCTGGCTGGCGCCGCGGCTGCGCGGGCAGGGGCTCGCGGTGCCGATGCTCGCGAGCGTCCTCGAGCAGGTGATGGTCGGGCCGGCGCCGATGGTCTCGCTGTACGTCAACGACTTCAACGCCGCGGCGCGGGCCACCTACGAGCGGCTCGGCTTCCGCCAGGTCGGCGACTTCACGACCGTGCTGCTCTGACCTGCGGCCCGGGGTGGTTTGATCAGGCATGGCCAGCGTCCCACCCCTCAGCCGTGACGTCGCGGGACTCGCGACGATCCTCGCGACGTCGGGCGTCATCCACCTCCTGCGGCCGGAGGTGTACGAGGGGATCGTGCCGCACGTCCTGCCCCGCAAGCGCCTCCTCGTCCACGCCAGTGGGATCGCCGAGATCGCCTGTGCCGCAGGGCTGCTCCACCCCGCCACCCGTCGAGCAGCCGGCTGGGGATCCGCGGCACTGCTCGTCGCGGTCTTCCCGGCGAACGTCCAGATGAGCGTCGACCACGGCCGGCGGGCGGCCCGGCGGGGCGACACCCCCTCGCGGGCGACCTTCGTCGCCACCCTCGCCCGCCTCCCGCTCCAGTGGCCGATGGTCCGGACGGCGCTGCGCGCCGCCGGACGCTGACGGCGGCCTTGGTGTCGACCCTCGTGTGGCGGCCGGTGACCGAGGCCGACCTGCCCGCCCTCCACCACCTCGCCGCCTGCTGCCTCGAGCGCGACGGTGGGCTGCCCCACCTCGCGGGCGAGCCGATGCTGCGGCGCTACTTCCTCAGCGGGCCGGGCATCATCGGCACCGACGAGACCGGTGACGCCGTCGCCGCGGCCTCGGTCTTCCGCGACGGCAGCGGGCACCGGACGGCCACGGGGCTGGTCCACCCCTCGTCGCGCGGCCTGGGCCACGGACACGCGTTGTTCGCCTTCTGCCGCGAGCAGTCCGGCGGCGCGCTGCTGCGCGTGGCGGTCGAGACGAGCTCTCCCGAGTGGGAGGAGATGGTCGCCGAGCTGGGCCTGGTCCAGACCTTCGCCGAGCACGTCATGCGGCACGACCTGGTCGACGTGCCGCGGGTCAAGCGGCCCGAGGGCCTCACGAGCGCGCGCTGGACCCCCGAGACGGCGCCGCTGTTCCACGACGCGTACCGGCGTTCCTTCGCCGACCGGCCGGGGTTCCCCGACCCCCCGCTCGAGGAGTGGGTGGCAGACGTCTCGGCGGAGGAGGGGTTCCGGCCGTCGGCGTCGCGGGTCGTCCTCGACGCCGACGGCGTCCCGGTCGGGTTCGTCAACCTCATCGACGACTGGGTCGACCAGGTCGGCGTCGTGCCCGCCTGGCGCGGCCACGGACTCGGGGCCCACCTCGTCGCCCGGTCGCTGCGCGCGCTGCGCAAGGCCGGCTGCGAGCAGGTGTGGCTCACCGTCAACGTCGACAACCCGGCCCACGACCTCTACCTGCGCCTGGGCTTCCGTGACGCCGGGCTTCGCGCCCGCTACGAGGAGACCGTGCGCTGACGGCGCGCTGATCTCGTGCTGGCCACCGGGGGCCGGCAGTGGGACGCTGTCGAGATGGCTGAGGAGGGCACCGACCACGTCACGCTCGTCACCGACTACCTCGCGGCGGCACAGCGGGCCCGCACGTCGCGCGAGGCGGCGGACTTCGAGGCCGTCCGGGGCTTCTTCCACCCCGACGCGACCATCCAGCTGGCCGCGGCCTGGGGCCACGACCCCTGGCGCGTCGTGCACCGCTCGGCCGACGAGATCCTCGAGCGGCTGCGGGCGCCCATCAACACCGCGACCAGCCTGACGACCGAGGACGTCAACGTCGTCCGGGCCGGCGACGACGTCCTCGTCGAGCAGCGGTCGACGCTCCACCAGGACGGCCGCGACCTCGTGAGCATGGTCTGCCACCTCTTCACCGTCCGGGACGGGCGGATCGCCGCCATCCGGGCCTACCGCAACGACCTGGGCCTGCCCCAGGGGTGATCGCCGGGCCGCGCCCGTCGTTATCCTTGCGGGGTTGTCCTCCCCACCACCCCGACGGAGCCTCCCCGTGGCCATGCGCATGTCGTCCCTGTTCCTGCGAACCCTTCGCGAGAACCCGGCGGACGCCGAGGTCCCGAGCCACCAGCTGCTCGTCCGGGCCGGCTACATCCGCCGGGTGAGCCCCGGCATCTACACGTGGCTGCCGCTCGGCCTGAAGGTGCTGCGCCGCGTCGAGGCGATCGTGCGCGAGGAGATGGACGCCATCGGCGCCCAGGAGCTGCTCTTCCCGGCCCTCCTGCCGCGTGAGCCCTACGAGGCGTCGGGTCGCTGGGAGGAGTACGGCGACAACGTGTTCCGCCTCCAGGACCGCAAGGGCGCCGACTACCTCCTCGGGCCGACCCACGAGGAGATGTTCACCCTCGCGGTCAAGGACCTCTACAGCTCGTACAAGGACCTCCCGCTCGCGATCTACCAGATCCAGAACAAGTACCGCGACGAGGCCCGCCCGCGCGCCGGGGTGCTGCGCGGCCGCGAGTTCGTCATGAAGGACAGCTACTCCTTCGACCTCGACGAGGCCGGTCTCGACAAGAGCTACCAGCTGCACCGCGACGCCTACGTGCGGATCTTCGACCGCCTCGGCTTCCACTACGTCATCGTCCAGGCGATGGCCGGCGCCATGGGCGGCTCGAAGTCCGAGGAGTTCCTCGCGACCGCCGAGAACGGCGAGGACACCTACGTCCGGTGCGCCAACTGCGGCTTCGCCGCCAACGTCGAGGCCGTGCGCGTTCCGGTCCCCGACGCCGTCGACGCCACGGACCTCCCGGCGGCGCACGTCGAGGACACCCCCGACACCCCGACCATCGAGACGCTCGTCGCCCACCTCAACGCCGCCTTCCCGCGGGAGGCCGGGCACGCCTGGACCGCCGCCGACACCCTCAAGAACGTCGTCGTCATGCTCGTCCACCCCGACGGCACCCGGGAGCCGCTGGCCATCGGGCTCGCGGGCGACCGCGACGTCGACGAGAAGCGTCTCGGCGCCCAGGTCGAGCCGGCGCGCGTCGAGGCCTTCGACGAGAAGGACTTCGCGCGCTACCCGACGCTGGCCAAGGGCTACATCGGCCCCGGCGCCCTCGGCCTCGAGCAGAGCACCGGCATCCGCTACCTCCTCGACCCGCGGGTCGTCGACGGCACCGCATGGGTCACGGGCGCCGACGAGAGCGGCCGGCACGTCCTCGACCTCGTCGCGGGTCGCGACTTCACGGCCGACGGGACCATCGAGGCCGCCGAGGTCCGCGACGGCGACGAGTGCCCCTCGTGCGGCCACGGCCTCGAGTCGGCTCGTGGCATCGAGATGGGGCACATCTTCCAGCTCGGCACGAAGTACGCCGAGGCGCTCGACCTCAAGGTCCTCGACGAGAACGGCAAGCTGCGCACCGTCATCATGGGGTCCTACGGGGTCGGGGTCTCGCGGGCCGTGGCCTGCGTCGCCGAGGGCAACCACGACGAGCAGGGGCTCGTCTGGCCCCGAGCCCTCGCGCCCTTCGACGTCCACCTCGTCGCCACCGGCAAGGACGAGGCCGTCGCGACCTACGCCGAGGAGCTGACCCGCGAGCTCGAGGCGCGCGGGGTCGAGGTGCTCCTCGACGACCGGCGCCAGGCGAGCCCGGGCGTGAAGTTCAAGGACGCCGAGCTCATCGGGGTCCCGACGATCGTCGTCGTCGGCCGCGGCCTGGCCGACGGCACCATCGAGGTCAAGGACCGCCGGTCCGGCGAGCGCCGCGAGGTCGCCGTCGCGTCGGCGGTGCAGGAGATCCTCACCGAGATCGGCCGCGCGTGAGCGACGGCGGTGCCCGCGTCGAGGCCGACCCCGACGCGGGCATCGACGCCGTCGTCTTCGACTGGGGCGGCACCCTGACCCCGTGGCACGACGTCGACCTGCCCGAGCAGTGGCGGGTCTTCGCGCGCGAGGTCCACGGCGTGCCGATCTCGTCGCCCGAGGTGTCGCAGGCCGACCTCGACGAGGCCCACCGCCTCGCCGACCGGATCCTCGAGGTCGAGAGCTCCGCGTGGCGCCGCGGTCGCGACGACCACAGCAGCGCCGCGCTCGCCGACATCCTCGACGAGGCCGGCGTCGACCCCGAGCACGACCGGCACCACCTCGCCCTCGCGGCGTACCGCGGGTTCTGGGAGCCGCACACGCTGACCGACCCGCAGGTGCGGCCGCTGTGGGAGGGCCTGCGCGAGCGCGGCATCAAGGTGGGGGTGCTGTCGAACACCATCTGGTCGCGCGATTACCACCGGGGGATCTTCGAGCGTGACGGCGTCCTCGACCTCGTCGACGCCGACGTGTACTCGAGCGAGATCGACCACGTGAAGCCGCACCCCGAGGCCTTCCGCGCCGCGTGCCGCGCCCTCGGTGTCGAGCCGACCCGGTCGGTGTACGTCGGCGACCGGCTCTTCGAGGACGTCCACGGGCCGCAGCAGGTCGGGATGCGCGCGATCTGGGTGCCGCACAGCGACATCCCCGCGGGGCAGAAGGTCGAGGTCGACGCGGTCCCCGACGCGCGGGCCCACGAGCTGCTCGACGTCCTCGCCATCGTCGACGGCTGGGTGTCCGGCACCGCCCCCTCGTGAGCGACCCCGGCCTCGAGGTCGTCGCCCTCCTCGGGCTCGCCGGATTCGTCGCCGGCTGGATCGACGCCGTCGTGGGCGGCGGCGGGCTCGTCCAGCTGCCCGCGCTGCTCATCGGGCTGCCGGGCGCCACGCCCGCCCAGGTCCTGGCGACGAACAAGTTCGGCTCGGTGTGGGGGACCGCCACCGCGTCGCTCACCTACTGGAAGCGGGTGCGGCCCGACCTGCGGACGGCCCTGCCGATGGCGGCCGTCGCCTACGTCGGGGCGATCGGCGGAGCCCTCCTCGGGCTGCACATCCCGAAGTCGCTGTTCAACCCCGTGATCCTCGTGCTCCTCGTCGCCGTCGGCGCCTACACGCTGCTCAGGCCGTCGTTGGGCGAGGCCACCCAGCTGCGGTGGTCGGGGCACCGGCACACCGTCGCCGCGATGCTCACCGGCTTCGTCATCGGGGTCTACGACGGCGCCCTCGGGCCGGGCACCGGGTCGTTCATGGTCTTCGCGCTCGTCGGGCTCATGGGGTACGCCTTCCTCGAGGCGAGCGCCAAGGCGAAGATCGCCAACCTCGCGACGAACCTCGGGGCGCTGACCGTCTTCGTCCCCGGGGGACACGTCGTGTGGAAGGTCGGGGTCGTCATGGCCGCGACGAACCTCGTCGGCGGGTGGGTCGGCGCCCGGACCGCCGTCAGGCTCGGGAGCCGCTTCGTGCGGGGCGTGTTCGTCGTCATCGTCGCGGCGTTCGTCGTGCGCATCGGAGGAGACCTCGCCGGCCTCTGGTGAGTCGGGGGTCACCTCGAACCCGCGGGGCCGAGCGGCGGCACGACGGGTCAGGTCGTTGGGGTGGTGAGCCAGAGGACGCCGTAGGGGGGCAGCACGACGGTTCCGCGGCTCCAGGGGAGGGCCTCACCGGTGATCTCGTCGCGGGCCTCGGCGACCCCGAGCTCGTGGAGGCGGTGGTCGTACCAGGGCCGCGGCTCCGGCGTGACGTTGTAGACCCCGACGAAGCGGCCCACGGGGTGGTCGCGGACGGTCACGAGGACGCCGGGGTCGTCGACCGGGCCGATCCGCGTCTCGACCGACCCGTGGAGGTGGGGGAGCGAGGCGCGGGTCCGCACGAGCGACACGACGTCCTCGAAGACCCGCCCCGCGACGGTGGAGCGGTCGTGCCGGTCGGCGACGGCCCGCGGGTCGAGCCGCGGCCGGTGGGCCCAGCGGTTGTCGTCCTCGTGGCCGGGCTCGTCGGCCCAGTGCGGGTCGTTGGGCTGGCCGAGCTCGTCACCGCTCCAGATGACCGGGATGCCGCCCCAGCCGATGACGAGGGCGTGGGCGAGGCGCAGCGCGGCGACCGCGAGGTCGACCTCGGCCGGCGACGACGCGGCCTCGAGGCCGATGAGGGAGGCCGCCGTGCCGCTCGTGCGCATGTCGCCCGTCGCGGGGTTGTGCTGGAAGACCAGGCCGCGGCCGGAGGAGCCGGGGAAGTCGCCGGCGTACCAGCGGGCGAGGAAGGAGCGGTGGCCCGGACCGGTGAGGCCGAGGGCCCACGCGTCCTCGTCCATGATCGCCCAGCCGATGTCGTCGTGGCAGCGCAGGTAGGTCAGCCACGTGGCCGTGAGCGGCTTCGGCGGCAGGGCGGCGAGGGTGTGGGCGGCGAGGCGGACGTCGCGCGCGGCGAGCATCGACCACACCTGGACCATGAGGCTGTTGTGGTACGCGAGGTCGCTGACCTTGCCCGTGTAGCCGCCGGTGCCGAGGTAGGCGAGCAGCTTGGTGGGCGCGACGATCGCCTCGGCCTTGAACGCGACCGCCGGGCAGGCGATCCGGGTGACGGCCCGGAGCACCTGGGTGACGGCGTGGACCTCGGGCTCGCCCTGGCAGTCGGTGCCGAGCCGCTTCCACATGAAGGCGATGGCGTCGAGCCGCAGGACGTCGACCCCGCGGTTGGCGAGGTCGAGGATGATGCCCGCGTACTCGCGCAGGACCGCGGGGTTGGCCCAGTTGACGTCCCACTGGAACTCGTTGAAGGTCGTCCAGACCCAGCCACCGAGCTCGTCGTCCCACGTGAAGTTCCCGGGGGCGAAGTCGGGGAAGACGTCGGGGAGGGTGCGCTCGTAGGCGTCCGGCACGGTCCGGTCCGGGAAGACGTGGAAGTACTCGCGGTAGGCCGCGTCGCCGGCCCGGGCCCGCTCCGCCCAGTCGTGCTCCCGGGCCACGTGGTTGAGGACGAGGTCGAGGACGAGGCTGATGCCGGCGTCGTGGAGGTCCTCGGCGAGGGCCTCGAGGTCGTCCATCGTGCCGAGGTCGGGGCGCACCGAGCGGTAGTCGGCCACGGCGTAGCCGCCGTCGTTGTCGCCCTCGCGGGGGCGGAGGAGGGGCATGAGGTGGAGATAGCCGACACCGAGCTCGCGCAGGTAGGGCAGGCGGTCGGTCACCCCACGCAGGTCGCCGGCGAAGCGCTCGGTGTAGGCCGCGTAGCCGACGAGGCCGGGGTCCTGGAGCCAGTCGGGGCGCAGCATCCGGTCGAGGTCGCGGCGGTGGAGCCGGTCGGAGCGGGCGCCGTAGGCGGTGTGGGCGAGCTCGACGAGGTCGGCCGCGAGCCCCGGTGCGCGCTCGCCCCCGTAGAGGAGGGCCAGGCCGCCGACGAGGTCGGGGAGCCAGCGCTCGACGCGCGCCTGGAACATCGTGGCCCGGTCGTCGGAGGGGGTTCGAGCCGACGCTCCGTCGCGGTCACCCGACACCGTGGACGGGGTCGTGGGCCCGGAACCCGTCGTGGGGACGGCCGTCGGGGGCGGGGGCACCGGTGCGCTCACCACCGCATTGTTGCGGAAGTGCGGAACCGTTTCCACACGCTCATGGCCGGGACCGACCGACGTCACAGCAACCGCACAGCGCGCGAGCCGACGGTGATCCCATGACGACGACCACGGCGGGCCCCGCGGCCCCGCCCGCCCCCGCACCCGGCACCGCACCCGCACCCGCTCGTGGTGGACCGGCTCCTGGCGCGGCGCCCCGGACGCGCCGGCGCCCGGTCCCGCGGTGGTGGCGCGACGCCGGGGTCGGCTGTCTGTGGGCCGTCCTCCTCGCGGTCACGGCGCTCTGGGTCGCGGGGGGAGGGGTCGGGGACCTCGGCTCGGTCGCCGGCGCGCTCACGTCGACCGGTCGCCTCACCGGACTCGTCGCGTCGGCCCTGCTCCTCGTCCAGGTGCTCCTCATGGCGCGGGTGCCGTGGGTCGAGCACGCGTGGGGACAGGACGCCCTCGCGCGCACCCACCGGCTCGTCGGCTTCACCTCCTTCACCCTGCTCATGGCCCACGTCGTGCTCATCACCCTCGGGTACGCCGCGAGCTCGCCCGAGGGACTGTGGGGCACGGTGGTCGACCTCGTCGTCGACTACCCCGGGATGCTCCTCGCGGTGGCCGGGACGCTCGCCCTCGTCATGGTCGTCGTCACCTCGGTCCGCCGCGCCCGGCGCCGGCTGCGCTACGAGTCGTGGCACCTCATCCACCTCTACGGCTACCTCGGGGCCGGGCTCGTGCTGCCGCACCAGCTCTGGACCGGGGCCGAGTTCCTCGACTCGACCGTCGCGACGGTGTTCTGGTGGTCCCTGTGGGCCGTGGCCGCGGCTGCCGTCCTCGTGTTCCGCCTCGGCCTGCCGCTGTGGCGCTCGCTGTCGGCGCCGGTGCGCGTCGTCGAGGTCAGGCAGGAGGGCCCGGGCGTCACGACGGTGACCCTCGGCGGTCCCGGTGTCCGCCGGATCCCGGCGCGGGCCGGGCAGTTCTTCCAGTGGCGCTTCCTCGGAGGACCGGGGTGGAGCCGCGCGAACCCGTACTCGCTGTCGGCGGCCCCCGACGGGCGCACGCTGCGCCTCACCGCGGCCCACGCCGGAGACGGGTCCGCGCGCCTCTCGACCCTGGTCCCCGGGACCCGCGTGCTGCTCGAGGGGCCGTACGGGCGCCTCCACGAGGGAGTGCGCACCCGACGCAAGGTCCTGCTCATGGGTTCGGGGATCGGCATCACGCCGCTGCGCGCCCTCCTCGAGGACCTCGAGCAGGCGCCGGGCGACGTCACCGTCATCCACCGCGTGCACACCGCCGCGCAGGCGGTCCTCGGCGACGAGATCGCGGCCCTGGCCACCGACCGGGGAGCGCGCTACCTCGTCGTCGAGGGCCCGCGGGTCGACGACCGGCCCAGCTGGCTGCCCCGCCAGGCCCGCCACCTCACCGACGCCCAGGCCCTGCTCGACGTCGTCCCCGACGTCGCCGAGCACGACGTGTTCGTCTGCGGCCCCGACGGCTGGATGGACGCCGTCCGGACCGCCGCCCTCGAGGCCGGCGTCGCCCCCTCGGCCGTCCACCTCGAGCGCTTCACCTCCTGACCCCTCCCACCCGACCGGAGCCCCGCATGCGTCGCATCACCCTCTGGACCGCCAGCACCGTCTCGGCGCTCGTCCTCCTCTTCAGCTACCACACGTCCACGAACGCCGCGGCCGGCACGAGCGTGGTCGCGCTCGCCGGCAACGGCTCGGCCGGGTCGTCCGCGGGCGGCACGACCGACCCCGGGACGACGTCGGACTCCGGCTCCTCGAGCTCGGACTCCCCGGACTCCGGCTCCTCGAGCTCCGACCAGGGCTCCACGGCCGACTCGGGGTCGTCGGACTCCGCCGCCTCGGCGGGGACGTACACCGGTGACGCCGTGGGCACCCGCTACGGCGACGTCCAGGTCGAGATCACGGTCACCGACGGCAAGGTCACCGCGTCGCGGGTCGTGCAGGTGCCGTGGAACGACCACAAGGACCAGGAGATCAACACCTACGCGGTCCCGATCCTCAACGAGGAGGCGGTCGCCGCCCAGAGCGCCGACATCGACATGGTCTCGGGTGCGACGTACACGTCCGAGGGCTACATCGGCTCCCTCCAGTCGGCGCTGGACCAGGCGGGGCTGTGAGCGCCGCGGCCACGGCGCCCGCCACGGCGAGCACGCCACCGAGCGCCCCACCCGACCCCGCGGCCCACCGCGCCGGCCGCGGCGCGTGGGTCGAGGTCGTCATGGGGATGCCGGTGTCGGTGCACGTGCGGGCCGTGGACCCCGCGCGGGAGGAGGTCGAGGCGGCGGTCGGGCGGGTCTTCGCACACCTGCGCCGGGTCGATGCCGCCCTCAGCACGTGGCGGTCCGACAGCGACCTGCTCCGGCTCCAGCACGGCGAGACCGGCGAGGACGACGTCCTGCACCCGTGGGTCGCCGACGTCGCCGAGCTCTGCCTCGAGGCCGAGGACCGCACCGACGGCCTGTTCTCGGCCTGGCGACCCGCCTGGGGCAGCCGGGGCCCCGCGCCGGGCCGTCCCGTCTTCGACCCCACCGGCCTCGTCAAGGGCTGGGCCGTCGCCGCGGCCGCCGAGCACCTCGCCCTCGTGCCCGGGGCGACCTGGGCCGTCGGCGCGGGTGGCGACGTCGCCGTGGGCTCGGGTCCCGGGCCCTCCGACGACCCCGCCCCGTGGCGCGTGGGCATCGAGGACCCGCGCGACCCGACGCGGGTCGTCGAGGTCGTCGAGCTCCGGCGGGGAGGGGTCGCCACGTCGGGCGCCGCCCGACGCGGCGACCACGTCGTCGACCCCCGGACCGGCACGGGCGTCGCACGGCCCGGGTCGGCGACCGTCGTGGGGACGGACCTGCTCTGGGCCGACGTCTGGGCGACCGCGGCGTGGGTGGACCCCGCGAGGGCGCAGCGCCTCCTCGCCGAGCGCGACCCGTCCTACCGGCTCCTCCTCGCCTGACCCTCGCGGTCGACCGCACGGCGTGACCATCTCCTGGGATGCCGATCCGACGGGTGGGAACACCCCTTGCCTCGGGCCCGGTGGGCTTCTACGCTGCGAACACTCAGCCGGGTTTCAGCAGGGGAGCCCGACAGTGAGTCACCGAGGATGGGCCATGTCCCGAGCTGTGCTCCATGCGCTCGAGGCGACCCCCACCCTCTCGAGCACGACCATCACCCACCCTCGACGCGGCTGCTCCGGCACATCGTGGAGAGGGCTCGGCACGGTCCGACTGACCTCGGACCACCCGTTCGTGCCGCCCCTTCGGGGGCGCGCGCCCGCAGTACCCTCCGCCGGCACTCGTGCCGGGGGACCGGGTGCTGGACGGATGCCGAGTGGCGGTGGCAGGCCCTCCCGGGTCGGCTGCCTTCCTCTGTGCCTCTCGGCATCCGTAGGGCGCCGAGCGCGGTCAGCAGGCACGGGCGCGGCGCACACCGGGCCGGGAGCCGGCCTCAGCTCCCGGTCGCCAGCGCCGCCGTGAGCTCCTCCGTCGTCGTCACCGGCCGGTCGCACACGAACCCCCGGCAGACGTACGCCGCCGCCGAGCCGCCGACGAGCGGCCGGTCGGCGAGCAGGGGCACGCCGTCGGCGTCTGGCGGGCCGAAGGCCACGACGAGACCCGGCGAGGTCGCCGCGAACGCCACCCGGCGGAGGCCGTCGGCGTCCGGGCCGTCACCGACCACCGCCACCTGGAGCGGCCCCGCCAGCACCGCCTCGGCGACGGCCAGGCTCCAGCCGGCGAACCGGGGGTCCGAGGTCGCGACCGACCCACAGGCGTCGAGGACGCGGCCGGCGGCCTCGCGGTGCGTGGTGGACCCGGTCAGGGCCGAGAGGGTCAGCAGCGCACCCGCGAGGGACGACGCGCCACAGGGCTCGGCGAGGTCGGTGCGCGCCGCGGGCCGGGCGAACAGCGCCCCCGCGTCGTGGGCCGTGTCGTGCGGCACGCCGTCGGCGTCGACGAAGCGGGTCAGGGCGTCGTCGAGCAGGCCCTGCGCGGCCTCGAGCCACGTGGCGTCGCCGGTCGCCTGGGCCAGCGCGAGCAGGCCCTCCGCGAGGTCGCCGTGGTCGTCGAGAACCGCCTCCGACGCCCCGACGACGCCGCCCCTCGACGTGCGCCGCAGCCGTCCGTCGACGACGTGGAGGTCGAGGACGACGCGCGCCGCGACGACCGCGGCCTCGAGGAGGTCGGGGCGGTCGAGGAGGACGCCCGCCTCGGCGAGCCCGGCGACGGCCAGCCCGTTCCACGCCGTGACGACCTTGTCGTCGCGCGCGGGTTGCGGCCGGGTGTCCCGGGCCGCGAGGAGCCGGATCCGCACGTCGCCCCACCACGCGGTGTCGTCGGGGTCGCGCAGGAGACGGAGCGTCGAGGCCCCGTGCTCGAAGGACCCCTCGGGGGTCACCGCCAGGAGCTCGGCCGCGCGCCGGCCGTCCTCGGGACCCAGGACCTCGACGAGCTGGTCGGGCGTCCAGGCGTAGGTGAGGCCCTCGTGCGAGTGGCCGTCGACGACGGTGTCGGCATCGAGTGCCGACGCGAAGGCGCCCTCGCCGGTGCGCAGGTCGCGCAGGAGGAACTCGGCCGTCTCCTCGGCGACCCGACGGGCCAGCGGGTCGCCGGTCGCGCGCCACAGGTGGAGGTACACCCGGAGGAGCTGGGCGTTGTCGTAGAGCATCTTCTCGAAGTGCGGGACCACCCAGCCCGCGTCGACGCTGTACCGGGCGAAGCCGCCGGCCAGCTGGTCGTACATCCCGCCCCGTGCCATCGCGGCACCGGTGGCGCGCACCATCGCGAGGGCGTCGGCGTCGCCCGTGCGGGCGTGGTGGCGCAGGAGGAACTCGAGGACCGAGGACGGCGGGAACTTCGGTGCGCCCCCGAAGCCGCCCCTCGCGTCGTCGTGCTCGGCCCTCAGGCGACGAACTGCGGTGTCGCACACCGCGGCATCGATGCTCGTCGGCGCCGGGGGCCTGGTGACCTCGCGGAGCCGCGACGCCACGTGGGCGCCGCTCTCGACGACGCGCTCCCGGTCGGTGCGCCAGAGGTGGTCGGCCTGGCCGAGGAGCTGGAGGAGCTGGGGTCTGGGCAGGTAGGTGCCGGCGAAGAACGGGTCGGCGTCGAGGGTGAGCAGGCAGGTCATCGGCCAGCCGCCCTGCCCGGTGAGCGCGGTCGTCGCCGCCATGTACACGGCGTCCACGTCGGGCCGCTCCTCGCGGTCGACCTTGACCGCGACGAACCGGTCGTTGACGAGCGCGGCCACCTCGTCGTCCTCGAACGACTCGTGGGCCATGACGTGGCACCAGTGGCAGGCCGCGTACCCGACCGAGAGCAGGACCGGGACGTCGCGGCGGCGGGCCTCGGCGAAGGCCTCGTCGCCCCACTCCCACCAGTCGACCGGGTTGTCGGCGTGCTGGAGGAGGTAGGGGGAGAGGGAGTCCGCGAGCCGGTTCGCCATCACCCCACCGTAGGCGTCGCCATGCCGTGGTCCGTCAGTCGTCGAGGGCCTTGGCGAGGGCGATGCTGAACGAGACCTCCTCGGCGTTGTCGTCGTCGAGGGCCCACACGGCCTCGACGCCGCACCGCACGACGGTCCACCAGCGGGCGACGTCCTCGGGCACGCCCGCCGCGTCGCACCACGCGTCGACCCGCTGTCCCACCGACCAGCGCATCGCCGCTCCGGTGCCGAGCTCGTCGCGCCGGTTGCGCAGCACGGCGTGGAGGTCCCAGCCGGGGTGGCCCGCCCTCGGCTGGGGGTCGATGGCCAGCCACGGCTCGCGGTCCCCCGCGAGGACGTTCCCGAAGTGCAGGTCGCCGTGGACGAGGGTCGCCTCGGCCCCCGGGTCGCCCGAGAGCTCGCGGAGCAGCCCCGCGGAGCGGCTGACGAACCGGCGGGGGAGGGCGTCGCGGCGCGCGGCCTCCTCGAGCCAGCCGGCCGCCCACGGTGGCACGGTCGGCAGGGCCGGGGGAGCGGGGACGTGCAGCCGTGCGAGCAGCCCGCCGACGACCGCGCACGCCGCCTCGACCTCCACGGACGCCAGGTCGGTCGAGGCGTCGAGCCGTTCGAGGAGGAGCAGGCCCTCGCTCGGGAGCGCGGCGACGAGGCGGACCGACCCGTTCCCGTCCCAGTGGCGCAGGGCGAGGGGCTCGCCGTCGGTGTCGACGCTGCGGCGGACCACCTTGAGGACGAGCGGCTCGCCGTCGCGCAGCACGGGGGCGACGACCGCCGTCCACCCCGTCCGCACGGGCCCGTCGGCGACCAGGCCCCACCGCTCGAACGCCTCCGCGAGCAGCCGCGGCACGCGTGGAACCCACTGCGCACCGGACGGGCCGCCCTCGGGCGGCAGGCGCGAGACCCAGGCCAGCCAGCCGGCCGGGACCGGGGGCAGGTCGGGGGCGCTCACGCCAGGCCGGGGAAGGGGACGAGGTCGACGCCCCAGCGGTGGGCCTCGACCTCGACCGTCCCCAGCCAGCGGGTGGCGGCCCCGAGGCCGGTCGCGCCGTGCTCGGCGACGAGCGGCGCCAGGAGCGGACCGAGGTCGGCGCGCAGGGCGGTGAGGACCTCCCGGGCCAAGCGAGCGGCGTCGGCGGCGGAGTCGACGGGGAAGGGCAGGGCGTGGCCGAGCGCGGACTCGGAGCGGGCCCCGCCCGACAGCTGGTCGGCCCGCAGGGCGCGCAGGACGACGAGCGTGGCGTCGGACCGGTCGCGCTGGCGTCCGCTCGACCGGGCGCTGACGACCTCGAGGAGCCAGATGGCGGCCTCGGTCAGGGCGACCACCCGGGCCACGGTGTCCCCACCGACGGGGTCGCTCGGCACGTCCGGCGCGCGTCCGGCGAGGAGCGTCGCCGCGGCGTGCCGCTGGGCGTGCAGCGCGGCCACCGTCGCCCGCAGGTCGTCCTCGACGTCGGCGAAGGTCCCCGCGGCGGCCGCGGCCGCCGCCTCGAGGGCGCCGAGCGCGGCGCGTCCGTCGACCGTCGGGGACGGTGAGGGGGACGACGACGCCGAGGACCCCGACGGCGACGGGGCGGCGGAGGACCCCGCTGGTGCCGGCGCGTCGAGGTCGTCCGCCGGCACCTGGCGGCGCAGCAGCGTCGTGCGCAGCACCGTGTGCTGGCGCCGGTGGAGGGCCGCGAGGTCGGCGGCGAGGTCGCCGTCGAGCGCCGCCGCCGCACTCGCGAGCGCGACCGTGTCACGGGTCAGCGCGACGAGCGCCTCCTCGACGGGCACGGGCGTGCGGGTGGGCACGAGGGGGACGCGGGGGGCGTCGTCCTCGAGGCGGATGCCGCACGCCGTCGCCGGGAGGACGGCCGCGCCCAGCAGCCCCGAGACGACCCACCGGCGGTCGACACCCCGTCCTCGCTCCGCCACGACCCCATCGTCGCACGCGGTTCGGGCCCGTCGAGGAGGTGGCCTAGAGTGGGGTCGTCGGCCTCACGCCGACTCAAACTTCAGAGAGGAGGGTCCGGCATGACCACCGCCGAGCAGATCCGACCCGACCTCGAGCAGGCCCTCGCGCCCACCGGACTCGTCCTCGAGGACGTCACGGTCACCCCCGCCGGCCACCGCCGCGTCGTCAAGGTCCTCGTCGACCGCGACCTCGCCGCCGAGCCGGACCTCGTCACCGAGCGCACCGACCCCCTCACTCTCGACGAGGTCGCCGACGCGACCCGCCTGGTCAGCGACGCCCTCGACGCGTCCGACTCCCTGGGCGAGCTCGCCTACACCCTCGAGGTCTCCTCGCCCGGTGTCGGCCGCCTCCTCACCGAACCCCGCCACTACCGGCGCAACGTCGGCCGCCTCGTCGAGGTGCACCTGGCCGACCGCGAGGTCACCGGTCGCCTGACCGCCGCCTCGAGCGCGCAGGCCACCCTCGAGGTGCCCGCGACGAAGAAGGACCCCGCACGCACCGAGACCCTCGCGTACGCCGAGGTCACGAAGGCCGTCGTGCAGGTGGAGTTCGCCCGTCCCGACGAGAGCAAGGAGAGCTGACATGGACATCGACCTGGCTGCCCTGCGCGCCCTCGAGCGGGAGCGCGGCATCTCCCTCGACGTGCTGATCCCCGCGATCGAGCAGGCGCTCGTCCTCGCGTACCAGCGCACCGAGGGCCACTTCCGCCACGCGCGCGCCGAGCTCGACCGCAAGACCGGGCACGTCGTCGTGTGGGCCCGCGAGGAGCACGAGGTCGAGCCGGAGGAGGGCGAGGTCGACGACGAGGGCAACCCGGCGCGACCGCGCCGCGAGGTCGGCCCCGAGTTCGACGACACCCCCACCGGCTTCGGCCGGGTCGCGGCCGCCACCGCGCGCCAGGTCATCGTCCAGCGCCTGCGCGACATCGAGGACGACGCGATCCTCGGGGACTTCAAGGGCCGCGAGGGCGACATCGTCGCCGGCGTCATCCAGCAGAGCCCCGACCCGCGGCACGTCACCGTCGACTTCGGCACGGTCGAGGGGATCCTCCCGCTCGCCGAGCAGGTGCCGGGGGAGCAGTACGTCCACGGACAGCGGCTGCGGTGCTTCGTCGTGTCGGTCAAGCGCGGCCCCCGCGGCCCGCAGATCGCCCTGTCGCGCACCCACCCCAACCTCGTCCGCAAGCTCTTCGCCCTCGAGGTCCCCGAGATCGCCGACGGCAGCGTCGAGATCGCCGCGCTGGCCCGCGAGGCCGGCCACCGCACGAAGATCGCCGTGCACACCAAGGTCCCCGGGCTCAACGCCAAGGGCGCCTGCATCGGGCCGATGGGGGCCCGCGTGCGTGCCGTCATGAGCGAGCTGCACGGCGAGAAGATCGACATCGTCGACTTCTCGGAGGACCCGGCGTCCTTCGTCGCCGCCGCCCTGTCGCCGGCGCGCGTGCACTCGGTCGACATCGTCGACCGCCAGCTGCGCAGCGCCCGGGTCGTCGTGCCCGACTACCAGCTGAGCCTGGCGATCGGGCGCGAGGGCCAGAACGCGCGCCTGGCCGCCAAGCTCACCGGCTGGCGGATCGACATCCGTCCCGACACCGAGGCCTCCGAGGCGCCCGCAGCCACCCCGTCCGGCGGCACCGGTGACACCCCCGACCGCGGGTAGGCGGTAGACTGGTGGGGATCGACCGGACTGGACTCCGGCCCGACGGCCCGGTGCGCACGTGCATCGGGTGTCGCGGGGCGGATAGCCGGTCGACACTCCTGCGCGTGGTCCTCGGACCCGGAGAGGACGGCCAGCCGGCCGTGCTCCCCGATCCCGAGCGGGCTCGGCCGGGGCGCGGCGCTTGGCTGCACCCCACCGTCTCGTGCCTCGACCTCGCCGTCCGTCGCCGGGCGTTCGGTCGCGCGCTGCACAGCAGCACGCCGGCCGACCACGTGGCGGTCGACGAGTGGGTCAGGTCCCACGCACAGGAGCAGCACGACCAGCACGACCAGAACGCAACGCAACGACCGACCGGAAGCGGGTTTGACGCTGATGAGCACCCGATGAGTACTCAGCGATGAGCACCCCCCAGCTGTAACGACGGTCCGGCCAGACGGCACGGACCTGGACAGGAGAAATGTGTCTAAAGTCCGTGTGAGCGCCCTCGCGAAGGAGCGCGGCGAGACGAGCAAGATCGTCCTCGAACGCCTCAACGAGATGGGCGAGTACGTCAAGAGCGCGAGCTCGACGATCGAGGCGCCGGTGGTCCGGCGCTACAACGAGAAGTTCCCGGCCGCGGCCGAGGCTCCCGCCAAGAAGGCGGCGGCCCGTCCGTCGTCCCCGGCGAAGCCCGCCGACGGCACGCCGGCCGCTCCGGCGGCCCCTGCCGCCTCGGCTCCCGCTGCCCCCTCGGCTCCGGCCGCCCCCGCGGCGTCGGCTCCGGCCGCTCCCGCGGCGTCGGCTCCGGCTGCTCCGGCGGCCTCCGCCCCGACCGCCCCGGCACCGTCGCGTCCGGGCCCCGCGGCCCCCGCGCCGAGCGCTCCCGCCCCGGCGGCCCCCGCTCCCGCGGCACCGGTCGCCCCGGCCGCCCGTGAGGGCGGCTCCGGCCAGGGCGGGTCCCGCCCCGGCGCGGCTCCCCGTCCGGGCGCGCCGCGCCCGGGCAACAACCCGTACGCCCCGAGCCAGGGCATGGGCCGTCAGCGCGAGAGCGCGGCCCGCCCGGGCAACAACCCCTTCGCCCCGAGCCAGGGCATGCCGCGTCCGCAGAGCCGTCCCGGTGGGCCCCGTCCCGCCGCCGGCCCCGCGGGCGCCGGTGGTCCCCGTCCCGGTGGCCCGCGTCCCAGCCCGGGCATGATGCCCGACCGCAGCGCGGTCGCCCGTCCCGGTGAGCGTCCCGCCCGCGGTGGCGCCCGTCCCGGTGGCCCCGGTGGTCCCGGTGGCCGTCCGGGTGGCCCCGGCGGCGGTGGCGGCGGCTTCGGCGGTCGTCCCGGCGGCGGCGGTGGTCGTGGCGGCGGGTTCACCGGTCGCGGTGGCACCGCGGGTGCGTTCGGCCGCGGCGGCGGTCGTCCCGGTCGCGCCCGCAAGTCCAAGCGCGCCAAGCGCCTCGAGTTCGAGGAGATGCAGGCTCCGTCGATCGGCGGCGTCAGCGTCCCCCGTGGTGACGGCAAGACCGTCATCCAGATCCGTCAGGGCGCGAGCCTGTCCGACTTCGCCGACAAGATCGACGCCAACCCCGGTGCCCTCGTCACCGTCCTGTTCCACCTCGGTGAGATGGCCACGGCGACGCAGAGCCTCGACGAGGACACCTTCCGTCTCCTCGGCGGCGAGCTCGGCTACGACATCCGGATGGTCTCGCCGGAGGAGGAGGAGCGCGAGCTCTTCGACGCCTTCGACATCGACCTCGAGACCGGCATCGCCGGCGAGGACGACGACGACCTCGAGGCGCGTCCTCCGGTCGTCACCGTCATGGGTCACGTCGACCACGGCAAGACGCGTCTCCTCGACGCGATCCGCAACGCCGAGGTCGCCGCGGGCGAGGCCGGTGGCATCACCCAGCACATCGGTGCTTACCAGATCCACAAGGAGCACGAGGGCGTCGAGCGGGCCATCACCTTCGTCGACACCCCGGGTCACGAGGCGTTCACCGCCATGCGTGCCCGTGGTGCGAAGGTCACCGACATCGCGATCCTCGTCGTCGCCGCCGACGACGGCGTCATGCCGCAGACCATCGAGGCGCTCAACCACGCCCAGGCCGCGGACGTGCCGATCGTCGTCGCCGTCAACAAGATCGACGTCGAGGGCGCCAACCCGTCCAAGGTGCGTCAGCAGCTCACCGAGTACAACCTCGTGGCCGAGGAGTACGGCGGCGAGACGATGTTCGTCGACGTCTCCGCGAAGCAGGGTCAGAACATCGACCAGCTGCTCGAGGCCGTCCTGCTGACCGCCGACGCGGCGCTCGACCTGCGGGCCAACCCCGACCGCGACGCCCGAGGCATCGCGATCGAGGCCAACCTCGACAAGGGTCGCGGCGCCACGGCGACGGTCCTCATCCAGTCGGGCACGCTGCGCGTCGGCGACGCCATCGTCGCGGGCTCCTCGCACGGACGAGTCCGCGCGATGCTCGACGAGCACGGCGCCACCGTCGCGGAGGCCCTGCCCTCGCGCCCGGTGCAGGTGCTCGGCCTGTCCTCGGTCCCGCGGGCGGGCGACACCTTCGTCGTCGCCCCCGACGACCGCACGGCGCGCCAGATCGCCGAGCGGCGTGAGGCGGCCGACCGCCAGGCGAGCCTGGCCAAGGCCCGCAAGCGCATCTCCCTCGAGGACCTCAACGAGGCCCTCGCGGCGGGCAAGGTCGACACCCTCAACCTCATCCTCAAGGGTGACGTGTCGGGTTCGGTCGAGGCCCTGGAGGACGCGCTCCTCCAGATCGACGTCGGCGACGACGTCGACCTGCGGATCATCGACCGCGGTGTCGGCGCCATCACGCTGAACAACATCAACCTCGCGATGGCGTCCAACGCCGTCATCATCGGCTTCAACGTTCGCGCCGAAGGGCAGAACGCCGAGGTCGCCGAGCGCGAGGGCGTCGAGATCCGGTACTACTCGGTCATCTACCAGGCGATCGAGGAGATCGAGCTGTCCCTCAAGGGCATGCTCAAGCCGGAGTACGAGGAGGTCGAGCTCGGCACCGCCGAGATCCGCGAGATCTTCCGTTCCTCGAAGTTCGGCAACATCGCCGGGTCGATCGTCCGCAGCGGCGAGATCAAGCGCGGCACCAAGGCGCGGATCACCCGCAACGGGGTCGTCGTCGCCGAGAACGTCGAGATCGCCGGCCTGCGTCGCTTCAAGGACGACGTCACCGAGGTCCGCGAGGGCTTCGAGTGCGGCATCAACCTGGGGTCGTACAACGACCTCCAGCTCGAGGACCTCATCGCGACGTACGAGATGCGCGAGAAGCCGCGAGCCTGATCCGCAGCACACGGCGAGCGGGCGGCATCCCCACGGGGTGCCGCCCGCTCCCGTCTCACTAGAGTTGAGGACGTCCCCCGTCCCGTCGAGATGCAGGAGTACCCCGTGGCCGACACCGCCCGCGCCCAGAAGGTCGCCGACCGGATCAAGACGCTGACCGCCGCCAACCTCGGCAGCATCGTCAAGGACCCCGACCTCGGCTTCGTCACCATCACCGACGTCCGCGTCACCGGGGACCTCCAGCACGCGTCGCTGTTCTACACCGTCTTCGGCGACGAGCGGCAGCGCACCGTGACGGCCACGATCCTCGAGGAGAACAAGGGCCGGCTGCGCTCCTTCGTCGGCAAGCAGCTCGGCATCCGGCTCACGCCGTCGCTGGAGTTCATCGCCGACGCGATCCCCGAGAACGCCGCCCACATCGACGACCTCCTGCGCGCCGCCCGCGAGCGCGACGCCGAGGTCGCCGCGGCCGCCACCGGCGCCGTGTACGCCGGTGATGCCGACCCGTACAAGAAGGAGCGCGAGGCCGCGGAGGCGGCAGAGGCCGCGGAGGCCGCGGAGGCCGGGGCCGCCGCCGAGGCAGGATCCGCCGAGGCAGGGGCCGCCGGGGGCGACGCCGCCCGCCAGGACGCGCGCTAGGTGACCGACGGACTGCTGCTCGTCGACAAGCCGCAGGACTGGACGAGCCACGACGTCGTCGCCCGCTCGCGGCGGCTGCTCGCCACCCGCAAGGTCGGCCACGCCGGCACCCTCGACCCGATGGCGACCGGCGTGCTCGTCCTCGGGGTCGGGCGCGCGACGAAGCTGCTGACCTTCCTCGTCGGCTGCGACAAGGACTACACCGCGACGGTGCGCCTGGGCCAGGCGACGCTCACCGACGACGCCGAGGGCGAGGTCACCGCGGCGCCCGGCGCCGGGTCGACGACCCGCGACGACGTCGTCACCGCCGTCGCCGCCCTCACCGGCGACATCGAGCAGGTCCCGAGCGCGGTCAGCGCGATCAAGGTCAAGGGCGAGCGCGCCTACCACCGGGCTCGGGCGGGCGAGGCGGTCGACCTCCCTGCCCGCCCGGTCACCGTCTCGCGCTTCGAGGTCGGCGAGGCGCGGGCCCTCGAGGCCGACGGCGTGGCCGTCCTCGACGTCGACGTCGAGGTCACCGTCTCGTCCGGCACCTACGTGCGCGCCCTCGCCCGCGACCTCGGGGCCGCGCTCGGTACGGGCGGGCACCTCACCGCGCTGCGCCGCACGAGGGTCGGGGGCTTCCTCGTCGCCGACGCCCACCCGCTCGCCGAGCTCGAGGAGCGGCACGCGGCGGGCACCCCGATGCCGGTGACGCCGGCCGCCGAGGCGGCGCGGGCGGCCTTCGCCGTGCGCGAGCTCGACGCCGCCGAGGCGCGCACCATCGGCTACGGCCAGCGGGTGGCCTCCGCGGTCCCCGGGCGGGTCGAGCCGGTGGCCGCGATCGGCCCCGACGGGGTCCTCGTCGCGATGCTCGACGAGTCGCGGTCCACGGCACGCAGCCTCGTCGTGTTCGCCCCGGCGACTCCTTAGAGTGGTCCCCGTGCACCGCTGGACCGACGCCTCCCTGACGCCCGAGGCCCTCCGCCCGTGCGTCGTCACCCTCGGGAACTTCGACGGCGTCCACCGGGGGCACCGCGCCGTCCTCACCGCCCTCGTCGAGGCCGGTCACCGGCTCGACCTGCCCGCGGTGGCCATCACGTTCCACCAGCACCCGGTCGCGGTCCTGCGCCCCGACGAGGCGCCCGCGCTCATCACGCCGGCCGCGCAGCGCGACGAGCTGCTGGCCGACACCGGCATCGACGGGCTGCTCGTGCTCGAGTTCACCACCGCGTTCGCCCAGCAGAGCCCCGAGGAGTTCGTCCGCACCGTCATCGTCGACGGGCTCGGCGCCCACTGCGTCGTCGTCGGCAAGGACACCCGGTTCGGGCACCGCAACTCCGGCGACATCTCCACGCTGCGCGAGCTGGGGGAGCGCCTCGGGTTCGAGGTCGTCGCGCTCGAGGACGTCGGCGAGGGCGAGCGGTTCTCCTCCTCGGCCGTGCGCGCGTTCCTCGCCCGGGGCGACGTCGCCGAGGCGGCCCGCGTCCTCGGCCGCCCGCACCGGGTCGTCGGCGCCGTCGTCCACGGCAACCACCGTGGCCGCGAGCTCGGCTTCCCGACCGCCAACCTCGCCGAGGACGCGCTCGGGCTCGTGCCCGAGGAGGGCGTCTACGCCGGGTGGCTCACCCGCGTCGACCAGCCCGAGGACGCCACCGACCGCACGATGCCGTGCGCGATCAGCGTCGGCACCAACCCGACCTTCGCGACGCGCGACCGGCGCACCGTCGAGGCCTACGTCCTCGACCGCGACGACCTCGACCTCTACGGCGAGACCGTCATGGTCGAGTTCACGGCCCACATCCGCCCCACGCTGCGGTTCGACAGCATCGACGAGCTCACCGCCGCGATGACCCAGGACGTCGCGCGGTGTCGCGAGCTCCTCGCCAAGATCGTCCCTGGGTGAGGCAGGCGGGCCCGCCCGCCCCACGTCCGGGGTCCGCCGGCCTGGGCGGACTCGCCCGGCACGACGTCGGGCTCTACCTCGCGGCCGCCGGCACCTCGGTCGTCGGGGGCCTGCTCGTGTGGTCGGCGACGGCGCGCACCGACGGCACGGCCTACCTCGTGCGTCACCTCCTCGCCGCGGCGGTGGGCCTGGTCCTCGCGGTGGCGGTGAGCCGGCTCGGGCAGGCGCGGGTGCGGATGGCGGCGCCGGTCCTCTACGGGGTGGCGCTGCTCGCCCTCGTCGCGGTCCTCACCCCGGTCGGGCTCACCGTCAACGGGTCGCGCTCGTGGATCCCGCTCGCCGGCGGGTTCACCCTCCAGCCCGCGGAGTTCCTCAAGGTGGGGCTCTGCGTCGTCCTCGCAGCCCTGCTGGCCGCGCCCGCCGACCGGGGACGGACGCCGGGGACGCGTGAGGTCCTCGCCGCCGCGGGGCTCGTGGCCCTCCCGGTCGGGCTGGTCCTCCTCCAGCCCGACCTCGGGTCGGCGGCGGTCGTCCTCGCGATGGGCGCCGTCGTCGTCGCGGTCGCCGGTGCGCCGCGCCGCTGGCTCGTCGGCGCCGCCCTCCTCGGGGTCGTCGTGGTCGTCGCCGCGCTGACGACCCCCGTCCTCAGCGACTACCAGCGCGACCGGATCACCTCGTTCGTCGACCCCTCCGCCGACCCGCAGGGCAGCGGCTACCAGACCCGGATGGTGCGCACGGCCATCGGCAGCGGTGGCGTGTGGGGGCAGGGGTTCATGGCGGGGGAGCGGACCCAGGACGGCTCGGTGCCCTACCAGCTCAACGACTTCGTCTTCTCGGTCGCGGGCGAGGAGCTGGGGTTCGTCGGCGCCACCGGGCTGCTGCTCCTCCTCGGCTTCGTCGTCCTGCGCGTCCTGCGGGTCGCGGCGCGCTCCGACGAGCCGTTCGGCCGGCTCGTCGCCGTGGGTGTCGCGGCCTGGCTGGCCGTGCAGGTGGTCCAGAACGTCGGGATGAACCTGGGCCTGCTGCCGGTCACCGGCCTCCCCCTGCCGTTCGTGTCGTACGGCGGGTCGTCGATGGTCGTCTCGTGGCTCGCGGTCGGCCTCGTCGACGCCGCCCACACCGCCCGTCGGGAGCGCTGACCCGGGCGTCGCGGCCGCGCGACGGGCCGCCGGGTCACGAAAGCGACTCGCCGGTAACAACCCGTTCCCCTCTGTGCCCCACCTGTGACAGGATTCGCGCACCACGCCCCCAATGACGAGGACGATGCCGCGATGCTCACCGCTTCTCCCCAGATCCACGCTCCCGCCGACGAGCCCGTCGACCAGTCCGTGCTGGAGAACCGCGCGCAGAGCGTGGGGCACCTGTTCCGTGAGCGGGTCGCCGCCACCCCCGACCGCCCCGCGTTCCTCCACGCCATCGTCCGCGAGAGCGGCGACGAGTGGGTCACCGAGACGTGGAAGGACGTCGACACCGCCGTCCGCGAGGTCGGGGCCGGCCTCATCACCCTCGGCGTCGACCCCGAGGACCGCGTCGCCATCGCGTCGAGCACCCGCTGGGAGTGGGCTCTCGCCGACCTCGCGATCATGGTCAGCGGTGGCGCCACGACGACGATCTACCCCACGACGATCGCCGACGACGTCGCCTTCATCCTCGCCGACTCCGGCGCGAAGGTCGTCTTCGCCGAGAACGCCGAGCAGCTCGAGAAGCTGCGCTCCATCCGGCCGCAGATCCCCGGCGTGACCCGCGTCGTCGTCTTCGACGGCGAGACCGACGACGACGCCTGGACGCTCAGCCTCGACGACGTGCGCACCCTGGGCCGCGAGTACCTCGAGGGCGACCCGGGCGGCATCGACGCGCGGATCGACAAGATCCAGTCCGACCAGCTCGCGACGATCATCTACACCTCCGGCACGACCGGCCGCCCCAAGGGCGTGCGCCTGCGGCACAGCTCGTGGACCTACGAGGCCGCCGGCACCGAGTCGATCAACATCCTCAGCGAGGACGACCTCCAGTACCTCTGGCTGCCGCTCGCCCACGTCTTCGGCAAGGTGCTGCTGACCCTGCCGCTCCAGATCGGGTTCGCCACCGCGATCGACGGGCGGATCGACAAGATCGTCGACAACCTCGCCGTCGTCAAGCCGACCTTCATGGGCGCGGCCCCGCGCATCTTCGAAAAGGCCTACGGCCGGATCTCGATGATGATGGCGGCCGAGGGCGGGCTCAAGGCCAAGCTCTTCTCGTGGGCCAGCGACGTCGGCCGCGAGGTCAGCATCCTGCGCGAGGAGGGCAAGAACCCCTCGGGGCTGCTCGCGCGCAAGTACGCGATCAGCGACAAGATCATCGGCGCGAAGATCCGCGAGCGCTTCGGCGGCAACATCCGCTTCTTCATCTCGGGCTCGGCCGCCCTCAACGGCGACATCGCCCGCTGGTTCGACGCCATGGGGATGCAGATCGCCGAGGGCTACGGGCTGACCGAGTCCAGCGCGGCCTCCTTCGTCGCGCGGACCAAGGCCTACCGCTACGGCACGGTCGGCTGGGCGCTGCCCGGCACCGAGATCCACATCGCCGACGACGGTGAGGTGCTGCTCCGGGGCCCCGGGATCATGGAGGGGTACCACAACAACCCCGAGGCCACGGCGGAGGCGCTCGACGCCGACGGCTGGCTGCACACCGGCGACATCGGCGAGCTCGACGACCGCGGCTTCCTGCGGATCACCGACCGCAAGAAGGACCTGTTCAAGACGAGCGGTGGCAAGTACGTCGCGCCCTCGAACATCGAGTCGACCTTCAAGGGCCTGTGCCCCTACGCCAGCCAGCTCGTCGTCTACGGGGCCGACCGCAACTTCGTCTCCGCCCTCATCACCCTCGACCCCGACGCCATCGCCGGCTGGGCCTCCCAGAACGGGATGGAGGGCAAGTCCTACCAGGAGGTCGTCGGCTCCGACGCGTGCCGCGAGATGGTCCAGGGCTACGTCGACCAGCTCAACGCCGGGCTCAACCGGTGGGAGACGATCAAGAAGTTCACCATCCTCGAGCACGACCTCACGGTCGAGGAGGGCGAGCTGACCCCGAGCCTGAAGCTCAAGCGCAAGGTCGTCTCCGAGAAGTACAAGGACCTCCTCGAGCAGCACTACACGGGCTGACGCCCCCGAGCTCGACGCCCGGACCGCTCTCATACCGGTCCGGGCGTCGTCGTGTCCGGGCGAGGTCGGCCGCCGGCGCGAGGGTCGGCCGGCGGCGCCGGTCGGCCGCGGGCGCGCCGCTCAGCCGCCGACGAGGGGGACGAAGAGGTAGCGGCCGTGCTCCGTGACCGTCGTTCCCCGTCGCTCGTCGAGGACGACCCTCGTCATCACCCCGTCGACCGGGACGACGAGCACGCCGCCGGGAGCGAGTTGGTCGACGAGGGTGTCGGGCAGCCGGGTCGCCATGGCCGAGACGAGGACGCGGTCGAACGGTGCGTCGTCAGGGGCGCCGAGGACGTGGGGGTCGGCGGCGCGGATCACGGCCCGGGACAGCCCGGTTCGTGCGAGGTTCGCCCGACCCACCTCGACTAGCTCGGGCACGCGCTCCACGCCGAGGACGCTCCCGTCGGGTCCGACGAGCTCGGCGAGCAGGGCCGTCGTCCAGGCCGAGCCGGAGCCGACGTCGAGGACGCGGTGGCCCGGGTGGACGTCGAGGAGGTCGAGCATCGCGGCGACGGTGCGTGGTTGGCTGTTCGTCTGGCCGTGCCCGATGGCGAGCGGTCCGTCACGGCCGGCCTGGAGGCGGGCCCGGCGGGGGAGGAAGCGCGCCCGGGGCTGGCCCGCCATCGCGGCGGCGACCCGCGGCG